>NZ_JANEWG010000032.1 GCF_028069725.1 Citrobacter sp. Awk 4
CACCATATTAAAAAAAGAATTTTCAAAATCTCTTACTATGTCTGATTCATGCTGTTTCCTAGATTCTTCTTCTAAATAAATCATAGAGTCTTTCTGAAGCTTAATTGTCCATAGGACACCACAAAATGCTGCCGCAGAAAAAATCGATGTCAACCCTCCCCAAGAATCGCCAAATTGACCTAACGATTCGCGAGTCCATCCTTCGAAAGGAAATATTAATTGATAGCTTAGAACTGCGTAAAGCGCACACAACACAACAACCGTTATCGAAATGGACAAAACAACCTTCATCATTCCTCACAAGTTTTGTTAACTAGTTTTGATAAAATTTTGATAACCACGAGACAAAAGACAAAAAAAACGGGAGCACTTGGCTCCCGTCGACACACAATCAAAAAATCTGATTACATGTTTTCGATAATCGCGTCACCAAACTCTGAACATTTCAGCAGTTTAGCGCCGTCCATCAGGCGTTCGAAGTCATAGGTTACGGTCTTCGCGGCGATCGCGCCTTCCATACCTTTAACAATTAAATCAGCAGCTTCGAACCACTGCATGTGGCGCAGCATCATTTCGGCAGACAGAATAATTGAACCCGGGTTCACTTTATCCTGACCCGCATATTTCGGTGCCGTACCGTGGGTAGCTTCAAACAGTGCACATTCGTCACCGATGTTTGCGCCCGGCGCGATACCAATACCGCCAACCTGAGCTGCCAGCGCATCGGAGATGTAGTCACCGTTCAGGTTCATACACGCGATAACGTCGTACTCAGCCGGACGCAGCAGGATTTGCTGCAGGAATGCATCGGCGATCACGTCTTTGACCACGATCTCTTTGCCGGTGTTCGGGTTCTTGATTTTAACCCACGGGCCGCCATCAATCAGTTCACCGCCAAACTCTTCACGCGCTAACTGGTAACCCCAGTCTTTGAACGCGCCTTCGGTGAACTTCATGATGTTGCCTTTGTGAACCAGCGTCACAGAGTCACGGTCGTTGGTGATGGCATATTCAATCGCCGCACGCACCAGACGTTTAGTCCCTTCTTCGGAGCACGGTTTGATACCAATGCCACAATGTTCCGGGAAGCGAATTTTCTTCACGCCCATCTCTTCACGCAGGAATTTAATCACTTTCTCTGCATCAGCAGAGTCTGCTTTCCATTCGATACCCGCGTAGATGTCTTCAGAGTTTTCACGGAAGATGACCATGTCGGTCAGTTCAGGATGTTTAACCGGGCTTGGGGTGCCCTGATAATAACGAACCGGACGCAGGCACACGTACAGGTCAAGTTCCTGACGCAGTGCAACGTTCAGAGAGCGAATACCGCCACCGACTGGGGTCGTCAGGGGACCTTTAATGGCTACGCGGTAATCACGAATCAGATCCAGAGTTTCAGAAGGCAGCCAGACGTCCTGACCGTATACCTGAGTGGATTTCTCACCGGTGTAGATTTCCATCCAGGAGATTTTACGCTCGCCTTTATAGGCTTTCTCGACTGCAGCATTCACAACTTTGATCATCGGAGGGGTTACATCAACACCGATGCCGTCGCCTTCAATGAATGGGATAATCGGATTATTCGGCACGTTCAGTTTGCCGTTTTGCAGGGTGATCTTTTTGCCTTCAGCCGGAACAACTACTTTACTTTCCATTCACCTCTCCTTCGAGCGCTTCTGGTTTGCTCGTCTGTCATCACGCTGCATGTGCAATTGCGTCCTGCTACACGGATGCGTTAGAGCAATTTTTTGTTAATGTTTTGTAATGAGCGTGTCAATACTACCCTATTGTTTGTCGCCATGAAAGACACTCGTTATTAGGCTATAATGCGTCAATTGATAAGGCCTGAAAATACCATGCAAAAAACTTCTTTTAGAAATCACCGCCTTGAGCGATTCAGCTCGCGACAAACCACCAGGCAGCGCAAAGAAAACCAGCCAAAACGCGTGGTTTTGTTCAATAAACCTTACGATGTTTTGCCACAATTTACCGATGAAGCGGGCCGCAGCACGTTGAAAGATTTTATTCCCGTGCAGGGGGTCTATGCCGCAGGCCGTCTCGACAGAGACAGCGAAGGACTTCTGGTTCTCACCAACGACGGCGCATTGCAGGCAAGACTCACGCAGCCAGGCAAACGCACCGGCAAAATTTATTATGTGCAGGTTGAGGGGGAACCCGGCGTCGAGGCGCTGAACGCCCTGCGTCACGGCGTTACGCTGAATGATGGTCCCACCCTGCCCGCAGGCGTGGATATTGTGGTTGAGCCGGAATGGCTCTGGCCAAGAAACCCGCCGATTCGCGAACGCAAAAACATTCCTACCACGTGGCTTAAAATCACGTTATATGAAGGCCGTAATCGCCAGGTTCGTCGAATGACCGCGCATGTTGGGCATCCGACGCTGCGGCTGATCCGCTACGCAATGGGCGACTATACGCTTGATGGACTGGCTAACGGCGAGTGGCGGGAACATCCTTCGTCACACACTGTCTGAAGACGCGTAGTGCCCGACATCATCATGGAAGAAAAATTATGGATACCCGTGTTTTCGCCGCGTTAACCTTATTGACCGTATCGCCATTTTGCATTGCGAAGCAGGATTGCGAAGCCATTGCGGGCGACAGCGCAGGCGCGGCGGATTATGTTTATGAAACAGCGAAGGTGAAAACAGACTCTCGTCTGCATTTTTACTCCGCGCCACACGCAGAATGCCGACTTCCCGCACATCTGATCAACGGTGACACGGTGGAAGTACTGCGAAGCCTGCAATATAAGTCATCAGATGATGCGCCAGTCCACACATATCGCTACGTGCGTTATCGTGATGCTAAAGGCTTGTTTGCGACCGGATGGCTGCCCGCAGCGAGTCTGACTCCACTGCCGAATGCGTTGCCGGTTAATGAAACCTGTCAACAATGGGCGCAGAAGGCAATGCCAGTACGCGTCAGCCACGCACCGGCGGCGGATAACCACTATCAGGTTCAGGCTGGCGGACGCGCCTCTTTTTATACGATGCCGAATGAACAGTGCCGCAGTCCCTCCCTATTCCTGATCCCCGGCGATACCGTTTCCGCACAAGAACAATCAGAAGATGATTTTCTTGAGGTGGCGTATTACACCGCCGATCGCCACGTTGTGCGCGGCTGGTTAAAAAAATCGCAGTTGCAGCCTGTAAACAGCGGTGATCGTTATCGAGAAGATATCAATCCGTTATCTACAGATAAGGCGACACGGATAGCCACACTCAATTTGCGTCACGACTATCAATGTGTCTTTTATGAGAGCTGGAACGCTAAAAAGGCTATTGAGTTTATCGTTCGCGAAGACCACCAGACCGCGTTGTGCCGTGGGGGTGCCGATCCCGCCACCTCTCCGCCAACGGCCTACATTAGTATCGATAAGACCAGCGGCGCGATTAACTGGCCGGATGTCGCTGAAGGATTTGAAGAAGAATAAGAGGTAACCGATGTTTAAACCGCACGTCACCGTTGCCTGCATTGTGCATGCAGAGGAAAAATTTTTAGTCGTTGAGGAAACCATCAACGGCAAAGCACTGTGGAACCAGCCCGCCGGACATCTGGAAGCAGATGAGACATTAGCAGAAGCCGTCGCGCGTGAATTGTGGGAAGAGACCGGCATCAGCGCGCAGCCTCAGCATTTTATTCGTATGCACCAGTGGATCGCTCCCGATAAAACGCCGTTCTTACGTTTTCTGTTTTGCATTGAGCTTGCCACGATGTGCGATACCGAACCCCATGACAGCGATATAGATTGCTGTCGTTGGGTGAGCGCACAAGAGATACTCAATGCGCCAAACCTGCGTTCTCCGCTGGTTGCTGAGAGTGTGCGCTGTTACCAGAGCGGACAACGTTACCCACTGGAGATGATCGGTGAATTTAACTGGCCGTTTACAGAGGGTGTCAAGTAAAGGGCTGCGTGATAGAATACGCCGCCTTGAAGTTCAATGTCGTGAGTATTCCAATGTCTGAAAGCCCAAAAAAAGTGATCGTCGGCATGTCCGGCGGTGTCGATTCCTCCGTTTCCGCCTGGCTGTTGCTGCAACAGGGTTATCAGGTAGAAGGCCTGTTCATGAAGAACTGGGAAGAGGACGACGGTGAGGAATATTGCACAGCGGCCGCCGATCTTGCGGATGCACAGGCCGTCTGCGACAAGCTCGGCATTGAACTGCACACGGTTAACTTTGCCGCAGAATACTGGGACAACGTTTTTGAACTCTTCCTCGAAGAGTACAAAGCTGGCCGCACGCCGAACCCGGATATTCTGTGCAACAAAGAAATCAAATTTAAAGCCTTCCTCGAATTTGCCGCTGAAGATTTAGGTGCCGATTACATCGCCACCGGCCACTACGTGCGTCGTGCCGATGTAGACGGCAAAAGCCGCCTGCTGCGTGGCCTTGATGGCAATAAAGACCAGAGCTATTTCCTCTATACGCTCGGCCATGAGCAGATCGCGCAAAGTTTGTTCCCGGTGGGTGAGCTTGAGAAACCGCAGGTACGCAAAATTGCCGAAGATCTGGGGCTCATCACCGCGAAGAAAAAAGATTCCACCGGTATCTGCTTTATCGGTGAGCGTAAATTCCGTGAATTCTTAGGTCGCTATCTCCCGGCACAACCTGGCAAAATCATTACTGTTGATGGCGACGAGATTGGCCAGCATCAGGGGTTGATGTACCACACGCTGGGCCAGCGCAAAGGGCTGGGGATTGGCGGAACCAAAGAAGGGTCTGAAGATCCGTGGTATGTCGTAGACAAAGATGTTGAGAACAACATTCTGGTTGTGGCTCAGGGTCATGAACACCCGCGTCTGATGTCTGTCGGGTTGATCGCGCAACAATTGCACTGGGTTGATCGCGAGCCGTTCAGCGGAACTCTGCGCTGCACGGTGAAAACCCGTTATCGTCAAACCGACATCCCTTGCACGGTTAACGCTCTGGACGACGATCGCATTGAAGTTGTCTTTGATGAGCCGGTCGCAGCCGTTACGCCGGGTCAGTCCGCGGTCTTTTACATGGGTGAAGTGTGCCTCGGCGGCGGTATTATCGAGCAGCGCCTGCCCCTGCCGGTATAATTATTCTCTTAGACTGATACAAGGAAGCAGTGACCGTGGCAAAGAATTTTTATGACATCACCCTCGCGCTGGCCGGTATTTGCCAGTCGGCACGCCTGGTCCAAGAACTGGCGCACCAGGGACACTGTGATGCTGATGCGCTACACGTTTCACTGAATAGCGTCATTGACATGAACCCCAGTTCAACGCTGGGCGTGTTCGGTGGCAGCGAGGCCAATCTGCGCCTCGGACTGGAGACTCTGCTCGGCGTGCTCAACGCCAGCAGCCGTCAGGGCTTAAACGCAGAACTCACCCGTTATACCCTGAGCCTGATGGTGCTGGAGCGCAAGCTGTCAGCAGCAAAAGGCGCGATGGATACGCTGGGCGAGCGAATCAACGGCTTGCAGCGCCAGCTCGACCATTTTGATTTGCAGTCTGAAACGTTGATGAGCGCCATGGCGGGCATCTATGTTGACGTCATTAGCCCACTGGGGCCGCGCATTCAGGTGACCGGTTCTCCTGCTGTTTTGCAAAGTCCTCAGGTTCAGGCAAAAGTTCGCGCCTCTCTCCTTGCAGGTATCCGTGCGGCCGTGCTCTGGCATCAGGTCGGCGGTGGCCGTCTGCAATTAATGTTTTATCGTAATCGTCTGACCACTCAGGCCAAACAAATTCTTGCTCATTTAACCCCGGAGTTATGATCTATGGAATTATCCTCACTGACCGCCGTTTCCCCTGTCGATGGACGCTACGGCGATAAAGTCAGCGCGCTGCGCGGGATTTTCAGCGAATACGGTTTGCTGAAATTCCGTGTACAAGTTGAAGTACGCTGGCTGCAGAAACTGGCCGCGCACGCAGCGATCAAGGAAGTTCCTGCTTTTGCTGCCGACGCAAACGGTTTCCTTGATACCATCGTGGCGAACTTCAATGAAGACGATGCCGCGCGTATCAAAACCATTGAGCGCACGACAAACCACGATGTGAAGGCAGTAGAGTATTTCCTGAAAGAAAAAGTGGCCGGAAACCAAGAACTGCATGCGGTTTCCGAATTCATCCACTTCGCCTGCACCTCTGAAGACATCAACAACCTGTCTCACGCATTGATGCTGAAAACTGCCCGTGATGAAGTGATCCTTCCGTACTGGCGTCAGTTGATTGATGGCATTAAAGATCTGGCAGTACAGTATCGCGATATTCCGCTGCTGTCGCGCACCCATGGTCAGCCAGCCACACCGTCCACCATCGGCAAAGAGATGGCTAACGTGGCGTATCGTATGGAGCGCCAGTTCCGCCAGTTAAATCAGGTCGAAATTCTCGGTAAAATCAACGGCGCGGTCGGCAACTATAACGCACACATCGCCGCGTATCCGGAAGTTGACTGGCACCAGTTCAGCGAAGAGTTTGTCACTTCGCTGGGGATCCAGTGGAACCCGTACACCACCCAGATTGAACCGCATGATTACATTGCAGAGCTGTTTGATTGTATCGCCCGCTTTAACACCATTCTGATCGACTTCGATCGTGACGTCTGGGGTTACATCTCGCTGAACCACTTCAAGCAGAAAACCATCGCTGGTGAAATTGGCTCTTCCACCATGCCGCACAAAGTGAACCCAATCGACTTCGAAAACTCCGAAGGCAACCTGGGCCTGTCTAACGCAGTACTGCAACATCTGGCGAGCAAACTGCCGGTATCCCGCTGGCAGCGTGACCTGACGGACTCTACCGTCCTGCGTAACCTGGGTGTCGGTATCGGTTATGCGCTGATCGCCTATCAGTCCACCCTGAAAGGCGTGAGCAAACTGGAAGTGAACCGCGATCGTCTGCTGGACGAACTGGATCACAACTGGGAAGTGCTGGCAGAGCCGATCCAGACCGTCATGCGTCGTTACGGCATTGAAAAACCGTATGAGAAACTGAAAGAGCTGACCCGTGGTAAACGTGTCGATGCCGAAGGTATGAAGCAGTTTATCGACGGTCTGGCACTGCCGGAAGAAGAGAAAGTGCGTCTGAAAGCCATGACCCCAGCGAACTACATTGGTCGCGCCATCACCATGGTTGACGAGCTGAAGTAAATACATTGCCCGGTGGCGCCGACGCTCACCGGGCCTACGATCGTGTTGGCCGGATAAGGCGTTTGCGTCGCCATCCGGCACTTCCCTCTCCCCGGTTTACTAAATGTTTATCACCACAACAACATAATCAGCGTTAAACTATTCATACCATTTACTTAGGGAGAAAAGAAAATGCGCGTACTGGTTGTTGAGGATAATGCGTTGTTACGTCACCACCTAAAGGTTCAACTACAGGATTTAGGGCACCAGGTGGATGACGCAGAAGATGCAAAGGAAGCCGATTATTACCTTAATGAACACCTGCCTGATATTGCGATTGTCGATTTAGGTCTCCCGGATGAAGATGGGCTTTCTCTCATTCGCCGCTGGCGTAGCAGCGAAGTTTCTCTGCCCGTCCTCGTACTCACCGCGCGTGAAGGCTGGCAGGACAAAGTCGAAGTGCTCAGTGCCGGAGCCGACGACTACGTCACCAAACCCTTTCATATTGAAGAGGTGATGGCGCGTATGCAGGCATTAATGCGCCGCAACAGTGGTCTGGCGTCCCAGGTCATTTCACTCCCCCCTTTTCAGGTCGATCTCTCCCGCCGCGAACTGTCGGTCAATGACGAAGTGATTAAGCTGACGGCGTTTGAGTACACCATTATGGAAACACTGATCCGCAATAGTGGCAAAGTTGTCAGCAAAGATTCGTTGATGTTGCAGCTTTATCCGGATGCCGAACTTCGCGAAAGTCATACTATTGATGTACTTATGGGGCGTCTGCGCAAGAAAATCCAGGCTCAGTACCCTAACGACGTGATCACCACCGTGCGTGGTCAGGGATATCTTTTCGAACTGCGCTAATGAATAAATTACTGCGTCACTTTTTTCCCCTGTCGCTGCGGGTCCGCTTTTTACTGGCGACAGCGGGCGTTGTGCTGGTCCTTTCCCTGGCTTACGGCATGGTGGCGCTGATCGGTTACAGCGTTAGCTTCGATAAGACAACGTTCCGCCTGCTGCGTGGGGAAAGCAATCTTTTCTATACCCTCGCAAAATGGGAAAACAACAAACTTCAGGTAGAACTCCCTGAGCACCTCGATATGCAAAGCCCAACGATGTCATTGATTTATGACGAGAACGGCAAACTGTTATGGGCGCAGCGCGACGTGCCGTGGCTGGTCAAGCGGGTCCATGCTGACTGGCTGAAAACCAATGGTTTTCACGAAATTGAGGCCGATGTCGACGCGACCAGCGCATTGCTGAGTAACGATCATTCCGTCCAGCAGCAACTTAAAGAAGTGCGGGAGGAGGATGACGATGCCGAGATGACCCACTCTGTGGCAGTGAATATTTACCCCGCTACCGCGCGCATGCCGCAACTCACTATCGTCGTTGTTGATACTATCCCCATCGAGCTGAAACGCTCTTATATGGTGTGGAGCTGGTTTATCTATGTACTGGCCGCCAACCTGCTGTTAGTGATCCCTCTACTCTGGGTCGCCGCCTGGTGGAGCCTGCGACCTATTGAGGCGCTGGCGCGAGAGGTGCGTGAGCTGGAAGATCATCACCGCGATATGCTTAACCCTGAAACAACGCGCGAACTGACCAGCCTTGTGCGTAACCTCAACCGATTGCTGAAAAGCGAGCGCGAACGTTACGACAAATATCGCACGACCCTGACCGACCTTACACACAGCCTGAAAACCCCGCTGGCGGTGCTGCAAAGTACGCTGCGTTCCCTGCGCAGCGAAAAGATGAGCGTCAGCGAAGCCGAACCGGTGATGCTGGAACAAATTAGCCGTATTTCGCAGCAGATTGGTTATTACCTGCACCGCGCCAGCATGCGCGGCAGCGGCGTTTTGCTCAGTCGTGAACTGCACCCTGTCGCGCCGCTTTTGGATAATCTGACGTCTGCGCTGAACAAGGTCTACCAGCGTAAAGGGGTTAATATCAGTCTCGATATTTCGCCAGAAATCAGTTTTGTCGGCGAGCAGAACGATTTTGTCGAAGTGATGGGCAATGTGCTCGACAATGCCTGCAAATACTGTCTTGAGTTTGTCGAAATCTCAGCCCGCCAGACCGACGATCACTTGCATATTTTGGTTGAGGATGACGGACCAGGGATCCCGCACAGTAAGCGAGCGCTGGTCTTTGATCGTGGCCAGCGAGTTGATACGCTGCGACCGGGACAAGGCGTGGGGCTGGCGGTGGCTCGCGAGATTACCGAACAGTATGACGGGCAAATCATCGCCAACGACAGTTTGCTGGGCGGCGCACGCATGGAGGTTATTTTCGGTCGACAGCACCCAGGCCAGAAAGACGAGTGAATCGATATGTAATATTTGTGTACATAGTTCACCGCATCGGGTTACGCATCCGTTATAATCGGTGTCAGATACCAGCCTGCGGATACTTTATATGGAATACCAATTAAACCTCAACTGGCCCGAGTTTCTCGAACGCCACTGGCAAAAACGCCCAGTGGTGTTGAAGCGCGGGTTCACCAACTTTATTGATCCGCTCTCTCCTGATGAACTGGCAGGACTGGCAATGGAAAGTGAAGTCGACAGCCGTCTTGTCAGTCATCAGGACGGCAAATGGCAGGTGAGCCACGGCCCCTTCGAAAGCTACGACCATCTTGGCGAGAACAACTGGTCGCTGCTGGTGCAGGCCGTGAACCACTGGCATGAACCGACTGCCGCGCTGATGCGCCCTTTCCGTGCGTTGCCTGACTGGCGTATCGACGACCTGATGATCTCTTTTTCCGTTCCCGGCGGCGGTGTAGGCCCCCATCTGGATCAGTACGACGTCTTTATTATTCAGGGAACGGGCCGTCGTCGCTGGCGGGTGGGCGAAAAGCTGCAGATGAAGCAGCATTGCCCGCATCCCGACCTGTTACAGGTTGATCCTTTCGACGCCATTATTGATGAAGAGCTGGAACCAGGCGATATTCTATATATTCCACCGGGATTCCCACACGAGGGTTATGCGCTGGAAAATGCCATGAACTACTCTGTCGGGTTCCGCGCGCCTAATACTCGCGAGCTGATCAGCGGTTTTGCCGATTATGTTCTGCAGCGTGAACTGGGCAGCACGTATTACAGCGACCCCGATATGCCGCCTCGCGATCATCCTGCCGACATTCTGCCGCAGGAAATGGATAAGTTACGCGAAATGATGCTCGGGTTAATCAATCAGCCGGAACATTTCAAACAGTGGTTTGGTGAGTTTATTTCCCAGTCTCGCCACGAACTGGACATCGCGCCGCCAGAGCCGCCCTATCAGCCCGATGAGATTTATGATGCTCTGAAGCAAGGCGATGTGCTGGTTCGTCTTGGCGGGTTGCGTGTACTGCGCATTGGTGACGATATCTACGCTAACGGCGAGAAAATTGATTCTCCACACCGTCCGGCACTGGAAGCGCTTGCCAGCCATATCGTGCTGACTGCCGAAAACTTTGAGGACGCGCTGGACGATCCGTCATTCCTTGCGATGCTGGCCGCGCTGGTCAACAGTGGGTACTGGTTCTTCGAAGGGTAAGTTTTTACGCCAGATGCCGGATGGCGATTCGCTTATCCGGCATCTACCGATATCCATTACTTTTGCTTTGCCGTCAGTTCTGCGATACGCACAATCACCTGCACCGCTTTTTCCATCCCTTCCAGCGTCACAAACTCATGCTTACCATGATAGTTGTAACCGCCGGTGAAAAGGTTCGGACACGGTAAGCCCATGAACGACAGTTGCGCCCCGTCAGTACCGCCACGGATCGGTTTCATTACCGGCTCTATGTCACAATCACGCATTGCCTGCTGAGCAATATTCAGAATGTGCGGATGTTCAACAACCTTTTCGTGCATGTTGTAATAGCTATCTTCGATCACCAGCTCAATGTAGCAGTCCGGGTGCAGTCCTTTACCGACCTTCCTGGCGATATCCATGATTTTGCGCTTACGTGCTTCAAACTGCTTGCGGTCAAAATCGCGAATAATGTAGTGCATATCGGCCCGATCGACGGTGCCCTTCATGCTCGCAAGATGGTAGAAGCCTTCGTAACCGTCTGTGGTTTCAGGACTTTCATCCGCCGGAACTTCCGCATGAATTCGCGCAGCCAACGACAGCGCATTCACCATCACACCTTTTGCGGTGCCCGGATGCACATTGTTACCCACGATTTTGATATTGACGGAAGCAGCGTTGAAGTTTTCAAACTCCAGCTCACCAACGCCGCCGCCATCAACGGTGTAAGCCCATTGCGCATTAAAAGCGGCAACATCAAAGTGTTTCGCCCCTTTGCCAACCTCTTCATCTGGCGTGAAAGCGACTCGAATATCGCCGTGCGGGATCGCTTTGTGCTTCAGTACCGCCAGTGCGGTCATAATTTCCGCCACACCCGCTTTGTCATCCGCGCCGAGCAGCGTTTTACCGTCAGTGGTGATCAGCGTTTGTCCCAGCAGTTGATGTAAAACCGGGAACATCACCGGCGATAACACTTCATCACCAATACCCAACGCAATATCGCCGCCGCGATAATTTTCCACAATCTGCGGATTCACGTTTTTACCACTGAAATCCGGTGAGGTATCCACATGGGAAATAAAACCGATGGCAGGAATATCGCCAGGAACATTCGCTGGCAACGTCGCCATCACGGTCCCTTTGTCACTTAACGTAACGTCAACCAGCCCCATCTCTTCGAGCTGTTGTTTGAGTAACTGTAATAGCTTCCACTGTCCCTCGGTGCTGGGAACCTGTCGCACACCCGGTTTTGACTGGGTATCCAACGACACATAGTGCAAAAAACGCTCAAGTAATTTATCCATGCAGTCACCCTCACTTTTTGTGACAACATTATCAATAAGCAAGAAAAGACAAATATTGCGTCAGGTCACTTTTATCCCCTAAACGAGAATATTTCGACCCACAGCCCTTCCTGAATATAAAGCTAACCCCGCAATTCGCAACAAGGATTGGCGATTTCAGTGGTTTGCCGTAGAATAACCGCCCTCATTAAGAGTCACCAAGGTGGTCAACCACAAACCCCGCATCGGTCAGCCATCCGTTGCGTCTACATGGGACAGAGTAAAAAATTGAATAAACAACCGCGTTCGCTTTCACCGCTGGTGCAATTGGCGGGAATTCGCAAAAGTTTCGATGGCAAAGAGGTCATTTCTAACCTGAATCTGACCATTAATAATGGTGAATTCCTCACGCTGCTTGGCCCCTCTGGCTGCGGTAAAACAACCGTTCTACGCCTGATTGCCGGTCTGGAAAATGTGGATTCCGGTCATATCATGCTGGATAACCAGGACATTACCGATGTTCCGGCAGAGAACCGTTATGTGAATACGGTATTCCAAAGTTATGCGTTATTCCCGCACATGACAGTGTTTGAAAATGTGGCGTTCGGGTTACGCATGCAGAAAACCCCCGCTGCTGAAATCACGCCCCGCGTTACCGACGCGCTGCGCATGGTGCAACTCGAAGAGTTTGCCCAGCGTAAGCCGCATCAACTCTCCGGCGGACAACAACAACGCGTGGCAATCGCCCGTGCAGTGGTGAACAAACCGCGTTTGCTTCTGCTGGACGAATCGCTGTCTGCGCTGGATTACAAGTTGCGCAAGCAGATGCAAAACGAACTGAAAGCGTTGCAGCGTAAACTCGGTATCACCTTTGTGTTTGTTACCCACGATCAAGAAGAAGCGTTGACCATGTCAGACCGTATCGTGGTGATGCGTGACGGCGTGATTGAACAGGACGGCACCCCGCGCGAGATCTACGAAGAACCGAAAAACCTCTTCGTGGCCGGTTTTATCGGTGAGATCAATATGTTTAACGCCACCGTGATCGAGCGTCTTGACGAGCAACGCGTTCGTGCGAATGTGGAAGGTCGCGAATGCAACATTTACGTCAATTTTGCCGTTGTCCCAGGGCAAAAGTTACATGTCTTGCTGCGCCCGGAAGATCTGCGCGTCGATGAAATCAATGACGATAATCACATTGAAGGCCTGATTGGTTACGTTCGCGAGCGCAACTACAAAGGAATGACGCTGGAATCGGTCGTCGAACTGGAAAACGGCAAAATGGTCATGGTGAGCGAATTCTTCAATGAAGACGATCCCGATTTTGATCACTCTCTCGACCAAAAAATGGCCATTAATTGGGTAGAAAGCTGGGAGGTCGTACTGGCTGATGAAGAACACGAGTAAGTTCCAGAATGTGGTGATTATCACCATCGTCGGTTGGCTTGTGTTGTTTGTCTTTTTGCCCAACCTGATGATCATTGGTACCAGTTTTTTGACTCGCGATGACACCAGTTTCGTCAAAATGGTCTTTACGCTGGAGAACTACGCACGTCTGCTCGATCCGCTCTATTTTGAGGTGCTGCTGCACTCGCTCAATATGGCGCTGATTGCCACCCTTGCCTGCCTGGTACTCGGTTATCCGTTCGCCTGGTTTCTGGCAAAATTGCCGGAAAAAGTGCGTCCGCTATTGCTGTTCTTGCTGATCGTCCCGTTCTGGACTAACTCACTGATCCGCATCTACGGCCTGAAAATTTTCCTGAGCACCAAAGGCTATCTCAACGAGTTCCTGCTCTGGCTGGGCGTTATCGACACGCCGATTCGCATCATGTTTACCCCCAGCGCCGTCATTATTGGTCTGGTTTATATCCTGTTGCCTTTTATGGTGATGCCGCTCTACTCCAGCATTGAAAAACTGGATAAGCCGCTGTTAGAAGCGGCGCGCGATTTAGGGGCCAGCAAGTTGCAAACCTTTATCCGCATTATCATTCCACTGACCATGCCGGGGATTATTGCAGGCTGTCTGCTGGTGATGCTGCCTGCAATGGGTCTGTTCTACGTTTCAGATCTGATGGGTGGCGCCAAAAACCTGCTGATTGGCAATGTCATTAAGGTGCAGTTCCTGAACATCCGCGACTGGCCATTTGGCGCCGCCACCAGCATTACGCTGACCGTTGTGATGGGACTGATGCTACTGGTTTACTGGCGTGCATCGCGTCTGCTGAACAGAAAAGCAAGCGAACTCAGCGAGTAAACCACCGCAGTAAACCGAAAAGCGAATTCGCTGGCGCAAATCCGGTTTTAGCGCCAGGTTTGAGATGAATCAGAGTAACGGGATGGTGATGGGGGTCATCGTACAGTAATCCTCCACCTGGCTGAATTAGCGGGCAAAACGTATAACGCCCGTCATTAAATCAGCCATTTTTTCCCGATCGCCAGGAAAATTGTTGTAAAATGCGCGGCCTCACGTAATGGCCGCTTTTTTTTGCGCACTATTTAATCAACGAGTGTTGGAGATATTTTGGAGATAAAGGAAAAATTGAATAATTTCAATACTCTGAAACTGTCCCCTCTGCAACGCAAGGAGGTGGATCTCGAATGATCGGTAGACTGCTTCGCGGTGGTTTTATGACCACCATTTATGCTTATCTGTATATTCCAATCATCATCTTGATTGTGAACTCCTTTAACAGCTCGCGCTTTGGCATCAACTGGCAAGGGTTTACCACAAACTGGTACAACTTATTGCTCAACAACGACAGTCTGCTGCAGGCTGCACAGCATTCACTCACGATGGCCGTTGTCTCGGCAACCTTTGCCACGCTCATTGGTTCGCTCACTGCCGTCGCACTGTACCGCTACCGCTTTCGCGGCAAACCCTTCGTCAGCGGTATGTTGTTTGTCGTCATGATGTCACCGGATATCGTGATGGCCATTTCCCTGCTGGTGCTGTTTATGCTGCTTGGCATTCAACTGGGGTTCTGGTCGCTGCTCTTCTCCCATATCACGTTCTGCCTGCCGTTTGTCGTCGTGACCGTCTATTCACGTCTGAAAGGCTTTGATGTACGGATGCTGGAAGCCGCAAAAGATCTGGGCGCCAGCGAAGTCACTATTCTGCGCAAGATCATTTTACCGCTGGCCATGCCCGCCGTGGCGGCCGGTTGGTTACTGAGTTTTACCTTGTCGATGGATGACGTTGTGGTGTCGTCATTTGTCACCGGACCAGGCTATGAAATTTTACCGTTGAAGATCTATTCAATGGTGAAAGTGGGCGTATCACCCGAAGTGAATGCGCTGGCAACGATATTGTTAGTTCTGTCGCTGGTGATGGTCATTGCCAGCCAGCTTATTGCTCGTGATAAAACGAAGGGCCGTTAGGGCCTGTAATTCAGGGGACGTTAAATGAAAAAATGGTCACGCCACCTGCTTGCCGCGGGTGCTCTGGCACTGGGCATGAGCGCTGCTCACGCCAAAGACAACAACACACTCTATTTCTATAACTGGACCGAGTATGTACCGCCAGGACTGCTCGAGCAGTTCACCAAAGAGACCGGCATTAAGGTTATCTATTCGACTTACGAGTCGAATGAAACCATGTACGCCAAGCTCAAAACGTACAAAGACGGTGCCTACGACCTGGTAGTCCCTTCTACCTACTACGTCGACAAAATGCGTAAAGAGGGCATGATCCAGAAGATCGATAAGTCGGCGTTAACCAACTTCAACAATCTCGACCCCGAGATGCTCAACAAGCCGTTTGACCCGAACAACGACTACTCAATCCCTTACATCTGGGGTGCCACGGCGATTGGCGTCAACAGTGAGACCATTGACCCGAAAACCGTTACCAGCTGGGCCGATCTGTGGAAACCGGAGTACAAAGGCAGTCTGTTGCTGACGGATGATGCGCGTGAAGTGTTCCAGGTGGCGCTGCGTAAGCTGGGTTATTCTGGCAATACGACCGATCCGAAAGAGATTGAAGCGGCCTACAACGAGCTGAAAAAACTGATGCCAAACGTGGCGGCGTTTAACTCCGACAACCCGGCTAACCCGTATATGGAAGGCGAAGTGAATCTGGGAATGGTGTGGAACGGCTCTGCATGGGTTGCGCGTCAGGCCGGAACACCGCTGGAAGTCATTTGGCCAAAAGAAGGCGGGATCTTCTGGATGGACAGCTTGTCGATTCCGGCAAACGCCAAAAACAAAGAAGGCGCGCTGAAGCTGATTAACTTCCTGCTGCGCCCGGACGTCGCGAAACAAGTGGCGGAAACCATCGGTTATCCGACGCCTAACCTGGCGGCCCGCAAACTGTTAAGCCCGGACGTCGCCAACGACAAATCGCTGTACCCTGATGCAGAGACCATCAAAAAAGGGGAATGGCAGAATGATGTCGGCGCGGCCAGCGCAATTTATGAAGAGTATTACCAGAAGCTGAAAGCAGGACGCTAATTCAGCAAGAAGGCCCGGTGTCGCAATGCGAACCGGGCCTTTCACGTTACAAACCTTTCAACAACTTCTCGACAAATTCCGGCACTACCTGACTCGCAGGACCGTAATACTTCTCTTCAAATTCACTGCCGACCTGGCTCGGTTCAAGGTTTAGCTCGATGGTATGTGCGCCATGCAGTCGTGCTTCATGGACAAAACCCGCCGCCGGATAAACGTGGCCCGAGGTGCCAATCGCGATAAAAATATCCGCCATTGCCAGCGCCATGTAGATGTCATCCATCCCCAGCGGCATTTCACCAAACCACACCACATGCGGGCGCAACGGCGCCGGGAACTGGCAACAGTGACACTTATCCTCGGGGGTGACATCGCCAGTCCAGTCCAGGATCTGCCCGCTTTGGGAACAACGCACCTTCAACAACTCACCATGCATATGGATAATATTTTCGCTGCCCGCGCGCTCATGGAGATTGTCGATATTCTGCGTCACCAGTAAGAAGTTTTCGCCGAGAGCTTCTTCCAGTTTTGCCAGTGCGATATGCGCCGCGTTAGGCTGGATTTCTGCTCCCTGCAGTTGCTGTCGACGCGCGTTATAAAATGACTGAACCAGTGTAGGGTTGCGCGCAAATCCTTCCGGGGTCGCCACATCTTCAACGCGATGCTCTTCCCAGAGACCATCGGCTGCACGAAACGTACGAATGCCGGATTCAGCTGAAATCCCTGCCCCTGTAAGTACTAATACTCTTGGTTTTTCCATCATTTCCGGCACCACTCTGTCTCTGAAAAAGATCCGTTGACGCAGACGTTCGCGTAAATGGCGTTTATTTTTACGAAAACGACTTAATCGATGACCCCGACGCGACTGCATAACAACCTCTTTTATTAGTCGGTAAGATGTAAGAAGGCGGCGCCGCGCATTCCACCCGCATCACCATGACGTGCGCGTTCAATACGCGGCACCCGGGCGACAGGCAAGAGATGATTTGGCAATCGGTCCGCCAACTGCGTTGTTATCGCTGTGAAATTCGATAAACCGCCGCCGATCACGACCAGATCGGGATCGACGATAGTCAGAATATTGCCCAGACAGACCGCTAATAAATCCAGATAGCGTTCAACGTGGGCTCGCGCCTGAACATCGCCCTGCTCCCACAGCGCAATGATTTCAGGAGCCTGCAAAGGTTGATGATAGTAATGCTGATATAGCCATGCAAATCCACGCCCGGAAAGATAGTTCTCGATACAGCCCAGTTGACCACAGCCACAGCGGCGCAACGGGAAGTCAAAACCCATCAGCGTGAGTGCATCCACGGGTAAGCGTATATGACCAAATTCACCGGTAATGTAGCTGTGCCCAGCGATCGGTTTCCCATTGATGATCAGACCACCGCCGACACCGGTGCCGAGGATAAGCCCCATCACCAGCGGATATTGCGTAAACTCATCGTCCCAGGCTTCGGAAAGGGCAAAACAGTTGGCATCGTTGTCCAGGCGAACATCGCGGTCCAGACGTGCGCTGAGATCGGCACGCAGAGGTTTGCCGCTGGCGGCAGGCACATTGGCGGCGTACAGCGTACCGTCCGCCGTCTCAGGCATTCCGGGAATACCGATGCCAACACTGCCTTTCTCGCCAAATCGCGCATCGGCCTCAGCAACCAAATCACACACGGCATCCAGAAAAGCGTCATAACTGTCGCGAGGGGTTGGCACGCGCTTTTCCCACTGCAAATGCCGTTGGGTATCAAACACGCCTAACGCAATTTTGGTCCCGCCAATGTCAAACCCGTAATACATCGCCGCTCCTTGTTTCTGTGTACCGCAGTTACTGGCCGCTGAGAACTCTCGCTGGATCGATATTACTGGCGCGTCGCGCCGGATACCAACTGGCTAACAAGCTCAGCAACAATGCCGTGACCAGCACATAAATAACATCCAGCCAGTGTAATTCGGATGGCAGGAAGTCGATAAAATAGATATCCCCGGACAAAAACTGATGGCCGATAATCTTCTCAATACCTTCAATGATGGGGGTCAGTTGCAATGAAACGACAACGCCAATAACCACTCCACACAGGCTACCAAACAGCCCCGCCAGCAATCCATACCAGACGAAAATGGCACGAATCAAACCGTCTTTGGCGCCCAGTGTTCTTAATACGGCAATATCGCCACTCTTGTCTTTTACCGCCATCACTAAAGTCGAGACGATATTAAAACAGGCCACGCCGATCACCAGCACCATCGCCAGATACATAATGGCGCGGATCATCTGAATATCGCGATACATATAACCGTAAGTCCCAATCCAGCTCTTAATGTAAACGTAGCTATTGGTCACTTCGCCTGCGTCACGTACCAGTTTGTTGGCGTTAAAGACATCGTTAACTTTGATAGCAATACCGGAAACACTGGACCCCATATCCAGATACTGCTGCGCATCGGTCATCGGGATCATCGCAAAACTGTGATCAAGCTGGCCGCTCAATTGCAAAATCCCCGCGACATGCAGGCGCACGCGTTTAGGCTGCATCAGTTTATGATCCGCATTGGAATTTGGGATCATGATCGAGACCCAGTCGCCCTGTTTGACTTTCAGCGCGTCTGCCACACCTTTGCCGATAATAATTTGCTGTTCACCGGCTTTAAAGTTATTCCAGGCATGGTTTTGCACAAACGAGGGAAGCGCGCTCAGCTGCTGTTCCTGTTTCGGATCAACCCCTTTCACCTGAATGGCGCGCAGATTAGCACCGCTCTCCACCAGTCCGGTAAAGTTGATATACGGTGCCGCCGCCGCAATGCCCGGCACCTTCTGCACGTTCTCCAGCGCTTCGCGCCAGTTAGTCCACGGCTGATTCACCGCTTCAATTTCACCGTGCGGAACCACTGCCAGAATACGGTTGTTCAGCTCACGTTCAAAACCGTTCATCGCGCTTAAACCGACGATCAGCACCGCCACCCCCAGCGCAATACCGATAGTCGAAATCACAGAGATCAGCGAGACCATACCGCCGCGCCGACGGCCACGGCTAAAACGCAGCCCAATCAATAACGATAAAGGCGAAGCCATTACTCTGCTCCCATCAGGCTCAATTCCGCCGTCAGGCGACCATCACGCATTTCAAGCTGACGGTTCATCCGTTTCGCCAGTTGCAGATCGTGGGTCACGACCAAAAAGGCGGTGCCCTGAGAACGATTCAACTCGCCTAAAAGCTGGAAAATACTGTCGGCGTTACGCGCATCCAGGTTCCCTGTGGGTTCATCTGCCAGTACCAGTCGTGGATTGTTGACCAGCGCACGCGCAATCGCCACACGCTGGCGCTCGCCGCCGGAAAGCTCAGAAGGACGGTGGCTGGCGCGATGATCCAGTCCCACCGCTTTCAGCATTTCACGCGCGCGTTCGCTAATTTCCGCCGGTTTCTTTTTGCCGATCAGTAACGGCATGGCAACGTTTTCCAGCGCGCTGAAATCCGGCAGCAGATGGTGGAACTGATAGATAAAGCCGAGTTTTTGATTGCGCAACTCCGCTTTTGCGGTCGAGGAGAGCTTACTCATCGGTTGGCCGCTAAAAATCACATCGCCCGAAGTCGGCGTATCCAGTCCGCCCAGCAGATGCAGCAAGGTACTTTTACCCGAACCGGAGCTGCCCACGATCGCCATCATTTCGCCTTCGTCTACGCTAAAACTGACATCATGCAGCACGTCGGTTTGCACAGTGCCTTCCTGATAGCGTTTGCACAGGTTGTCGCATTGCAACAGGATCTTATTCATAACGTAAAGCCTCAGCGGGTTGAGTGGCGGCAGCGCGCCAGGAAGGATAAAGCGTAGAAAGCAGTGCGATAGCCATTGCCACCAGCGCGATGACAATCACCTGCAGCGGCTCAATGGCCACAGGCAGCGCGGCGCCGTCCAGGATCGCGCCAATCACTGGCATCAGATTATTCAACTGACTGGCCAGTAATGCGCCCAATGCCGCCCCCAGCAGCGCGCCGATGATACCAGCACTCGCCCCCTGAACCATAAAGACCATCATGATTTGGCGCGGCGTCAGTCCCTGCGTTTGCAAAATAGCCACTTCTCCTTGCTTTTCCATCACCATCAAGCCCAGCGAAGTAATAATGTTGAATGCGGCGACTGCCACGATCAGGCTCAACAACAGCCCCATCATGTTCTTTTCCATTCTTACCGCCTGGAACAGTTCGCCTTTGCGCTCACGCCAGTCCTGCCATTTTGTCCCTGCCGGCAACGTTTGCTGACTGAGGGTGTCGACTTTCAGCGGTTCATTCAGCCACAAACGCCAGCCGGTGATATTCCCGGCCGGATAGCGCATCAAACGCGAGGCATCCTGAATATTGACCAGCATCTGGTAGCCATCGACTTCGCTGTTTGCCGCGAAGGTGCCAATCACCGTAAACAAGCGCTGGCTTGGCAGCCGTCCCATCGGGGTAAACTGGCTGGCGGAAGGTACCATCACGCGAATTTGATCGCCGCGATTCACCCCCAACTGCCCGGCGAGCTGCTCGCCAAGGATGACATTATACTTGCCCGGTTCGAGGGAGGTTTGCTTCACATTGACCAGATACGGCGTTAGCGGATCTTTTTGCGCCGGATCGATACCCAGCATAACCCCTACCGCCACACTGCGCGCACTTTGCAGGACGACATCGCCCGTCGTCAGAGGCGCAATACGATTCACGCCATTTAAGACGACGGCTTTTTCCGGTAACTGCTGAGGATTGAGGGAACCTTGCTCAGACGAGAGAATGGCCTGAGGCATCAGGCCAAGAATATTGTTTTGCAGTTCGCGTTCAAAACCGTTCATGACCGACAATACCGTCACCAGCGCCATCACCCCAAGGGTAATGCCAATGGTGGAGAGCCAGGAGACAAAGCGACCGAAGCGATCTGCTGCACGCCCACGCATGTAGCGCAGGCCGATGAATAGAGCGACAGGTTGATACATGAAATCCGTCTGGTTGCGGTTAGCAAAGTCACGAGTATATAAGCGAAAGCGGAATGGGTAAATGACTGAACCGCAAGTGTTCGTCAGTGTTATTCCTAAAAGTATCCACAAATCAATTTACTAAAGTGACCCACTCCGAGCCCTCATCCTGACCTGATCTTTATCTTAAAAATATAAAAAGCAGATTGTTACGCATTACAGCAACGCGCATGACCCGCAGGATCGCAGGCTACGTCGAACAATACGGGCAGGCCGTTTTTATGAAACAAAAAGAATTATGGATTAACCAAATCAAAGGGTTATGCATTTGTCTGGTGGTCATCTATCACTCGGTAATCACCTTTTATCCTCACCTCACTACCTTCCAGCATCCCTTTTCGCAAGTGCTGTCTAAATGTTGGATCTATTTCAATCTCTACCTTGCGCCGTTTCGTATGCCCGTTTTTTTCTTTATTTCGGGGTATTTAATCCGCCGTTATATTGACGCTGTTCCCTGGAAGGCGTGTGTGGAAAAACGCATCTGGAGTATTTTGTGGGTCCTCGCGCTGTGGGGCGTTGTGCAATGGCTGGCATTAACCTCGCTCAATCACTGGCTGGCGCCAGACCGGGATCTCAGCAGTAGCGCGAATGCGGCCTACGCCACCAGCGTAAACGCGTTCCTGCACGGGATGCTCACTGCCAGTACCAGCCTGTGGTACCTATATGCGCTGATCGCCTATTTTGTCCTGTGTAAACTCTTCGCCCGCTGGGCAAAACCCCTGTTCGCCCTCTTTGTTTTACTGAGCGTCACGATCAATTTTCTCCCGACCCCGTGGTGGGGGATGAACAGCGTCATCCGTAATCTTCCCTGGTACAGCCTCGGCGCCTGGTTTGGCGCGTCGCTCATGGCGGAAATTAAACAGACGCCGCTACGGCGTCATCCTGTTGCTATGCTGACCCTCGCCGTGGCAGCCGTTGTCGCATGGCTGGCAAACATCGCCCTGCTCCTTTCGTTTGTTTCAATCGTACTGATCACGAAAGCGTTTTATCAGTTCGAACAGCGTTACGGCATGCGTTCTACTGGTCTGCTCAACGTCATCGGCTCCAACACCATTGCTATCTACACGACCCACCGTATTCTGGTTGAAGCGCTCAGCTTAACCCTGATCCCAAAACTGAATCAGGCGTTATGGTCGCCTCAGATTGAGCTTACTCTGTTGCTTACCTATCCCTTCCTCAGTCTGCTGCTGTGTACCCTGGCGGGACTTGCCGTGCGTACCGTCTCGCAGAACCTCTTTGCCGATCTCTTCTTCTCGCCCCCTTCCCGCCTGGTCGCAACGAGTCCGTCCGCGTAAGTTTTTCGCCCCTGTTCGGGGGCGAATCATTTGCTAATGAGTAATGATCAAGGATAATAAAGAGCATTGCTTATCAGTCATATGCCCCCATAGTGTGGTGTATACCCAAAAGAGATCCTGACAACCGAATGCCTGAAAAACAACGTTATACTCTGCCGACGAAGGCCGGCGATCAGCGCCAGTTGGGTGAGCTTACCGGTGCGGCTTGCGCCACACAGGTCGCGGAGATTGCCGAGCGTCACGCGGGCCCCATCGTGCTTATTGCGCCGGATATGCAGAATGCCCTGCGACTGCATGATGAAATTGGCCAGTTCACCGATCAGATGGTGATGAATCTGGCAGACTGGGAAACGCTCCCCTACGACAGTTTTTCGCCGCACCAGGAGATAATCTCCTCGCGTCTCTCCACGCTGTATCAGCTCCCGTCGATGCAACGCGGCGTACTGATCGTGCCGGTCAATACCCTGATGCAGCGCGTCTGCCCCCACAATTATCTGCATGGTCACGCGCTGGTGATGAAAAAAGGTCAGCAATTGTCGCGCGATGCATTGCGCGCGCAACTGGAGAGCGCCGGGTATCGTCATGTTGATCAGGTTATGGAACACGGCGAATACGCCACCCGCGGCGCGTTGCTGGATCTGTTCCCGATGGGCAGCGAGCAACCTTATCGTCTCGATTTCTTTGATGATGAGATAGACAGCCTGCGTCTGTTCGACACCGACACCCAACGCACGCTGGAAGAAGTTTCGGCGATTAACCTGCTGCCTGCGCACGAATTCCCGACGGACAAAGCGGCCATTGAGTTGTTCCGTAGCCAGTGGCGCGACACCTTTGAGGTGAAACGCGACCCTGAACATATTTATCAGCAGGTTAGCAAAGGCACGTTACCGGCGGGAATCGAATACTGGCAGCCGCTGTTTTTCAGCGAGCCGCTGCCGCCGCTGTTTAGTTACTTTCCGGCGAATACGCTACTGGTGAACACCGGGAACCTGGAAACCAGCGCAGAGCGCTTCCAGGCCGATACCCTGTCACGTTTCGAAAATCGCGGCGTTGACCCCATGCGCCCGCTTTTACCGCCGGAATCGCTCTGGCTTCGCGTTGATGAACTTTTTTCCGAGCTTAAACGCTGGCCCCGCGTACAACTCAAAACCGAGCATCTGCCGGAAAAAGCCGCCAATACCAATCTGGGTTTCCAGAAACTCCCCGACCTGGCGGTGCAGGCGCAGCAAAAAGCCCCGCTGGATGCCCTGCGTAAGTTCCTGGAAGCCTTTACCGGTCCGGTCATTTTCTCCGTAGAAAGCGAAGGTCGCCGGGAAGCCCTCGGTGAACTGCTAGCCCGCATCAAGATTGCGCCTAAGCGAATCCTACGTCTGGATGAAGCGAGCGATGCAGGCCGCTACCTGATGATTGGCGCGGCGGAACACGGATTTATCGACACGCAGCGTAATCTGGCGCTGATTTGTGAAAGCGATCTGCTCGGTGAGCGCGTCGCGCGGCGTCGTCAGGATACCCGCCGCACCATCAACCCGGATACGCTTATTCGCAACCTGGCGGAGTTGCATCCGGGCCAGCCTGTCGTTCACCTGGAGCATGGCGTGGGTCGTTATGCCGGTATGACCACACTGGAAGCGGGTGGTATCAAAGGTGAATATCTGATGCTCACCTACGCCAATGACGCCAAATTGTACGTTCCGGTATCGTCACTGCACCTGATCAGCCGTTACGCGGGCGGAGCGGAAGAAAATGCGCCGCTGCATAAACTGGGCGGTGACGCGTGGTCGCGCGCCAGACAGAAAGCGGCAGAAAAAGTGCGCGATGTGGCGGCAGAATTGCTGGATATTTATGCCCAACGCGCGGCCAAAGAGGGCTTCGCCTTTAAACACGATCGTGAACAATACCAGTTATTCTGCGACAGCTTCCCGTTTGAAACCACGCCTGACCAGGCACAGGCCATCAATGCGGTTCTCAGTGATATGTGCCAGCCGCTGGCGATGGACCGTTTAGTCTGTGGCGACGTTGGTTTTGGTAAAACCGAAGTGGCGATGCGCGCGGCGTTTCTGGCGGTGGAAAACCACAAACAGGTGGCGGTGCTGGTCCCGACAACCCTGCTTGCCCAGCAACATTTCGATAACTTCCGCGATCGCTTTGCCAACTGGCCGGTGCGTATTGAGATGCTCTCTCGCTTCCGGAGCGCCAAAGAGCAGACGCAAATCCTTGAGCAAGTCGCCGAAGGTAAGATCGACATTTTGATTGGCACCCATAAACTGCTCCAAAACGATGTAAAACTGAAAGATTTAGGCCTGTTGATTGTCGATGAAGAGCACCGTTTTGGCGTCCGTCACAAAGAGCGCATTAAAGCCATGCGCGCAGATGTGGACATTCTGACGCTGACGGCGACGCCGATCCCGCGTACGCTGAATATGGCGATGAGCGGTATGCGCGATCTCTCTATTATCGCCACCCCGCCCGCCCGTCGTCTGGCGGTCAAAACCTTTGTCCGTGAATACGACAACCTGGTGGTGCGTGAGGCAATCCTGCGTGAAGTGTTGCGTGGCGGCCAGGTGTATTACCTGTTCAACGATGTGGAGAATATTCAGAAAACGGCGGACCGCCTGGCGGAACTGGTGCCCGAAGCGCGGATCGCGATTGGTCACGGACAGATGCGCGAGCGCGAGCTGGAACGCGTGATGAATGACTTCCACCATCAACGCTTTAACGTCCTGGTGTGTACCACGATTATCGAAACCGGGATCGACATTCCCACCGCCAACACCATTATTATCGAACGCGCCGATCACTTCGGTCTGGCGCAATTGCACCAGTTGCGTGGCCGTGTGGGTCGCTCGCATCATCAGGCGTATGCCTGGCTGCTGACGCCGCATCCAAAAGCCATGACCCCCGATGCGCAAAAACGCCTCGAGGCCATCGCGTCGCTTGAGGATCTGGGGGCGGGCTTTGCACTGGCAACGCACGATCTCGAAATTCGCGGCGCGGGGGAATTACTCGGCGAAGATCAGAGCGGTTCGATGGAAACCATCGGTTTCTCGCTCTATATGGAGCTGCTGGAAAACGCCGTCGATGCACTGAAAGCCGGACGTGAACCGTCACTGGAAGACCTCACCAGCCAACAGACGGAAGTTGAACTGCGCATGCCGTCGCTGTTGCCGGACGATTTTATCCCTGATGTAAACACCCGTCTCTCTTTCTACAAACGTATCGCCAGTGCAAAAAGTGAAAACGAACTGGAAGAGATCAAGGTAGAACTGATCGACCGCTTTGGGCTGTTGCCTGATCCCGCCCGCACGCTGCTGGAGATTGCCCGTCTGCGCCAGCAGGCGCAAAAACTCGGCATTAAAAAGCTGGAGGGCAACGAAAAAGGCGGCATCATCGAATTCGCCGAGAAAAACCACGTCAATCCGGTTTGGCTTATCGGTCTGTTGCAGAAACAGCCACAGCACTTCCGTCTGGACGGCCCCACCCGGCTGAAGTTTATTCAGGAACTGGGTGAACGTAAAACCCGCATCGAATGGGTACGTCAGTTCATGCGGCAACTGGAAGAAAACGCAGTCGCGTAATCACTGTGCCGGGTGGCGCCACGGCTCACCCGGCACAGGATTTACAAACTCTTTGCATTTCCCCTGCACTTCCCGACATAGCCAGCCGTCATAATCCCTGTTTACGTTATCGCAACAATAACCCTGTGATTTACATGGATTTATGGTAATGAAATTACACATGCGTTTTTCTCGCTGGCTGGCATTTTGTGCCCTCGCTGCCACCGTGGCGGTTGCACTACCAGCCAAAGCGAACACCTGGCCACTGCCTCCGGCGGGTAGCAAGCTGGTGGGCGAAAACAAATTTCACGTCGTTGAAAACAACGGCGGCTCGCTGGAATCGATCGCAAAGAAATACAATGTGGGTTTTCTGGCGCTGTTACAGGCAAACCCTGGGGTTGATCCTTATGTTCCACGCGCGGGCAGCGTGCTAACCATCCCCTTGCAAACGCTCCTGCCAGACGCGCCGCGCGTAGGTATCGTGATCAACCTGGCGGAGTTACGTCTGTACTATTACCCGCCGGGGAAAAACACGGTCACCGTCTACCCGATCGGTATCGGTCAGTTAGGCGGCGATACATTGACGCCAACAATGGTGACAACCATCTCTGACAAACGCGCCAATCCGACCTGGACCCCAACAGCGAATATTCGCGCCCGTTACAAAGCGCAAGGGGTTGATCTCCCTGCAGTGGTCCCTGCCGGGCCGGATAACCCGATGGGGCATCATGCGATTCGCTTAGCCGCCTACGGTGGGGTCTATCTGTTGCATGGCACCAATGCCGATTTTGGTATCGGTATGCGCGTCAGCTCAGGGTGTATTCGCTTACGTGACGGTGACATTGAGACACTGTTCCGCCAGGTCACGCCCGGGACAAAAGTGAATATCATCAATACGCCAATCAAAGCCTCAGTGGAACCGGGAGGTGTGCGTCTGGTGGAAGTTCATCAGCCGTTGTCGAAGAATCTGAACGATGACCCGCAGGTATTGCCCATTGAATTGAACAGCGCAATGCAGGCATTTAAAGCCTCAGCGCAAACCGATGCAGCGGTCATGGAGCATGTTATGGAACTGCGCTCCGGTATGCCGGTGGATGTCACCCGTCATCAGGGTGCCGTACCGCAGTCTATGTAGAGACTCAGCACGTAAAAAACCCGCAATATCGCGGGGTTTTTTATGGCAAACAAAAGGGCATTAATGAGGGGTAATGCTTATTTGTAAATAACCGCCGTCCCGTGCAGCGTGTTAGGACCGGTAACGGAAGTAATACGGAAGGATTTTGCCCCCATCTCATCCGCTTTCTGTGCCAGTTGATCTTCCAGAGAACCCAGATTGGTCCCTGCATTCGCAGAGATAGTGCCCACTTTTTGTTGACCGGCAGGCGTTGACTGAACTTCAACAGCCGCGACGCTTGCAAAAGAAAGTGAACTCAGAACAGCAGCAACGATAAGGGTTTTTACGTTTTTCATGATAGTGACCTGTAGCAGATGAATGATGTCGTCAGCATTAACTTAACGATCGATAGTTAAATCATAGATGTGATCCAGGTCACACGTCAATGTATTTTTGTAACGCACGTTAATTAAATTATAAATACCTTATTTTTCAGCACGGTAAGATTAATTTATTTTTATCCTGAATGCGCTGGAGACTGAGCGCGTTTATTTTTATAATGGTTGTTCAATAAACCCAACCAGGTACAACGGCACCATGACAACTACCCCGACAAGTTGCGCAAAAAAAAGCCGTGGCCGACCAAAAGTGTTCGACAGGGAAGCCGCGCTTGATAAGGCCATGACACTCTTCTGGCAACATGGCTATGAAGCGACATCACTCTCCGACCTCGTAGAAGCAACCGGTGCGAAAGCGCCAACGCTGTATGCGGAATTTACCAACAAGGAAGGGCTATTTCGCGCCGTGCTGGATCGCTACATTAGCCGCTTTGCGGCAAAGCACGAGGCGCAGCTCTTCTGCGAAGAAAAAAGTGTTGAATCGGCGCTCGAAGATTATTTCACCGCCGTTGCGACCTGCTTTACCAGCAAAGAGACCCCCGCCGGATGCTTTATGATTAATACTTCCGCGACGCTGGCAGCCTCCTCCCGTGATATTGCGCATACGGTCAAATCACGCCATGCAATGCAGGAACAGACACTGGCCCAATTCCTCCGTCAACGACAAGAGCGCGGCGAAATTCCAGCGCATTGTGATCCGCAGAGTCTGGCAGAGTTTCTGAACTGTATATTGCAGGGGATGTCGATAAGCGCCCGCGAAGGTGCAACCTTTGAGAGGCTGATGTTGATCACTCGCACCACGCTAAAACTGTGGCCTGAGATGCTGAAATAGTACGTTAACCAGGGAACATGGCTCTCTTGTTTCGCTACACCACTAGCCGTTGTTGAGTGGTGGACATAAAAAAGCCCCTCAGCCTGAGCGAATGAGGGGCAAGTGTGCAGAGTACAGCTATTTTTACGCTTTGTTAGTCAAAATGAGCTGGCCGTTATTATCCAGAGGGATCTGCGCACCAGGATCTTTGTCCATGCGAATTTTGCCCTGCTGGTCGCCAATTTTGTAAGTGACATCATAACCCAGCATTTTTTCAGACTTGTCATACACCGTTTTGCAACGCTGCTGGGTGGAGGTATATGTGTCATTTTCCTGCATTGAGCCCTGGATCTGGTTACCAGCATAACCGCCGCCCAGCGCACCCACGACCGTAGCCACATCTTTACCACGACCACCGCCAAACTGATGACCAATGACGCCACCCGCAACCGCACCCAGTACAGAGCCGGCGATACGGTTTTCATCCTGTACCGGTTTACGATGCGTGACCGTCACGTTATGGCACTCCTGACGCGGAGTCTTAACCGTTTCCTTAATCGGTGTCGCAGAGACAACCTGAGCATACTGCGGGCCACGGTCTAAGACATTAAGACCGGCGACAGCCGCAACGCCCAGCGCAGCCGCTACGCCAATCCCGATACCCGCCAACATTGATTTATTCACGGGAACTCCTCCTTTTTTGCTATTAGTAACAATTTTGCAACGGGTGGGAGAGTAAGCAAATCAGACAACGGATGAAAAGTAGGGGTTTGAGCGGCGAAACAGGATGATTCGGAGTACTCCGAAGCGCATAACAAGGACTGGCGCGATAACACCGTTAGTTTAAAACCGAGATATCCGGGGCGACCACCGGGTTTGGCGTCCCTCCGGGAACCAAATCCCGGTGTTTCCCCTCATTCATTAGCTTAAATGGCCGGTGTTAACTGATGGGAGGATTTTCTGTAAAAACTCACCGGCACAAACGGCCGGTGAGTAAAGAGATCATTAATGAAGTTTCAGACGAGGGCGGATCACACGGTTTATGCTGCCAACCAGCATCATCAACCCGGTTTTGAAGTAACCGTGCAATGCAATCTGGTGCATACGGTACAGCGAAATATAGACGAAGCGGGCGATGCGCCCTTCTATCATCATGGATCCGCGCGTCAGATTTCCCATCAAACTCCCCACGGTAGAGAAGTTGGACAGTGACACCAGAGAACCGTGATCTTTGTACTGGTACGCCTTCAGCGGTTTGCCGTTCATCTGCGCCAGGATGTTATTCATCGCGCAGGTTGCCATCTGGTGCGCCGCCTGAGCACGTGGCGGTACAAAGCCCCCTTCCGGACGCGCACAGGATGCACAGTCGCCAATGGCGTACACATCAGGATCACGCGAGGTCTGCAGGGTCGGTTCCACCACCAGCTGATTGATACGGTTGGTTTCCAGACCGCCGATATCTTTCATAAAGTCTGGCGCTTTAATACCTGCCGCCCACACCATCAGATCGGCTTCGATGTATTCGCCCTCTTTGGTGTGAAGTCCGCCTGCATCAGCACTGGTCACCATCGTCTGCGTCAACACCCGTACGCCCAGTTTGGTCAATTCGCTATGCGCTGCGCCGGAAATACGCGGCGGTAATGCTGGCAGAATACGTTCTCCGGCTTCAACCAGCGTCACATTCAGCGCTTCGTTGGTCAGCCCTTTGTAACCGTAACTGTGCAGTTGTTTCACCGCATTATGCAGTTCTGCTGAGAGTTCAACGCCCGTTGCGCCACCGCCGACAATGGCGATGTTAACCTTGCCGTTCGCCCCCAGGTTTGCGGAGTATTTCAAAAACAGGTTCAACATTTCCTGATGGAAACGACGCGCCTGATGGGGGTTATCGAGGAAAATGCAGTGCTCTTTCACGCCAGGCGTATTGAAGTCATTGGAGGTACTTCCCAGCGCCATCACCAGTGTGTCATAGGCTATCTTACGCTCCGGTACTAACAGGTCACCTTTTTCATCACGCAGTTCAGCAATGGTTATCGTTTTTGCTTCACGATCGATATCCATCACCGACCCGAGTTGAAACTGGAAGCCATGATTGCGCGCATGTGCCAGGTAGCTCAGCGCATCCACACCTTCATCCAGCGAACCGGTCGCCACTTCGTGCAGCAGCGGTTTCCACAGATGGCTGTGGTTTCTGTCCACCAGCGTAATTTTCGCTTTTTTCTTGCGACCCAGTTTTTTACCCAACTGCGTCGCCATTTCCAGCCCGCCAGCACCACCGCCGACAATCACGATTTTTTTCAATGGTGTAGTCAAGGTGACCCCCTCAAATTAATTAACCAATTGTTAATTAAACGTTATAGACATAGCCTTTAATTAACAACAAGTTACGACAATGAAAAACGACTTCGACAGTGAGAATAACACGAACGGTGCATTGGTCATACCAAAATTGATATGTATCAAGTTTTCTCGCTGAAAAGTTAAACAACACGTGCTACGGACACAAAAAAACCAGCCCGAAGGCTGGTCTTGCAAAACCGTCTGACCGTATTAACCCAGGGTCTTAAAGGCTTTAATTCGCTGTAAATGAGGCGAGATATTCTTGAACTTGTGAGTTTGCTCTTCATCCCACACTATTTCGTAGAAATGGTGTAACTCTTCTGACGAACGTTGGCTGTTCAGGGTTTCATCATGGCGAGAAAGGATCACCAGGCAACGATCGCGGTTCTTTTCCCGAAAGTTGGTGACGCACTTGGTGGCGATGTCGGCGTACTCTTCCGGACGGTCAATTTTGCCTTCCATGTTCTCATACGGGAACAGATTAGGATTAAACACCACCTGGCGGATATCACAGAGAAAACCGATCCGTTCCGCCCAGTAGCCGCCAAGACCCACACCGCAAATTAAAGGGCGGTCGTCCACGTTGAGCTGCAACATTTTGTCCACTTCTTTAAGCAGATGCTGCATATCATGTTTAGGATGCCTCGTGCTGTAGCTGATCAGCCTGACATCCGGGTCAATAAATTGCAGTTGCAGCACTTTCTCGTGGTTACCCGGACTGTTCGAGTCAAAACCGTGTAAATAGATAATCATCGCATCCTCACCAAAACCCGACTCCCCTGACGGGAGTATTAATGACCTGCTTTCTCTTCCTGCCAGCGTTCATGCAGTTGGATAAGCTGGGCGCTGACGGTTTTCCAGCGCTCAGAATCCATGAGTTCCTGGCGCGAAAATGAACCTTTATGATACAAACGTGTAACACGTTCTGCATTGATCGGCGACAGATTATCTAACACGCTGACCGCACCTTTACGATTATTGCAGACCAGGATCATATCGCAACCTGCATCCAGTGAAGCCTGACCACGTTCTGCGTAGCTGCCCATAATCGCCGCACCTTCCATCGACAAATCGTCAGAGAAAATCACGCCGTCAAACCCCAGCTCACCGCGCAGTACTGTTTTCAGCCAGTGCGCAGAGCCACTCGCCGGGCGCGGATCCACATCGCTGTAAATCACGTGTGCTGGCATAATGGCATCAAGCTTGTTCCCGGTGATCAACGCCTGGAAAACAGACATGTCTTTGGCGCGGATTTCCGCTTCCGGGCGGGGATCGCGAGGCGTTTCTTTATGGGAGTCCGCCGTAACAGCCCCGTGGCCCGGGAAGTGTTTGCCGGTGGTTTTCATGCCAGCGGCATGCATACCGTCAATGAAGCGCGTCGCCATTGCCAACGCTTTTTCCGGTTCGGCATGATAAGAACGCTCACCAATGGCCGCGCTGATATGTCCGACATCAAGAACCGGAGCAAAGCTGATATCGATATCCATAGCGATCATTTCACTGGCCATCAGCCAGCCCGCCTCCTGAGCCAGCTTTCCGCCCTCTTCCAGCCCCAGCAACGCGGCAAAAGATTGCGCGGCCGGTAAGCGAGTAAAGCCTTCGCGAAAACGCTGCACGCGTCCGCCTTCCTGATCGACTGCCACGACCAGATGATTGCGCGACGCAGCCCGAATCTGGCGCACCAGTTCTCGCAGCTGTTTCGGATCATGGTAATTACGGGTGAAGAGAATGAGACCGCCTACCTGCGGATGCGCAAGGATCTCGCGCTCTTCGGCATCCAGTTCAAATCCTTCAACATCCAACATTACTGGGCCCACACTGCTCTCCTTATTTTTTCGTTGTTAGCTGACGCCAGGTTTCATCGGCCAGCCTGATAAATTGTTGTTCGCCGGTCTGTTGCCAGCGGTACTCAAACCACCCTGCTTTCAGCATCATTACCCAGGGTAGCCATAATCGGACCTGTCGCCAGAGGCATCGGGGATCAATATGCGCGCGCTTAGCATAAGCGGCGATTAACTGCTGATGCTGGAACGCATCATCCACCCACACCGCCGCCAGTTCCAGAGCAATATCGCCGTCTCCGGCATATTCCCAGTCAATCAATCGTAACCCTGACGCCGTGTGCACCAGATTGCCGCCATGAACATCCATATGCAAAGGACCGAGACGCAGAGGACGGGGTTCACGCGCTGTTCGCAGCCGTTTTAACTGTCGTAACCAGCCAGGCGTCCGACGCGCCGGATCGCAACACTGCCAGTATTGCTCCAGCAACGGCAACAGCGTTACCCGCCAGCCAAAACACGGTTGCTGATGCAGATGATACAGCAAGCCCGCCAGCGCGTCGGCGTCCGGTAATCTGGATTTTACCTCGCCCGCTAAATAGTCCACGGCCATCCAGCCTGGCGTATAGAATCGGGGACGGGTCACAAGCGTATCGGGCAAGCGGGAGAGCGCCCGGTACTGTCGCAAAAAATGCGACTCCGGCGCCTGAGGGTCATGGTGACAGCGAAGAACCAGACGATGGGTCGCATATTCAATGATGACACTCCCGCCGCTTAATCCGCGGTTGTTCGCGGCGACGGGATGGTATTGCGGAAAATAGCGCGACAAAACCTCGTCGCGCGTCAGCCGATTATTGTTGCTGGACTGCACCTTTACCTGACCAGATTATCTCGCCAGTCTGAACCAGCATAAGCTGCATTTGCAGCGTTGGGGCATTGACGTTACCCGTAGCACTAGAATAGAGCACATACTGCGCGCCAACGTTGCGGGCAATCCCGATGGCTTTACTGCGGGTACCCAGACTGTCGTGCGGAGACAAACCTAACTGTTGTTTCGCCAGTGACAACTGTTGCACCGAGACCAGCGTAAATTTGCCGTTATTCGCCAGCGCATTGCGTAACGTTTCCGTCGCTTCACCCGCATTGAGGGAGCCATTGGTACGGTTGTTTACGCTGTCAACCAGCAGAACATTACCTGCCGCGATCCCGCCCGCCTGCAACATTTTTCCGACCATCGGCTGCATGGCGCCGTTCCAGTCATAGTGACGAACGCGCGGTGCGGGCTGCGCAGTCTGATCTTCATGCTCAATGGGACCCGGCTGCTGAGGAACCGTCGGCACCGTCGGTACGACAGGCACAGGTTGCTCCGGCTGTACAGGCTGTTCCGGTGTCGGTTTTGCCTCATCAACGGGCGCGGGTTGTTCTCGTTGGGCCACACAACCCGAGAGGAATATCGCCAGCGCGGCTACCAGAGCGTAGCGATGTATTTTAGTTATCAAGATTCACCTCTTACAAATAAAGATAAAGTCTAACTTTATGCGCCCCCAGATAATTGGCGCTTCCGTACAGCGTAACCGACGAATGCGCCGGGATTGTTACGCTACGCGGCTTCTCCAGAGGGTGCATTTCCAGTCCTCTGGCGTCATACCAATAAAAACGATAATGAACGGTAACAGGTTCTTGTCTTTCATTATAAAGTCGTGAGGAGGCCGAAGTCTGAATATCGGACGTCGTCAACGCCGGAGGCTCTGCGGTGATCCCCGCCGCCAGTAACGTTGATTCCATAACCAGCGTCTGCTCATCACTCACCGGTATTTCAGGATGAGAACGGCAGCCGGCGAGCAACAGCACAGCCAATGACAGTGCAACGCATCCTCTCGTCATCATCAGAGACCTTTATGCGCAAGCATTGGACCCAGTGCGCGACCGCCTAACAGGTGCATATGGATGTGATATACCTCTTGTCCGCCATGACGATTGGTATTCATGATTAAACGATAACCGTCAGCAGCAATACCTTCCTGTTCAGCGATTTTCGCCGCCACCGTGATCATCCGACCCAGCGCCTGCTCGTGTTCAGCCGTAACGTCATTGACGGTTGGGATCAGAATATTAGGAATAATGAGGATATGTGTCGGCGCCTGGGGAGAGATATCACGAAATGCAGTGACCAGGGAGTCCTGATACACGATATCCGAGGGAATTTCACGACGGATGATTTTGCTGAAAATAGTTTCTTCTGCCACGACGTTTTCCTTTTTCATAATTAGCCCTTACGTTTCACCATGCTACGCTGAGCCAGATTGCGAGTATAGAGTATGAGCGAGTTACTCACGCTCTTTCAACTTTAACCCGCGATTTATTAAGTAAAAGCGTATCTGGTGCTGCGCTTATAGCCATTTCTTTCTCCTGAAGCAACCCACTGTTTCTGGCGAGCTGTCTGGCAGAAACAAAAAAAGCCGGTACACATCGTGTACCGGCTTGAGAGGAACCGTTTAAACGGGTTAGTCGAAGCGCAACTGCGGCAGGACGTCCTTCACCTGGGCCAGATAATCACGACGATCCGAACCTGTCAGCCCTTCAGTACGCGGCAGTTTCGCCGTCAGCGGGTTCACCGCCTGTTGGTTGACCCATACTTCGTAGTGCAGATGCGGACCGGTTGATCTTCCGGTATTCCCTGAAAGGGCGATGCGATCGCCGCGTTTCACTTTTTGCCCCGGTTTCACCAACAGTTTACGCAAGTGCATATAACGTGTGGTGTAGGTGCGTCCATGACGGATCGCGACGTAGTAACCCGCCGCACCGCTGCGTTTTGCCACGACAACTTCACCGTCACCCACCGACAACACCGGCGTACCTTGCGGCATGGCGAAATCGACGCCTTTATGCGGCGCAACACGTCCGGTAACCGGGTTCAGACGACGAGGATTAAAGTTAGACGAAATACGGAACTGTTTCGCCGTCGGGAAACGCATGAATCCCTTAGCAAGGCCGGTACCGTTGCGATCGTAGAATTTTCCATCCTCGGCGCGAATCGCATAGTAGTCTTTACCGTCAGAGCGTAACCGCACACCCAACAACTGGCTTTGCTCACGTTTGCCATCCAGTATTTCACGCGACATCAGTACCGAGAATTCATCGCCTTTTTTCAGTTTGCGGAAGTCCATCTGCCACTGCATGGCTTTGATCACCGCACTGATTTCTGCGCTGGTGAGACCTGCCTCTTTCGCACTGGAGACAAAACTGCCGCCTACGGTGCCTTTCATCAGGCTGTTAACCCAGTCACCTTGCTGCATCTCGCTGCTCATTTTGAAGCCATTGGCAGCCGTGCGATCGTAAGTCCGGGTTTCGCGGCGGGAGACTTCCCAGGTCAGACGCTGTAAATCGCCGTCGGCGGTTAACGTCCAGGAGAGTTGTTGACCAATTTTCAGGTTACGCAATTCTTTGTCTGCGGCAGCAAGCTGGCTGATATCGCCCATCTCAATACCATACTGGTTCAGGATGCTGCTCAGCGTATCGCCAGTGGAGACCACATATTCGTGGACACCCACCTCACTTGAGGTTTTATCATCCAGTTCATCCTGAGGAATCTCTTCATCTTCCTGCGCAGCCTGATCGATAGGTTCGCTCGCCTCAGGCAACAGCGACCGAATCTCACTTTTTTCCAGTTCGATGGTTTTGACGATCGGCGCGGACTCTGGATGATAAACGTATGGGCGCCACACCGCGACAGCAAGCGTCAGAACAGTAAGAGACCCCAGCATAACGCGGTGGGGTCTGGGCAGATTATTAAATGCCAGGGCGACAGAGCGGGCTATCTGTTGCACGTATTCACTTCCTCGTTAATCTCCTTTCAGGCAGCTCGCATACTGGTTCGCTAATTGAGTCAGAAACGCTGAATAGCTCGTTTTACCCAGTGTAATACGCGTTCCGAGGGGATCCAACGTTCCCATTCGAACGGATGTCCCTCTCGCAACGGCTTCAACGACCGCTGGCCTGAACTGTGGCTCAGCAAAAACGCAGGTTGCTTTTTGCTCAACCAACTGTGTTCTTATTTCGTGTAAACGCTGCGCACCAGGTTGAATCTCAGGGTTGACAGTGAAGTGACCAAGCGGCGTCAGTCCGAAGTGTTTTTCGTAGTAACCATAAGCATCATGAAAAACGAAATACCCTTTCCCCTTGAGCGGTGCGAGCTCGTTACCGACCTGTTTATCGGTTCGGGCTAATTGTGCCTCAAAATCCTTCAGGTTGGCGTCAAGTTTGCCTCGACTTTGCGGCATAAGTTCCACTAATTTTTCATGGATTGCAACCGCTGAGGACCGCGCTATCTCTGGGGAAAGCCAAAGATGCATGTTGTAGTCGCCGTGTTGGTGATGGTCGTCACCTTTTTCATCATGGGCAGGGTCATGATCATGCCCATCGTCATCATCGTCCCCCCCTTTCATGAGCAACGGTTTCACCGACGAAAGCTGCGCAATCGTTACCTGTTTTGATTCAGGAATATTCTTTACTGACTTTTCCATGAACGCTTCCATCTGTGGACCAATCCAGACCACTAAGTCCGCGTCCTGTAAGCGTTTTACGTCAGATGGACGCAGTGAGTAATCGTGTTCCGAGGCGCCATCCGGCAATAAAATTTCGGTCTCTGTCACACCATCTGCAATCGCGGAAGCGATGAAACCTAACGGCTTGAGAGAGGCGACGACGGCGGCATTTGCGGCGTGTGTTGCACTCCCCCAGAGAGCAGCGGATAATGCTGCGAAAAGAAGCGTATTTTTATGTAACATAATGCAACTAATCATCGTAATGAATATGTGGAATGTGATATTATAACATTCTATAACTTCTGCAAGCCTAAAATTGACATGACGACTTTGGTTTCACTGGAAAATGTTTCGGTCTCTTATGGTCAACGCCGCGTCCTTTCTGACGTGTCGCTTGAACTCAGACCCGGCAAAATTTTGACTCTCCTTGGCCCTAACGGTGCCGGAAAGTCCACCCTGGTACGCGTAGTATTAGGGCTCGTAACACCTGATGAAGGCGTTATCAAGCGCAACGGCCAGCTGCGCGTCGGCTATGTCCCGCAGAAACTGTATCTCGATACCACGCTCCCACTCACCGTAAACCGTTTTTTACGCTTACGTCCTGGTACACATAAATCAGACATTCTGCCTGCGCTTAAACGCGTTCAGGCAGGCCATTTGATTAACGCGCCAATGCAAAAGTTATCTGGCGGGGAAACGCAACGTGTCCTGTTAGCGCGCGCATTATTGAATCAACCTCAGTTGCTGGTGCTGGATGAGCCGACACAGGGTGTCGATGTTAACGGCCAGGTGGCGCTTTACGACCTCATCGACCAGTTGCGTCGCGAGCTCGACTGCGCGGTGTTGATGGTGTCGCATGACCTGCACCTGGTGATGGCCAAAACAGACGAAGTGCTGTGTCTGAATCACCACATTTGCTGCTCCGGTACGCCGGAAATTGTCTCAATGCACCCGGAGTTTATCTCCATGTTTGGGCCGCGCGGCGCAGAGCAGTTAGGCATTTATCGCCATCATCATAATCATCGCCATGATTTACAGGGCCGTATTGTATTACGCCGGGGAAATGGTCACTCATGATTGAATTCTTGTTACCTGGCTGGTTAGCCGGGATCATGCTGGCCTGCGCCGCAGGTCCGCTGGGCTCGTTCGTGGTCTGGCGTCGGATGTCATATTTTGGCGATACGCTGGCGCACGCTTCGCTGTTAGGCGTGGCATTTGGTCTGCTGCTGGATGTTAATCCGTTTTACGCGGTCATCGCCGTCACGCTGATACTGGCGGCAGGTCTGGTGTGGCTTGAGAAGCGCCCTCACCTTGCTATCGATACTTTGCTCGGCATTATGGCGCACAGCGCCCTGTCGCTGGGTCTGGTGGTGGTCAGTCTGATGTCGAACATCCGTGTAGATTTGATGGCTTACCTGTTTGGCGATTTACTGGCGGTAACGCCTGAAGATCTGATCTCCATCGCCATTGGCGTCATCATTGTTCTGGCGATTTTGTTCTGGCAGTGGCGTAATTTGCTGTCCATGACCATCAGCCCGGATCTGGCGTTTGTGGATGGGGTGAAAATTCAGCGCGTGAAACTGCTGCTGATGCTAGTGACAGCGTTAACGATAGGGGTGGCAATGAAGTTTGTCGGTGCGCTGATCATCACCTCATTGCTGATTATCCCGGCAGCCACGGCGCGTCGCTTTGCCCGAACGCCAGAGCAGATGGCGGGCGTTGCGGTAATTGTAGGAATGGTAGCGGTTACAGGCGGGCTGACCTTTTCGGCATTTTATGACACGCCAGCCGGCCCTTCGGTCGTTCTGTGCGCTGCGCTGCTGTTTATCCTCACCATGATGAAAAAACAGGCCAGTTGAGGCCTGTATTTTTGCCGGATGGCGCAGATAAGATGCGCCATCCGGCGCTAAGATCAGGGCATTTCCGGCGGCGCAATTCCGAAGTGATTCCACGCTCGCACCGTCGCCATTCGCCCGCGCGGTGTTCTCTGCAAAAAGCCTTGCTGAATCAAATACGGTTCCAGTACGTCCTCAATCGTTTCGCGCTCTTCACCGATAGCCGCAGCCAGGTTATCTAACCCGACAGGCCCACCAAAGAACTTATCGATCACCGCCAGCAACAGTTTGCGGTCCATATAGTCGAACCCTTCCGCATCAACGTTGAGCATATCCAACGCCTGAGCGGCAATATCCGCCGAGATGGTGCCGTCGTGCTTCACTTCGGCAAAGTCACGCACGCGGCGCAGCAGACGGTTGGCGATACGTGGCGTGCCGCGCGCACGGCGGGCGACTTCCAGCGCACCGTCATCACTCATCTCCAGCCCCATATACCGGGCGCTACGCCCAACGATATGCTGTAGATCCGCAACCTGGTAAAACTCCAGGCGCTGAACGATACCAAAACGATCGCGCAACGGGGAGGTTAATGAACCGGCGCGGGTGGTTGCGCCAATCAGGGTAAAAGGAGGCAGATCGATTTTTATCGAGCGCGCAGCAGGGCCTTCGCCAATCATGATATCGAGCTGATAGTCCTCCATCGCCGGGTACAAGACCTCTTCGACCACCGGAGACAGGCGGTGAATTTCGTCGATAAACAGAACGTCGTGAGGCTCGAGGTTGGTGAGCATCGCCGCCAGATCCCCTGCTTTCTCCAGTACAGGACCGGAGGTGGTGCGCAGGTTTACCCCCATTTCATTGGCGACAATATTCGCCAGCGTGGTTTTACCCAGACCCGGCGGACCGAAAATCAGCAGGTGGTCAAGCGCATCGCCGCGCAGCTTCGCCGCCTGGATAAAAATCTCCATCTGCGAGCGCACCTGCGGCTGGCCAACGTACTCCGCCAGCAGTTTGGGACGAATCGCCCGGTCTGCCACATCTTCTGGCAATGTGCTTTCTGCTGAAATCAGGCGGTCTGCTTCTATCATCCTCTACCTCACAGCGCGGCGCGGAGCGCTTCGCGGATCATTGTTTCGCTGCTGGCATCCGGGCGGGCAATTTTGCTGACCATCCGGCTGGCTTCCTGAGGTTTATAGCCCAGTGCCACCAACGCAGCAACCGCTTCCTGTTCAGCATCATCCGTTGCCGGGCTGGCTGGAGAGGTCAGCACCAGATCGGCGGCAGGCGTAAACAGATCGCCATGCAGGCCTTTGAAACGATCTTTCATTTCGACAATCAAACGTTCAGCCGTTTTCTTACCAATGCCCGGCAGTTTGACCAGCGCGCCCAACTCTTCGCGTTCAACCGCATTCACAAACTGCTGCGCCGACATGCCAGAGAGGATTGCCAGCGCCAGCTTCGGGCCGACGCCGTTCGTCTTAATCAATTCTTTAAACAGGGTACGTTCCTGTTTGTTGTTAAAGCCATACAGCAGTTGGGCATCTTCACGCACCACAAAATGGGTGAAGATAATCGCCTCCTGCCCCGCTTCCGGCAGCTCATAGAAGCAGGTCATCGGCATATGCACTTCATAGCCGACACCGCCCGTCTCCAGCAGTACTAACGGGGGTTGTTTTTCGAGAATAATGCCTCTGAGTCTGCCTATCACATGACGCTCCTGCGTTAATGGCTAAAAAGGTAATGCGATATCATAAAAAAAGGCTGGATATTTATCCAGCCTGATTTGCTATTATCGCAATCGTCCACGCGCCAGATTAAGCCTCGATTCGCTCATTTGCATCGCATTTTGGCTCACATGGCAGTGAGTGATCGCAATCGCCAGCGCATCGGCGGCATCTGCCTGCGGGTTAGCAGGGAGTTTAAGCAAGGTACGCACCATATGCTGCACCTGGCTTTTCTCCGCGCTGCCGATCCCGACGACGGTTTGCTTGACCTGACGTGCCGCATATTCAAACACCGGTAGATCCTGATTTACGGCAGCGACAATCGCCACACCACGCGCCTGACCCAGCTTGAGCGCGGAATCCGCGTTCTTCGCCATAAAGACCTGCTCAATGGCAAAGTAGTCCGGCTGAAACTGGGTAATGATTTCTGACACGCCCGCATAAATCAGTTTCAGACGCGACGGTAAATCATCCACTTTAGTACGAATACATCCGCTGCCCAGGTAGGTCAGTTGTCTGCCTACCTGGCGGATCACGCCATAACCGGTGATGCGCGAACCCGGATCAATGCCGAGAATAATGGACATCACGCATCTCCTGTTATCTTATCGCTCAACCACGTCATTCTAAGGTAGCGGCAACCTCATCGGAGATTTCACCGTTGTGGTAAACTTCCTGCACGTCATCACAATCTTCCAGCAAGTCGATCAGACGCATCAGTTTAGGTGCGGTTTCCGCATCCATATCCGCTTTGGTCGACGGGATCATAGAGACTTCAGCGCTGTCGGCTTTCAGACCGGCGGCTTCCAGAGCATCACGCACTTTGCCCATCTCTTCCCACGCGGTATAGACATCAATCGCGCCATCGTCGTAAGTTACAACGTCTTCAGCACCAGCTTCCAGCGCCGCTTCCATGATGGTGTCTTCATCACCCTTTTCAAAGGAGATAACACCTTTTTTGCTGAACAGATACGCCACGGAACCGTCGGTACCCAGGTTGCCACCGGTTTTGCTGAATGCGTGACGCACTTCCGCTACCGTACGGTTACGGTTGTCGGACAGACATTCAATCATCACCGCGGTGCCGCCAGGACCATAACCTTCATAGATGATGGTTTCCATATTTGTATCTTCATCACCGCCCACGCCACGCGCGATTGCACGGTTCAGAGTGTCGCGTGTCATGTTGTTGGACAGCGCTTTATCTATAGCTGCACGCAGACGCGGGTTAGCGTCCGGATCGCCGCCCCCCAGCTTGGCAGCCGTCACCAGCTCACGAATGATCTTGGTGAAAATCTTGCCGCGCTTAGAATCTTGCGCAGCTTTACGATGTCTGGTGTTGGCCCATTTACTATGACCTGCCATAAATAGTATCTCCAAAAGCGCGCCTTCTCAGGCGACGTTAATAACAAATTCTTCAATCGCTTGCCGGTTACTCCACGACTTGGTTAACTGTGCAGCCTCAACCGCATTAACCCAACGATAGGTCAGATGTTCGGTGAACACGATCTCTCGTTCAGAGGGAAGTGCCAGGCAAAACCAGGATTCAGTATTACGTACGATCCCTGGCGCATAGCGATGGCGTAAATGACTAAAAATTTCGAACTCCACCGTGCGCTGGCAGTCAATTAAGGCCAGTTGCTCTGTCGCAACATCAATGGTGACCTCTTCCTTTACTTCGCGCATGGCGGCTTGCGACGCGGTTTCACCCTCTTCCAGACTGCCGGTGACCGACTGCCAGAAATCAGGATCGTCGCGTCGCTGTAACATCAGCACCCGCTTCGTATCTTCTGCAAAAATAACAACCAGAACCGAAACGGGACGCTTATACACTTTATCCTTCACGCTGCCTCTTTGTTGGCTGCCATCGTTCATCCCATTCACATAGTTCTCTATGCTCATGGGTATTCACTCAGTTGCCGCCGCGATGCAACGCGAATGATTTCGTGTACAGCAGCCATATCAGTTATTCTCGGCCTTCTTCACAACCTGAATACTCAGTTCTGCCAGCGCAACTTCATTAGCAAAGCTTGGCGCTTCGGTCATCAGACAGGCAGCTGCCGTTGTTTTCGGGAAGGCAATAACGTCACGAATGTTATCAGTACCCGTCAGCAGCATGGTCAGACGATCCAGACCAAACGCCAGGCCTGCATGCGGCGGCGTACCGTATTTCAGCGCATCCAGCAGGAAGCCGAACTTCTCACGCTGCTCTTGTTCGTTAATGCCCAGAATGCCAAACACAGTTTGCTGCATGTCGCCGTTGTGGATACGAACGGAACCGCCGCCCACTTCGTAACCGTTGATCACCATATCGTACGCGTTGGCAACAGCATTTTCAGGCGCGGCCTGAAGCTCAGCAGCCGTCATGTCTTTCGGCGCAGTAAACGGATGGTGCATCGCCGTCAGACCACCTTCACCGTCGTCTTCAAACATCGGGAAGTCGATAACCCACAACGGCGCCCATTTGGTTTCGTCGGTCAGGTTCAGATCTTTACCCAGTTTGAGGCGCAGCGCGCCCATAGAGTCGGCAACCACTTTCTTGTTGTCAGCGCCGAAGAAAATCATATCGCCATCTTGCGCAGCGGTACGATCCAGAATGGCTTCCACGATTTCAGCGTTCAGGAACTTGGCAACAGGGCTGGTGATCCCTTCCAGACCTTTCGCACGCTCGGTGACTTTAATGTAAGCCAAACCTTTCGCACCGTAGATCTTAATAAAGTTGCCGTAGTCGTCGATTTGCTTACGGCTTAAGCTGGCGCCACCCGGCACACGCAGAGCAGCCACGCGGCCTTTCGGATCGTTCGCCGGACCGGAGAATACGGCGAAATCGACGGATTTCAGCAGATCGGCAACATCCACCAGTTCCATCGGGTTACGCAGGTCCGGTTTATCGGAACCGTAACGACGCTCAGCTTCAGCGAAAGTCATGATCGGGAAATCACCCAGATCCACACCTTTCACTTCCAGCCACAAATTACGCACCAGCGCTTCCATCACTTCACGCACCTGCGGTGCCGTCATGAAGGAAGTTTCCACATCTACCTGGGTAAATTCAGGCTGACGATCGGCACGTAAGTCTTCGTCGCGGAAGCATTTTACGATCTGATAATAGCGGTCAAAGCCAGACATCATCAGCAGCTGTTTGAACAACTGCGGAGACTGCGGCAGCGCGTAGAACTTACCTTTATGAACGCGCGAAGGCACCAGATAGTCACGCGCGCCTTCCGGCGTGGCTTTGGTCAGCATTGGGGTTTCGATATCGAGGAAACCGTGGTCGTCCATAAAGCGACGCACCAGGCTGGTAATTTTGGCACGCGTTTTCAGACGCTGCGCCATTTCCGGACGACGCAGATCCAGATAGCGATATTTCAGACGCGCTTCTTCGGTATTAACGTGATTAGAGTCCAGCGGCAGTGATTCTGAACGGTTAATAATGGTCAGATCGGAGGCCAGTACTTCAATTTCACCGGTCGCCATATCGGCGTTAACGTTTTTCGCGTCACGCGCACGTACGGTACCTGTAACCTGGATGCAGAACTCATTACGCAGTTCGGAGGCCAGCTTTAATGCGTCCGCACGATCCGGATCGAAAAATACCTGCACGATACCTTCGCGGTCGCGCATATCGATAAAGATCAGGCTACCAAGATCACGACGACGGTTGACCCAACCACACAGAGTCACCTGCTGCCCCTCGTGGGACAGACGTAGCTGTCCGCAATATTCTGTACGCATGAGATATCCCTTAACTTTGCCGCAGGCGGAATGTCGCCTGCCTCGCAGGTGACGAAGTCGCAGCGTTAGCTGAATGTCACAACTGAATGAAAAAAGGCGGCTATTATACTGGAAATTCCGCCGCACGATAAGAGTCTATCCCATCAAGGCTCGATTACTTACCACTTTGAACCAGAACAGACTCCGAACCAGACACTGACTGTACGCGTGTTTGCAACACAGGTATTGCGTATACGCAAATAAATTCACAAAATTTGTTGCCCCACGCCCCTAACACCGCGACTAAGATAGACCGCAATAGCGTTGAAAATACGGGAGTCATCATGCTGGAACTGAACGCCTCAACCACCGCGCTGGTGGTCATTGATTTACAGGAGGGGATTTTACCCTTCGCCGCAGGCCCACATACCGCACCAGACGTCGTGGAACGCGCCGCGCGTCTGGCGGAAAAATTCCGTGCTCACGGCTCACCGGTGGTGATGGTGCGTGTCGGCTGGTCATCGGATTACGCAGAAGCCCTAAAACAACCCGTCGATGCGCCATCCCCGGCAAAAACGTTGCCGGAAAACTGGTGGCGCTACCCGGCGGCATTGGGCAAAACCGACAGCGATATTGAGGTCACTAAACGCCAGTGGGGAGCGTTCTACGGCACCGACCTGGAACTGCAACTGCGGCGTCGCGGCATTGACACGCTCGTCCTGTGCGGGATCGCCACCAATATCGGCGTGGAATCCACGGCCCGCAACGCCTGGGAACTAGGCTTTCGTCTGATCATTGCCGAAGATGCCTGCAGCGCAGGAAGTCCTGAACAACACCAAAGCAGCGTCACGCACATTTTCCCGCGCATTGCCCGCGTGCGTCGTGTGGAAGAGATCCTCCAGGCACTATGATTTACATCGGATTACCACAATGGTCGCACCCAAAGTGGGTACGCCTGGGGATTACCAGCCTTGAAGAATATGCCCGTCACTTCAATTGCGTGAAGCGGGATTTTTAAAAACCACTAAAGAACGCCCAAGAGCATGAGTTTTCTTTAGCGTATTCAGATAGATAAAAACAAAAGCGCACGTAATTCGCTAAAGTTCATATGTTAAGTAATGCCCCAAATCTGTCCCATTTCAGTATTTTTTGCCCCACAGATGCCCCAAAACAACCCACCAAAACACTCTCACGCCATCATTGACACTGTACAAATAAACAGTATAAATTATTTATGTAAACCAAGTAATTCTGGAGGCTGTTATGTTCGTTGAACTGATCTATGACAAGCGAAATGTTGAGGGGCTGGAGGGGGCCAGAGAGATCATCCAGGCTGAGTTGACGAAGCGAGTGCATCAGATCTTCCCTGATGCCGATGTGAAGGTTAAACCGATGCAAGCGAACAGCCTGAATAGTGATGCCAGCAAAAGCGATCGAGAAAAGCTAAACCGCATGCTGGAGGAAATGTTTGAAGAAGCTGATATGTGGCTTATTGATGATTAGCAGTTTACTTTTAGTCGCTCACTCTACTAATGACTGAGGAAATTACCAGGTTATCCAATCCTTTCCAGTGGGATAAAATTAATCAGAACCATACCTGTCGAATCCCTTCCAATCTGAATCGACGGTTAATTATGCTGTTACAACACGTGCCGTACAAATCTGGCCCAAAGACCAGATAGCATGGCTTTGACGAAGGATTGTTCAGGTAAATTTTATGACTGCTGCAGCAAAATATCTCATACAGAGTGAAAGCGATTTTGATTCTTTTTTAGCCTCAATGCTATCTAGAAAGGATTTAGATTCCGATGAGTTCGAGTTTCCTGACGTAGAATTCAAAGGATGGCCAACGATAAGTATTAATGTTAAAGGTGATAAAAAGAGGTATAGCTCATCGCTAACAGCATCAATGCTTTTTGGTATGGCTGAGCTAACCAATGAAATTCAAAAAGCCTTTACTGTTATCCGGCATGACACCCATAACAGACAAAAATTAACTAATCCAGACAAGAACTTACTAGACATTGTCTACCATATTAGTGAAGGTTCAAGTCAAGCAGATGGCGAATCAGATGCTATCGTAAACGGAGCTGTGAGCGTGCTTAAAGAAGCGATAGGTAAAATGACAGGCCGACAGGCTCTTTGTGCCGTCGTTGCTATTGTTATAGCCACAGGAACGGTTGGGTGGAAGGTTGCCGATGAGTATTGGGATACACAAAGGCAATCATCCTCTGACCAGATATCGCTTGTTAAGGCAACTGCTGACGCACTTAACAAATCTCAAACGAATACACTCCAACTGCTAACAACTGGTCAGACTAATGTCAGTAGAGCTGTTTTAGCTCACGGAGAGGACGGCAGGAATAAATTCCTGAAAAATATTGCTCAAGATCCCAAGGTTTCTACCGTTAAGTTAGGTGACGAAACCATTTCGAGGGACCAATTGAATACCTACACTCAAAGGCAATCAGTTGACAGGCAAAAGCTTACTCGCAAGGATGAATTTTATATCAAGGGCGTCACCCGTACAGGTCCTACAAATCAAGATATTAGTATTACAGTTACACGAGCATCAAATGGTGAAACTTTTATAATCAAAACAAGCTCAGAAATTACCTCAACAGATGAGCTAAAAGAGTTTACCGATGCAGTAGCTCAGGAATCCTCACTCACTATTAACTACCTTGAGGTTACTGAAAATAATCATGTATCTACGGGGCAGCTAATAAACATAGTTCACTAAATGAATACCAACCCGGCTCTGCCGTCGGGTTGGAGCTCCATTTTCATCGTTATATCGAACGATCGCCGGATAGCCGCAGCTCTGCTCTTGCATACGGTACAGTTGCCGCTATTTCCCTTGTTTGGCTGGAAATTTTTTATAAAGCGTCGAGACACCGATGTCGTAAATGATCGCCACGCGCTGACGCGTTTCCCCGGACGCAATCAATCTCCCTGCCTGCGCCCATTGCTCACCCGTTAACTTTGGCTTTCGGCCGCCGATCCGACCTTCTGCGCGAGCAGCTGCTAACCCGGCTCGGGTACGTTCAACAATCAGCTCCCTTTCCATTTCTGCCAATGCGCCCATAACATGAAAGAAGAATCTCCCCATTGGGGTAGAAGTATCTATGCTGTCGGTCAGACTACGAAAGTTTATTCCCCTCTCTCGGAGCTCCTCTACCAGAACGACAAGATGCCGCATGCTGCGCCCGAGCCGATCCAGTTTCCAGACCACCAGCGTATCGCCTTCTGATAGTGTCCGGAGTACCTTTTTTAGTCCTGGTCTGTCCGACGTTCTGCCGCTAATCTTGTCCTCAAATATCAGCTCACATCCTGCACTATCGAGTGCATTTCTCTGTAAAGCCGTATTTTGGTCATTTGTTGACACCCTTACATAGCCAATAAGCACGCTATTCCCCCCAGACAAAAGTCGGAACAATGCCAGACGAAGGGGAATTTTTCATTATCTAAAACCTCGGTTTGGGAACAGGCTCGAAAATGCCTGCTGCAACCGCGTTAAACAGCGCTGTGGGCTATATTTCTATCCCTGTGTTGATAGGAGGCTCTCAGAGATCTGTATTCTTCCAGTGGAGAACGGTATCAGTTCCGCAATCTTCTGATGGTTCTCTTCTTGTGGTTGATTCCACGTGGCCTGTTCCCTTTCCTACTGATTGTATGTCAATAATGCAGGCGCTGAATAATTCACTTATTTACGCAACAAACGGGACCCCATTTTCAAGCGCAAGTATTGTGGACCGGTCAAAATTTAAAGTCGCGTCAGCATATTCAAAATCTCAATCTACTGTAACGGTATGGGGGGTTGGTTATTAATGAGCAATTATATTTATAGTCCGTCACAAAACATGATCATTCCAATCGCACTGAAACAATATTATGTTGATGCGGGTACTTGGCCGAATGATCCAGTCGAAATATCTGACGAAACGGCAGAAGAATTTAGCCAGCAATTCCCTCAGGGTAAAACGTTGTCACATGATGAAAATAACCAACCTTGTTGGATTGATTTACCACCGGCAACACATGAAGAGGAAATTGCAGTTGCTGAATCACAGAAACAGACACTGATTCATCAGGCCAACGATTACATGAACAGTAAACAATGGCCCGGCAAAGCAGCGATCGGCAGGCTAAGGGGAGATGAACTGACTCAGTATAATTTATGGCTTGATTATCTGGATGCGCTGGAAGCAGTCGATACTGCTAGCGCACCGGATATCGAATGGCCTACTGCGCCGGAGGTGTAGGCCAGGTAATATAGGGAGCCGTTGACGTGTCGACGGCTTTCACTGCCTTAATGTAATTAATCCACGCGATCAGGCTGGCTTTATCTTCATCGCTGATAATTCCTAACTGTAGCTCTGTCTGCCAGATGCTGATTGTTTCCTGTGCTTCTGTCAGCAATACGGTCTTTTGCTGATCCGCCGCTTCAACATCAGCTGCGTGCTGAGCATCAGTATCCATTACCCACTTTTCACCATCCCATTTATCATACGAACCTGAAGGCGCGATGGTAGTGTAACCATCATGCACAGGGCCAATATAATCAATGGTGGTGGGCATTCCGTCAGTGGTTGAGTAGACAATCTCGCCCCGATGGTTTTCTTCCTGACTCCAGGCACCATTTGTAAATACAGCAACTTCCCCGGCCACCTCATCACCAGGATCAATATCTGTTGAATGCCCTGGCATACTGACACCAATATTAATATATTCGTCTGACCATCCCATATATTCCGAAGTCATCGCGTTGTAATAAAAACAACGTACTTTTCCTGGCTCAGTTGCCAATCCATTTTCATCGAAAACAGGTTTCATTATTTAGCCCTTACTAAAAAATTAAAAGCGATGTTGCGAGGACGAACTTCTGTCGACGTTCTAATTTGACGTGATGCGTCTAGGTTTATTTGCGACCTTGTTGTTCCTGCGCTAGGAGTATTGGCAGGCTCTGAGCTGACAGTGTTTCCAGCAAGAGTGAATGAACCGGACCCAACAGAAAATAATCCATTCACGTTGATACCAAAGTTGCCAGTCATATTTTGTTGGGCATCAGCCTGGAAGCTCATTAATCCACGCCCAGAATCAACTCCACGCCCATCATCCCAAATTCGAGGAAACTCACCGCGAGCTTCGGTCAGGATAAGACTAGGAATAATTAGCGCCAACTTGGGGTAAGTAGCCGCTGAGAATGTCGCCCCGTTGAACTTCAAAAAAACCATATCGGCCCATTCTGTCATGACAGTGTTTGGCATCGCCGAGGACGGCCAGAAGAACGGAATGCCGATGGCTGGTGCACCCGCTCCCAAACCGAGGTTTGTGATAAGCGCGTTCGTGAACTTTGTCACCAGCCCGTTAACATCTGCATTGTCCAGGGCATCCACGCCAGAGTTTGCAATAAACTGCCCTACAAGTGCGGCGATAGTTGTCGACTGGCGGATGGCTTTGTTTACCTGCGCACTGTCCGCCTTCCCGGTAGTAAAGCCAGACAACAGCGCCGGTAGCGCTTCCCAGTCAGTCTGTGACATGACGTTAGCGTTAGGATCAAGCGCGAATGCTTTAAAGTTATTTGTTGCCATTAGAGTAAAGTCCCCCATGCTCCAACATCGAACCCGCCGATGTATTCGTTATCTAAATCAAACCCAAAGAATTTTGAGCCCTCGGATGGTGTTTCTACCGAAGGCGTTTCAACATCACCGGCCCAAACGCCAGCAGCTTTTACGGTGAGATAGCCCTGTTTAATAGCGGCGATCAGTTCGAGAGACACGTCCGAAATATCAGTCTCAGGAAATACCCAGACCGAAATCGTCATGTCCTGGTTGTCGACGATCTGCATCTTCAGACCAGAGCCTGCCGTCGCAGCGTCAAGAATGGGCGGCAGCGAGTCATTCCGACCGTCCCAGTTGTTGATAGCGATTTTCGCCTTCAGAATGATGCGGTAGGTGTCATCGCTCAGGGTCGTATAGCCCGAGTCCGGGTCATACGGCCCCTGCCAGACGCCCTGGTCATATCCAAGCCCATCGGTGTCCCAGCTGAAATAAACGCCGCTAATCGGCTGGCTAACTATGCGGCTACGCCCAATCCAGAGCCCGAGGGTATCGAGCTGGGCACCAACCGCAGTATCAATGTCGAACGCGCTTACCAGTCCTCTGGTACCTTTAAACCCGAAACAATGAGGAGCGCGATTGCGATCCAGCCAGGGGAGGTTCGGCGGTATACCCCTGTAAGGCTCTGCCCTGATTTCTCACAAACAGGCGAAGCCTTGTGTTTGCTTCATGCCTTGCCCGGTTCTCCTTGCGGTAGGAAACGGGTTCAGCCTCGAACGTCTCCTGATACACAACTGCATAACGCTGGATAGCTTTTTGTCGTGCAGTGGGTGTCAGGCTAAGTAACTGCTGCTTAATCCACTCGGCATCCGCTTGTGAGTGGGTTTCTGGCAGCATTGACTTATCGAAGTTGCTCTCCGGTATGTTCATCGGAAAAAACCTCATCCAGGCTGGTTTCATATCCGAGCTTTTTAAATGCGCTCACAATTCGCTTTCCCACCTCAATGTCAGGGGTTCGTCGACCTGTTTCGTAGTGGCTCACGGCCCCCTGAGAACTGGCGATCAACGCTGCCAACTCTCCCTGTGTAACCTTGGCTTTCAGCCTAAGGCTCTTGATTCCGCTCATTCGGATAGTTCCCATCTAAATAATACATAATGTACTATGCACACTGAAATCAATAATACAAAATGGAAGTTGCTCAAAAAATACGGATTGTAATAATCATGGGTATGAAACAGAGATGGCAGGACCTGGCTAAATCCAGGATGAAACAAGTCGGAATGACTCAAGAACAGCTCGCAGAAACACTCGGTGTTACCCAGGGTGGGCTGGGTCATTGGTTGAATGCGAGACGAGAGCCTAATCTGGAGGTCATAGCCAAAATTTTTAACATTTTAAAAATGCCTGGTTTTGTAGTAAATGCTGACGGCACGGTGAGCGACGCAAGAGCGGATCACAATGTGTCATTTCACGGAATCAACGAGTCAAAAGGAAGCTACCCTGTAATCAGTTGGGTGAGCGCAGGGGATTGGATGGAAGCTGTGGAGCCATATCACAGGCGCTCGATAGATCGCTGGTATGATACAACCGTGGAATGTTCAGAGGATTCATTCTGGTTGGATGTCCGGGGAGATTCGATGACATCGCCTGCAGGCCTGAGCATACCGGAAGGTATGGCTATACTGGTTGATCCACAAGTAGAGCCCATCAACGGTAAACTGGTTGTTGCTAAACTTGAAGGTAACAATGAAGCCACCTTCAAAAAGCTGGTTGTCGATGCAGGGCAACGGTTCCTTAAGCCGCTGAACCCTCAATACCCAATCATTCCCATAAACGGGAATTGCCGAATTATAGGCGTCGTGGTTGATGCAAAAATAACCAACTTACCTTGACCTTAAAGCCGCTAAGCGGCTTTTTGTTTACCTCCTTCCGAAAAATACAAAAATTCATTTAAAAACACATAGAT
>NZ_JANEWG010000033.1 GCF_028069725.1 Citrobacter sp. Awk 4
GTGAACGTGCAAGGGAGGCTCGCCGCCGCCTCCCTTGCAACCCAGGCTCCCGGCGGGAAAATCGTCGCTTCGCGATACATTCGCCTTATGCCGTCTGCCTTTCGGGTCGGGGTCGAGCCTGCGTCCCGGCAGGCCGTCCCCTCCGCCCGCCTCCCTGCGGGCGGACCCGGTCAGCCGTCAACGCCTCATCGATTTTCGAGCCGGACTCAGGGGCCGCTTCAACGCCCTGACTTTCAGGTATATCCATTTTGCTGATTCAAGACGAAATTATTCGCAAAACCAGCATGTTGCCTCTATAGGGTAATATCTCACGGCTTTTTATTTCCGCACCCCATCAGGGTTCTTCTTGCCAGCGCTCCCCGACGGCGAGGATGTTCTGGACGGTTCCCCGCTGGACATTAGCCTGGGTCGTAAACAGCACCAGCGGATGCGATGACTCCTTTGCAAAGCAGGACATCACTTCAGTCATCAGGGAATCGAGTTCTTTCGTTCCTAAATCGTTGGGTTGCGCCTGCAATTGCCCCATCCACTGACTCTGCATCTGCTGCAACAGAAAGAAGTGCGACTCTATCTCGCGGCCCAGGCGGACGATTCGCCCTTCCGCCAGTGCGAGATCCTCTTCATTGCCTAACTTCCAGAGGCCAATTTCTCGCCAGGAGATATCGGGTTCCAGCTGCAATTTAATCGGCTCCCCGGTCGGAATACGCACCCCTCCCCCCCGGACGTACAGCTGTCCGTTGACCGCCTTCCACTGCTCGATCGGCACACTAAACACCAGCCCGCCCTCTTCGCCGGGTCGCGAGCGGATACCCAGTCGCGCAAATGCGCGACCAATCTGGCGGATTCGCACATCCAGCAACGAATCTCCCTTAATGCTAAGGCCGGCGCGCACCGGGCGTCCCCCCAACAATATCAGCTCAAGGTGCTCATCACGCCCCGCGGGCGTCAGCAGGTTCAGGCCAGGAATGGAGAACTCCCGGATATCCTGATAACCGAGTAATGCCGGGCGAATCTCCTGCGTCAATAGACGCAGACCGCGATAGTGTGTCTGGAACGGGATGCGGGCCACTAACCGCTTTTGCTCTTGCAGCTGGTTCGTCCAGCCCTTGAAGGTGCCTGCCTCTTTGATGGCAGCGAAGAGCTGCAACATGTCGCGCAGCCCCTGTCTGACCAACAACAGCGCGCGTAAGGTAATCTGCACCGCCGTCGCCTGCTGTTGCAGGGAACCCACCTGTGCCCAAAAACGGTGTAAATCATAGCGTCCCGGCAGGGGGCGTAATAGCGGAGCGGGCAGTTGCTCCAGTTCCGGGCCTTTTTGGGATTGTGTAACAGGAGAACCCAGAGGCGTCGTAAAACGCCGCCTCTGAAGCCCGTCAAGCGGACCGGTACGTGGGGAAGTATTAGCAACCTTCATGCATTACATCATCTGGAATAAATTCATCTGAGACATGTCCAGATAGGTTTTCTGTACCGCCTGCAGCGCGACCGCCGATTCGGTGAGTTCCATCGCCGCCTGGGCGTAGTCGAGGTCGCCAAACTGTCCCTGTAGCTGTTGGTTAAACATCAAAACATCGGTGTGAGAAAGCTGCATGTCGTCAACCATGTTCATGCGTCCCCCCAGCTCGGCAAGCTGCATGTTAATCGCATCCTGAAAATCGCCGACGGCGGTCAGCAGATCATCAGACGCCTGGGCAATCTGCTCCGGAGTCGCGTTAGGATCGCGCAGCACCTCCACCGTATCGTCGATGGTGTTGAAGATGTCATTACCGCTGCCGAAAAGGTGATCAAACGGGCTGAAGGCCGCGTCGATACTGGTGCCTTCACCCACCGGCACCGGACGCGATCCGTTATCGCCCTTATAGACCCAGGTGGTTTCACCGGTCACCGGATCGGTCTCTTCAACCAGAGGGGGTTGATCGGTGACATTGCCGCCAAACATATAGAAACCGGTCGGCGAGGTGCCATTGAACTGCATCGCCAGCGCCTCGTTGAGCTCTTCCAGTTCGGCCGCATACGCTTCCAGTTCTTCCGGTGAAGCCGTACCAGAACCAATATTGATCGCTATCTCAGTGACCCGATCGCAGATAGAGTTCATCTGGGTCAGATAGCTGTCGGCCGACATGAAAATGGACTCCAGATTGTTGAGGTTGTCCATATAGGTGTTGATCTGGTTTTCACTGTGGCGCAAGTCCTGAATGGCGCGGGCCGCCAGAGGATCATCAGAAGGGCGCAACAAGCGGTTGCCGGTGGCCATCTTCGCCGCTGTCTCGTAGTAACTGACGTTTGATTTGACCATCGCACTGTACATGGTCGTGTTCATCATGTTGGTACTGACACGCATAGGAGTTTCTCACAAGATAGTCGGACGCCTCTCCCGCCGTCAGGCCGGAGAGACCGCCATTAGAACATGTTCAGAACAGTGGTAAACAACTCATCGCTGGTGGCAATCACCTGAGCATTGGCGACATAGTTCTGCTGATAGGTCATCAGGCTCATCGCCTCCTCATCCATATTGACCCCGCTGACCGACGACCAGGAGTAATAGGCCTGTTCCATGGTGGTTAGCGCCATTTCGTAGGCTTCACGCGCACTGGACGCCGCGCTTGCGATATGACTGTAGACCGCGTTATAGCTGTCGTTGAAGGTGTAAGAGCCGCCCCCCAGTGAGTCAAACACAAAGGCCTGGTTCTGTACGTTCAGCATATTTTGCAGGTTGCTGTTGTCACCCGCGCCGCTGGTCGGCGAGGACGCAAAGGCCAGATCCGCATTGGTAAATCCTTCGGCGAGGGCGATGGTTCCTGCCGGATCTGCCGGATCATAGGTGAACATCGGTTTACCCTGATTGCCGTTGAGATCATAGCCAACCACTTGCCAGCTATTCATTGCGTCCGCGAACTCCTGAGCAAACTCGTCGACATAGGCCTGTGCGGGAATCAACTCTTCCTGATAGTACTCGTAGGTCGCGCCCAGAGCGCCACCGATATCCGGGTTGAGATAATAGACATCTTCACCAAAATGCAGCTCCAGCTTGCCATCGGAGGGCTGAGTGCCGGAGGTAAAACCGAGGGTCGCGGCCTCCCCCTGACTGACCAGCGGTTGTCCCTGAGGCAACGTGACCTGGATGGTGCCGTCACCACAGTCAACCACGCTGACATCGAGCATTTCGGAGAGCTGTAGCACCGCGACATCGCGCTTATCCTGTAAGGCACTGACATCCTGCCCTGATGCCATTCCTTCCTGGATCTGCATGTTTAAATCGGCAATTTGTTGGGTGAGCGAGTTCACTTCATTCACCATCGCCTGCATCGATTTGTTGACCTGTTCGAGCTGATTTTCCAGGTTGCCATTAATGTTATGCATCTGGTTGCACAGCTCACGGGAGGCATTAAGCACATCCTCGCGCAGCGCCGTGTTGCCGGGGTCCGCCATACAGGCGCTGAGCGCGGCGAAATAGCCGTCTAATCCCATGCCCAGGTTTCCACCGTCGGTCGCGAAGGTGTTCTCCAGGGCCAGCATATAGCTCGCATACGCGCCGCTGTAGCCCACTTCAGTACCGGCATCCCAGGCCTGCGCCACCAGATACTGATCGGAGATCCGCTGTACGCCATCGATACTCACGGTACCGTCTGCATTGGACGTCAGCGCCAGGGTATGCCGGCTGTAACCCGGCGTGCTGGCATTGGCGATATTACTGGCGGTGACGTTCAGCCAGGCCTGGGATGTCTGCAAGCCGGACATCCCGATCTGCGTCATGTTGCTCATGATGTTTTACTCTCGCTGTCCACTCGGTTGATAAAGGGATGGTCCTGGCTGGCATCCATGAGAGACACGCTGGCATAGTCATTCAAACCCTCTTCGACAACTCTGCCAGTTGTGTCCTCTTTCCCTTTAAGAGCGACATTATTCGCTGCCGACTTAAATTCCGCCGTCAGTTCGCCCTGCTGCTGGCTCTGGCTGAACTGCCTGACGAGCATCTCGGCCAGACCAAACTGCCCCTGAGCACCCAGTTGCTGAGCGAGTTGTTCATCACCCAGTTCACGATAAAAACGCTGAGTGTCGCTTGAAAACGGCGACTCTTCCGCCGCCAGCGCATCGGTGGCATCGCGCATATGCTTGAGTACCGTCTTGAGAAAATGCGTCTCAAACAAGGAAGCCGCCTGCTCCAGAGCCTCCTGCGGATTCTCCTGCTTGATCTTATTGAGGGATTGCAGGTCGTAGTAGGCTCTCTCGGATTGCTCGATAGACTTCATTTTGTTCACCTTGTTATATGACGATAAGGTCAGCATCTAACGCGCCAGCTTTATCAAGCGCTTGCAATATGGACATCAAATCGCTGGCGGTAGCACCCAGTTCATTCAACGATTTAACAATCTTATCCAGCGATGTCCCCTCCGGCATCACGGTTATCCGTGATTGTCCTTCGGTCATATTCACCGTAGAGCGGCGCACCTTCTCCGTCGTTCCACCCGCCAACGCATTCGGTTGGCTGACCCGGGTATCTTCACTGATCGCCACCGTCAGATTGCCATGCGTGACCGCCGCCTTTTTCACATAGACGGTATCGCTCATCACCACAGTACCTGTCCGACTGTTCAGGACAATGCGGGGACGCTGGCGCCCTTCCTTAACCTGAATTTCTTCCAGCATCGCCAGGAAATTCACCCTGGCGCTGGGGTCACTCGGTGCTTTGACCCGCACCGAACCGGCGTTGTAGGCCGAGGCGATCCCACCACCAAAGCGGGCGGTGATAGCGCTTTCGATATTGCGAGCCAAATTGAAGCTCGGCGTCTTAAGGTTCAGGCTGACGTAAGCATTGCCGGCGGGGCTGGCAGGCACCGCTTTCTCCACCACGGCACCGCCAGGAACTCTGCCGACGGTCGGCACATTCACCGTGACGCTGGAGCCATCGCTGCCTTCTGCAGAAGCGCCCCCGACCACCAGGTTACCCTGCGCAAAGGCGTAGACTTCGCCGTCAACACCGTAGAGCGGTGTCAGCAACAGCGTGCCTCCCCGCAGACTCTTGGCATCCCCCACCGAGGAGACGGTAATGTCGATGACCTGACCGGGCGAGGTCACATTGCTGATCTCCGCATGGATCGACACTGCCGCGACGTTTTTGGTTTTGGCCTGATCCTCTTCCTGGATCCCAAACTGGCGCAGCATGTTGCTCATGGATTGCGCCGTGAAGGTCACCTGGTTGCGATCCCCTGACCCGTCGAGACCGACGACCAGTCCGTAACCCACCAGCTGGTTTTTTCGCTCCCCGCCGATTTCAACCAGATTCAGCAGCGGCGTGGATTTGGTCTGCGCGAACGTGGGCAACAGGGCCAGCCAACATAACAGCACTATGCGTATGCTCTGTCTCATGTTCAGAATGGACTCAAAGGACTATAGAAAAACTTGGTCAGCCAACCCGGATTGTTGCTGTCGGACATGGTGCCCTCACCGGAATAGCTGATACGGGCATCCGCCAGACGCTGGGAGGAGACACGGTTCAAGCCATCAATATCTTCAACGCGCACCAGGCCACTCAGACGGATATACTCGTCACCCTGATTAAGCTTGAGCCACTTCTCGCCCCGCACATGCAGATTGCCGTTAGGTAATACGCTGGCGACGACCACGGTGATCGCGCCCTGTAACGAGTTTTTCTGGGAACTCTGGGCACTACCATCGAAGTCGCGATTCGCGTTAAGACTGCCCTTGAAATTCTTCGGGCTAAACGAACTGCTGCTCGCATCGGCCCCTACGGAGACATCACTGTTTTTGCCATAACTGGTGTCGGCCTGTTTGCTGGACGATGTTTTTTCATCCAGGGTGACGGTCAGCATATCGCCGACCCGGTAGGCACGCCTGTCCTGAAACAGCGTCATCACGTAGCTACGGTTGTACAGGGTGCCCTGGCTCGCATAAGTGACCGGCTGGGGCGTCAGTTGAGGAGGCGCGTAATTCTCCTCTTCCACCTGTTTTTTTTTGTCAAGCGAGGGCAATGTACAGCCCTGCATCAACAACACCGCTACCGCTATGGCGCACCATTTTGGCCTATTACTCATGTTATTCCTTACAGCATCCGGTTGAGGGTTTGCAGCATCTCATCGGCCGCTGTCATCACCTTGGCATTCATCTCATAGGCTCGCTGAGTGGCGATCATGTCGACCATCTCCTGCGCCACGTTAACGTTGGCGCCTTCCAGCGTCCCCTGTTTGATAATCCCAAAATAATCTTCGCCCGGAACACCTTCGTTGGGCGCACCCGAGCCCTGCGTCTCGATGAAGAGGTTCCCACCGATAGGCTCCAGACCGCCTGGGTTGATGAAACTGGCCAACTGGATGTTCCCCAACTCTTCTGGCTCGGCAGAACCCGCCACGACAGCCGAAACAGTTCCGTCAGTACCAATGCTGATACCGGTGGCATTCTCGGGGATCGTTATCTGCGGGATCAGCGGCAAGCCAGAGGCATTCACCAACATGCCATCGCTGTTGATATGGAACTGACCATCACGCGAGTAAGCCGTGGTGCCGTCCGGCATCTCTATCTGAAAGAAGCCCTTGCCGATGATGGACGCATCGGTTTCCGCCCCTGTGGTGAGGGCCGTCCCCTGCACAAACATCTTCTGGGTTCCAACGACCTGGACACCGGTCCCGATCTGCAAGCCGTTTGGACGCTGGTTCTGCGCGTCCATCTGCGCGCCTGCCTGGAACTGCTTCTGATAGAAGAGATCGTTGAATACCATCCGATCCTTCTTAAAGGCGATGGTGTTCACGTTGGCCAGGTTGTTGGAAATCGCCGTCATCTTGGCGTCCTGGGCCGTCAGACCTGTCTGACTGACAAAAAGAGTACCTTGCATTACTTTCTCACTTAATTAGTTATCAGGCGGGTCTGATGAGACGCGTCGAAGCCTGGCTGAGCTCTTCGGCGGTTTTCATCATCTTGACCTGAAGTTCAAACTGTCGACTGGTGGTGAGGATGGCGACCATCTCTTCGACCGGATTGACGTTACTGGCTTCCAGGAAACCACTCGCGACCGCCACCGTATCATCAGCGGGAAGGGTCGCCGCCGCGGTCCGGGGACGGAAGAACCCCTCCGCGTCTTTGACCAGATTCGCCACTTCCGGCTTCACGCGTTTGAGCGTTGCCACTTCCAGCAATACCTCTCCCCCGGAATCGGGAACCACGCTGACCCGTCCCTGCTCGGTGATGCTGATCGACCGGTAATCGGGGATCTCAATCTGCTGGCCATCCATGTCGAGTACCGGGAATTGACCCAGCATCAGGGTGCCCTGCTCATTGACATGCATGCTGCCAGCGCGGGTGTAACGCTCCTGACCATTGACCTGCACAGCCAGCAGTCCTTCGCCCCGGATACCCACATCCAGCTCATTACCCGTGTGCTCCAGCACCCCAGGCGAAAACTTGCTTCCCACGCCCATTGGGACCGCGATATGGCGTGTGGAAAAGCCGTCGCCGCCCACCGCGTAGCTGTGGGCCCGCTCATAATCGGCGCGAAACCCGGTGGTATTGACGTTGGCAAGGTTATTGGCGTGCACCTGCTGAGAGAGCATGCTGCGATTCGCCCCGCTCATGGCGGTGTAGATCAGCTTATCCATCAGATGGCCTGCATTAACACTTGATCAAGCTGGCTCTGCACCGCGATGGCCTTGGTGTTGGCCTGGTAGTTACGTTGCACTTCCATCATGTAAACCAATTCGCCCGTGACGTTGGTAGAGGAGTTCTGCAACGACTGGGACTCAATACCCCCGTATACGCCGGTGCCTGGCGTACCGTACAGCGGCATACCGGAGGTCGAGGATTGCGTCCAGCTGGTGTTGTCTGCCACGGCGAGTCCTTCCGGGTTCGGGAACGTCGCCAGCACGATTTGCCCCTGAAGCATCGTCTCGCCGTTGGAGTAGGTCGCATAAATATTGCCGTACTCATCCACCGTCACACCGGTCTGCTCGCCCGACGGGTAACCGTTGGAGGAGTTCAACTGGTTACTGAACGCCCCCGCATACTGGGTGGTTTCGCTCATATCGACATCGATGGTCAGCGTATTGGCCCCCTCAAGCAGTGGATCGCCGGCGGGAATGCTCAGGGTAAAATTGCCGCCGGAAACCAGGTTGCCGTTCGCGTCGAACTGCAGGGTTTGTGGTCCGGCAGGCGTGCAATAGCTATTCGCATCCTGACCATCCACATAAACCTGCACTTCCCAGGTGCCGTCTGCCGTCTTGGTGTAGTACTGAGAGACGGTGTGCTGGTTACCCATCGAGTCATAGACCACCGTCGAGTTGGTGCTGTGATAACTGTTAGGATCGGAAGGGTCGAAAGTGGTGGCCGCACGATCGATCGGCTCTGCGTTCTGATCCAGGTTCATCCCCAGATCCACTTCGCTGGTTGACTGGGGAGGCATTGAGCCGTTATCCAGTTGCAGATCGCCCAACTGACCGGTCATTACGTTGCCGTTTGCATCGACCGGGTAGCCCTGTACCCGATTGCCGTTGCTGTCGACGATGTAGCCGTCTTCATCCTGATGGAAGTTGCCCGCGCGGGTGTAGTAGACCTGGCCGTCGCTCCCCTGGGTGATGAAGAAACCATCCCCGGTAATCGCCATATCGAGGTCGCGCCCGGTGAAGGTGGTGGTGCCCAGCGCGGAAAAGTTCTGGGTGGTATAGCCCGACGAGACCCCCGCAGCCTGACCGCCCGCGTAAAGCGCCGAGAAGGTGGTGGTGGATTCCATGTAGCCCACGGTTGCGGCGTTGGCGATATCCATGCTGATGGTGTTCAGGCTCTGGCTGGCGGCATTCAGACCGCTTACCGAGATTGCATAACTCATAGTCTTTTACCCTCTGTCGTTTCGTCTCCACCTTGCGTGGGGGGAGCGCTAATCTTCGAAATATCAAACAACGGCACCATGCCGACACCCTCAACATCCAGCATTAAGCCTTCCTGACCCTTGAGGGTCACAGAGTTCACGACGCCACTGAAATAGGTCGGTGTTGTGCTAATTTCATCGCCGATCACCGTCTCGGCTTCGATACGATATTCGCCTTCGGGCAGACCCAGCACGTTGCCATCCAGCACAAATTGTTTCTCGCCCGCCGTCTGTGGTCCCAACGTGACGGTGCCCACTTCCGCATCAAACTCGTCATAAATCCGGATGCTGACGTTGTCGTAGTCCTTATCCAGCACCAACTCCCCTTCCAGCAGGGTATCGGGACCGAGGGTGACGGTGTCATCAGGCGCGGTGACCGTGTTGCCGATCAACTGCTCAGTCGAGACCACCAGGTTGTTTTCCGCCACCGCATAGAGCGCGTTCATCGTCATGCGCATGTATTCCATGCTGGTCACCTGGGCGAACATCGCCATCTGGGTGACGAACTCGGTGCTGTCGACGGGGTTGGTGGGGTCCTGATAGGTCAACTGCGCGAGCATCAGGTCGACGAAGACGTTGGCCACCTGAGGAGGCGGCGTCGTCTCCTCCGAGCCGGTGTCATCATCAGGCTCAGACGGGGTCTCCGTCGTGGATTCAGTGACAGCCGCCGTTGGCGGGGGCGTTGCGCCCTGGGTGCCCGGTGCGCTCATGGGGGCGACCATGCCGTTGACCTGCGACAGCATGTTCTGAGCGCCCGGCAAGCGATTACCCGGATAGGTGTTCACAGGGTTGAGACCCGCCAGATTCATCAGACCCTATCTCCCAGACGCAGCAGGCTTTGTTGCATGCTCTTAGCCTGATTCAGCATCTCGACATTGGCTTCGTAGTTACGCGAGGCGGAAAGCATGTCGGCCATCTCCTCCACCACATTGACGTTGGAGTAGTACACAAAGCCCTCGGCGTCTGCCAGCGGATTATCCGGCTCGTGACGCTTCTGGACGGGCTGATCGGCCTGGACTATCCCCATAACCCCGACGCCAGCAGAGGCGGCTCGCTCGGTGACGTTAAGCGTGGGATCATTGTAAATCGTGCTAAACACGGGCTTCAGGGAGCGATAGGCCCCGGCTTCGCTGCCGCTGACTGCGTCGGCATTGGCCAGGTTGCTCGAAATGGTATTGAGCCTCAGGCTGTTCGCGTTGATGGCCGTACCCGCAATATCGTAAATTTTTCCGAAGGACATGGCGTGTTTCTGTCTCGTCTTATCTGTCTAATGTTGAATGATTATTTGCCGTCGATGGCCGTCGCGAGCCCGTTAAACTTGTTGTTGAGAAACTCCAGACTGGTCTGGAAATCCATCGAATTCTCGGCAACCCTCGCCTGTTCGATACCTGCTTCTACCGTATTGCCATCACGGCTCACCTGATACGGCTGGCGATATTTCAGGTTCATTCCGGTCTGCGTCATGCTCATGGCCGGGATAGGGGCGACGATGTCATCCGGGGAGGAACCCTGTCCCTCGGGGACAGCGAGTCGAAACTCCAGATCCCGTGCCGCATAGTTGGGGGTATCAGCATTGGCTAGATTACTGGCCAGGACCCTGCTACGCTCGACGCGAAAATTGAGCGCCTCTGGATGAATGCCAAGCGCTTTTTCGAAGCTAATTCCCATCCATCCTCCTCCTTACAGTTCAGTAGAGATGAAACGACATACGCACTTAGCAATTATCGGGCCAACATTTAATTTTTGTCGCACCCGCCAGCGGGGGGCGCAATTCCCCTCACGCCTGATGGGGATTTTTCTCGCCGTTGCGTTATTACTATTCTGTGGGAAGAGCCTTGCTTCAACGGCATTGCCAGCACAGCCCACGACTGTCGATTCGACCGCCCCGCGCAAATCGCCGACGCCCGGCGTCGATCCCACGGCCCTGAAGCAATTTGTTCACGATTACTGGCAACAGCGCTTTACCCAACATGCACAGCGCGTCAACTGGCGTGATTACCAGTGGCAAATCGAGGTCAGCATCCCCGATGCGGTCAGTAAACTTCCTCCCTGCCGTCAGCCATACCAGCCCGAAGACTCCCAGGTGAAGTTCCCCGTTGGCCGACACTCCCTGCGTTTGCGCTGCCCGGACTCCCCAGGCTGGGTCATTACGACCCGCAGCCAAATCTCTGTTCTGATGCCCGTCGTCGTTGCACGGGTAGCGACTGGACAAGAGCACTATCTGCAGGAAAGCGACCTGGCCGTTACCCAGGTTCTGCTCACGCCCCAGATGGACGATGTGTTGACCTCCCCTGCCCAGGCCATTGGGCGTCGCCCCCAGCGCTCGCTACGAGCAGGTCAGCCCGTGCGAAACAGGATGCTTGAAGCAGCGATGTTGGTACGCAAAGGCGACAAGGTGAATCTGACGCTGGCAGAAGGTGAGATGGCTATTTCCATGCAGGGGACGGCCCTGCAGGACGGACAGAAAGGGGAAACCATCAGCATTAAAAACGAAAAAAGCGGAAAGGTTATTTCCGCTTCGGTCTCGGGTCCCGGCCAATTGCTGATCCTCAATGAGGCACCGGTGGCAAACCCTCAACATTAAAACGGCATGTTTATTGCTTATCTCATCGCCCACTCGTCGGCGGGTGGAGTCCTCTCCCGGGGAACATAGTTTTAAAGAGAGCAATAAACGATGTCTGACACATGCCTGACCCAACACCTCGCCATCATCGCCAGTCGCTGGCCAGCGCTGGCAGCAATGCTTAGCCAGACGCAGCCACTGTCATCGGCAAGCATCATGGAAGGGCATTGCGGAACCCTGCTGGTCGACGGGATCCAACTCACCAGTCGCCACAACCGGATAAGCGAGGCGCAGCAACAGGCAAATAGCCTGCCCGTAAAGCCGCATCTCAACGTCTATGGCGTCGGGCTTGGCGATTTGCCGCGCATCCTGCTGCAACGTTCCACGTTGACGCAACTCAATGTCTTCATTATGAATCGCGCCCTGTTCCTGCTGACCCTGACGCTGCTGGAAAACCAGGACTGGCTACAGGACCCCAGAGTCTGCCTGGCATTGGCCGCCGACGAAGACGAGATTCGCCTGCCCTTCTTTGCCTTGCCTGGCGAGTTGCGCCTGGCGGAAGAGGCGTCAAATGGGATACGTGATCGCCTGATCAGGGAAATCTCACTTCCTCATACCAATCGTCGTTACGAGCAACATCTCCCTGCGCTGCGACAACGGCTTGCCGACAACCGTCATCTGCTCAAGCGAGACGGTAATGTGGCCTCGCTCTTTGGCAGCGCCTCAAATCGCCAGGCGCTCGTCATCGGGGCTGGCCCCACCCTGAAGTCGCATCTGCCCCGATTACAGGCGCTGCAATGCCTGGCGGAACGACCGCTGCTGATTGCCGTCGACACCGCCTGCCGCGCGCTGTTTGCTCATGACATCCAGCCGGACTGGGTGGTCTCCATCGACCACCTGATTGATGAAGAGAAACTTCCGCCTGCGGACTGCGGGTTGGTGTATTTTCCGCTGGTCCCCACCCGAACGTTGATGGCCTGGCGCGGAAAACGGCTGGCGGCTTATTCCAGCAGCCCCCTTTATCAAGGGCTGCGTAAGTCGCAGCCGAAGGCGCTGCTCTATTCGGGAGGAAGCGTTATTCATCCCGCCGTCGATCTCGCGGTGCAGATGGGCTGTCGGGACGTTACCCTGCTGGGTGCGGACTTTGCCTTTCCTGGCGGGGAAACCCATACGGGCTGGGCAGTCGGCGCCCTGAATACCACGCTGGATCAGGCAAAACATTGGGTGCTGAATGGGCATGGTCAGCGCATCAAAACCAACATCAGCTTTACCGGCTATCGTATTCAGCTTGAACGCTATATTGCCGCACATCCTGAGGTTTGCTTCTGGAACGGCAGTCGGGAAGGCGCCAGGATTGCGGATTGCCGTTACCATCCGGAGTTCACCGCATGACAATCGCCTCACAGATAACGAATCTTGCACAGCAGTTCCGCCTGGGCATGTCACTGGATGCGGCAATGGCGCTTCCGCCCCTGATGAAATCGTTGCTTCCTCTGCTCCCTTCGCTTTCGCCAACGGCGCAGCGTCAGTTACCGCAGATAATGCAGGCTGTCCTCGCCTGTCAGGAACGCGAAGACTGGCTGGGACTTGCCGACTGGCTGGAATATGAATTACTCCACGTTCTGTCAGGCCCAACGCAGCCCCCCGCAGAATGAGAAATTGAATATTTTTCGTAAAAAATGCGATCATGGCTAAAGTCTGGCCGTAAAACGGTCGCTTATTTGACTTAACCAGAGTGCTACGTGGGTTCTGTCGGGGCCAACCAGCATATCGTTTCGTCAGCTTGTTCAGAGTGGCTTGATTATGAACATTACATCACCAAACGGGAGCTTTCCCGAAAACTCACTTCAGAGTGCCTACGCTAAACCAACGCAGGTAGCGTCTGAGATCGCGGCAAGTGAAAAGAACGTGCCGCAGCAGGTCAACGCGCCAGCAAACGTCGCTAACAATCAAAAGCTCGGAACACAGGGATCGCTTGACGCGCCATTCACCCTGCCGTCCGAAGAGTTTCCTGCCGAGGTGCCAGTGAATGCCCCTGTCTCCGCAGCACTGGCCCGGGCGCTTGCCGATGAGCTTCGCCAGTTTCCCGATATTGATCATGCCAAAGTGGCTGGCGTCATGGAGCAGCTCAACAGCGATAAGTTTGCCGTGAGCACCGATGCCCTCGCAGACGCCATGATGAACTTCTATCAAAGTGGGAGATAAGCTGAGGTGAGCAACGCTACCGATCGCGTCCGCCAGTTGATTGTGGACATCAATCAGGATGTTGTCTCCTGGCAGCAGATGGAACTGTTGCTTAAGGAGCAACACAGCAACCTGATTCGCCGCAATAATCCGGCTATCCATCACAACAATGAACAGCAAGTGCAGCTGCTGGATACTCTGCGTAGCCGGGCCGAACGGCGTGTACAGTTGCTGCACGCCTTCGGATTACAGGCCAGTACGGACGATCTGAAACGGCTGGCCAACAAATTGCCAGCGACCATTTCAGCGAAGTTGATCGATCAGTGGCAAACCCTGGAAACCAGCGTCGTTCGCTGCAAAAAACTCAATGACCACAATGGCCGACTGCTGGCGAATCAACAACTGTTGATCCGTAAACTGCTTAACACGCAAGAAGACTTCTACCAGCCAGCGACCTGATGACGCCCGTCACTGCGACAGAGGAGCTTCTCCCGTTTCTGTCGCCCCATCCCCTAAGCTCTCCCTCTTGTGCGCCTTATGAAACAGCATAATCGACTACAAATAATCATTTAATCTTTATAAATTGTTTAAAAATCACCCAACCGCATAGATATGCTCAGGTAAGTTCCTGAGAAAGACGTCATGTCTCTCGTATGTACAGCTTCAGTTAAGTTAACTCTGCTTTAATTTCTCGTAAATTTTATTGTGTTCCCTTCTCGTCACTGACGTTTTATTCGCTCATAACAGGTATGTATTCGTTCAATGATCTTGCTGCTTGAATCAGATAAAGTGTGCGCAGACGAAATTCTCACTCATCTCAGTGAAGAATATGCTCGTCGCGTTGTCTGGCAGCCAGGTTTGCAGGACATCGCCACTCTCAGCACCACTGTCCCGAGTCTGGTCATTCTGGGCCGCGGTCTTTCTCAGGTGCAGGCCCTTAGCTATATTCGCCAGTTGCACGCGATACCTATCCTGTTAATTAGCCCAATGGATCAAGCCGAATGGGCCAGCACAGCGTTAGGCAACGGCGTCAGTGATTATTTGCTCTATCCCTTTAGTCTCCAGCAACTGACCCAACAGATAACCAGTCTGCTTAATGCAAACTCGCTGCAGACCCGCGGCATGATCATGAGTTCGCCGGCCTCCCGCCGTCTGCTGACGATGGCGCATCGGGTTGCCCTGGCCGAAGCTCCCGTGCTTATCAGAGGCGAAACGGGGACGGGCAAGGAGATGTTGGCCCAATTTATCCACACCAACTCCAGCCGGAAAACGGGTCCCTTTGTCGCCGTCAACTGCGCCGCGATCCCCGAGAATATGCTGGAAGCCATCCTGTTTGGCTACGTTAAAGGGGCGTTCACCGGCGCTTACACCGGACAAGCCGGTAAGTTTGAACTGGCCAACAACGGCACCCTGTTTCTGGATGAGATTGCAGAGATGCCCCCTCCTTTGCAGGCCAAACTGCTGCGCGTGTTGCAGGAGTGGGAAGTCGAACGTCTGGGAAGCAACAAGGTCATTCCCCTTAATATCCGACTCATCACGGCGACCAACCAGAATCTGCGGGACGCGGTGAGTCAGGGGCGTTTTCGCGAGGATCTTCTCTATCGTCTGGATATCCTGCCGCTGGTCATTCCTCCCCTGCGCCAGCGCCGGGAAGAGCTGGAGCGTTTGATCGCTCACTTCGTGCAAAAACACGGAGATCAGGCATTTGCACCCGCCATTAAATTGAGTCCGTGCGCGCAGAAAGCCTTATTGGCGCACAACTGGCCGGGCAATATTCGGGAACTGGAGAACCGCGTACAACGTGCGTTGGTGATGTGTCGCAGCACGGTGCTGCTCGCTGCTGATTTCGATTTACCTTCTGTTCCATCCACGCAGGAAATTATTGTTGCTGCCCCACAAACTCAGGTTGAACTGACCCCTTCGGCCTCCCTACAGGAGAGCCGCAAACACGGTGAGTTCCAACACATTTTAGACACGCTACGCCATTGCCGCGGACACCGGAGTATGACGGCCAAAGCCCTTGGCATCACACCCAGAGCGCTGCGGTACAAACTCGCCGAGATGCGACAACGAGGCATCATCACTGATGATGCGTAACCCGTTTTTTTTTATTTGGTCACGCTATGAACACAATAAATGACACACAGCAGGCAATGATGCAGCGGATGACGACGATGCAAACCGCGGCTCAGCAGCCACTGATTGCCTCTCAACAGCAAAACAACACGCAAAACACGTCCTTTGAGAGTGTCTTTCATGCAGCTCTAAATGGGGTGGACCGCCACCAGCAGAACGCGGCCAACCTGGCGACGCAAATCGAAACCGGCGCCAGCGACGATCTGACGGGTGCGATGATCGCCAGTCAGAAAGCCAGTCTCAGTTTTTCGGCCCTTACCCAGGTCCGTAACAAACTGATGACGGCCTATGACGAAGTCATGAAGATGCCTTTGTAAGGTCGGGGACGTAGTGAGTAACAAATGAGGCAAAAATTCAAAACGATTTGGGAAAATATCAGCAAACCGCTGCCCGCCATCACCACCTTACGGAATAAAGTTCCCCAGCTTATGCTACTGGGCATGTTGACCTGTCTGATAGCGGTACTCGTCGTACTGTTTCTCTGGTCTTCCCAGGGGAATTATCGGCCCCTCTATGGTCAGCAGGAGCGCTTCGACAGTGCTCAAATCATGGCCATTCTCGATCAGGAGCGCATTGCTTATCGTCTGTTAGAAACAACCGGACAGGTGCTGGTTGAAGAAGATAACCTGTCACAGGCGCGAATGTTGCTGGCGGCAAAAGGGGTGCAAGCCAAACTGCCGGTGGGGCTGGAGTCACTGGAGCAAGAGTCAACGCTTGGAACCAGTCAGTTCGTTGAAAATGCCCGTTACCGTCGTGGGTTAGAGGGAGAGCTGGCGCGTACCATCATGAGCATGCAGGGCGTTGATTATGCCAGGGTCCATCTGGCTATCCCGGATAAAATGATCTTCCTGCGTGGCAATGAGGAGCAACCTTCCGCCTCCGTTATGCTTGAGCTTTCCGCTGCAAACTCCCGGATGGAGCCAGGGCAAGTGCTCGCTATCGTGAATCTGGTTAAAGGCAGCGTCTCCAATCTCACCGTCGAAAACATCTCTGTTGTCGATCAGTATGGTCATCTGCTGACACAGGATCTCAACGATGAACTTTCCGGAACCCGGTTGACCAGCAATCAGCTCGACTATCAAAAGCAGGTCGAGCGCAGTTATGAACGTCGCGTCAGTGAAATGCTGCAACCTGTGCTCGGCGCCAACAATTACAAGGTGCAGGTCACGGCACACCTGATTTTCGACAGCGTGGAAGAGACCCGTGAGTCTCTCGACAAGAGTCCTGTCGTACGCGAAGAGCGTTTGCAGAAAGACGCCTCACAGGGAGGCCAACTGAGCGGTATCCCTGGCGCCCTGAGCAATCGACCACCGGTCACCGATCCACAGCAACCGGGCAATCAGGCGCAAACGCCCCCCGCCACAGCTGAGCGTCTGGTGAATGAGAAAGATGAGCAGCAGCGCCGCTATGACGTGGGACGCACGATCACCCACACCAAATACCAGCAGGGTCGTCTGAATAATCTCAGTGTCTCCGTGGTCCTGAATCAGACCGTTTCACCGGAAAAAGGCTGGAGCGCTGAGCAACTGAGCAATATCCGTCAGATGGCGCTGGATGCGGTGGGCTTCGATCAGGCGCGGGGCGATCAGCTCAGCCTGAATGTGTTCCCTTTCTCGGAAGATGGCATCAATCCTGCGCTGGATAGCGCATGGTGGCAGGAGCCGGTGTTGCTGATCTACGCCCGTTATCTGGTCGCTACCATTCTCGGTCTGTGTCTCATCTTCTTCGTTATCCGCAAGTTGATGCAGCACCTGATCCAGCGCTCCCCGACGAATGGCGCGGATAACGAGTCTGCCACGCGGGTAACGTCCGACAAGAGAGAAAGCGAAGAGAGCGAATATTTCAGAAAGCACAACCGCAATCTGGCGTTTGATAAAGTTCGCTTAAATGAACTTCCTGACACCAATTCGCCTTTGCGGGATAAATTGGCCCACTTGCAACTGCTGGCGGACCATGACCCCAAACGCGTCGCCGAAGTCTTAGAACAGTGGATGAATAGCAGGTGATTACCAGCCATGAATGAAGAGTACGAGCAACAACCGCTCAAAAGTGCCGAACAGGCAGGTCTACTGCTGTTAACACTGAGCGAGCACCAGGCTGGCAACATTCTGCGCAGCCTGAGTCGGGAACATGTACAGGAAATCGTCCGGGCTATGGCGGAAGTGGGACATGTCAAGAATCAGCATCTGGACATGGCATTGCAGCGGATGTTCATCGACTATCGCGAACTTAGCGGCATCTCTCGCGCCTCCCGTGGTTTTCTTGAGAAAACGCTCGATGTCGCCCTTGGGCCAGAACTGGCGAAAGGGGTGATCAACGACGTTTACGGAGAACAAATTCGGGAAACCATGCATCAGTTGCAGTGGATCTCCCCTACCCTGATCGCCGCCAACCTGCAACATGAAATGCTGCCGTTGCAGGCAACGTTCCTTGCGTTGTTACCGCAGGACGTCTCTGCCGAGGTCATGAAGTTTCTGCCGCAGGCGCAGCATGACCGGTTGATTCTGAACATGGCTAACCTGCGGGAAATTAACCAAAACATGGTTGCGGAGCTGGAGAAAATCATTCAGCAGTGCCTGACCATGGTCCAGCAGGGCGTTCAGACGTCGGTGAGCGGTGTCGAACAAGCGGCGGGCCTGATTTCCCGTTACCCAGGCAACAGCGCCAAATTGCTTGAGACCGTGCGCGAGCATGACCAGGGACTGGCCGAAGAAATTGAGAACAGCATGTATCGCTTCTCCATTCTGGAGCGCCAGTCAGAGGCCACTATTGTCAGACTCTGCCAGGAAGTGGAGCCAGAGGTGTGGGCCAGAGCGTTCAAAGGGGCGTCGCCATCCCTGCGCCAGGCCATATTGCGCTGCCTGCCGAAACGCCAGGCCAATGCGATTCAGGAGCAGATGCAGGTCATGGGCGGCCTCCCGGCCAGTGTGGTCAGAGGCGCAGAAGCGGAGATCATGGCCAAAGTGCGTGAGCTCATCGCAGAGAATGAAAATGCAGAAGGAGGAGAGACTTTCGAGTTTCGCCTCTTTGAAGAGAAAGTGTTGGAGTAACCCATGCCACGGCATAGCAAAAAAGACGGACCGCCACGCAGTGTCCATCGCTACCATTTTCCGCCCTTATCCCAGCAGGAGCCCCTGCCGGAGGAGCAACCCTATGCCTCCCCACAACAGATCGCGGTCAAATATCAGGCTCTGATGGAAGAGGGTCGCGATGCCGGTTTCGCTGAAGGTCTGCGCCAGGGGCTGGAGCAAGGCCATCCTCTGGGACAAGAGCGTGGATTTCAGGTGGGCATGCAGGAAGGGCGAGAAGCCGGGAGCCAGCAGGCTTACGAAGAGAGCAAACCTAAACTGGATGACGCGTTTCATCAGGTCGGCCAGCTCTATGATGCCCTTGAGGCCACACTGCAAGAGACGCTGACCGGACAAAGGGAAACGCTCTGCCGCCTGATTTCACAGATCTGCCGACAGGTACTGCGCGCCGAACTCGCGCTCAATCCGACGCAGATCCTTGGGCTTATCGAAGAGACCCTGGCGATGTTACCGAAACCGCAGGGCGCTGTTTCTATCCGCCTGGCCCCAGGCACCCACGCGCAGCTCAAGGCATTTGCCCCGGAGTCACTAAACCACTGGGATCTGCAACCCGATCCCCTGCTTTCCACCGGCAGCTTCCATATTCAGACGGGGCTCGCTGAAGCAGAAAGCCAACTGGATTCCCGCATCGATCAGTGTGTCGATCAGTTGCGTCGTCAACTGGCCGATACCCCTGAACTGCATGCGTTGGAGGCTCCTGCCATCGCGGCGGACAGCCCGACGATATCCTCAACGATCACGCCGCATAACTTGCCGTGGAGTCAGGAAGAGACCTTCTCTTCCCTTTCGCTGCCCGCAGACAAGTTCAGCGACGAAGACTTAAAAGCCTGAGCCCATGCGCGCCCTGCAAACGTTGCTTAATCAACTTGAAAAGGAAGAGTATCGGGTTCCTCCCGCCCAGATTTACGGGCGGCTGGTGCGCGTCACTGGCCTGCTGCTGGAGGTGACAGGGTGCCCGCTTTCCATTGGTCAACGCGCGCTCGTTGAAACCGGGAATAGCACCTGGATAGAGACGGAAGTGGTGGGTTTTAATCAGGAGCGCACGTTTCTGATGCCCGTCGAACAGGTTACCGGTCTGTTCCCCGGCGCCCGCGTCTCGCCGCTACAAGATGACAGCGAACTGGTGGTCGGGCCCGCGCTGCTCGGTCGCATCCTGGATGGTCTGGGTCGCCCTCTGGACGGTCTTGGCCCTCTGACGGGTGAACGCATCCCTTTGCATCAGCCGCCGCTGAATCCGCTCGCACGCCAGCCCATCACCACCCCTCTGGATGTCGGCGTGAAGGCTATCAATGGCGTATTGCCGCTGGGTCGCGGCCAACGCATCGGACTGTTTGCTGGCAGCGGCGTGGGCAAGAGCGTGTTGCTCAGTATGATGACCCGTTATACCGATGCCGACGTGGTGGTGGTCGGCCTGATTGGGGAGCGCGGACGCGAAGTTGCCGAATTCCTGCAACATACGCTGGGGGAAGAGGGACGCCGCAAGGCGGTTGTCGTGGTCGCCCCCGCCGATGTCTCTCCCCTGCTCAGACTCCGGGCGTCTCAGGTCTGTCACCGGATTGCCGAAAGCTTTCGCGATCAGGGCAAGCACGTGTTGCTGTTGATGGACTCCCTGACCCGTTATGCCATCGCCCAGCGCGAAATCGCCCTGTCGCTGGGTGAACCGCCTGCCACCAAAGGATATCCCCCTTCCGTCTTCACCCAACTGCCGCAACTGGTGGAGCGGGCGGGCAACGGCTATCACCCGCAAGGCAGCCTCAGCGCCATCTACACGGTGTTGGTCGAAGGGGATGACCATAACGATCCAATCGCGGACGCGGCGCGGGCGATCCTCGATGGTCACATTGTCCTGCGCCGTGACATCGCCGAACAGGGAATTTATCCGGCCATCGATGTCGCCGCGTCGGCCAGTCGCGTTATACCGTTGATCTGCTCCCCCGCCCAGGTCAAGCAGATCCAACGGTTTCGCCGCTATTACAGCCTGTATCAACAGGTGCGCGAGCTGATCCCACTGGGCGGTTATCAGGCCGGTCACGACGACGAAATGGACACCGCCGTGACCCTGTTTCCGCAGATGCTGGAGTATTTACAGCAGCCTGCCCAACAGGGGGTAAACCTGCAACAAACCCAGACGTTGCTACAGGCGCTAATGGAGGAAGATAAACGATGAAATCCTTGAGTACATTGCACCGACTGCAAAGCCACAAACTGGACAATGAGAGCAAGGCGTTGACGACGCTGGAGACGCGCAGCGTCGAACTCCAGCATTCGCTGGACATCCTCGGGCAGTATCGCCGCGAAATGTCGCGCCTGCCTACCTACGGTTCGGCCTTTGCCCTGCATAACCGCAACATCATGCACCGCCAGTTGGGCGACCTCATTGATAAGCAGCACGAAGAAAAGGTCGCGCTCAAGCTCTCCATCGCGCAACAGAAGAAAGTCGTGCTGGATGCTTTCGTCGCCAGAAAAAGCAGCGAGATCATTCTCGAACGACAGCGGATCCGCCAGTCCTTTGAAACGCAAAGGCAAGAACAAAAGATCCTGGATGAGCTGGCGCTCAACCAGGTACGGCTCGCTGCGCGGGATAAGCGCTAAGCCATAACCCCATCACAACCCTTTTTGCACCCTATTGAGACACCATTATGCGTAAGCCACTTAAGATCGCCATTGATGACGGTTCGACTAACGTCAAGGTCAGCTGGATAGCCAACAAAACCCTGAAAAGCATCATCTCGCCCAACTCCTTTCGCAAAGACTGGAAGAGCGCCGCCTTGCTCAAAGGTAAGATGGTCTACAACTACGAAATCGGGATCAACAAATACACTTACGATCCGACGTCAGAGAAGTCCCTCTCCACCACCCACATCGACTATCAGTATGGCGACCTGAACCTGCTGGCGGTGCATCACGCCCTGCTACAGACCGGTCTTCCGCCTTGCGATGTGGCGATCACCGTGACGCTGCCCATTACCGAGTACTATCAGCAAGATGACTGTCAGCGCAACGAAGCGAACATTGAGCGCAAAAAGCAGAACCTGATGCGCCCTATCACTCTGAATAAAGGGGAGTTGTTCAACATCGTCAGCGTGGATGTGATGCCCGAGAGCCTACCCGCTATCCTGACCCGACTGGTCAATTCGGGGGTTAACCCGTACACCAAAACACTGGTCATCGACTGTGGCGGAACGACCCTGGATATGGGGTTGATCGTCGGCGAATTTGACGAAGTTTCCGAGGTCTACGGCAACCGCGCGCTCGGTGTCTCTCTGATCACGGATGCCGCCCGCACCGCGCTGGCCGCCGCCGATAGCGACTCCAGCTATCTGGTGGCAAACGAACTGATCAAACACCGCCACGATGATGTTTTTGTGCGTGAAGTCATTAACGATGAGTCGCAGATCCCGCGAATTCTGGAGAAACTTGAGCGCAAAATTGAGGAGTTGGGGCACTTCGTTGCCGAAGAGGCGAAAAAATTTGCCCGCAACCCTAACAGGGTCTATCTGGTCGGCGGTGGCGCAAACCTGATCTACCCCACCATTCAGGCCAGCTATCCCACCCTGGGCAAACGCGTGATCCTGGTCGAAGAGTCCCAATTCGCGCTCTCACGCGAAATCTGCCTCTACATTAGCGATGAAGATAAAGTGTTCAGCGAAACGCCGATCGAGTCAGAGGCAAGCAATGACTAATTCAGTCAGGGAAGTCCAGGTCACCCTCACGCTGGATCCACAGCAGACGAGTGATAATCTGGCGCTGGCGACATTACAGCGCTGGTATCAGCGCGCTGAAATCCTGAACAAAGAGACGGACAATTTTGACTTCTTCAGGCTGCCGTTGCACAAAGATATCTATCTGTCAGGGTTGCTGCTGTGCCTGCTGGAACCCAATCTGGTCAAATATCTCGCCCGACATCTGCAATCCCACAACCTGAACAGCGAGTTCCTCCAGCACAGTCTGGAGGAGCACCAGCTCATCGCGGGTCTCAGGGCACCAGCGACGGAGCCGTCCGGCCCGTTCACGCCGGACGAGCTGGCCACCCAGATTGCCGATAAACTCTCCCCTTTGCTCAGCGCGCTGGATACGTCGACGAGTCAACATGAACAGCGTGAGGCGTTGCAAACCCAGGTCACTAAGCTGGCGCAGCAGTTACAGAAACAGAACAAGCTTTTACAACAGCAGGCCCTGCTGCTTGAAAAACTGACGCAGGCTGGCGGGCAGGTTCAGTCCGAGCCGACACAGAATCCTCCCTTGCCTGCTCAGGTTTCCGGGGTGGTCCAGCGACATGATCTGTCAGAAACGGCAGCCAAAGTGCGCAAAGTCAGGGCGAAAGGCATCTTCTGACCCCCGCCGATGTCGCTTTACCCCATGCTCAGGGCAAACATTGTGTTATTCACGATGTTTGCCCTACTCACCCTCATTTGTTGCGGAGTTCCATCATGTATCTACTCTGTCTGTTGCTGTTACCACTGCCCGCGCTGGCAGCGCCCCTGAACCAGGATATTTCCGCCTTCAAACCCTGGTTCATCACCTGCCTGGCCGTTCTGCTGATCGGCGCCGTGGTCTTTCTGCTGGCAAGGAAAAGAGCTCGCGGGAACTGGCGAAGCGGCGCAGAGATGCGGATCCAGTCGGTACTGTCGTTAGGTATGAAAGAGAAACTGGTGCTGGTGCAGGTGGAAGATCAACGGTTGCTGCTCGGGATCACGCCACAACAGATCACGTTGATCAGCAACCTGACCCGGGAAAACCCTCAAGCTTCCCCGGCGGAGTTTGCGCAAGTCTTTGAGACCCTCGGCGCATCCGCCAGCGAGAAAAAATAGTCCGCGATGACTCAGGGCGACAGGGTCTCAGGTTTTTCGGGGTTCTCCGGCGTCACCCGATTCCACTGGCTCAGGGGTTCAATGCTGGAACGCCAGGGCAGAGAGGTCGTCTGCGCCGGGGTCTCTTTCTTCGCCGCCTTATCCTGAGCGTTCTTGTTGTCGTTTGCCTGACGCGCTGAATAGAGATCCACCGCTCCCGGCGTTTTCTGCCACAGCCCCACGCCCCATCCCAGAGTTTCCAGATCCTTGTCGGGGAGCGCTCGCCGCTTCGCCATCCGGGGAGGCGCTTTCTCTTGTGGCTGGGGGAGTGCGTCACTGCGCGTCCCCAGTACCTGGCGCGCCCGTTTACCCCATCCTGCAGGCAGCAACAGGGCAATGCGGCTGCCCTTAGGGGCGACCGCATTTTCCAGCCCCGCATTGTAGTAACTCAGATCTTCCGTACTGCGCCCGAGTTTTCTGGCAAGCCACGCCAGACTGATACCATCTTCAACATGCAGAGCGACCAGGCGGGAGGCCTCGGGCACCGCGGGCAACTGCAGATGACCGCTCCGGTATAAGCGTACCAACGCCAGTAACCGGGGCACATACTGTCGGGTTTCATCCGGCAAGGACAAGGACCAAAAATCGGTCTGTCTGCCCTTCCCTTTGTTTTGCTCAATGGCATCCTGCACCGTCCCTTCCCCGGCATTGTAGGCAGCCAGTGCCAGTAACCAGTCACGTCCGAACAAGTTATACAGATAACTCAGATAATTGAGCGCCCCGCGGGTGGAGGACATTAAATCCTTGCGCCCGTCGAACCAGTCATGGCGGATCACGCCATACTGTTTCGCCGTTTTTGGCATCAATTGCCAGGGACCGACAGCCCCCGCAGGCGATTCGGCATACGGGTCGTAGCCACTCTCGACAAGCGGCACAAACAGCAGTTCCAGCGGCAGTTTTCGCCGCTGGAGTTGGGTGACGATAAAGCGAATGGAGGGGGCTGATCGCGTCATCAGCCCCTGGATCCTGACCGCTTCTTTGCGATAAAGACTCTCATATAACGCCACATCCGGGTGACGTGACTGCCAGTTCATGGCTGTTCCCTCCCCCTGTCGGGGGGGAACTTCCTGCGCCATCAGCGGGGCTGACAGGAAAAACAGCCCCCAGGCCAGTATCGCCTTAACCCAGGATCCCTTTGACTTCGATATGGAGTTCATCGGGAACCTCGTTAAATGACAGAACGTGCAGCCCTTTGGCAAAGGTGCGGGCGTAACGGGCGAGCAGAGGGCGTAATTGTGGTAACACCAGCAAGATCGGCGACCACCCCTGTAACGACATCTGCTCCTTCACGCTGGGCATACGGTTTTGCAACTGCGCCAGCAACTGCGGCTCAATGGGGAAGCTGTCAGCCGGTACGCCACCGTTACGCTGCGCCTGCGTCGCGGCATTGAGCAGAATGTTCTCCAGTTCGTCAGAAAGGGTGAAGACTTGCACCGTCGTCGTCGTCCCGATCAAACCGTGCAGGATAGTGTGGCGCAGGGCGCAGCGGACTTCGGCGGCAAGTAACATCGGATCTTTGGTGATTTCGGCCCCATCCACCATGCTCTGGGCGATCGTCCGCACGTCCATCAGGGAAACCTGATCGGTTAATAAATTGCGATAGACCTTCAACTGCTGGTTCGCCGTCAATTTAGCACTAAGATCCTCGGCCAGTTTGGGGGCCAGTTGGCTGAGTCGCTGCTGGAGATGGTGCACATCGTCGAGCTGCAACAGGACGCCGATATTGCTGCGAATGACCTTACTGATGTGAGTACCAATGATGGTGGCAACATCGACGACGGAATAGCCTAAGTTGAGCGCTCTGGCCTTGTCGGCAGGTTGGATCCAGACCGCATCCATGCCATAAACCGGTTCCTTAGCCAGATAGCCTGGGATCTCCCCCAGCAACTCACCGGAGCTTATCGCCAGTAGTCTGTCCAGCATGACGTCTGCCACAGCGACCTTGACCCCATTGAGATAGATGGAGTACTGGTTTGGTTTGAGCCCCATGTTGTCCCTGACCCGGACTTCGGGCAGCAGAAAACCGGCTTGCTCGGAAAGCGTCTGACGTACGCCGCGCAGGCGTTGCAGTAATTCAGCCCCTTTATCCCGGTCGACGAGGTAGATCAGCTGATAACCCAATTCCAGCCTGAGCAGATCGGTATAAGGAATGTCTCCCCACCCCAGCTCATTCTCGATGGGGCGGGTAAAGCGCTCCATCTGATCCTGGTCGGCGGGTGAGACTTTTTCGGCTTTTTGTTTTCGACTTCGCCAGGCGGCATAGCCCAGGATACCGGCAAACAACAAGAAGACCAGCGTCGGCATCCCCGGCACCAGCCCCATCACCAGCATCACGGCGGCGGCAGTCATGATCACCGGCGGAGAAGCCAGCAACTGCTCACCGAACTGGACGGTGATATCTTCGTCAGAATCGGAGACGCGGGTGACGACGATAGCCGCAGACACCGCCAGCATCAGCGAAGGAATCTGCGCGACCAGACCATCACCGATGGAGAGCAGGCTATAAACGCCCATGGCCTCAGAGAAGCTGAGTCCATGCTGAAAGACCCCGATGGCAACCCCACCGAAGAGGTTGATAAACAGGATCAAAAGACCGGCTATCGCATCCCCTTTGACAAACTTAGACGCACCGTCCATTGAGCCATAGAAGTCGGCTTCGCTGGCAATCTCGTCCCGGCGCTCCTTGGCCTGGCGCTGATCAATCATCCCGGCATTCAGATCGGCATCGATGGCCATCTGTTTACCAGGTAAAGCATCAAGGGTAAATCGGGCGGCGACTTCCGAGATTCGCTCGCTGCCCTTGGTGATAACAATAAAGTTGATGATCATCAGGATGAAGAACACCACCATCCCCACCACATAGTTACCGCCAATCACCACCTTACCGAAAGACTCAACAACTTTACCGGCGGCATCGGGAGACTCATGACCAAACTGCAACACCACGCGGGTTGATGCCACGTTCAGACACAGACGCAGCAACGTGGCAATCAGCAGTACGGTCGGAAAGATCGAGAAATCGAGCGGTCGCCGGACAGACAGCGCGACCAGCAACACGATGATGGAAAGCACGATATTGAAGGTGAAAAAACCATCCAGCAAAAACGCGGGCAATGGCAGCACGATCATCGCCATCAGCGACAGAATAAGCAGCGGTATCGCAATAAAACTGCGCGATGTACCGGAAAAAAGCGGGATCAAACGTTTCACGGGGTCACCATCAATATCTTAATGAGTCAGGGATCTCGACTGACGAGAGCGGTGCTGGCTGGTCGCCCTTGCCCTGACGAAAGGCTTTCAGACGCAATACATGGTGCAGCAATTGCGCCATGATGACGTAAAGGCCGGGGGGGATCTGTTGATTCACACGGGTTGTGTGATACACGGAACGGGCCAGGGCCGGTATCTCGAGGACCTCCACACCCAATGACTGAGCCAGCGCTCTCATCTGTAGCGCCATATAGTCTTCCCCTTTGGCAATCACAAAGGGAGCATCACAACGCGCCGGATCGTATTTAATAGCCACCGCATAGTGGGTCGGGTTAATCAGCAGCAGATCGGCATCCGGTAGGGTTCGACGCATTGAACGCATCGCCATCGACATCTGGATCCGCCGGATACGCCCTTTGATTTCCGGGTTCCCCTGCAGATTTTTGTGCTCCTCCTTCAGCTCCTGTTTGCTCATCCGAAGGCCGCGCAGGTGGTTCCACTGCTGGTAGGGAGCATCCAGTACGCCGATCGCCAACATCGCCAGCGCCATATAAAAGATGCCATCGACCAGGATCTCCATTCCCATTCTGACGGAATCCTTCAACCCGATATAATAGAGGGCGGTTATGGTGTCGGATTCGGTCCTGACGTACAGCAAAATGGTGGCGGAAATCACGACTATCTTCAGTACCGACTTGGTAAATTCGGCCAACGACTGCACACCGAAGATCCGTTTAAATCCCTTTATTGGACTTATCCTGGAGAATTGGGGAAGCAGAGGTTCCAGGGAAAAATTCCATCCGCCCATCACGATGTGAGCCAATATGCCGACGGCAATAATGAGGCCCGCAAGGGGTAACAACGCCAGCAGTGTTTCAATGAGACTTTGACCCAGGTGGCTGAGCATCTGAGCGGGGTCGTTCACCTCTTCAAGGGTCAGAGACAAATTAAACGTCAGGATCTGACTCAACGCGTTACCCAACCGGGCAAAAAGCGGCAGCGCCAGAGACGCGATGACGATCAGGATGATCGCCATACCCAAATCTTTGGAGCGTGGGATTTGCCCCTTGTCGCGGGCTTTGCCAAGCCGGTGCGACGAGGGTTTTTCGGTTTTTTCCGCACTCATCCTTCACCCCCGTAATAGTGACGCACGCTGAGGAATATGCTGTGCGCCAGATCGGCAAATCGATCCGGTAATCCACTGATAATTAACAAAATACAAAATAAGCCGCATAACAGGGCCATCGGAAAACCCAGAACAAAGATATTGAGGGACGGCGCGACCCTTGAGAGCACCCCAAAGGTGAAGTTGACCAGATACATCGCCACCATCGCGGGCAACGACAACATCAACGCAGCCGCCAGCAGCCAGGAAAACAGCTGGATCACGCTGGCAGAATCCACACTGAACGGACCCGAACCGACCGTCCAGACCCTGAAACTCTCGACCAGCACCTCCAGCATCACCAGATGGCCATTCATACTGGCGTAGAGCAGCAACCCCATATTGCTGAAAAAACTCCCCAGCACTGGTATGGCAAGGCCATTCACGGGGTCATTCATCCGCGCCATGCTCAGGCCCATCTGCATGGAAAGCAGTTCGCCGGCCATGACCAGCACCTGAATCAGACACACCGGAAAGAGCGCCATCATTGCCCCGAGAAAGATCTGCTCCAGGCTCAGCAAAACGGCATTCAACGACAGAGGATCGACTGCGGGCATGGCTGGCAACAAGGGGGCCGCCAGTACGGCTATCAGAAACGCCAGTAAGACGCGAACCTGTATGGGGATCAGTGGGTATCCCAGCAACGGCAGGACGGCAAAGGCACTGCCTATCCGTAAGAATGGCCACCAGACACGCCCCCATGCCTGCAATAATTCCGCAGCAGATATCTCAAGCATGGTCAGCGCAGGGAATAAAGAATGTACTGATTGATACTGGAGAAGAGCTCCAGCAATTGTCTGACCATCCACTGTCCCGCGAAGACGATCATCAGCATCGTAACAACAAAGCGGGGCAGGAAACTCAGGGTCTGTTCCTGGATTTGGGTCACCGCCTGAATAATGCTCACCAACAGCCCCACCAGCATGCCCGGCAGAACAATGATGCAGACCAGCATGATGATAGTCCAGGTTGCTTCCACCATCATCGCCATCAGGTTATCGGGCGTCACTGAATCCCCCCGAAGCTCATCGAGAGGGTGTTGACCACCATACTCCAGCCATCAGCAAGGACAAACACCATCAATTTGATCGGCAAAGAGATGATGATGGGCGAAAGCATCATCATCCCCATCGACATCAGTACTGTGGCCACCACCATGTCAATAACCACAAACGGAATGAACAGCATGAACCCTATCTGAAATGCCGTCTTCAATTCGCTCAATACGAATGCGGGCATCAGAATAAAGAAATTGACCTCTTGTGCCGAGGTCGTACGCGACTCTCCCGCCACCCTCAGCATCAGATCCAGATCGGTCTTTCTCGTCTGCGCCAGCATAAACTTACGCAGCGGTTGCTCAGCTCTGGAGACCGCCTGCATCAGCGTCATCTTGTCTTCGTCGTAAGGGACGAAAGCATTTTGATAAATATCCTGCCAGACGGGTTTCATCAGCAACAACGTCATACTAAGTGCGATAGAGATCAGCAGACGATTCGGTGGAGAACTCTGCAAACCAATGGCCTGGCGCAGGATCCCCAACACAATAATGATTCGGGTGAAACAGGTCATCAGCAACAGCATGGAGGGGAGCAACCCCAACACGGTCATCAACAGCAGGACCTGTAACTTGACCGAAAAATCCTGCTGCCCCTCGCCACCGGTAATGGTCAGGAGAGGGACGTCGCTGGCAAAGGCTGACGCTGGCGCCAGGATGAACAACAGGAGAAGCGCTGTTTTCATTACGTCACGCCAGCTTTGACCAGTTGATGTCATCAAACAACTCGGTCATTCGTAATCCGTAGTGCCCCTCGACGAGCACCACTTCGGCGGCGCCAATCAACACTCCATTGACCTTCACGTCCAGAGGCTGGTGGCTCAACTTATTCATTTGAACGACAGCCCCTTCCGCCAGCGTCATCAACTCTTCCAGCGAGATCTCAACGCTTGCGACTTCGAGAGAAAGCGTTACCGGCAAGCGATGGAAGAAAGATAAAGGGCGCTTTTCAATGACTTTCTCTTCGGGTTCGCTCTCGTTGAGCGCGTCGCCTTCGCTGGCAAACAGATCGTCAAATCCCTCAACATCCAATCCGGCCATATCCAGATCCATTTTCGATTCTTTAGCCATTCAAAACCTCCAGAGGGTATTTAAGGTGTCTGTTGAGACACGTCATGCAGTTGAAATGCCAGGTGCCCATTGCGGTCATAGAGTTGACCGCCACCGATTGAGAAACTCCCGCAGCCCAGCGACACCCGCTCCAGCGGCGCAATGGGAAGCACCTCCCCGCGCAGGAATTGCTCCAGCTCGACCATCGTCAGTTTGGTACTGAATAAGGTCGTCCTGAGCTGGACCGGGATTTTTCGCAATGATGCTTCCAGTTGCGCTCTGGTAATGGGAGATGCCATCGGCTTCTGGTCAGTCACCTTCTCCAGAAGTTCAGAAAACGCCATGTGCCAGTGGAGAGTCAGCGGCCAGGATTGCTCCTGAAAAACCAGGCGCAACGTCAGACATAACCCTTTTTTTTCCGGGGCGTCCGTAGGTTGCTGCTGCCAGTCCAGATCGTGCAAAGCGGGGTATTCCGTTTTGACCCCCTGGGTCAGAGCCTGTCCCATCCGATTCAGAAAACGTCGCTCAGTTTCACTGGGCGGCTGATCGCCGTTCACCTCAATCTGCGTTCCCGGCTTGAGGCCCAGCGCCGTTTCCGTCATCGCGGTGACTGCTGACCGATGTACGCCAAAGCGAAACATTTTTCTGGCACGGCCGCCGTGCGGCGCGAGTGCGGCGCACCACACCCACTGCTCTCGCTCGGCGGGGGATAATTCACGAAACGCCAGCTCAAGCGGTTCAACCCGAAGACAGCCAACGGATCGCAAAAATTGCTCCAGTAGCCTTGAAATCCTCTCCATAGTGCCGTCGACATAGGTGTGCAATAAGCGGAATTCCTGTACCAGCCCTAACTCTATCGTGGGGTAAAGATTGCCTTGCTCAGGTGCAATGACGTGACCTTTCTTCTTTTGTGTCTTGTTAGCCATGAAGTTTACTTATCATTAACAATGAGTCTGCAATACCCATAAATTCAGGAGGATAACCGGCGAGTTTTCGCTGTTTTAGACGTGAATACACACTCCCATTCCTCTTTGACTTTGAAGCCTCATGTACAGGCGCTACAGCAAACCCGCGCGTCGCTCTGCAACCAGAAGCTGTTGAGTTCGACGCGGGACGGTTTAAAAACGCAAATCTGCCTTGTGAACCTCATTCGGCAGGGCGTTTCTGTCTTTTAAGAAATGTTTATTGCTTAGGGCCCTGTACATGAACAATGTCAGGTGATTGAACTGATAAAAAACACATCAAAATACCTACCACCACGCAATGCCTTGGGTGCAACTTGCAATATTAAAATCGATAAATTCTGAATTACACATGCCTAACAGGAGCTGTACGGAATGTGATTTTTTTATTCCGGGGGTAAAAAGTGGCCTTGATGTGGGGAGAAAAAATGTCTGCCGTCGTGGGTCAGTCCAGCCCAGAAAAGTGATTTAAAATAATCCGGGTAGTGGCAACGTTTTTTCTTTTTTGTTCCTGTAATGTTTTCATCGTCAGAATTGAGCCCGTTAGTTGTCATGGCTTAACAATTGCATATGATGACAATATGTCACCTGAACAATAAGGAAACCCGTTAAAATGGTTCACCAGACTCGAATGATGAAAAAACTGCTGCTTGCCAGCACGCTACTGATAGCGTCCACTTCCTTGTACGCGGCTGAGCATTGGATAGATGTTCGTGATGCCTCGCAGTTTCAGGAAAACCATGTCAGTGGTGCAGTGAATATTCCCCTTTCCCAGATAGACCACCGCATCAGTGAAGTCACTCAGAATAAAAACGACACCCTGCATCTGTATTGCAATACGGGCAATAACTCCAGCAAAGCCGAAGTCATGCTTAAAGATATGGGTTATACCCATGTTGTGAATGAAGGCGGTCTGAAGGATGTTGAAAAAACGCAGACGATGATAAAAAAGTAATTGCCGGTATCGGTTAACTCGTTCTTATTCTGGTGGTTTTTGAAGCGTGTCGCTTCATCCTGGCCACTACCCTCTTCACCTGAAAACCCACGTCAATTTGACTATTCCAGACATTAAAAGCCGTCAGGTACCGCTATCGTTTGAATAAGGGGGAGCAGAGTGGCTCCCCCCTTATTCGTTGAATTTAACGAAGGAGCTGTCCGTTAAAGGACAAAACATGTTTTTTTCGTTGCTGACGTTACTGATATGCTGGCATTTTCACATACCGTCGTATGCGTGGCAGCGTTCTTGCCACTGTAGGTTCGTACTGATGATGTTTGTTCAGCAATAACAGCTTCTGTCACCTGCTTTTGCTGTCAAAATGGTAAAACTATACGGTTAACTTGAGGTACAGAGGCAATATTATGCCGTTTGGTCTGTTAAAGAAGCGTCGATTCAAATACCGACTGGTTCGCGCCATTCTGGTGAGTTTATTTTGTATCCTGTTAGGGTTAATCAGTACCTTCTGGCAGACAACATCCAACCTCAAACGAACCACCCTCCTGCGGATGACCCATGCCCGGCAACTGGTCGAAGGGACGCTGGACAGCGCCAAATATGCGGCTTTAGCCGTAAAAGACAATCTCGGCAAACCCTGTCTTGAACCTGTGGAGTTCCAGCTCAGAACGCAGGTGGCCTACTCGCAAGACGTGCGTAGCGTCAATCTGGTTCGGGGAAACAAAATTTATTGCTCATCACTGTATGGTAGCAATGAAGAAAATATCAGTTTTGATAATTATACCAACGGGATGCTCTATCTGATGAGCGACACCCGGGTCAGGAAAGGGCAGCCATTAATTATCTACCGGATGGTCCTTGGCACTGACAGTATTGTGGTCAGGCTCTATGGCGATCATATTCTTTCCGAACTCAATGTGATGAGCATCAATTTACCGCTGGGCCTGGCAGTGGGCCAACAGCAGTGGCAGACATCTACGGTTCCTCAGTTCTCATCCAGCATGTCGGGATATCTGGAGCAGGCCTCAACCCGATATCCTTTCCAGATAGTAACCGTGATTTCCCCTGCAAATTATGCCCACTACTTCTGGATTTTCTCCCGGTTCACGCTTTTCGCCTGGTTCTTACTGGCCGTTATTGTCGGTTTTGGCGTCTTTCGCTGGTCAGGTCGATTTATCACGCCAGAACATGAATTGCGTCAGGCTCTGGAACTCCAGGAGTTTGTTCCCTATTTCCAGCCAGTGGTCTCCGGAGAGCATAGCCACTGGATCGGCTGCGAGATTTTGATGCGCTGGTCACATCCCACACTCGGCATTATTCCACCGGACCGTTTCATCCCGTTGGCTGAAAGCTGTAATCTCATTATGCCGATGACCCGGATGCTGATGGCCCAGGTACGCAAACAGTTTGTACCGCTGGTCCATTTGCTGCCGAAGGATTTCCATTTCGCTTTCAATATCAGCGCCAGCCAATTAAAAGACTTCAATCTGGTGGAGGACTGCCGGGCCTTCATCCAGGCATTCAGTGACAATCCAGTTAAGCTGGTTCTGGAACTCACCGAGCGGGAATTACTGGTCACTGATGGCGCGACAGAAAGACTGGTGGCCGAGCTGCACAAACTGGGAGTACTGATCGCCATTGATGATTTCGGCACGGGGAACTCCAGCCTGAAGTATTTGCAAAGCTTCAACGTGGATGTCCTTAAAATCGACAAGAGCTTTGTCAGCAATATTGGCATTGATTCGCACTCAGTCCATATCATCGACAATATCATTGATCTGGCCTCCCGATTACATCTGCAAACCGTGGCGGAAGGGGTAGAGAATGACGTTCAGGCCGCGTATTTGAAAGCGCGTAACGTGACTTATCTGCAGGGATATTTATACGGTAAGCCTATCCCCATGGAGGATTTCGCCAGACAATTTTACGCGTCGGTTTAAGGGATTCAGCTGAACGCGGGGCGCAAAAGCACCGCACAGAGACAACGGACTTCCGCGTTTTAATGGCCTCATTGAGAAAGCGCTGCGTACAGTTGACGCGCGCTTTTCTGTAGTTGTGACTCCGGGTTTCGACCAATCAGGACAAATTGATATCCCTTTCGGCTCCACCAGGCAATATTCATGCTGTGGCGTTTCTCACGGGTAATCTCCGTCGAATTCCCGTCTTCCTGCGGTGAAATACACAGCGCCATCGGGCCGTAGTCGACATGCACCCAGGCTATCTGAGCAATAGGCATCGCGTCGTAACGCAGCATCCGCACCATTTTCAACTCCGCGCCATGCAGTTCAAGCTGCTGCTCACGCAGTTGCAGCCCGATATCCTGAGCGACGCGGGCAATTCCGCGCTGTAAAACCGGCGCTGAACTGTCCATATCCAGCAGCGTCTCAGCACTGTAAAGCGCCATATATTGCGCCTCAAGATCGCGAATATGTTCGTTTTCACTTTGTTCGCTGTTCAACGGACGCACCAGATAACCCACTCCCGCGCCCATCACCAGAAAACTGACAGAAGCGGCCACCAGTGCGCGTCGACTGATACCGGACGCTGGCGCCTGGGTTTTATCCAGATGCCTTTCCAGATTATCCTGCATCCGCGCGAGCGGAGCTTCATCAAGCAAGGGGGCAAACGCGCGTTTAAAGTCCTGATTGCTTTTCATCAGTTCCGCGGTACGTTCGGAAAGTTGCTCATCACTGCGCAACTGCGCCTCGAACTTACGCGCAGCGTCCTGGCTCATCTCTCCGTCAAGCCAGGCAACAATCGTCTCGTCGTTATACGGAGGATGCTTCATGAACGTTTCTCCCTTTCCGGAGACTGCGCCTCGGCGGGTTTAGCCAGCGTTGCCCGCGCCGCCGCCAGTCGGCTCATTATCGTGCCAACAGGAACCGCTAACGTCTGGGCCGCCTCCTGATAAGTAAATCCTTCAACATAGACTAAAAATACCGTATTGCGCTGCGCTTCCGGCAGCGCATTTACCCGCCGCATGATGGTCTGGTAATGCAGACGAGCGTCATCCTGCTCACGGTAATCCGGGGCAATTAACTCTTCGCTGGCGACGAACCCCTTCCCCATTCGCACATGCCGCGAGCGCAGTTCAGAGATCCAGATTGAATGAAGAATAGAAAACAGCCATCTGTCGATACGTGTGCCCGGGGTGTACTGCGCGCCCCTCTCGAGCGCGCGTACGCAGGTGGACTGAACCAGTTCTTCAGCAAGATCTCTGTCGCGCGACAATACCAGGCCATAACGCCAAAGACGCGTCAGATGAGCGGCAAGCTGCTGGCGAACGTCGCTGGTGGTAATGATTTTGCCCTCAATGTTCAGGATTCGGGATGACCGTTGATCGCGGCCTGAAGATCGCGATACTCTTCGCAACCCTGGCCGCAAATACCGGCAATCATCTTAAGCTGCTCTTTGGCCAGATCCGGACGCCCCTTCACCATCCAGGCCTCGCCGAGATATTCCCGTGCTTTAGCATAGTTGGGTTCAAGCGCCAGCGAGCGCTGATAATAGCCAATGCCCTCATCCGTGCGACCAAGTTTACGCGTGGCGTAACCGCGATAGTTCCAGGCCTCCGCCGTATTGCCATTTTTGAGCGTATCCAGCAGGTTTAACGCCGCCTGATACTCGCCTTTTTTCGCCAGATGATAAGCATAATTCGTTTTATCCTCGTCACTCAGGCTACCGGACTTTTCGGGCACACACTGCTTGCTGACACTGTCGTAGACCTGCCCTGACGGGCAGTCAGGCGTTTTGCTATTGCTATCATTATTGCCCATCGCCAGCACCTGTGGCGTTTGCAGACAAATGAGCAACAGAGGAAGGACCATAAAAGGGGTATGACGACGAGAAAAAGCGTTTGCGTTCATTTTCAACTCCTGGATGAGTGTGGCAGGTGAACAAGGAGTAAACGCCTGAGCACCGCTTTCTATTCGCAGAAAATGCAGTCACAAGGTAAGACGCTGAATTCGCTGATCGCCTAAAAAACAAAGGCGCAGTACGGTAATGGTTTCTCAATCTGGCCGGGGTCACAAAAAATGCGTGGAACTAAAAAGGGTGGGATTACAAGTGCAGCAGAGGTAGCGGCGAGAGATAAGCATGAGGGATGGAATGCCGGGTTTACGGAAAAATTGATCGGATGGGCTGAAAAAAATCGCATCCGGAGAGCGTCTACTGATTAAAAAACCTGAATATTTTCCGCCTATATGCGTGAGCAACTTCAGGCTCAGATATCCGTTGAGCACGCGCAAGAACAGTAAACTTTCCCGATGCTCTCGCCTTCACTGTGGGAGCATCCTTCTTTGTCATGCTGCATCTGCCATGGATTATAGACAGCGCAATGCCCGGTGGTTGACTGGCAAGCCTAACTATCAACACCGTCCATGTTTATCAATACATCCACTTTATTAAAAACGACGCCATTATCCTCTAAAGTACGTTGTAACTCTGCTGAAGGGTATTGATCGCAATAAATCGCATCAATCGAAGATGGCTTGCACAACACGACGGCGGCTTTTCTGCTGAATTTTGAATAATCTGTCGCCACAATCAGTTTTTCACTTTGCCCTATCATTGTTCTGGCGATCGCCACATCATCAATATTGTATTCCAGCAGCACTCCCTCTTCGGTTATCGCACCAACACTGGTGATGGTGTAATCAGCATGAAACTGACTGATATCTTCAACAACGCTGGAACCGATGATGGCGCCATTGTTATTTCTGATTTTTCCCTTCGGGATGAACACATTTATTGTTTCGGATGAACATAAAATATTGGCGACGCGAATGCTGCTGGTAATGACTGTCAGATCTTTTTTATTCAATAACGCAGCCGCTATCTTTTCGATGGTAGTGCCGGCAGTCAGAAAAATAGTTGAACCATCTTGTATATCACGGGCGATACGTAGCGCTATGGCCTCTTTTTCAGCCATATGAGTGGTCTGACGCATCGAAAAATCGGTATTAATGATGGTGTCGGCGTGATTGATGTAAGCAACGCCACTTTTGACATTAATGAGATTGCTATTTCTGAGCGTAGCAAAGTCGCGACGTATGGTCTGTACCGAAACATCAAACAGTTTCGCTAACTCATCCTGACTACACGCGCCATGTTCTTCTATAATCGCCAGAATTTTGTTCAGACGGGGGGCGTTGTGGATTTTTTTATCGTTCATATACGTTGTTCTGTTTCCTGAATCACGTGGTTACGCATAGCGTAGCCTGTAGATTAACACTCTCATTCTAGCTCCCGCCAGATCCTAATACTCTGATCGCATTCTATAAACTAAGAACGCTGACATTTCTACGGTCATCCATAACGCCGTCTTTGGCGTCATAACCTCTGCATCCAAAACCAGTCAGAGAGTTACGTCTTTCACTCCTCGCTGTCGGGGCAACCGATAAAAAAGCGCGTTCAGACAATGTAGCACCGGTGCCCGATACAGGCGCGCATCACACTGTTTCTTTAAATCGGATGGCAATAATGATGCGTGCTATTTGCCTTCCAAGCAGTGAATGAGAGGGAGGTTTTAACGTCGTCAACCGCCCTCAAAATGCACAACATTTATTATATTAATCAATTAATTAAAATTAAATCATGCGCTCTTATTGATAAATTCTTCCACCAGCGAAGAATCAGGAATACCGGCACGTCCTCCTGGTCTGGTACATTTGAGTGCGGCGACCGCAGACGCAAACTCAACCGTGGCGCGGGTATCAAGACCACGGGCAACGGCAACGGCAAAGGCTCCGTGGAATACATCTCCGGCACCGGTGGTATCAACAGTTTCGACAGAAAACGCAGGGAAATGCCGTAACTCCCCGTCCTCAAGCCAGTCGCAACCGGCGCTGCCGAGCGTGACATACACCCGCCCCCGGCAAACCTCTTTCGCCTTAAGCAGACCTTCAAGATAGTTATCTGAACCGGAAAACTTTTTCAGACCAGGTTGAGAAAAAACAGCATGATCGGCCATGGCGACCAGTTCGGTAATATCCTGGTTAGTCAGATCCGCATCTAATACCGTCGGGATCCCATATTTGGTTGCTTGTTTGAACGCTTCGACTGCGCCTTCATGCCAGCGAACATCCGCCAGAAGAACACCATACTGGCTGAAGTCGATGTGTTCCATCCAGTCCGTGTCTGGCGCCAAATCAGGGCTGGGATGGTTGATAATGATACGCTCGCCCTGGCTATCGACTAAGACCGCGGATTGCGTTGATCGGCCACCTGTAAACATTTTTACATAGTTGGTGCCAACGGATTCTTCGCTGAGCTCTTTGAGTAATGATGCACCCACATCATCGCCACCCAGTCGACCGATAAAATCGCAAGGAAGACCCAGTCGGGTCACGGCGACTGCGGCCGTGGCTGCCGGCCCACCGCCCACTTCATGATAATGGTGGGCAATGTACTTCCCTCCCTCGCTCGGTAACTGCATCACATTGTAAATCCGATCCTGTACAGCAATCCCCACGCAGGCAACTTTGTTCATAACTCTCTCCTGTAGATGATGCTGACATTGTAAGAAAAGCTGATTTTCAAAAAGAAGATCAATGTCACCAAAATTACAAATTTGTTCATATATGATTTTCCAATGTAATAAATCATACATCCTGGTAAAGAGGCTTACATGGCGAACATAGGGTTTATCGGTCTTGGTCAGATGGGATTTCCCATGGTGTGCAATTTGTTGAAAAAAAACCATGCGGTGTCAGTTTTCGATATTGATTGCGAAGTTGTAAAAAAAGTTACAAATCTCGGTGCGGTGGCAAAAAGCAGTCCACGCGAGGCTGCCTCAGGTGCTGATTTCGTGATCACTATGCTTCCTAACGGGCAATTAGTGGAAAGTGTGATTTTTGATGAGCAGGGCGTAATTCATACCCTGAGCGACGATGCCCTGTTAATTGATATGTCCACGATCCACCCGCTTGAGTCAGAAAAAATCCGCCAGAGACTCGAAACCAACGGCAAGCAATTTATGGATGCCCCGGTTGGCCGCACTTCAGAACATGCCGTCACCGGCGATTTATTAATTCTGGCTGGTGGAACCGATGAGCAGATTGATCGTGCAAACGATGTGCTGCTGTGTATGGGCAATGAAGTGATTCGCGCCGGTGGGCCGGGTATGGGGATCGCTATCAAACTGGTTAACAATTTTATGTCAGCGGCACTTAATGCGCTGTCGGGAGAAGCTGTCGTCCTGTCCGAAAAATTAGGGCTGAGATACGAGATTGTAGAAAAAGTATTTTCCGGAACACCTGCTGGTAAAGGGCATTTCACCACCACATGGCCGAATAAATTATTGAAAGGCGATCTGTCGCCGGTATTTATGCTCGGTCTGGCGCAAAAAGATCTGGGCATCGTGATGGATGTCGCCAACAAGTTGAATATGCCGATGCCGATGGGCGCCGCGGCCACTATGGTATACACCCAGGCCAAAGCTCATGGCCGTGAAAAACAGGACTGGACCGCCATCGTTGAAGAAATCCGCGATGCCGCAGCCGTTCCTTCAAAAATTAATTAAATCATTAGCTCAGTAAAATCCGTTATAGAGGAAAACCATGTCTTACGTCTCCGGTAAAAAAATGATCGCCCATGCAGTTAAGCACGGTTACGCAGTCGGTGCTTTCAGTGCTCATAATTTAGAAACTGCACAGGCTATTTTAGACGCAGCTCAGGAGACTCAGTCTCCGGTCATGATTCAGATTGGCCAGCGGGTTATTAATACCCACGGTATCGAAACGGTAAAACGGGTTTTTGATGCGGCTATTGCGAATTACAACATTCCGGTTTGTATTCACCTGGATCATTGCCACAAATATCCGCAAATCGTGAAAGCAGTAAGTATTGGATTTGATTCGGTCATGTTTGATGGCTCGCAACTTGATGATCAGGAAAATATTCGAATTACCCGTCAGGTAGTCGAAATCGGTCATGCGTTGGGCCTGGGTGTTGAAGGCGAAATTGGCAAGATCGGCGGCACTGAAGATGATCTTAGTGTGGATGAAAAAGATGCCCTGATCACCACCGTGGCAGAAGCTAAATCCTTTGTTGATGCCACCGGTGTGGACTATCTGGCGGTTTCCTGCGGCACAGCGCACGGCGTTTACACCCAGGCACCTAAACTGGCGCTGGAGCGCCTTGCTGATATCAAAGAAGCCACTGGCACACCACTGGTGCTGCATGGCGGGTCTGGTATTCCGGACGATCAGGTAAAAGCAGCGATTAAGGCCGGTATTGCCAAAGTGAACGTAGATACCGAGTTAAGACAGGCCTTTATCGGCGGCGTCGGCGAATTCATGAGCAAAAACCCTGAGGACTTCACCCTGGCTTTCCTGATGAATACAGGAAAAACCCGTATGAAAGAAACCGTTATCGAAAAAATCAAACTGTTCGGAAGTGAAAATCAGGCCGCTTCTTTACTCTCTGACGCCGAAATTTGAGGGCAACCTTATGACTATCCTAAAACAAGTAAAATTTGACGCCATCAATTCGGTCAGAATGGAGATGGTTACTCTCGAGCCGCATGAGCTTGAAGCTCATGAAGTACGAGTCGCAACCCGCTTTATGGGCGTCTGCGGTTCAGAAATTCATGTTTTGCACGGTGGTCACCCGTTTGCAAAACCGCCAATGGTTCCAGGGCATGAAGTTTGTGTGGAAGTTCTGGAAGTAGGGGCTGACGTAAAAGGGATCTCTGTCGGCGATCATGCGGTGCTCGATCCCATCATGGCCTGTATGCGTTGCCCGGCTTGTCTGCGTGGTCAATATAACCTGTGCGAACCTCCTCAGGTCGCCGGCTTCCGCGCGCCGGGTTTCGGCAAATCAGAGTTAATTGTTCCAGCGCATAACGTGCATGTAGCCTGTAAAACCATTCCTCTGGAGCAACTGGCCCTGGCTGAAGTCATTGCTTGCGGAACGCATTGCGTTGATCGAATTCCGCCAGAGAACCGCGGCAAGCTGTTAATCATTGGTGCCGGTACCATTGGATTGTCCGTAGTCCAGGCCGCGTTTATCAAGGGTATTAATGAGATCCATGTGATTGAACCCGACGCAGGTAAACGCAAGCTGGCTGAAAAATACGGTGCTGTTGCGACATACGGTATCGGTGAATTACCTGAAAGCGAGCGTTTCGACGCCGTCATTGATGTGGTTTCTGCTCAGGTCACCCTGAACCAGGCGCTGACCCAGGTGCGCGCAGGTGGAACTGTCGTGATTATGGGCGTTCCCAGCAAACCGGTAGAGCTTAATCTTGGTCCGGTTCAGCGGTTCGAACGCGATATCCGTAGCTCCGGGATGTATGTGGCGCAGGACTGGGATACTGCTGTTGAGTGGTTAAAGCAGGGTCTGTTTAAAACCGAAGATATGATCACGGATGTATTCACAATTGATGAGGCCGCCAGTGCCTATCAGCGTGCGCAGGACGCTGATTCAATCAAAGTATTGATTAAGTTCTGATCATTTATCCGGAGGTCAGCAATGCTCGCTGACCTCCAAAGGAGTCTTATGATGTCTACAGCAGCAGTGCATATCAGTACATCTCAGGATGTCGTCAATGCAATCAATGATAAAGGCAGTCGTAAATCTAATCTGTTTATAATTTTTGTCGCGCTTGGCGGGATTCTGGTTGATGCGTATCAGGCGACAATGGTGGGTTTTGGTAACAGTTACATTGCTCAGCAATTTGGGATCTCTCCTGGGTTTGCTGCGCTGGTCAACGCGTCTGTACTGGTCTCTGCGTTGATCGCCGGCTTGTACGCGCAGTCCATTGCAAACCGCTTTGGTCAGCAGAAAACGTTTTTGATCGGTATGGGACTGTGTACTGTCGGTGCTCTGGCCGTCGCATTTGCCCCGAATATCTGGGTTGTACTGTTATGCCGTATCCTGATGGGGGTGGGACTGGGGATTGATTTCCCGCTGGCCACGACCGCAGTTAGCGAGTTAAAAGGCGCAAAATCTAAGAAAACGGGCAGTTCCGTTAACCTTTGGCAGATGGGCTGGTATGTCTCCACCACAATAGTTTATCTGGTGCTGATGCTGCTCAATGCTGCGGCTATCGATCAGCCGCATCTGTGGCGGTACGGGATTTTTGCTGGCGGCCTATTCGCCATTCTGGTCATGGTCCTGCGATATTTCATTATCGGCGAATCTGCCACCTGGGCTGCTCGCGTTGGTAAGTTTTCTCTTGCTGAAAAGCTACTGCGCGAACAATACAACATTAACGCCATTATCTCGCCAAACGCGACTGCGATGACCACCTCGCCGAAAAGCCAGTCAATCAAAGGGGCGTATGGTGTGCTCTTCACGCCGAAATACCGTTATCGCACTATGCTCGGCTGTGTCGTCGCGACGATGCAGGCATGGCAATACAACGCCGTTGGGGTTTATCTACCGCTAACGCTGGCGGGTATTTTCTCTGGTGGTCTTTCGTATGCGTTGGGGGGGTCGGCACTGGTGAACCTGCTGTGTGGTGTCACAGGAGGCGGGCTGGGTTCCATTCTGGTCGCTAAATTTGGCGCTCGTTTTCAGGCTGGATGGGGTTTTGCCTTCGTAACCTTCGCGTTATGCGCACTGGGCTTGTTGGCCGGAGCCAACCCATGGATCTCACTGATGCTGCTCGGCATGATTATTTTCTGCCATTCAGCCGGGCCAGGCGGACTGGGAATGACCATTGCAACCTTATCCTTCCCGCCAAGCATTCGTACCGCAGCGATTGGTTTTACACGAGCTATCATGCGTGCAGGTGCAATTGCAGGGCTGGTACTTTGGCCAATGGCCTGGGGCGCGTGGCGTACGGATGCCTTCTTTATTCTGGCAGCAATCCCTTTCATTGGCGCTATAACCTGCTTTTTCGTTCGCTGGGATTATGAAAAAGCCAATGTCGATTCTGAAGATGAAGAAGTGATTAATTACCTCCATAAATCTTGATCTCAATAGCCGGGGGCAACCCCGGCTGGATTAGCCATCCATTGTGAGACCCTACATATGCATGACAATAACAAGAGACATAGTCCGGTTAGTCACCTCAAATTGCGTAGAATCGTTGCAGGTAGCTTTGTTGGTGCACTGCTGGAGTGGTATGACTTTTTTATCTTCGGAACTGCAGCCAGTATCATTTTCGGCCCAATCTTCTTTCCCACATCCGATCCGATATTCGGGACAATGGCCTCGTTTGCAACCTTTGGCGTCGGCTTTCTGGCTCGCCCACTGGGTGGCGTTGTATTTGGTCATTTCGGTGACAAAGTTGGACGAAAAGTCACCCTCATCTGGACGCTCTCCATCGTGGGTTTGTCCACGTTTCTGATTGGCCTGATCCCGACCTATGAGGCAATCGGAATTTTGTCTCCGATAATGCTGGTCGTATTGCGCCTTGTTCAGGGTTTTGGCCTTGGCGGCGAATACGGTGGTGCGGCGCTGATTTCCATTGAGGCCGCGCCAGAGCACCGTCGCGGATTTATCGGTTCATTGCCTCAAGTCGCGGCATCCGCCGGGATCATGTTGGCAACCGCCATTTTCTGGCTGTTGTATCAGTTCCTGACTGACGAGCAGATGATGGCGTGGGGATGGCGTATTCCCTTTTTACTTTCGGCTGTCATGGCTATCGCCGGCATGTATATACGTGCTCATTCGGTTGAAACCCTGAATCTGTGTAAAGATGCGCCGCATCCGGACGATGCCAAACCGCTGGTCGCACTATTCAAGCATCACCGCAGAAATATCTTTCTTGCCTTTGGCGCCCGTCTTGCTGAAACAGTATCTTCAAATACCGTGAATGCATTCGCGATTTCTTATGTCGCTGTTCAATTAGCGATGGGGAAAGATTTACCCTTAAAGGCCATCATGATCGCTTCAGCGGTGGGGATAATTATTTGCCCACTTGCGGGGTGGTTGTCTGATCATTACGGTCAACGACGCATATATAAATGGGGGGCCGGATTTTTAGTTATCGCAATGTTCCCGTATTTTTATATGCTGCATACCGGCGATGCCATGCTCATCACATTGGCCATGATTCTGGCTTATAACCTTGGGCCAACAATGATGTTCGCTGTCCAGCCAACGATGTTTACGAATATGTTCCGCGCCCGCGTCCGATATTCTGGGCTTTCGGTTGCCTATCAGTTTTCTGCCATTCTTGGCGGCATGACGCCCTTTATCTGTACCTGGCTGCTTAATCAAAATAATGGACAACCGTGGCTCATTGCTGCCTTTGTCGTCAGTATTTCTGCAATCTCTTTTATGTGCGTCCATTTAATTAACAGACATATTTCTGAATCGAAAATATAACAGGAAGCCCTATGACTGAACATTTTACCCGCCTTCAACAAGATTTTGCGACCGATTGGCCAGGCCCTGTTGGTCCTGTCATCACACTCAGTAACCAGGATCTGACACTGAGTATTTATCCGGATGATGGTTGTCGTATCCGCTCCATGCAGGCCTTTGGGATGGAAACATTGCGTCCCTGGGAGCAGGGAAAGCGTGCCTTCCAGTATGGATGTTTCCCTATGGTTCCCTGGGTCGGTCGTGTAGAAAACGGGGTTTTTAACCACGAAGGCATACGCTATCAATTACCGCAGAATAAATTTCCGCATGCGATGCACGGTATCGCTTGTATGCAGCGCTGGGAAGTCCTGTACGCAACAAAAACACAAGCATTGTTCCGTATTGAACTGAGTGACCCATGGCCGTTTACAGGCAGCGTATTGTATGAAGTTCGTCTGGAAGGCAATAACGTCATCATGAAACTCAGTATTTTTACCGCTGAGCGTGCGTTCCCTGCCAGTGCTGGCTGGCATCCATGGTTCAAAAAACAACTGGATGGCGCTGAAGAAAATCAGTTGCTGGTAAATTTCCGTGCCGACTGGCAGGAAGAGCCTGGAAACAATGAAGTCCCGACCGGAAACCGGGTAGCACCAGGAAATGGGCCGTGGGATGATACTTTTGGATTTAATTGCGGGGCTAATGTTTCATTATACTGGGGAAGTAAATTAACCCTCAATATCTCCAGCACTGGCCATTATCTGACGGTATTTGATAAACAACCTGATGCGACCTGCGTGAATACATTGACGGATCGACCCAATGGCATTAACAGCCACCAGGTTAATCTGACCACACCGGATCAACCGACTGAAATTACCAGCATACTGACCTTCACACGCGGTATTGCGTAAATAACGGCTCACTGAATCCACAGCAGTCCCGTAATCGGACGGCTGTGGATTATTTTCATCGATGTTACTACCGATGTAAAAATCCCCCACATGCCAATGAAATCAAGCCACTCCAGGGGTAAACTGGCCGTTTTAAGCGAACTGCCGATGCTAACACTGGAGTCAGGAGTAGAGAACACGCCTTTTCCGTCTACCATTAGATGGCTATGGCCAGGAATTCCAATTAATGTAATCTCTTTTTGGAGATGGTATTTTTAACTATTTTCATAATCAAAAAACCTGGCTAAATATGTTTTTATAACAATTTCACAAGTTAAAAATCTGCCATAATGACAGATTCTTTTAATTTATAATTAGAGATTAGCAACGTTATGATATACCTTTTGAACATCATCGTCATCTTCAAGGGCATCAACAAGTCCTTCAAAGATTTCTAAATCTTCTGGTGAAAGTTCAATTTCTGATTGAGCAATCATTTCTAATTCTGTTGTTGAAAATTCAGTAATTCCAGCTGCTTTTAGCGCTGCAATTCCTTTGTGAAGGTCTGTAGATTCAGTATAAACAACGATATTGCCTTCTTCTTCGGTTACATCACGAACCTCAACTTCAGCATCAAGCAAAATTTCAAAAATATGGTCAGAGTCTGTTCCTTTAAATACAATCACTCCGGTATTGTCAAACATATAGCTGACAGCACCTGCCGCACCGATATTCCCGCCTTTTTTATTGAAAATTGAGCGTATATTAGCAATCGTACGGTTAACATTTGACGTCAATGTTTCAGCGATAATCATTGAACCACTTGGTCCAAAGCCTTCATAACGGCCTGGCACGAACGTTTCATCTCCGCCACCTTTGGCTTTATCAATTGCTTTATCAATAACGTGCTTTGGAACCTGTGCCTGTTTCGCACGTTCAATAACGAATTTTAAAGATGAGTTTAATTCAGGGTCTGGCTCACCTTGTTTAGCAGCAGCATAGATTTCTACGCCGAACTTTGCATATACGTTAGACGTTGCACCGTCTTTAGCCGTTTTTTTAGCAACAATATTGGCCCATTTACGTCCCACTGGAATAGTCTCCTCAAAAATTTATTTACATTACTGGCAGATTAATAATCTGCGTGTTTTTCTGTCACATTATATCATGATATGTAAATTCTCGTCTATGAGAAATAAAAACTCCAGCTTTACGAAATGTTACTTTAATTTCATTAATAGTTAACATTGTAGATAAATTATTTCTGAAATTTCTCCTGATTCTTTTGTATTTATTCTTAATAATTGAACCGCAGCAATAATACATGAGACAAGAGAAACAAGCGTGATAATTCAGGTAAAGATACCAACTATTAAAGTTGCCGCGGCCCTGCTTACAGAGCGCTACAGGGCATCGTGCGCTGCGCCTTATTGATGGTGTTTCTGTAAATAGACCCGTATTAGTTCCATGCATTTTTTGAGATCCCGGCCAAATAATGGTGTTGTCGATATTCCTCCGGCGTCATATTGTTCAGTGATTCATGCGGGCGTTCACAGTTACATTCTGACAACCATTTTTCCGTGATATCCCGCACTTCATTCAGCGTTCTGAACAGATAAAAATCGAGTATTTCCGTACGGTATGCCCGGTTAAAGCGCTCAATGAAAGCCTTCTGCGTCGGCTTATCCCGTTTCGATGGTATCAATAACGGCTCTTTCGCATTCCGCAGCATCCGTCATCTGGAAGACACCAAAGCCCAGCAGGGGCATTTCACAATACCGTTATGTCGATTTACTGTTTGCATGATGTTTTCCTCCCGCTATTGTCGGGGAAAAGCATAACGTATACTGATTTATCTGGTTAGGTAGGCTAATTAGCTATGGTTTATTAGATTTATTCATTAATTTGCCAGTGTCTGACGGTCGGCTTTGTATCTGACATCGTGGTTCATACCATGTCGTCAGTGATATTGTTCTTAGCCGATCTACCCCCATTCTAAAAATAGACATTATTCATCAGTAACCCAATGGTAGTTTATTCATTGAAACCAGTCGCCCTCTTTTTATTTCAATATAACCACCGGCAGAAAGATCTTTCAATACTTTATTTAGTGAACTTCTTGAAACTGGGGTTCTGTTCAGGATGAAGTCAAATACTGATATTTCTTCAAGCTTATCCTTTTTTAACGACCACATTATTTCAAGATGGTTTTTTATAATAGTGTAGACACTTGCTTGCGAGAGCATCATATCTCTAAGGTAATAAATATTGATATAAAACGAAAGTATTACTGATATATGTCGCCAAAGACTTTTATGATCAGCCATATCAATAAAATCGGAAAGGGGAATGGAAGTGAGTTCAACATTCGTTACAGTATGAATATAGTAACAGTCCTCATCTGAAGACATACTCGAAAGTCCGAGGATAGCGGGTGCATCTACATTAACAATAATTAANTCATTTTGGATATTACGTATTTCTATTTCACCTGAAATTAAGTGAAATACCGATTTTTCTTTTCCGTTATAAAATGGTATAGAGTGTTTTTTGGAAGATATTATTCTAAGTCTTTGGGGATGATTGTCAATCTCACTACCAATGATACAGTTTGCATTTTCCAACAGTTCATTTGAAGACATTATATTACTATACATAGTATACAAACCCTTTCTGCAGCTTATTTAAACATAAGCCTTTTTTAATGATTTTCCCTGGTGTTGTTTCGATTAATGCAAGTTTCAAATATTACATTTATTAAATGATTACTGAAAAATGACATCAGTAATACGTTTGAAATATTAGTTGTTATAATTTTTAATAAATTCCGCTTTTGGCATTTGTTATAGATATATTCTGGTATATATACAGA
>NZ_JANEWG010000034.1 GCF_028069725.1 Citrobacter sp. Awk 4
TTATTAAGCAGGAAGCGCTTATAGGCAGTAGGTACTAGTGGTTCATCGCTGAAGCATTATAATAGAATATCATGATGTAATTGAAAATATTCAGTCGGTATACTACGCACTATCAATACTCTCTTTGAGCCTATTCAATTATCTCTGTTCTTGAAGTTATATACAGCTGAACTATGCTTTTTGCATCAGACCAATGCCAACCCTAGGTATTTCAAATGAGTCAGATATATTTTGCTCGCCGACCTGAAGGTGGGATCCATGGCAATACCTTATGACAAAATGCGCAACCTTGTGGGTTTGCTCAAACTTTCAGATCCATTAGCTTATGATCGACTCTCTCTTGAATTGCGTGGCCATAGTAATGCGCTCCCCGTTGGCGGCACTATGGGGGACAGTTCATCGGCTTTGGAATACAGTATGTACGAGGGATGTGTCATTGCTGCTAACGCCTTGCAACAGATGAAATCGATAGCCAGACCAGCCATTTCCAAAATAGCTGAGCAATTGAGGGCATCTAACCGCATCGCCCTGATTGGTGAGGTCGTAGCAGCCATCTGTGCAGCAGGGCTCATCACCGCTATTTGGGGGGCACCGCCTAAAGATTCAGTGGGCCATATTACTTCAATTATACTGGCGGCCCTAACCCTGACAGGGACCCTTTCTACGCTGTATGCACGGTATTTGCGTCGCGATATCAGCGGCGCTGACGGTGTGCTCTCTGGCTCCTATCGCAAGCTGGTCGATGGGGTATGGGAAGCCGGAATTTTGGGAACTAAATTAGAGCTGCTAATTACCAAGGGAGAGGACGCCGCAGGAACAAAAGAAGCTGCGGCGTTGATCGAGCGTGCTGAAAAACTTGCCGCTGACATTTATCGTACTGTGAATGATGCTGGTGTTCCAGTTGGAACGACTGCATAGGTTCCTACCCGCTCTGCTCGCAGGGCTGCTTCTGGCCACTTGTCTGAGCGATGTCGCAGGCGCTGCCGGGATTGGACGTCCAGCTAGGCCGCCACATCCCGTCGACTCTATACGCATAGAAACTGTATTCGACACTAATAACAGACAGCTAACTCCCAAAGAACGTGAAGAGGCGACCATTCACGCACTCCAGAATCGGCCAAACAATCCGCTATTCTATTCTGGCCCTTTAGCTGTTGCAGCATACAAAAGCGGTCATTTTTCCAAGGATTCAGCAAGGAAAATAGGTCAAAACAAGTACATCTATGCCGAATGGGAGAAGCAGGAACGGGAGAGTGACAAACCTCTAGGCGTTGAGGAATGGAAACAGATCATTAAGAACGGACTTGCACGTTCATCCGCAGCGAGCGAGCACAAGCACGCACTGGAAATTGAAACTCTCAGAGCCCAGGCCAAAGAGTTTGCCGAACGAACTGACAAATTACCACCGCAGGCAATCTCTGCCCTCCAACAGGCCAGTAAGGGGAGGACAGCAGCTCTGAATGAGGAAATGCCTGGCGTTGTGGTCAAGTTAGCTGATGACCCTATATATGACAGACTAATTATTGAACACATCTGGGCACGCCATGCTGTGGCTCTCAGTACAAAAGTCAGCAAATCACATCTGAATCTCATTAATTTATTTCCAGACCCGGTAGGGGACTCGATCTTCAGCAAAATACAGAATGCCTTAGGCTCCAAAAGCAGTAAAACTGTACGTACATCGAAGATTCTGGCGGATATACTCACCGGCAAACAGCCATTCGAGCGGGAGAGACTACTGAGAGAGCTGGCGCAAGTACAGGGTCAGACATTTTATGTCGTTTCACACATCCCTGAACAGCAATCTGGCCAGGGAAAGCTCGAATTCGATGACGGAAACAAGCCAGTCACCACCAGTATCGCCAGCCTACAGGCCATATTCCAGGCAGCGAAGGTTAATTTGTTTATCGTAGGTTGTTCGAGTTCTAAGCACGCGGCAATTGGTCTGAGCAAAGACATCAACAATGTAGATGCTCTGACTAAGTTCCAGGAAGCAATCATTTCTGAGCAACCGAAAAACTTGTTCGAATGGTACGCCGCGTTTGCTGCAGATGCACTGGTTGTAATCGACCCTCTTGCCTCTAAAGTATTCGGCCAGGATGCCGCCCAGCACCCGCTCAGTGAAATAACCTTAATAACCGGCAACAAGCCGATCTCCTATGGGTATGCGGGGACCTACGCTCTGCCTCCTGCAACCCCACAGATTGGTACTCCTCCCTCAGTAGCAATGGCAGTTGCTGCCAAAAAACTGATTCCACCATCAGCCTGTTCATTCAACCCTTCTCCTTCCCAGATTGAGGCGGCAAAACGGTTTGCTCCAGCAGGTATCTCGTTGTTGGTGTTGGCGATGGCAATGTCTATTTTTTTGACATTAAAAGAGGAAATAAAAAAGAAAGGCACCGAGTACCTTGGCGCCACAATGATGCCCATCATTATTGGAGCCCCTATTCTGATAAGCATATACGCTTGGCTGAATAAGTACGCTACTTTCGCTCCAGGACCCTGGCTTGGTATATGGTGTCTTGTTTATGGTGCTCTGTTCACCCGACATGGAATAACCCAAATTTTCAAAATCAGGCCTAGGAAACTAAATGCTTCGATCGTTCTTGCTGGGATTCTACTGACATGTTCGCTGCTCTTCAGTTTGTCATATTTCGGATTCTCAGCAAATTCATCTATCCACACATTCTGTACTGCTTTTTCGTCTATGTAATGAATAAACCAGACTGGTTGAGCTCAACCTAAAGTCATAGTTTTAAATCTGTTGAACTTTGAACCTAATAGGTGCTGCCTCAGTAACCCTGCATCAAAATAAATTCAGCTAATTACCATGGCACTTCAAATTGAATCACCCGCAGAGCGGTTCAATAAGTGTGTTGCATCCATCGGTTGAACTCTCAGTTCATAGCAGCAGAGCAGCTATTTTTCTTAACATAGCGATCATCTGATGAAATGTAATCGCTATGAAAAACGACTTCTAAAGATGGATGGTCTGATCCTGCTGAATACTTATCATTGGGCCATATGCTTTAGTAAATTTTTTCCACCTTTCTACAAGGGAACCATGATTAATTTTGTATGCAACGTTCAACCTTTTCCCATGATATCTAGTATATTCTTTATCTCTGATCTGGGGAGCAAAGTAAATAACGAACGATTCCGGGTCGATAGCAAATAGATCAAGATCGTACAGAGTGTGCATGTCACAACGCAATAGCAACCCATTGCTTACATGGTTGTGTGTATCGTTTTTGTACGCAGTGATGTGTGCGGCTTCGAGGATATCAACGATTTCACAATTACTAACTGCGCATTTAGCAGATTGAGCTATCAAACTGTCACGAAATGCTTTTTGCCCGCGTCGTTGCTTAATCTGACGCATAACTGCTTTTCTCTGATCTTCTGCATCGAGGATAGTATCGTCACTATCCGCTTCGGTAGGTGCCAATTGAATGATGTTGCTCAACAGATTGCTTGCCCATTCGAAGTTAATTTCTTGAATTGAACTCTGAACGTTGTAGCGTAGAGTGTTAGATATTAAATCTGTCATGGCCACCGAATTAATGGAATTGTAGTTTTTTTTATATTCAGCTTTAAATGATAATGCGGAAGTGTCTTCCGTTTTAGGGTGATCGAATTCATGTCCGTTGCTGCAGCGCCACTCTGGTTTTTTAAATTTCCGATGAATTAACTTTGCTGGTGTGCAATTATCATTTGGACACCGGTTACGAATCTTTGTATATGGAATTGAGGATAAATTATCTATAACTGATATCCCTAGGACATTTTTTCTATCCGTTATTATGACAATATCACCTTTTTTTACCTGCTTATGGTTTGGGACAAAATTGTCATATCTGTAAAAGCTAGTTGAGTCATCTTGATAACCATTATTCCCAAAGTACCGGAGATCATCCTGACCTACTGCTTTAAAAGACCATGCTTTCCGATTCATCCATTTGATTCCATAGTAAAAGTAGCAATTGAATCATATAGCAATAAAACGAAAAGTGAAATGGCTGGGCTTCGGTAGTCAGCTATAGCGACCATAAATATTCTTGATCATAGCAGACAGTCGTGTGCAAAGAGGAAAGCAATTGGCTTCATTCCCTATACTGCTTTGATCAGCTCCGGTCCTTGATTTTTCACATTACCAACTGCACAGGTTACTGCGTGCCAGATGAACATTTTTCCAGGTATTGAACCGTCGGCAACAATTTCTTCTGCTCCTTTCCCTCCAATATCCTGCCGCATCCACTCCCGAGCTGCTTCCGGTGATAAAACCAGCGGCCGGCGATCATGAATATCTATCAGTCCTTTATCCGCAGTAGTCGTCACAATCAGAAAACCTTCTGCCTCATCGCCGCGTTCGAAGGGTGCGCTTCCGATTGCCGCCATGAATATTGGCTGTCCATCAGCTCGGTGAATGAAGTAGGGTTGTTTCTTATCACCTTCCTTTTTCCATTCAAACCATCCGTCCGCAAAACAGATTGCCCGGCCATGTTGCCAAAGGGGTTTAAACATTCTGCTGGTGGCAGCCGTTTCAATGCGCGCGTTAATCAGTGGCGGTTTATCCCACCATCCTGGGGCGTATCCCCAGAACACAGGATCGAGATGCAATTGTTCGTCACGTTCGCTCAGCAACAGGACTTTGGTGCCTGGCGCAACGTTGAATCGTCCTATAGGTTCTGGATCGTATGGGATGTCGCGTTCGGCTTCTTCTGAGAGTAAGGCGAGATAGTCTTCACGCGTCATTGACTGTGAAAATCGACCGCACATAGAAACCTCCAGCCAGATGTCAGACTAAAAGTATAGGGGCAAATTCAGGGGCAAAATTTATTAAAAAGGACAAAAAAGGGGCATGAAAAGTGTAAAAGGGCGGTGGTTGGTGTAGCTATATAGGGTTGGTAACTAATTGAATTATTAAGAAAACATATAAAAATCAGAGATGTATTAATGACGGTGCATTACCTTCAGGTTGTATTGTTCTTTCTTTGTAACTTCTTGATTATCTTGCATTGTTTACTGTCTCAGGCACCAAAAGGGTGGGCGCATTATCATGCCCATCTGGCTAGTGATAAATGACGGGTTAGCTCCGGCTGGCAAAAGCCAACAGGTAAAAGTATGCCGCGTATGGTACGGATTACGGCGACGAATGTCAGCACGTTTTATAGCAACGTTCTCTCTTGCCTCAGGGCGATTTTGCGCCTTGTACGGCTTTTGCTCTTTCCTGCGTTTGGCTGTGTTCTTAGCGCGTCGAAAATGCTGATAACGGGTAATTTTAATATTTATTGATTAATCACACTTTTTTTCTGTAAGCAGACTATTTTTACGATTCAGGAAAGCCATAAAAAATCTCCCAAAACCGGAAAGCCATTATGCGAGCAACGCTGGTCTCCTTACTTTGTGGTTTAGTGTTTTTTATTGTCGGTGTGACGGCGCTGAACTGGCAACTCTGGCGCGCGGCATACACAGACAGAGTACAGGAAGCAAAACTGTCGGTATCCCTTGCAGACAGCATGGTGGATGAAGCCATAAAAGCGGTTAGCATTGTTCGCCCGCTGACCGCCGGTTCCTGCACTCCTGATGCGCAGCGGGTATTAAATCGCGAAGCGGCAATGGGGCCACATTTACGTTATGTGGTTCTGATCCGAAATCACGAAGTATGGTGTTCTTCTCTGCTGGGAAGTCAGACACGAAAAATTCAAGAAGATAAATCGACGGCGACCAGTCTTACACTTTATCCCGGTGATGAAATCACCGGAGGAACACCAGTGCTCTTTTATCTGGCGCCGGGTATTTCGGGTTATGTGGGGGCGAGTATTGGGTTCGTACATCTCAACACCGCGCTCAAGACCGCGTCCAACCGAATACAGCTTACCCTCGTGGTAGGTAATAAAATGTTAGATTACAACGATGTTGTCAGATCTTTCTCGTCAGTCCGGCAGGATAAGGCGCATCAGCAATCGTTGCGTTATCCTTTCAGAATTGAATATGACCCACCGCCTTTTTTTAGTCTGACACGGTTGATCTCTCAGGGCGGCTTTCTTACCGCTATCCTTGCGATCATGTCGCTGGTAACCGGATGGATACTCCACCGTTATCTGAGTAAATATACGACCCCTGAAGAGAATTTACGCCGGGCGATAGAAAAGGGAGAGATCATTCCCTTTTATCAGCCCGTGGTAAATGGGGCGAGTGGCAAAATTGACGGTTTCGAAATACTGGCACGCTGGAAACATCCTGAAGCGGGCTTTATCCCTCCAGATGTTTTTATTCCGGTTGCAGAAAAAACCGGTCTGATTATCGAACTGACGCATAAGCTGATGATGCGGGTCATCGATGATCTTACCCCGGTGCTGCCTCACTTACCGGAAGGTCTGCATATTGGTATCAACATCAGTGCGGCGCACGGGCAAAGCGAAGAACTGGAGTATGATTGCCTGCATCTGCTGGATGTCTTGTCCGCGAAAAAAATCACGCTGGTACTGGAAGTGACAGAACGGGAACCTTTAGCCTTAACACCGAAAAGCCTGTCGATGTTTGCCCGTTTGCGAAGTCATGGCGTGCTGGTGGCGCTGGATGATTTTGGTACCGGCTATTCCGGTATTTCTTATCTCAACGAATTTCCGGTTGATTTCATTAAAATTGATAAAAGCTTTGTGCGACGGATTAGCAATACCCCGGATTCAACCCTGCTGGTTGACTGCGTTATTGATATGGCGAAAAAGATGTCGTTGAAAATCATCGCAGAAGGCGTAGAGACGCAGCATCAGGCTGATTACCTGAACGCCAAAGGGATTCATTATTTACAGGGGTATTTTTTCTGGCGTCCGGTGCCTTTTTATCGGCTGGCACCTGCATTGTTATTTGGTTTTCATCGGATTTCGTTATAAAAAAACCACCTAAAAGCCCGCAACGGCGTTGCGGGCGGCACTGTTTAGCGAACAACCAGCACGGAACACTCCGCGTGACGTACCACGGCAGCGGCGTTGGAGCCCAGCAGATAGGTGGTGATATCTGGGCGATGCGAGGCAATAATCACCATCTCGGCCGGTAACTTTTTCGCCATTTCCAGAATCTTATCTTTTGGAGAGCCTTCCTCAACATGCAGATGGACTCTGTCTCTGGGGATAGTGAACTTCCTGGTAATTTCTTCCAGTTGAGATTTTGCTTCGGCTTTCAGATCGTCCATCGCGGGTAATTCAGCCGAATACGCCAGACCTAATGAGGCGTAATAGGGCAGTGACGGGATCACGGTCAAAAAATGGACCTGTGCGTCGTCAATTTTTGCCTCCGCTTCGACATGGGCAATCACACGTTGAGTTAATTCTGAATCGGAAATATCGATAGGGACAAGAATCATTCTGCTCATAAAACCTCCTGTTTAAGTATCCACCTAAATTCTATCTCGTGATAGCACTTTATGTATAATGACGGACGTCACATTTTGTGTCATTTCAGTTCCCGTTCCGCAAATTTTCCCTTAATTACGCCGTCATAAAATCGCCCTTTGGAGACAACGTTGAGAAAATTATTAAATATACGGGCGGGAACATCCTGATATTGCAAAACAGTATCAGGGTGATGAAAGCGAATTTCCAGCGTGCGGGATGACTCATCATAGCCGACGGATGCGATCCGCGATGATTTTACAGGATGGTGGAGCATGGCAGGTGTCCGTTATGACTGGTTCTTATGCAAGTCATCATCTATCAAACGGAGATTTTTACGCAACAGATATTGTTTTAGCAGAAATAGAATAATGTCGTGATGGACGGGGGGAAGGGAGAATAGCCCGCTGTTGCCAGCGGGCCGGTAGACTTAGAACTGGTAAATCAGACCCAGTGCTACGATGTCGTCAGTGGCGATGCCGTTGTCAGCATAGAAGCTGTCGTCTTCGTCCAGCAGGTTGATTTTGTAATCAACAAAGGTGGACATGTTTTTGTTGAAGTAGTAAGTCAGGCCGATTTCAGCATAGTTCACCAGATCCTGGTCGCCGTCGGTGCCCAGATCCTTGCCTTTAGACATCAGGTAAGAAATGTTCGGACGCAGACCGAAGTCGAACTGGTACTGAGCAGTCACTTCAAAGTTCTGTGTTTTGTCGGCGATGGTGTTGTAGCTGTCACCATACGGGGTCATGTTACGGGTTTCGGAGTACATTGCAGCGAAATAGATGTTGTTCGCATCGTATTTACCACCGACAGTCCATGCGTCAGCTTTGTCGCCGCCAGCAGTAGAGAATTCAACCTGCTCGTTAGTACGGTCAGAAGAGGTATACGCCGCACCCAGCGTTACGCCCATACCGAAGTCGTAAGAGGTGGAGATACCGAAACCGTCACCGTTGGAGTTTTTGATGTTACGTTTGTCGTTACCGTTACCAGTACCTTCCTGGATTTCCTGGCCATTTTCGTCAGTAACCTGGTTCTCGTTAGCACCCTGGAACTGCAACGCGAAGCTCAGGCCGTCAACCATACCGAACATGTTGTTGTTACGGTAAGTCGCAACGCCGTTGGCACGGCCGGTCATGAAGTTATCCGCTTTGGTGTAAGAGTCGCCACCGAATTCTGGCAGCATATCCACCCAGCCTTCTACGTCGTACATTACGCCGTAGTTACGACCGTAGTCGAATGAACCGTAGTCACCGAATTTCAGACCCGCGAAACCCAGACGGGTGAAGCTGTTGCCGTGGTCGCTTTCAGTGGTGTTGGTGTTAACCTGGTATTCCCACTGACCGAAGCCGATCAGTTCGTCATTGATCTGAGTTTCGCCTTTGAAACCCATACGCATATAAGACTGGTCGCCATCAGCGCCAGCGTCGTCAGACATGTAGTGCAGACCGACTACTTTACCGTAAAGATCTAATTTGTTGCCGTTGCTGTTATAAATTTCAGCGGCGTGGGTAGCACCTGCGGCTAACATAGCAGGAATAACGAGAGCCAATACTTTTCTTTTCATCGAAATAATCCTTTAGTTTTTTTTAATTACCTGTGACTACCCGTATGAGGGAGTGAAAGCATGCTAAATGAGAAGTTCCGTAAATCGATAAATATGAATTGTTACGCGTTAAGTAAAATCTTAAATAAATAATTCCGCTGAAATAGTGATAATTTTCATGAATGATTTGGCGTGAAATATATAAAATAAAAATTATACAAGCGAAATTTGTTGCGATATTCTGCGCGGGTTATATGCCTTTATTGTCACTTTTTGCTTTTTTCGTTGGCCATTGCGATGGGGTTTTATTTCCCAGCGAATAAATTGACAAGCCCGAACCATTGTTCGGGCTTTTTTTTATCTGAACGCTAATTTTTTACTTTCAGGTTCACTCCGCATCACTCTTTTCCGCTTTACCGGCTAATTGCGCAAGGAAGTCATAGCGTTTTTGCAGATCCGCCGTAGCGTCTTTCCACAATTGCTCGGCCACTTCTGGTTGTTGGCTATTCAGGCGACGGAACCGCTGCTCGTTGAGCAACGTCTCAGCCAGCGCGTCTGACGGTGGGCGAGAATCCAGCGCCAGCGGTCGTTTGCCTTCATCGGCCCGACGTGGGTCAAAGCGATACAGAGGCCAGAAGCCGGTTGCGGTTAACTGACGCATCTGATCGTGACTTAACGCCAGGTCGTAGCCATGCTCTTCGCAGGGGCTGTAGGCGATGATCAGCGACGGCCCCGGATACGATTCAGCTTCCTGAATCGCCTTCACTGTCTGGTTCAGTTGCGCCCCCAATGAGATCTGTGCGACATAAACATGACCGTACATCATCATACTGACGCCCAAATCTTTACGCGCCTTCCGTTTCCCGTGTTCGCCAAATTTCGTCACGGCACCCAGCGGCGTCGCTTTTGATGCTTGCCCACCGGTGTTGGAGTAACACTGGGTATCCAGTACCAGAATATTGACGTTTTCGGTCAGACTTAATACATGGTCAAGACCGCCAAAGCCAATATCATAGGCCCATCCGTCACCGCCAATCAGCCAGATTGATTTTTCGACCAGCGCATCGGCATCGGTTAACAGTTCACGCGCAGCGTCAACATCTTTAAGATGCAGGCGCAATGCGGCGACCTGTTCGCGGCGCACTTCAGGCGTGGCATCGGCATGCAGCGCAGCATTTAATTCTGCGGGGATCAGATCTGAGAACTGTTCCAGCAGGCGCATAACACGTACCCGGTGTTGATCCACCGTCAGACGGAAGCCCAGGCCAAACTCGGCGTTGTCTTCAAACAATGAGTTTGCCCACGCGGGCCCGCGACCATGAATGTCGGTGGTGTAAGGCGTTGAAGGCAGATTGCCGCCATAGATTGAAGAGCACCCGGTGGCGTTGGCGATCAACATTCTGTCGCCGTACAACTGCGTCAACAGCTTGATATACGGCGTCTCACCACAGCCGGAACAGGCGCCGGAATACTCGAACAGTGGTGTAATCAACTGCGAGGTACGGATATCGATACGCTCCAGTTTGCTGCGATCAATCTCCGGCAGGCTGAGGAAGAAGTCATAATTTATTTTCTCCTCCTCAACGTGCTCAAGACGCGACATCATGTTGATGGCTTTGATATCCGGATTTTGACGATCTTTTGCCGGGCAAACTTCGACACACAAATTACAGCCGGTACAGTCTTCGGGCGCAACCTGCAGAACGTATTTCTGACCGCGCATATCGCGTGATTTCACATCCAGCGAATGCAGGCTGGCCGGCGCGTTTTCCAGCGCCTCAGGCGAAACCACTTTGGCGCGGATGGCTGAGTGAGGGCAGGCGGCGACGCAGTGGTTACACTGGGTACACAGCTCTTCTTTCCAGATGGGGATCTCTTCAGCGATGTTGCGTTTTTCCCAACGGGTGGTGCCCATCGGCCAGGTGCCGTCCGGCGGCAGCGCGGAAACGGGCAGGGCATCGCCAAGACCGGCGAGCATTGCGGCGGTGACGGTTTTCACAAAATCAGGCGCGGCGTCGGAAACGACCGGAGGACGATTCGCACTGTGCGGATCCACCGCCTGCAGGGGAACTTCGGCGACCGACTCACGGGCCAGCGCCAGAGCCTGCCAGTTACGCTCTACTAAATCCTGGCCTTTACTGCTGTAGCTTTTCGCAATGGCGCCCTGCAACTCCGCCAGCGCAGTGTCGCCCGGTAAAATTTGCGTTAGATGGAAGAACGCCATCTGCATGACCGTGTTGATGCGGGCAGCCAGACCGCATTCACGGGCAATTTTGACGGCATTGATAACGTAAAAACGGGCCTTCTTCTGGTTAAGAACCGCCTGAACTTCCTGTGGCAACCGCGACCATACCTCATCAGCATGATAGGGGGTGTTAAGCAGGAAAATGCCGCCAGGTTTCAGACGCTCCGCCATTTGATATTTGTCGATAAACTGCAACTGGTGGCAACCGACGAAATCCGCCTGGGAGACCAGATAAGCAGAGCGAATTGGCTGCTCGCTCACCCGCAGGTGAGATACGGTCAGGCCACCTGCTTTTTTGGAGTCGTAGACAAAATAACCCTGTGCATACCACGGCGTGGAGTTACCGATAATCTTGATGTTATTTTTGGTTGCTGAAACGCTACCGTCACTGCCTAAACCATAAAACAGCGCTTCGAGTTTTGCGCTGCCGGGCAGCGTGTTTTCAGGCAAAGGCAGTGACAGATTGGTCACATCATCATAAATGCCTACCGTAAAACGCGGTTTTGGTTTGGCGCTGTTCAGCTCATTAAAGACGGCCAGTACACAGTCCGGGCCAAACTCTTTTGACGAGAGACCATAACGCCCCCCGATGACACGCGGTAAAGATTCGCGCTCACCGCTGTTGAAGGCTTCGGCCAGGGCTGTCATCACATCCAGATACAGCGGTTCCGCCTGCGCGCCAGGTTCTTTGGTGCGATCCAAAACGGCAACCGCACGAGCGGATTCCGGTAACGCTTGCAGTAAATGGCGGGCGGAGAAGGGGCGATACAGGCGGACTTTCAACACGCCGACTTTTTCGCCGCGTGTAAGCAGTTCATCAACGACCTCTTCACAGGTGCCGATTGCGGAGCCCATCAAAATGATGACGCGTTCGGCCTGCGGGTGACCGTAGTACTCAAACGGTTGGTACTGACGCCCGGTGGCGGCGGCGAAGTCGTTCATCGCCTGTTCAACGTGGTCGTAAACGGCGTTATACCACGGGTTGGTTGCCTCGCGAGACTGGAAATAGGTGTCCGGGTTCGCCGATGTACCGCGGATCACCGGGTGCTCCGGATTCAGTGCGCGGGCGCGGTGCGCATCAATTTCAGCCTGCGGCATCAGGCTCAGAATGGTGTCATCGGCCAGCGGGACAATTTTATTGATCTCATGTGAGGTACGAAAACCATCAAAGAAATGAATAAACGGCACGCGGCTTTTCAGGGTGGCGATGTGCGAAATCAGCGCAAAATCCTGCGCTTCCTGAACGCTACTGGCACACAGCATAGCGCAACCGGTTTGGCGAACGGCCATCACGTCGGAATGGTCGCCAAAAATAGACAACGCGTGTGTGGCGAGGGTCCGGGCAGCAACATGGAGGACAAACGGGGTAAGCTGGCCTGCCAGTTTGTACAGTGTCGGGATCATCAGCAGCAGACCCTGCGAGGACGTAAACGATGTAGACAACGCCCCGGTCTGTAACGCGCCGTGAACAGTGGCGATTGCGCCGCCTTCCGACTGCATCTCCACGACGCGCGGGGTGTCCCCCCACACGTTTTTAAGCCCGTCTCCGGCCCAGGCATCCGCCTGTTCAGCCATTGTCGAACTTGGCGTAATCGGGTAGATGGCGATAACTTCACTGGTACGGAACGCGACTGAAGCAACCGCACCATTACCGTCAATAGTAATCATATGACACCCTTACATTGCGCAAAATAAAGGGACGCGCGAAACCTCGGCGAGTCCTGTAGTTATCCTCTAATTATAGGACTTTCCTGTATTCCCTTGAAGTTATGAGGCTTTCGAGTGCACAAAATGACACAGTGGGCGCATTTGTGGCGTTTCGGTTTTGGTTTTTTAGTTAAGCATATCCACCTGATTTCGATTGATTTACACGAGTCATGTAGCATAAATCTCGTTAATTCTGAGGGCCCGTATGTGTGGCGATGAATGACGGATGTGTTCTTGCAGTTAATCCGATTGGTATACCTGTGTCATGACGGTCAGCGAGCGCGATAACGCGATTCCGCTTTATGGCCACTTTCTCCCTGCGGTACCCCTGAGATGTTTTAAAACAGACTATGCATTAATGATTTTATCAGAAAAAGTAGTGACAAAAATTATTGTCTGGCTTATTTACGGTTCGTTTTTATCGGCTCCTGTTTTCTATTATTAATCCACCATTACTGCTATGAGAATCACAGTGGTGATGTCTGTGCCAAACAGGAGTTTTTGTTCGTCCATTTCAATGGGTGTAATAAAGAGATAATTAGTGATAATAAATGTAAGGGGGACTGTCTTCATACTATGGCAGATTAATTCTTGTACATGGCTGGGTATTTGTTAGACTGGAGTTGTCTCACAATGTTTAAGAGAATCAACAGCTATCTGGGCAATAAAAACGTCAAAGTGTGTAATCAGTTATCAAATGGATTAAAAATGTGTATGAGAGAAGATAAACTTATTTTTTTTGTTGTTGCTGCAATCGAAGCAATCGCTATTTGGGAACTTTTCATGAGGTTATGGAATTGAGTCTTATTTGACGAATATTTCGTGTGGCGCGTGTGGGTTCATAGTGATTAGGTGACTAGCACTGTAGAGCAGTGAAGTAGAAATGTATTATTACCCTTATTCCAATCTGGAAATGAAGATTCTACGAGAGTAACGTGAAACGGTATTCTTTGGCAGAAGTTGTCTCGTAATGAAATGCTAATTACGGTATGGCAAAAATGTGATCGTGCAAGGGGAGTACCAAACCCAATTTTTCAGAATGAAAAGATTGAGTCTGGTGTGTTCACGCATAAGGTGTGTTACTTAACGTCCAGTGCCTGTTTAACCCAACCTTCAAATTGCGGCTGGTGGGCTTTAATCCAGCTATCAACGTGTTCCTGAATATCTGCTTCTGATGCGGAACCGTTATGCATCATGGTATTCTGTGCATTAATATCTGCGAGCGGTAGTTTCATCAGACTAAACAACGCTGCGGCCTGAGGGTTTTTCTGCGCCCAGGCTTTATTGGCGACAATATTCATGGTATTTACCGGAAAACCATAGTTGGCACCATTTGGTAACTTGGTGTCTACATCTTTCTGGGCGCCAGGCATGGAGGAAAATGGCACCTGTAACCACTGTACATCTTTGCCCGGTACCATCACATCGCTCACCCAATAGGGTGTCCAGGTATAATACAAAATAGGTTTACCCTGTTTGTGACGCGCAATCGTATCGGCAATCAAGGCAGCATAATTGCCCTGGTTGTGAATCACGGTATTGCTAAGGTTATAGGCCTTGATCTGATGATTTATAACGGCTTCACAACCCCATCCCGGGTTACAACCTGTAAGGTCTGCTTTGCCGTCACCATTGGTATCAAATAATTTGGCGATTTTAGGATCTTTCAGTTGTGCGATATTGGTGATCTGATATTTTTCGGCGGTTTTTTTATCGATTAAATATCCCTGGGCTGCATCTTCAACGTAATTACCCTTACGATAAAGTTTTTTGTCACCGCCTGCAGATTCATACATATCATCATGCAGAGGTTGCCAGTTAGTTGCCATAAAAGTGGCATCGCCAGAGGCCACAGATAAGTAAGCAACGTTGGGATCGACTTCGCTTGGTTTATTAACAGTATAACCAAGCTTTTCCAGGCCGCGAATCACCAGCAGCGTCTGAAAAGTTTCTTCTGCCAGGGTACCCTGTACAGGTTGAATGGTAATGCCTTTGCCTGGTAAGTCTGCCGCCAGAGTACTGGTGGTAACGAGTGTGGCAAGAGTTGCCGCTAAAATAGTTGTACGTTGCATTGTGATCCCTTTTATAATTTTCATATTGAAATACCTTACTCTGCGTATTTGAATGCTCGCTGAGATGTTTATCAAATACGTTATATAAGATATCTGCTTAAGTTTGCTCGCTATGCAATAAAATAACTTATGAATCTAGTACAGTTAAAGGTAAAATATTACTGAGATGTTAGCTGAATATACCCTAGCATACTCAGAATCTGAGACAACCCTCGATTTTCATTAAAACTAACTTCTTCGCTCCTCGAACAGACTGAATTTACGATGAACAAAGGGCTGAGAGCGAATAAAAAGGGGCGAGATTTTTTTGTAAAGACGATGAGTATTGTCCTGAATAGCGCCTGATCACGATAAATGTAAGCAGGTATTGTTTAGCGTTTCTGTAAATTAATTGTGTTAATTGGTGCTGAGAGTTTGATAATAATCTTCAGATGCAACCAGTTTGGGGGCGAAAATTTTGTAGATTATCACGGAGGAGGATGGTGATTATGGATGAATGTTTAGGGGAATTAATTGTTCATGTTTTTCGCCATCGCGCCAGTATTAAAAATAAAGAGGCTCTCTGCGGTGAACATAATAATTATTCGTTCATACACTGAGTCTGTTATAGAGCGGGGTTAATAACTGCAAAGCTAGCCATTATTCAGTTGATTTTACTGCACGGAGTTCGTAAGGAGGTGCTCCTGAATTGCACTACGTCCAGAGGGGCAGGGGATCGCAGAGCTCGATTTAGCAAACGCCGCCGAGCTGTCTTTTTGCATTCTTTGTGTTCATGCGATAAAAAAGTGAAGGGTGTGATCAACCAGACGTGAAAAAAATTGCCAGAAAATGCCACCAGGGCGCATAAATGCGCACATTACCTCTCGACGCCGCAGATTCCACTGCCTATCATTTATGGCGGTGTTGTCTTTGGTCAATTTTTAGAGGGGAGAGAAATGCGCGCAGCGTTTTTGGTGGGGTGTGCCGCCTTATTTTTGTCGGCTTGCAGTAGTGAACCTGTTCAGCAGGCTACGGCAGCGCATGTGACGCCCGGTTTAAGAGCGGCAATGTCCAGTTCTGGTGAGGCTAACTGCGCCATGATTGGTGGTTCGCTCTCTGTGGCTCGCCAGCTTGATGGTTCGGCCATCGGCATGTGCGCATTACCCAACGGCAAACGCTGCAGTGAACAGTCGCTCGCCGCCGGGAGTTGCGGCAGCTATTAATCGCCGCCGATTTACTGCACTAAATCTGACAGTTTATACGTTAACGTCTGTTCCGCCGTTGCCAGTGTCAACTGGTTGGCGGTTAAGTCGACTTGCGCCCCTTTCCTGAGCATGGTGCTGATAGTGTTATCCAGTTCGTTTAACTGCGGATCGGCACACATCATGCGTGTCATCGCCATCTCTTTCACCTTCAGTTCGCCGTCAGACAGTTTGCCTTCGCCGGAGAACTGATTACACATTTTCCCCGAAACTGTCATCTTCTCGCCAAAACTGAGTTCCGGGGGATTTTTACTGGCAGGGAACGGCTTGCCGTTAACGCTCTCAAGAACAAAACGGTGGTGCTGTAGCTGATCGCTGTTAACGGACACTTTGCTGTTACTCACACAACCAGCCATTAGCATGCTGAGTGCAACCAGCGTGACGATTTTTTGCATGACGGTTCTCTACATTCGATAATGGGGAATATTTACCATAATAATAATATGGTCAGATAAATCATTGGTGATTATCTGAAAATGCTCCCCTGATGACAGGGGAGCGAAAAGGTTAAAACAGGGCGTTCGGGCAGGTTTCACCTTTGGAAAGTTGATTCAGGTTCTGTAACGTCGTTTCAGAAATACTGATCAACGCTTCCGCCGTCAGGAAGGCCTGATGCCCGGTGAACAACACGTTATGGCAGGCTGAAAGGCGACGGAAAACGTCATCCTGGATCACATCATTTGATTTGTCTTCAAAGAACAGATCGCGTTCGTTTTCGTACACGTCCATTCCCAGTGAACCAATTTTCTGGTTTTTCAGCGCTTCGATTGCGGCCTGGGAATCGATCAGTGCGCCACGACTCGTGTTGATGACCATCACGCCATTTTTCATTTGATCAAAGGCGGCATGGTTGAGTAAATGGTAGTTCTCCGGTGTTAATGGGCAGTGCAGGGAGATCACATCCGACTCGGCAAACAGCGTGGGCAGGTCGACGTACTCGACACCCAGGTCCAGGGCTGCGGCGCTGGGATAGGGATCAAACGCCAGCAGACGCATACCAAACCCTTTCAGAATACGCAGCGTGGCAACGCCGATTTTTCCCGTACCGATCACCCCAGCCGTTTTACCGTGCATCGTAAACCCGGTCAGACCTTCCAGAGAAAAATTTGCATCACGGGTGCGCTGATAAGCGCGGTGAATACGACGGTTGAGTGTCATCATCATGCCTATGGCATGTTCAGCCACGGCTTCAGGAGAATAGGCCGGGACGCGCACAACCTGCAGCCCCAGTTCTTTTGCCGCATCCAGATCCACATTATTGAACCCGGCACAGCGCAAGGCGATGTACTTAACGCCATGCTTTTTCAACTCTTCCAGCACCGGACGGCTGCCGTCATCGTTAACAAAAATACACACCGCTTCACAGCCATGCGCCGTCTTTGCTGTTTTTTCAGTTAGCAAAAAGTCAAAAAATTCAAGTTCAAAATCAAATCCCTCGTTAACCTGCTGCAAGTACTTTTTGTCGTACTGCTTTGTGCTATAGACAGCGAGTTTCATAAGATTTTCTCCAGTGATAATGGATTCACATTAACATGATTAAAATTATCTTACAAAATATAAAAACTAATTGATAGACATGGACATAATGAATAATTCTAGAGCATCTATTGTCCCAGTATCTATCTTCTTAAAGTCAGATCGCTTTCTTTAACACAAACTATGCTTTGGGCTCCCTGAGGCAACGCCGTTGTTCAGCGCGAGGCGTAATTTTGCTTGTTAACTGAGGGCTGCGTGATTACCTCCATTCAGGTAATGGAGGTTCCGGCCAATTGATTATTGTTCTGTACTTTGCGACATCAGCTCTTTGGGGAAGACGACAGCCCGATTGCGTCCCTGGTTTTTGGCCATATACAGTGCGCGATCGGCCCAATCAGCAAGTTGCTCAGCAGCCATCTTGCAATCAACAGAAGAAATGATGCCCAGGCTAACAGTGATGGTTCGTGGAAAATCACCGTCGGTTGTCGCAGGGGTGGCTTGCTCTACCTGTTTACGTATCCTCTCGGCAATATTTTGCGCACGTTCTGTATGACAGTCAGGGAGCAGAATAGCAAATTCCTCACCACCAATTCGTGCAACAATATCGTGCTCTCGAACCAGGCTGACCATTAATTCTGCAAGTTTGATAATGACTCTGTCCCCTTGCAAATGCCCCCACGTATCATTCACTGACTTAAAGTGGTCAATATCGCAAAAAATAATGCTGAGTGGCTTCTGTGTAGTCACGTTTTTTATTTCACGGCTTAGCGAGTTATAAAAATACCCGCGATTAAAAAGACGGGTCATTGGATCGCGAACTGAATTTTCGTACGAAAGCTCATAGGCCTGACGCGACGCTTTAAAACGATGGAAGATATCGGACATGAGTACTGTCATTACTGCCATTGAGCTCAGGCATTCCACTCCCCGGGCAAGATACCAGCCAGCTGAATTCATGTAGGGATACTTAAAAATTATTGTAAAAATTAGTAGGTTACTTAAGGCTACGAGCGCCATGCTAAGCCAGAACTGGTTTTTGAGTTGTGTCAGGCTAAGAATAAAAAACACGATGCCTACCCAAATCGAAATAAATAAGATGATGAACAATCCATGCCAGGGATATAACCACTCAAAAGTGTCGAGATTGATCAGTTGTAAAGGCATTGACATCGCATTGATTGAATAAGAGACAGCCACTGCCAGGTGTAAAATACACCAAAGGAAAACGGAATAAACAATAACATTATGATATTTTTGTTGGCTTTTTTCTCTTTTATATAAGTAGATGGCAACGATAAATAAACCAGTGGTGAGTATTACTCGCAAAGTATACAGTATGGCGATTTTATTAAAAAAAACACTTCTTGGAACCGAGTCTGAATAATAAACATACAATGCAATAAATAAAAATATTCCTGAGCTATGAAATGCGCTTGCCAGGGGTAATAGATATTTGTTTTTACGATAGCTCAGATAGTTCATTATCATAAAACTACCTATCTGGATGTGCAGGGCGCCCGTAAAAGTAGCAATGATCGGGTAAAGTGAAAGCGCATAATGGTCGTTGTTTAAAGGCGTTAGCCACAGAAATATGAATGTACCAACAGAAAATAGTAAAAAAAGCGTTATATTTTTTTTATGTTTTTTTTGCAATGAAGTAATCATAATGATGCTCATTAATAAATATCATAAGATTATGTCAATTTCTCATAGTCCTTTTTTGACTAATTTTGCTTTATGTTTGCGGGGAATTAATTGGTCATTGATATTATAGGTGTGAATTATTTTTGTGGCTTTATTAATTATTTTCCATGATATATCAAGACAATATGGACACCAGACGCGCACAGGATAACGCGCCCATTTCTCGCCATCGTGACGTCTTAACCCATCTTGTACGGTTTATGGCGTTATTCTCCCGTCATACCGAAGCGGGTAAAGGCGAGGGATGTCGTATTCGTATTCACCGGTAACCGATCCCGGGTTACATGATGAACAGCCCAAAAAGCTGATCGAAGGAGACTTCTGCGATGATACCAGTCAGAGTACATCCAGCAGGTGCTTGCGTTGATGTTAATCGTCAAGCCGTGATGGTCTTCATCTCTATGTCCCTGATTCATTAGATATCTTTATGAAAAATCTGTATTCTATATAATATTACATATAATTCTGGAGCATCTATCCTTATTAGTGGCGCCTTCTTAAACAGCACGATTAAACATGCCACAATACGGGCCTTAACCGGCTATATTTTTCGCTAAATCAGGATATTAACTACCCATGAAGGGTAAATATAAAGCCGTTCTCGCACTACTTCTATTATTGACCCTGGTACCGCTGACGTTGATTATGACGCTGGGGTTATGGGTTCCCACACTGGCGGGTATCTGGCTGCCAGTGGGTACGCGTATCGCACTGGATAAGAGTCCGCGTCTTACGCGTGATGGATTGCACATCCCTGAACTGCGCTATCTGGTCGGTGACTGTCAATTAGCGAAAGTGACAGAGGCCGGGCTTTCTCACCCGAGTCGCTGGCGGCTAAATGTGGGCGCAATCGAGCTTGATTCCGCCTGTCTGGCAAAACTCCCTGAGGCCCAACAATCACCGGCCGCCCCTAAAACGCTGGCTGAATGGCAGTCGATGCTGCCGAATACCTGGATTAATATCGACAAAATTATCCTTTCGCCCTGGCAGGAGTGGCAGGGGAAGCTGTCTGTCTCTCTGACACCCACTCTCCAGCAACTCCGTTATCAGGGCGATAAAGTCACATTCCAGGGCCACCTGCGCGGGCAGACGCTCACCGTCAGTGAACTGGAAGTGTCCGCTTTCGAGCAACAGCCACCGGTGAAACTGGTCGGGGAGTTCACTCTGCCGTTGGTTCCCGATGGGCTGCCCGTGAGTGGTCATGCGGTGACGACGCTCAGTTTGCCGCAAGAGCCATCACTGGTGGATGCTGAAATTGACTGGCGTGATAACGCGGGTCAACTGGTCGTGATGGCGCGCGACAATCCGGATCCGCTGCTGGATCTCCCCTGGGAAGTGACACGTCAGCAGTTCACCATTAGCGACGGGCGCTGGGCGTGGCCGTATCAGGGTTTTCCCCTTAGCGGGCGGATGGGGCTCAAAATAGAGAACTGGCAGGCTGGCACCGAAAATGCGGTCGTGAGCGGGCGGTTGAACGTGCTTACCCAGGGCGATGCGGGGAAAGGGAACGCGGTGCTCGCATTCGGGCCGGGAAAACTCAGTATGGATAATAGTGAGATGCCATTGCAGGTCACCGGGGAAGCGAAACAGGGCGACCTGATTTTCTACGCAATCCTGCCGGCACAACTCACTGGCAGTCTGGCCGCGCCGCAACTGGATTTTGCGCCAGGCGCATTGCTGCGTTCCCGTGGTCGGGTTATCGATTCTCTGGATATTGATGAGATCCGCTGGCCGCTGGCGGGCGTGAAGGTGACGCCGCGTGGCGTCGATGGCCGCTTGCAGGCCATTTTGCGCGCTCACGAGAACAAAATGGGTGACTTTGTTCTGCACCTCGATGGTATGGCGAATGACTTTCTCCCTGATGCGGGGCGCTGGCAGTGGCGCTACTGGGGAACGGGCAGCTTTACCCCGATGCATGCCCACTGGGACGTCGCAGGTCGGGGCGAGTGGCATGACGAAACGATCACCCTCACCGATCTGTCTACCGGATTTGACCAACTGCAGTACGGCACCATGAAGGTGGAAAATCCGCGTCTGATACTCGAACAGCCGGTGGTGTGGGTGCGTGACGCGAAGAAACCCGCCCTCAGCGGCGCATTGTCCTTTGATGCGGGAAAGACAACCTTTACTGGCGGCAGCGTGTTACCACCTTCGACGCTGAAATTCAGCGTTGAAGGGCGCGATCCCACTTTTTTCCAGTATAAAGGCGACCTGCATGCGGGGGCGATCGGGCCGGTACGGGTGAACGGGCGCTGGGATGGTCTGCGTCTGCGCGGGCAAGCCTGGTGGCCAAAGCAGTCACTGACGGTTTTTCAACCGTTAATACCGCCTGAATGGAAGATGAAATTACGCGAAGGCGAGTTGTATGCGCAGATTGCGTATTCCGCCGCCGAAGAGCAGGGTTTTGAAGCAGGCGGTCACGGCGTGCTGAAAGGCGGTAGCGCGTGGATGCCTGACAATGAAATCAATGGCGTGGATTTTGTGCTGCCGTTTCGTTTTAGCGCCGGTGTCTGGCAACTGGGCACGCGGGGGCCGGTGTCGTTACGTATTGCAGAAGTCGTCAACCAGGTGACGGCGAAAAATATCACCGCCGACCTGCAGGGGAATTATCCCTGGAGCGAAGAGGACCCTCTGCTGTTGAGTGATGTCAGCGTCGATCTGCTGGGCGGGAAAGTCACCATGCAGCAGTTGCGGATGCCACAGCACGATCCCGCACTTCTGCGTGTACAGAACATCTCGTCAAGCGAGCTTATCAGCGCGGTCAATCCCAAACAGTTTGCCATGTCCGGCCCGGTTAGCGGCGCGTTACCGCTGTGGTTGAACAATGAAAAATGGATCATCAAAGATGGCTGGCTGACGAATCCAGGCCCGATGACGTTGCGTATTGACAAAGACACTGCCGACGCCGTGGTCAAAGACAATATGGCCGCGGGTGCGGCGATCAACTGGCTACGTTATATGGAAATTGCCCATTCCTGGACGAAAATCAATTTAGATAATCTGGGGGTATTAACCATGCAGGCGACGATTGCAGGCAGCAGTCGCGTTGATGGAAAAGTAGGGCGGGTAAACCTGAACTACACCCATGAAGAAAATGTGTTTACGCTCTGGCGCAGTTTGCGTTTTGGCGACAATTTACAGGCATGGCTAGAACAAAATACAGCGTTGCCAGAAACCCATTGCCCGGAAGGCAAGGAATGTGAGGAACCACAATGAAAACGATGACTGCCATGCTGGCGCTGTGTGCCTCTGCGTTAGTGACCGGCTGTACGCCCCGTATTGAAGTTGCTGCGCCCGAAGAGCCCATCACAATCAATATGAATGTCAAAATTGAACATGAAATTCATATCAAAGTGGATAAAGACGTCGAAAGCTTACTGAAGTCGCGCAGCGATCTATTCTGAGGTCATGATGAAAAAACAGCTCACACTGACGGTGCTTATTCTGAGTTTGCTGAGCGGCAATGTGATGGCGTTGACCCTGAATGAAGCCCGCACCCAGGGGCGTGTCGGGGAAACGTTGAATGGCTATCTGGTCGCGCTGAAAAACGATGCACAAACGCAGGCGCTGGTGAAAAAAATCAATGAGGCGCGCAACGCCAGCTATCAACAACTGGCCGAAACCAACCATATTCCGGTTGATCAAGTGGCGAAAATGGCAGGGCAAAAACTGGTCGAACGTGCGAAGCCTGGCGAGTATGTTCAGGGCATCAACGGGAAATGGATGCAAAAATAATTAGCGATAGCGCTTACGGTATTCGCCTGGCGAAATGCCGAAGCGCTGCTTAAAGGCGGTCGAAAAATGGCTATGATCGGCAAACCCCCAGGCATAGCCAATACCCGCCAGTTTTTCTTCTCCGTTGGCCGTTCGCAGCATCTGCGCGCAAAGATCAAGACGGCGATTTTTAATGTATTGCGCCACCACCAGACCTTTATCCGCGAACATGCGGTATAAACTGCGCACCGACATACCACTCTCGGCGGCGACCCATTCCGGGCGTAGCGTTTCTGACTGGATATGCGCGTCGATCAGCGACAATACATTGCGAAACTGCCGCTCTTTACGCGGCGGTAAGCTCTCCTGCTGTTGCAGAACAGGTCTTAGCAGACACACTATCGCCTCCAGCGCCGCCTCGCTTTCCGTCTCACTCATGCCCGTATTGCTCATGCTTTCCTGCAACAGTCGGTGACTCAGTTGCACGGTGGGAAGATCCCGCGAGAGCTTTTGCGCACAGCTGACTTCCTGAAAGCGAAAGTGTTGTTCGAGGATCTGCCGTGGCAGCAACAATGAAACCTGACGGGCTTTTGCCGGCCAGTAAAAAGAGCAGGGGCGCGAGGCGTCAATGAGCGTAATATCGCCGGTTTCAAGTTCGATCTGGCGATCGTCCTGTTCCATCACCGCCTTACCGTCGAGCTGAAACACGGTATAAAACCAGGCGTCATTGCTGTGCTTAATTTCCTGGCGGGTACGAAACAGGTTTACCCCTCCCACCGTGACTGTGCTCAACTTCAGATTATTAGCAAAACTTGATTCCAGTTCGCCAACAAATTCACCCGCCAGCGGGCGGGCGGCAAAGCTGCCGCAAACCTGATTGATCTGCGCCAGCCATTGTTCGTATTGGTCCTTCTCGCTCACACCAGCCATTTTTATCTCGCTGCCTTGTGCATTGTTTAAGTTCTGTTGCGTTAATGTTGCAAATAGCAAGGGCGTTGTGGCTGACTATAGGAAATAACGCTCGCCGGGCATAGCGTTTGTAGGGGTTATTCTTGGTATTTGCGGAGCCTGTCACAGCAAACAAAGCGATTGTCACAGAGCAAAAAGCCTGTTTCGTGAAGGCGGCATAGACTGTCTGGACAACCTGCAACACTATGGAGAAATGTATGTCTGATACACAGGTCACCGTCCTTGCAGCGGTACAACACTTTCTGGACAGGCAGCATGGGCTCTGGATTGATGGGCGCCAGACGCCGTCCGATGGCGATAAGCGCCTCAACCTCTACAACCCGGCCACCGGTGAGGTGATCGGCTCAACGGCGGATGCCAGTGTCGCCGATGTCGATCGCGCGGTGATGTCCGGCTGGCGTGCTTTTGTTTCACGCACATGGGCAGGCAAATTACCCGCTGAACGTGAACGAATTCTGCTGCGTTTCGCGGATCTGGTTGAACAGCACAGCGAGGAACTGGCGCAGCTCGAAACCCTGGAACAGGGGAAATCGATCGCGATTGCCCGGGCATTTGAAGTCGGTTGTACGCTGAACTGGATGCGCTATACCGCCGGATTAACGACCAAAATTGCCGGTAAAACGTTGGATCTTTCTATTCCGCTGCCGCAAGGCGCGCGTTATCAGGCATGGACGCGTAAAGAGCCGGTGGGGGTGGTCGCCGGAATTGTGCCGTGGAATTTCCCGCTGATGATCGGGATGTGGAAAGTGATGCCTGCGCTGGCGGCGGGATGCTCTATCGTGATCAAACCTTCTGAAACCACACCGCTCACGCTGCTGCGCGTTGCGGAACTGGCGACAGAAGCCGGGATCCCGGATGGCGTCTTCAACGTGGTAACTGGCAGCGGTGCCGTGTGCGGCGCAGCGCTCACCACCCATCCGCATATCGCGAAAGTGAGTTTTACAGGGTCAACGGCGACGGGGAAAAACATCGCGCGTTCGGCGGCTGACAGGCTGACGGGCGTGACGCTGGAGTTAGGCGGTAAAAACCCGGCGATTGTGCTGAACGATGCCGACCCACAGTGGGTAATCGAAGGCCTGATGACCGGAAGTTTCCTGAATCAGGGACAGGTATGTGCGGCCAGTTCGCGCATTTACATCGAAGCCCCGCTTTTTGACACGCTGGTAAGTGGCTTTGAGCAGGCCGTCAAATCATTGACCATCGGGCCGGGGATGTCACTACAGGCGCAGATTAACCCACTGGTTTCCAGAGCGCACTGCGACAAAGTACAGACTTTCCTCGATGATGCCCGTGCCAACCATGCGGAGCTTCTCTCCGGCGCGGCAATTCCGGATTCGAAAGGGTACTACGTGACGCCAACACTGGTGGTGAACCCGGATGCGAAGCTGCGTCTGACGCGAGAAGAAGTTTTCGGTCCGGTCGTTAACCTCGTGCGCGTGGCGGATGGTGAAGAAGCGCTTCAACTGGCGAACGATACGGAATACGGTCTGACGGCGAGTGTCTGGACGCAAAACATCAGCAAAGCGCTGGAATATACTGACCGTTTACAGGCCGGAACGGTGTGGGTTAACAGCCATACGCTGATTGATGCCAACCTGCCGTTCGGCGGAATGAAACAGTCCGGTACCGGGCGTGATTTCGGTCCGGACTGGCTGGACGGCTGGTGTGAAACCAAGTCGGTGTGCGTGCGCTATTAATCTCTGAACAGGTACCCGGTAGCGTGTTGCTTGCCGGGTACCTCATATTGCAGGCCGGATAACCCATCATCAGAATATTGAGCAAGCTGTACTCTCTTCTCCGCGCCCTTATCCCCGCCAAAATCAACTGCATAGCCGGTGGAATTGACTTCGATGATGAAGCTCCCGGAAAGAAACCTCCGCCCGTTTTGTTCGTTTTAAATCCCTGGACATTCAGGTAAAGCCAAAATCGGTTGCTGACCACCACTGCAAGAGCCGGTGTTTATGCAGAGATAAAAAAAACGGCGCAGCGCGCCGTTTTTCTCATTCCCAACGTTACTTCTCTTTCTTCGCGCCTAACGACGGCGTCTCGTCAAAGAAGTTCCACGGTTTCAACAGGGTATGTACCCACTCGGTTGGCATCATCGGCCACTCTTCCGCGCGGGCCACGTGGGTGGTGCCGGTTGTCATCCAGACCACGGTGTCGGTATTGTCGAGCGACTCGTTGTCTTTGGTGTACTCCCCAAGCCCCGTATCATGTGTTGAACGGTTCGGGTATTTGCCTTCCGGGAAGCGTTCTTCTGCGTGATAACGCGTGACCCACAGCTGTTTGTCCATAAAGCTCAGACGATGGTAGATCCACTCATCCGGGGCGAATTTCGCGCCTGTCGCCACCGGGTGCGTACCGCCCGCGTAAGGGATTATCTGATAGGACACCGGGTTGCCCATGCGGTTTTCTTTGTTGGTGTTGCTCAGTAAACGAATGGTGCCCGGGTCAAATTTCTGCGCGGCATCTTTCTCATTACTGATGTTGTACTGATTAATCTGCATGGTGCTGGTACGCGGCCCGCCAGAGGTGTTTGGTTTCACTTCCGGATCCATCGCCACCAGACTGTTATTCTCGCCATCGACGTCTAAATCCAGGCGGAAGTTATAAATATGCTGGTGGGTGGTGCCGACAATATTGTGATCGATCAGCGTACCGTAACGGGTATCGTCTTTCGCGCTCGGATCATGCATCGTTTTCGCTTGTACGCCTTTCACCGCTTCAATCCCGGTGGCGCCAGCATCAATGCCGATGGTGCCGTTCTGATGGAAAACCCAGTCAAAAATGTAGTCATAGTTGCCGACAGTACTGATCCAACGTACCACCAGTTCACGACGTTCGGTACTGACGTTAGGTTGTCCCATCTCCTGGTGTTTATATTCCGGGCCCGCGTAGCGTTCAAAAATAGCCACGGCGCGCGGGATCTCCGTCGGTTTACCGGTGTAGTCCGCGATGGTTTCATTCAGCAGTACGGCGTTACCTGGCGCATCTTTACCGCGTTCGATAGGTGAGGTCAGCGTCCCCATCCCGTAATCGCCGGAATCCAGGTAGGCTTTAAAATACCAGCCAATGTCCGGGTCGCCGTAAGGAACGATCATGCCGCCGAGCGATCCTTCGTACATCACCTTGCGCTTCTTACCGTTATCGTTAAATGTGACGGTTGAAATAATCGGACCGACGCGCGAGTTCAGGCGCAGGTGGAAATCCCAGTTTTGCCAGTGGATCATGTCGCCAGTAATGGTGTAGTTCTTGCCTTCCGGCTCGACGATCTGCAGCGGTTTTACCGTCGGGGCATGGCGATCGCGGCCGTCATACGCGCGCGGCGTCAACGGCACCGGAATCACCGGGCCATCTTCAATTTTGATGATTTTCTTCTGCTCAAGATCGACCACGGCGACGAGGTTTTCAATCGGATGTGCCCAGTAGTTACCGTCGCCGACATCCAGGTAGCTGATCACTTTCAGTAAGCGCGCATCCTGTTTTAAGCCATCTTTGCCGTCAAAGTAGCCGACGGTCAGCGGGGTGGTGATCACTTTTTTCGGGTCAGTGACGCCGTGTTTTGCCAGCGCCTGGGCATACTCTTCGCTGCCGTTAATGACATTTTGCACGGTGGCGAAATCGTCCAGCAAGACCATACCGTGGGCATCTTTGATGGGCGTCCAGGACTCAATCTTTTTGTCATCCAGCGAAACCACGCCTTCAATGATGTTTTTGCCATCCAGCATGATGACATCAGCCTTACGGGATTGTTTAACCGGGGTTCCGTTCAGGGCGAAATCCCAGACTTCCTCTTTATTCGGTTCACGCAGGGAAATTTCGGTAAAGCGGGTATTCGGTTTGAAATCAGGCGAGGCTTTGACGATCTCAACGGCCTGCTTTATCTCGTCGGCGGTCAGGGAGTTAAGCGGGTGGGGGCGTTTTTCCACCTGGAAAGTTTGGTCCAGATCGGACTGAAAAACTTCATTAATAAATCCGTCGGAGATCCAGGCTTTTTTGTTCTTCATCACCACGGGAACCTGTAACGTCAGGGATTTACCATTGACGATGGCCGTTTTCGCGCCCGGCTTAACTTTAACGAAAGCACCGTCTTTGCTGATGGTAAACATCTGCGCGTAGTCATCCCACTGCACATCTGCGCCAAAATCCTGCAGGGTTTTTGTCATGGGCAGCATCTGCGCTTCACTGCCATGTGCGAATGCCTGCGACTGCCAGGAGCACAGCAGGGCGACAGCCAACGCCAGCGCTGTTTTGCGGGGAGTCAGGTCCATATATAACCTCGTCTTGTTGTGTTGTTCTGCGTTTGTGACCGCTTTTGTGCGCGGTTTATCTATCGCTAACATAGCAATAGGACAGTGGAAACGGTTTGCTTGCATTTGCCAGGTTATTTGTCAGATTTGCCAGATACCTGCCAACCGGTGGCAGACGCGCGGCGATGACGTTCACTTGTTATCATTTTTTGCGGGTATTTTCAGAAATACTCACCGGGAGGGTGAAAAGCGTTAGTCCATTGTTAATACTTGATACACTATAGGGAAGTCTATCAATTATCAGGGAAAGGTAATGACGCTTTATCAGATAAAACCCGCGTTTCAGGCACTTCTGCGTCCATTGATGTTCTGGCTGAACCGACGCCGTGTGACCGCTAACCACGTTACCCTTGCCGCAATGGCGCTTTCCCTGGTAACCGGGGCGATATTGAGTTATTTCCCCGAACCGAAACTGTTTTTCTTGTTGCCGGTAGTGCTATTTATTCGCATGGCGCTCAATGCGCTGGACGGTATGCTGGCGCGAGAATGCCATCAACAATCCCGCCTTGGCGCTATTCTTAATGAAGTGGGTGATGTCGTGTCAGACATTGCACTTTACCTGCCGTTTTTGTTTCTGCCCGCCAGCTCTCTGGCGCTGGTGTTGGTGATGCTGTTCTGTGCGGCTATGACCGAATTCTGTGGCGTGTTGGTGCAAACCATCGACGGCGTACGTAACTACAGCGGTCCGTTGGGTAAAAGCGACAGGGCGCTGGTGTTTGGCGCGTGGGGGCTGGCGCTGGCCATCTGGCCTCAGCTTGTGCAGTGGAACAACCTTGTCTGGGCGGTGGCGATCGCGCTGCTGCTGTGGACGGTGGTGAACCGTTGCCGGAGCGCATTGCGTGAAGAGGGGGCGAAATGATGTTGCTGGAAAAATCACTGGCGGTCATTTTTGCTCTGTTAATACTGGCAACGGTGGTGAACATGCTGCTGGTGTGGCTGCGCCCCGGTAAAGACTGGCGCGAACTCACGCTACGTATCCGCACCTGGTGGGTCATTATCATCCTGTTCTCGCTGGCGATGTTAAGCCCACGCTGGCTGGCGCTGACCTTTTTCGCGATCGTCAGTTTTATGGCGTTAAAAGAGTTTTTGACGCTGGTGCCTTCGCGTCATTCCGATCGTATGCCGCTGTTGTGGATGTTTATCGCCATTCCCATTAACTACTGGCTCATCGGCATTGGCTGGTACGGCATGTTCGTGGTGTTTATTCCGGTGTATGTCTTTTTATTTTTACCTGCGCGGATGGTGATCGCCGGTGATACACAGGGATTTTTGCGTACCGCCTCCCAACTGCACTGGAGTCTGATGACGACCGTGTTCGCCTTCAGTCACGTCGCGTTTCTGCTGGTGCTACCCGGTGACGACAAACAAACCGGCGCGTTGCTGGTGCTCTTTCTGGTCGGGTTAACCGAGTTTAACGACATTGCCCAATACCTGTGGGGGAAATCGCTTGGGCGCATCAAGGTGACGCCGAAAGTCAGCCCCAATAAAACGCTGGCAGGACTGGTGGGCGGCGTGGCGACCACGGCGCTGTTGGCGCTATTGCTGGGGCCATTACTCACGCCGTTAAGCTGGCCAATGGCGCTGCTTGCCGGGCTGATTATCGGGGTGACCGGATTCTGTGGCGATGTGGTGATGTCGGCCATCAAGCGTGATATCGGCGTTAAGGACAGCGGTACGTTATTGCCCGGCCACGGCGGGATCCTCGACCGACTGGACTCGCTGATCTTCACTGCACCGGTCTTTTTCCATTTTATTCGTTATTTTTATTACTAACCTATGATGACAAAACTGCTTAGAACGCTGTTCTCATTGTGCATCGTCTGGCCGGTTATCTGGTTGTGGCTGGGGCTGCGGGTCAAACATCGGCAACGCTTGCCGCAAAACGGACCGGCGATCATCGTGGCAAATCACAACAGCCATATGGATGTGTTTGCCCTGTTGTCGCTGTTTCCGTTACGCCGCCAGGCGCAGATCCATCCGGTCGCCGCAGCCGACTATTTTCTGCGTAATAAATGGATGGCCTGGTTCGCGCTCAATATCATCAATATTATCCCCATCTCTCGCCAGGGAGGGGACGCCAATCCGCTGGCGCAGTGTGAACAGGCGCTCCGTGATAACAAAATACTGATTATCTTCCCGGAAGGGACTCGCGGCGAACCTGGTAAACTGTCGCCGCTGAAATCCGGGGTGTGGCGTTTGAGCCAACAGTTGCCGGAAGTCCCGATCATTCCCGTCTGGCTGCGCGGGACAGAACAGGTGATGGCGCGGGGAAATCGTATTCCGCTCCCGCTCTTTATTGACGTCTGTGTGGGAGACGCGCTGGTGTGTCATCCCGAGAAAAACGTGTTTATGGATGAACTGAAGCAACAACTGTTGGCGCTTCAGCAACAAACAACAGGAAACCACGCTCATGAACCAACATCGCACACCGGATGAACGGCATTTTCTGACCAGCGACAATTGCGAGCTGTTTTATCGCCACTGGCCAGCGCAGACGGCGTTCCCCCCCGCCAAAGTGATTGTCCTGTTTCATCGAGGGCACGAACATTCCGGGCGTCTGCAACATATCGTTGATGAACTGGCGATGCCGGACACCGCATTTTATGCCTGGGATGCGCGGGGGCATGGGCGTTCACCTGGGGCGCGAGGATACAGTCCGTCGCTGGCCCGTTCGGTGAAGGATGTTGATGAGTTTGTCCGTTTTGCCGCTGCCGACAGCCAGACAGCGCTGGAAGAGGTCGTGGTGGTTGCGCAAAGCGTTGGTGCGGTGATGGCGGCGACCTGGGCCCATGATTATGCTCCACGAATTCGCGGGATGGTGCTGGCATCTCCGGCGTTTAAGGTGAAGTTGTACGTCCCGTTTGCCCGCCCAGGGCTTGCGCTGATGCACCGTCTGCGCGGGCTTTTCTTTGTCAATTCCTATGTCAAAGGCAAGTATCTGACGCACGATCACGAGCGGGTGGCGAGTTTCAATCAGGACCCGCTGATCACCCGCCCGATTGCCGTCAATATCCTGCTCGATCTCTACAAAACGGCAGAGCGCATTGTCAGCGACGCGGGGGCGATTACCTTGCCTGTCCAGCTACTGGTCTCTGGCGAAGATTTCGTTGTGCATCGAAAGCCACAGATCGATTTTTACCAGCGTCTGCGCAATCCGCACAAAGAATTGCATGTTCTACCCGGTTTCTATCACGACACGCTGGGCGAAAAAGAGCGTCATCTGGCTTTTGACAAAATGCGGGATTTTATCGATACGCTCTACGCAAGACCGCCTCAATTCTTTGACTACCGCCATGAAGACCGCTGGAGTCCAGGCGCTGACACCTGGCGGATATTAAGCGGCGGGCCAGAACCATTCTCTGTCGACGATATCGCGTACCGCAGTTTGCGTTACGGCATGAAAATGCTGGGTACACAGTCCGCAGGCGTTCGTCTGGGATTTGAAACCGGTTTTGATTCCGGCAGTACGCTGGACTACGTCTATCGCAATCAGCCGCAGGGCAGCAGCGCGCTGGGGCGTCTGATTGATAAAAACTATCTCAACAGCGTGGGCTGGAAAGGCATTCGCCAGCGAAAAGCCCATCTTCAGACGCTGATCCAACAAGCGGTCGCGCAACTGAACGCGCAAGGAACGCCCGTGCGGGTGGTTGATATCGCCGCTGGTCATGGCCGCTATGTGCTCGATGCGCTGCAAGGCGAAACGGCGGTGAGCGAAATATTACTGCGTGACTACAGCGAGCTGAACGTGCTGAAAGGTCAGGAGATGATCGCGCAGCGCGGGATGGCGGGAAGGGCGCGGTTTGAACGGGGCGATGCCTTTAACCGCACGGAACTGGCCACGCTTGAGCCGCGTCCGACGCTGGGCATTGTCTCCGGTCTGTATGAACTGTTTCCAGACAACACGCTGGTGCGAAACTCGCTTGCCGGACTGGCGGACGCGATAGAACCGGGCGGCATTCTCATCTACACCGGGCAGCCCTGGCATCCACAGCTCAAAACCATCGCCTGGTCGCTCACCAGCCACAAAGACGGTAAAGCGTGGGTGATGCGTGTGCGCACCCAGGGTGAAATGGATGCGCTGGTACACGAAGCGGGGTTCGATAAATGCGACCAGCTGATCGATGAATGGGGCATTTTCACTGTCTCAATGGCGGTGCGTCGCGCATCATGACGGTTCAACGCCCCCTTTTCGTTCAGGGTATCGGCTGGCTGCTGTTGCTCGCGCCGTTTTTCTTTCTGACCTACGGGCAGGTCAATCAATTCACCGCCGGACGAGACGGTATCGGCAGCATCGTCTTTGACTGGGAGCGGCATATTCCGTTTGTGCCGCTCACTATCATTCCTTACTGGAGTCTGGATCTGCTGTACGGTTTGTCGCTGTTTATTTGCACGTCGCTGAATGAACAACGCCGTCTGGTCGGGCGACTGGCGCTGGCATCCGTGGTCGCCTGTGCCGGTTTCCTGCTGTTTCCACTGCGTTTTACCTTTGTCAGACCAGAAATTAGCGGTCTGGCAGGTTGGTTGTTCGGCCAGCTTGAACAGTTTGATTTGCCCTACAACCAGTCGCCTTCATTGCATATTATTTTATGCTGGCTGCTGTGGCGGCATTTCAACCGCCATCTGAGCGGAGGCTGGCGGACGCTAAGCACTGGCTGGTTTTTGCTGATCGCGGTTTCTGTGCTGACGACCTGGCAGCATCACGCCATTGATGTCGTCACCGGGCTGGCGGTCGGCATGTTGATTGACTGGCTGATCCCCGCAAAGGGCACATGGCGCTGGCAATGGGCAGGCGGAAAACATCTCACCCTGGCAGGACGCTATTTCGCGGGCGCGCTGGTGTGTCTGGCGGGAACCTTCATGACGTACTGGCTGTGGTGGCCCGCCATTGCCTTGCTGATTGTTTCGCTCGCGTACGGTGTTTTGGGCGTCGACGCGCTGCAAAAAGATGAAAAAGGGCGGTTAACCTGCGCGGCCTGGTGGCTGCTGTTGCCCTGGCGCGCAGGCATGTGGCTTTCCATGCTCCTCTACACCCGCCATTTGCCGACGGTAAGCCCGCTTGCGGATGGGGTGTTTTTGGGCGTGTACCCTCGAATGCCGCCAACGCCACGGGCGGTACTGGATTTGACCAGCGAATTTGCGCGGTCACGCGCGGTGGATGGACATGTTTACCAGTGCGTCCCCCTGTTGGATCTGGTAAATCCGGACCAGAAGACGCTGCGTCTGGCGGTGGATGCGCTGGAAGCGCTACGCGCCACGCACGGGAGCGTGCTTGTTCACTGCGCGCTTGGACTTTCGCGCAGCGCCCTGGTGGCTGCGGCATGGTTGCTGTGGCGCGACCCGACACTGAACGTCGCGCACGCGGTTGCCCGTGTCCGCGAAGCCCGTTCGCAGGTGGTTTTCACCCCTGAACATCTGGAGCTACTGGAACAATGGAAAACAAGCGTGACAGTGTAACTAATGACGATGATTTAGCGTCGCACCTGCTGCAACACACCCTGGCGAGCTGGCGTTTTTTGCTGTTTTTTATCCTTGCGCCGCTTTTGTGGGTGGTGTTTGCCGGACAGGTCGGGATAGTGCGCGCGGTCATCGCATTGCTGTGCGGATTAGCCTGTTTTGGCTGCTGGCGAGTCTGGCTGGATGCGCATTATTTAGCGGTGATCGATCAAGAGAATAATGAACAGGCGGGCGTTGCGCTCTTTTTCATCTGGCGGCGCGAAAGGCTGCAACGGTTAACGCTAAATGAACGACGTCAGGGGGCGCTGAAACAATTTCGTAAAGCGTTGGGATTGATTGCGCTGCTGTGGGCAGCCTGGCTGATTGCGCTGCTGTTTTACTAAGAAGATCCGGGCAGCCCGCAACAGGCCGCCCGGTTTATGATTATCAGGACGCAAAATCCCCGTGCTGACGTGCAACCAGCGTCAGAATCGAGTAAAGCGCGACCGGTGTCTGGTGCTGATTAAAGACTTCCACCGCCCATTCGACGACGCCCGTCGGTTTCTCCTCCGCTGAACGCTGTTTTTTCAACGTCTTGCGTTTACAGGTCAGACGAACCTGAATCGTATCGCCGGGTTTCACTGGCTCGATAAAGCGCAGATTCTCCAGCCCGTAATTGGCGATGACCGGCCCGACGCCAGCATCGACAAACAGCCCCGCAGCGGCAGAAAGCACAAAGTAACCATGTACGACGCGTTCGCCAAAAATGGATTCCGCTGCGCCGATTTTGTCCATGTGCGCGTAGAAGTGATCGCCACTCAGACAGGCAAAATTAACGATATCCGCCTCGGTCATCGTGCGACGCGGCGTCAGCAAACTGTCGCCTGCCTGCAACTCTTCAAAGTATTTGCGGAAGGGGTGAATTCTGTCTTCCAGCACCTGCGCCCCACGAACCCACTGTTTGCCAATCGCGGCAAGCATGGTTGGACTGCCCTGAATGGCAGTGCGTTGCAGGTAATGTTTCACCGCCCGCAGGCCGCCCAGTTCTTCACCACCACCTGCACGTCCAGGACCGCCGTGAACCAGTTGCGGTAGCGGCGAACCGTGTCCGGTGGATTCTTTGGCGGATTCTGCATTGAGGATCTGAATACGGCCGTGAGCGCGGGCGGCTCCGGCGATAAACTGACGCGCCAGCGCAGGATCTGCCGTCACCAGCGTTCCTGCCAGACTGCCGCCACCCGCACGCGCCAGCGCCATCGCGTGGTCTGCGTGCTGATACGGCATCAGGGTTGCGACTGGACCGAAGGCTTCTGTGGCATGCACTGCCGGGGTTTCGTCCGGCTGAGGGCAGAACAGCAGCGTTGGCGGGAAATACGCCCCTGGCGCGGTTAAATCCGCCTGACCGCCAAGACGCACTTCACAACCTGCCTCAACCAGCAGGTTCACCTTTTCCTGGACATCGGCACGCTGTTCGGCGTTGACCAGCGCCCCCATTTTGACCCCTTCCTGCGCCGGATCGCCCACTACGACTTTTCCAAGACGAGCGATTAACGCCTCACTGACTGCCTCCACCTGTGCATTTGGCACGATGATACGGCGAATAGCGGTACATTTTTGCCCGGCTTTGGCGGTCATTTCACGCACCACTTCACGGATAAACAACGCAAATTCCGGGCTTTCTGGCGTGACATCTTCACCGAGGACGCAGCAGTTTAGTGAGTCAGCTTCCATGGTGAAGGGGATCGAGTTTGCCACGATGTTGGGGTGAACACGCAACGACTGGCCCGTAGCGGCAGAGCCGGTAAAGGTGACCACATCCTGGCTGTCGAGCTGGTCAAGCAGATCGCCTGCGCCGCCGCAAATCAGGCTGATAGCGCCGTCAGGAACCAGACCGCTATCAACGATCGATTTCACCATCGCCTGTGTCACCTGGGCGGTGGCGGTCGCTGGTTTAACGATAGCGGGCATCCCGGCGAGCCACGTCGGCGCCAGTTTTTCGAGCATGCCCCAGCACGGGAAGTTGAAGGCGTTAATGTGAACCGCCACGCCAGATTTTGAGGTCAGCACATGACGGGCAGCAAAACCGCCTTCTTTAGAAAGAGGGATCAGTTCATCTTCTGGCCACAGCGTATCGTCCGGGAGCTCACGGCTGCCCATGCTGGCATAAGCAAACAGCGTACCGATACCGCCCTCAATATCGACCCAACTGTCCGCCCGGGTGGCGCCGGTTTGCGCGGAGAGCGCATAGAAAGTCTCTTTTTCGCCGAGCAAATGTTTGGCAACGGCTTTCAGCATCGCTGCGCGTTCAATAAAGGTCATGGCCTGAAGCGCATTTCCCCCTTTATCGATGGCATACCGGCGAGCGGCAGCCATATCGAGGCCCTCGCTGGTGACTTCCCACAACGCTTCGCCGTGGATGGCGTGATGAATCGTACGGGCGCGGCCCCGGCCAGATTGCCAGGTACCGGACAAGAAGCTGGCTAGTTGCTGCATCTCTTCTCTCCAAATGTTACGTGATTTCGCTATGAATAGTTGATTTATGAATCATAAAAATCAAGCCTTGTTTTAATATTTTATTAACAATGTGATCGCGTAGAGTTCTGCGGAAATCATTATAAAGCTGAATAAAAAGAAAAAAGACAAATCACTTGCGAATCGCGTCACAAATTACACAAACAAATCTTGGGGTTTTAATTAACTATTGTGTAACGTTTGTAAAACAACGTGATTCGCTTTTTGTTTTAAATCACGAAAACTGGAATCGTAAAGGTGATGACGTGACCGAAGAACAACGCTTTGAGCAACGCATAGCGCAAGAGACGGCAATCGAGCCACAGGACTGGATGCCCGAGGCCTATCGCAAGACGCTGATCCGCCAGATAGGCCAGCATGCGCATTCCGAAATTGTCGGCATGTTGCCGGAAGGCAACTGGATCCCCCGCGCACCGACGCTGCGTCGTAAAGCCATTTTACTGGCGAAGGTGCAGGACGAAGCCGGGCACGGTCTGTATCTCTATAGCGCGGCGGAAACCCTGGGCTGCGCCCGGGAAGACATCTATCAGAAGATGCTCGATGGCCGCATGAAATACTCCTCCATCTTTAATTATCCCACCCTGAGCTGGGCAGACATCGGCGTGATCGGCTGGCTGGTTGACGGCGCCGCGATTGTCAATCAGGTGGCGCTGTGTCGCACCTCCTACGGGCCGTATGCCCGGGCGATGGTGAAAATCTGTAAAGAGGAAAGCTTTCACCAGCGTCAGGGATTCGAAGCCTGCATGGCGCTGGCGCAGGGGAGCGAGGATCAGCGTCAGATGCTTCAGGACGCCATTAACCGTTTCTGGTGGCCGGCGTTGATGATGTTTGGACCGAACGACGACAACTCGCCGAACAGCGCCCAAAGCCTGGCGTGGAAGATCAAACGTTTTGGCAACGACGAATTGCGTCAGCGTTTTGTCGACAACACCGTGCCGCAGGTCGAAATGCTGGGCATGACCGTACCGGATGCGGATCTGCGCTTTGACGCAGAAAGCGGTCATTACCGCTTTGGCGAGATCGACTGGCAGGAGTTTAACGAGGTGATCAACGGCCGCGGCGTCTGTAACCAGGAACGTCTGGATGCTAAACGCAAAGCCTGGGAAGAGGGGGCGTGGGTGCGCGAAGCCGCACTGGCGCATGCGCAAAAACAACACGCCCGCAAGGTCGCTTAAGGGGAAACACAATGAGCAAAGTTTACTGGCCGTTATATGAAGTTTTTGTTCGCGGTAAGCAGGGATTATCGCACCGTCACGTCGGCAGCCTGCACGCTGCGGATGATCGGATGGCGCTGGAGAATGCGCGTGATGCCTACACCCGCCGCAGCGAAGGGTGTTCGATTTGGGTGGTGAAGGCGAGCGAAATCGTCGCCTCCCAGCCGGAAGAACGCGGCGAGTTCTTCGACCCGTCGGAGAGCAAGGTGTATCGCCATCCGACGTTTTACACCATCCCCGATGGCATCGAGCACATGTGAGGCAGGGAATGAAAACGTTAACCGCTTATACCCTGCGTCTGGGTGACAACTGTCTGGTGCTGTCGCAACGCCTTGGCGCGTGGTGCGGACATGCCCCGGAGCTGGAAATCGACCTTGCGCTCGCCAACATTGGCCTCGATTTGCTCGGTCAGGCGCGCAATTTCTTAAGTTATGCCGCCGAACTGGAAGGCGCGGGCGACGAAGACACGCTGGCGTTTGGCCGCGATGAACGCCAGTTTCGCAACTTACTGCTGGTTGAACAGCCAAACGGCAACTTCGCCGACACCATCGCCCGCCAGTATTTCATTGATGCCTGGCACGTGGCGCTGTTTACCCGACTCACTGAAAGCCGCGATCAACAGCTTGCCGCCATTGCCGCCAAAGCCATTAAAGAAGCGCGTTATCACCTGCGCTTTAGCCGTGGCTGGCTGGAACGTCTGGGCAACGGCACTGAGGTGTCAGCGCAAAAAATGCAGCAGGCGGTCAACAATCTGTGGCGCTTTACCGCTGAGTTGTTCGATGCCGATGAGATTGACATCGCCCTGAGCGACGCCGGTATTGCCGTTCATCCCGCACTGCTACGTGAGGAATGGGAAGCGGAAGTGTTCGCCGGATTTAGCGCAGCCACGCTTAATGTCCCGCAAGAGGCGGCTTACCGCACGGGAGGCAAAAAAGGGCTGCATACCGAACATCTGGGACCGATGCTGGCGGAAATGCAGTACCTCCAGCGCGTGTATCCTGGTCAGCAGTGGTAACGGAGGAGTCGTCATGCAACGTCTGGCAGAGGTAGCCCCGGCACAAATTCGCGAAATCTGGAATCTGCTTAGCGCGATCCCGGACCCGGAAATTCCCGTGCTGACCATTACCGATCTCGGCATGGTGCGTAGCGTCGCTGCGCAGGGGGAAGGTTGGGTCATCGGCTTTACGCCCACCTATTCCGGCTGCCCGGCGACGGAGCATCTGATCGGTGCTATCCGCGAGGCGATGACGACGCACGGTTTTACCCCCGTCCACATTGTACTGCGCCTTGATCCTGCCTGGACTACCGACTGGATGACGCCGGATGCCCGCGAACGCTTGCGCCAGTACGGCATCAGCCCGCCGGTCGGACACAGTTGCCATGCGCATCTTCCGGCCGAGGTGAGCTGTCCGCGCTGCGGCAGCGTACACACATCGCTTATTAGTGAATTTGGTTCAACGGCCTGCAAAGCGCTCTGGCGCTGTGACACCTGCCGTGAACCCTTCGATTATTTCAAATGTATTTGAGGTTGCCATGACAACGTTTCATTCCTTAACGGTGGCAAAAGTAGAACCCGAAACCCGCGATGCGGTGACCATCACCTTTGCGGTGCCGCCCGCGTTGCAGGACGCCTATCGCTTTCGTCCCGGCCAACACCTGACACTCAAAGCGCAGCTGGCAGGAACGGAGTTACGTCGCTGCTACTCCATTTGCCGCAGCCTGAATCCGGGCGAAATCAGCGTGGCGGTAAAGGCTATCGAGGGCGGACGCTTCTCCCGCTATGCCCGCGACGAGATCAAACAAGGTATGGCGCTTGAGGTGATGGTGCCGCAGGGACATTTCGGTTATCAGCCGCAAGCCCAACGTCACGGGCGCTATCTGGCGATTGCTGCAGGTTCCGGTATTACACCGATGCTGGCGATTTTATCTGTCACTCTGCAAACCGAAACCGAAAGCGAATTCACGCTGATTTACGGGAACCGCAGCAGCCAGAGCATGATGTTTCGCCAGGCGCTGGCCGACCTGAAAGATAAATACCCGCAGCGTCTGCAACTGCTCTGCGTTTTCAGTCAGGAGACGATGGACAGTGACCTGCTGCACGGGCGCATTGACGGTGACAAATTGACTGCACTGGCCACTCACCTGGTCGATTACAGCCAGTTCGACGAGGCCTTTATCTGCGGCCCGGCGGCGATGATGGACGAGGCGGAAGTTACGCTTAAAGCGCTCGGCATGCCGGAAAAGGCCATCCACCTGGAACGCTTCAACACCCCGGGTTCGGCGGTAAAACGCACGACCAGCGTCCAGACTGAAGGGCAAAAAGTGACCGTTCGTCAGGATGGCCGCGACCGCGAAATCACGCTGTCGGCCGATGACGAAAGCATTCTCGATGCCGCGCTGCGTCAGGGCGCTGACTTACCGTACGCCTGTAAAGGCGGGGTATGCGCCACCTGTAAATGCAAAGTGGTACGTGGAAAAGTGGACATGGTCACCAACTACAGCCTTGAGCCGGACGAACTGGCGGCAGGTTATGTCCTGAGCTGCCAGGCGCTGCCGCTGACCAGCGATGTGGTTGTCGACTTTGATGCGAAGGGGATGGCATGAACGAACTCATTGTCACCCGTCACGACCGTGTGTTGCAGCTAACGCTGAACCGTCCGGCAGCGCGTAATGCTTTGAACAATGCTTTGCTGGCGCAACTGGCGAGCGAACTGGAAGCCGCCGCGACCGACAGCGATATCGCCGTTTGCGTCATCACTGGCAACGAACGCTTTTTCGCCGCCGGTGCCGATCTCAATGAAATGGCAGAAAAAGATCTGCCCGCCACGCTCAACGACGCGCGCGTCCAACTGTGGGCCCGGATCAACGCCTTTAATAAACCGTTGATCGCTGCAGTTAACGGTTACGCGCTGGGAGCAGGCTGTGAGCTGGCGCTGTTGTGCGATGTGGTGATTGCCGGGGATAACGCCCGTTTTGGTCTGCCGGAAATCACGCTGGGCATTATGCCGGGCGCCGGTGGAACGCAGCGTCTGATTCGCAGTGTAGGGAAATCGCTCGCCAACAAAATGGTGCTGACCGGCGAGAGCATTACCGCGCAGCAGGCGTTGCAGTCGGGGCTGGTCAGCGATGTCTACCCGGCGGCGCTGACGCTGGAGTATGCCTTGCAACAGGCGGCGCTGATGGCGCGCCATTCGCCGCTGGCGCTGCAGGCGGCAAAGCAGGCGCTACGCCAGTCGCAGGAAGTCCCCCTCCAGGCCGGACTAGCGCAAGAACGCCAGCTCTTTACGCTGCTTTCGGCAACGGAAGATCGCCGGGAAGGGATCGACGCATTTTTGCAAAAACGCTCACCTGTTTTTAAAGGACGCTAATCATGGATTTCATTCTGAGTCATGTTGAACAGGGCGTGATGACCATTACGCTCAACCGCCCGGAGCGTCTGAACAGTTTCAATGACGTGATGCACCAGCAATTGTCTGAGTGCCTGAAACAGGCCGAGCGCGATGACACTATCCGCTGTCTGCTGGTGACCGGGGCCGGTCGCGGTTTTTGCGCCGGGCAGGATCTTAACGACCGTAACGTCGACCCTAACGGACCCGCTCCTGATCTGGGTATGTCTGTGGAACGTTTCTATAACCCGCTGGTGCGCCGTCTGGCGAAACTGCCTAAACCGGTCATCTGCGCGGTGAACGGCGTCGCGGCGGGCGCCGGGGCAACGCTGGCGCTGGGTTGCGATATCGTTATCGCTGCCCGCTCGGCAAATTTTGTGATGGCGTTCAGTAAATTAGGTTTAGTGCCCGATTGTGGCGGTACCTGGCTGTTACCGCGTGTGGCGGGGCGAGCGCGGGCGATGGGACTGGCGCTGCTGGGCGACAAGCTGAGCGCAGAACAGGCGCACAACTGGGGCATGATCTGGCAGGTGGTGGACGATGAAAAACTGTCCGACACCGCGCAGCAACTGGCGCTTCATCTGGCGGCGCAGCCTACCTTTGGTCTGGGATTGATCAAACAGGCAATCAACCACGCGGAAACCAGCACGCTGGATGCACAGCTCGATCTGGAGCGCGATTATCAGCGTCTGGCGGGGCGGAGCGCGGATTACCGGGAAGGCGTCAGCGCATTTCTCGCTAAGCGTACACCGCAATTCACGGGGAAATAAGATGATGACACGTGTACAGACCGTTGCGGTGATTGGTAGTGGCACGATGGGGGCGGGCATTGCCGAAGTTGCCGCCAGCCACGGTCATCAGGTGCTGCTGTATGACATTTCGGCGGCCGCCGTTTCTCGCGGTATTGACGGTATTCGCCGTCGCCTGGAATCTCGTGTGGCGCGTGGCAAATTAGCGGCGACAGCCTGTGAGACGACGCTGGCACGGCTGGTTCCGGTGACCGATATCGACGCGCTGGCGGCGGCCGATCTGGTGATTGAAGCGGCGTCGGAACGTCTTGAAATCAAACAGGCGCTGTTTTCCCAACTGGCGGAAATTTGCCAGCCGCACACGCTGCTGACGAGTAACACCTCGTCGATCTCCATTACGGCGATCGCCGCAAGCGTAAGCCATCCTGAGCGTGTCGCCGGACTGCACTTTTTCAACCCTGCACCGGTGATGAAGCTGGTTGAGGTGGTGAGCGGATTAGCGACCTCAGACGCGGTGGTGGAGCAACTGTGTAATCTGGCGATGAGCTGGGGTAAACAGCCGGTACGCTGCCAGTCTACGCCTGGATTTATCGTCAATCGGGTGGCGCGTCCGTTCTATTCGGAAGCCTGGCGCGCGCTGGAAGAACAGGTTGCGGCACCGGAGGTCATTGATGCCGCGTTGCGTGGCGGCGGTGGTTTCCCGATGGGACCGCTGGAATTGACCGACCTGATTGGTCAGGACGTCAACTTTGCGGTGACTTGCTCGGTGTTTAACGCGTTCTGGCAGGAGCGCCGTTTTCTGCCTTCGCTGGTGCAACAAGAGCTGGTGATGGCGGGGCGTCTGGGTAAAAAAAGCGGTCACGGCGTCTATGACTGGCGTACCGAACGTGCGCCCGCCGAAGTTGTCGGTGCGGTGAGTGCAAGCTACGGCCCGGTGAAGATTGAAAAGAGAAGTGACGGTGTCACCGAGCTTGACGATGTGCTGCTGATTGAAACGCAGGGTGAAACCGCGCAGGCGCTGGCTTTGCGTACCGGGCGTGCAGTGGTGGTGGTGGATCGTATGGAAGGCGATGTGGCGGTTGTCGCCGCCGCCGACAGCAATCCACGCTCAGCGACGCAAAAAGCCATTTATTACCTGCAGCAGCAGGGGAAAAACGTACTGCACATCGCGGATTATCCGGGACTACTGGTCTGGCGTACCGTCGCGATGATCGTCAACGAAGCCCTTGATGCGCTGCAAAAAGGGGTCGCCAGCGAACAGGACATCGATACCGCCATGCGACTTGGCGTCAATTATCCGTGCGGCCCTCTCGCATGGGGAGAGCGTCTCGGCTGGCAACGTCTGCTGATTCTGCTGGAAAACCTGCAACGCCATTACGGTGAAGAACGTTACCGTCCTTGCTCACTGCTGCGCCAGCGTGCGCTTCTGGAGTCTGGTTATGAGTCATAACGCCTGGCAAAACGCTCACGCCATGTACGAGAACGACGCCTGCGCAAAAGCGCTGGGGATCAACATTATTGAGATGGGTGACGGCTTTGCCGTGTTGACGATGACCGTCACGCCGCAAATGTTGAATGGGCATCAGAGCTGCCACGGCGGGCAACTGTTTTCTCTGGCGGATACCGCATTTGCCTACGCCTGCAACAGTCAGGGACTGGCGGCGGTGGCCTCGGCCTGCACCATTGATTTTTTACGCCCGGGTTTTGCGGGCGATGTTCTGACGGCGACCGCTCAGGTTCGTCATCAGGGCCAAAAAACCGGTGTTTATGACATCGAAATTGTTAACCAGCAGCATAAAACGGTCGCGCTGTTTCGCGGTAAATCTCACCGCACCGGCGGCACCATTACAGGAGAAGCCTGATGCGCGATGCATTTATTTGTGACGGAATCCGTACTCCCATTGGTCGCTACGGCGGCGCGCTTTCGGGTGTACGTGCTGATGATTTAGGGGCGATCCCGCTGCGAGAACTGCTGGTGCGTAACCCGACGCTTGACGCGCAATGTATTGATGACGTGATTTTCGGCTGCGCCAACCAGGCGGGCGAAGATAACCGCAACGTGGCGCGTATGTCGTCACTGCTGGCCGGTCTGCCGCAAACCGTTTCCGGTACTACGATCAACCGTTTGTGCGGGTCTGGCCTGGATGCGCTGGGCTTTGCCGCGCGCGCCATCAAGTCGGGCGACAGCGATCTGCTGATCGCAGGCGGTGTGGAGTCGATGTCTCGCGCACCTTTTGTGATGGGGAAGGCGACCAGCGCCTTTTCGCGTCAGGCGGAGATGTTTGATACCACCATTGGCTGGCGATTTGTGAACCCGCTCATGGAGCAGCAATTTGGTACTGACAGTATGCCGGAAACGGCGGAGAATGTAGCTGAGTTGTTAAGGATAACGCGTGAGGATCAAGATGCCTTTGCGTTACGCAGTCAGCAACGGACGGCGAGAGCGCAAGAGATGGGTATCCTGGCGCAGGAAATCGTTCCGGTGGTACTGAAGAATAAAAAAGGTGCTGTAACAGAAATACAACATGACGAACATCCGCGTCCGGAAACGACCCTCGCGCAGCTCAACGCGCTAAAAGCACCGTTTCGTCGTGATGGCGTCGTCACCGCAGGCAATGCGTCTGGTGTTAACGACGGTGCCGCAGCGTTGATTGTCGCCAGCGAGCAGATGGCCGTTGCGCAGGGACTGACCCCGCGGGCACGTATTGTCGCGATGGCGACTGCCGGGGTGGAGCCGCGCCTGATGGGACTGGGTCCGGTACCTGCTACCCGCAAAGTGCTGGAGCGTGCAGGTCTGAGTATTCATGACATGGACGTTATCGAATTGAATGAAGCGTTCGCCGCCCAGGCGTTGGGTGTGCTGCGTGAGCTGGGGCTGGCGGATGATGCCCCGCATGTTAACCCCAATGGTGGTGCGATTGCGTTAGGCCATCCGTTGGGAATGAGTGGTGCCCGGCTGGCGTTAGCCGCGACTCATGAGCTGCATCGCCGCAACGGTCGCTACGCGTTGTGCACGATGTGTATCGGTGTGGGTCAGGGCATTGCCATGATTCTGGAACGTGTTTGAGCATAACAACCTGCGAGTACCCTACAATGACAACGAAAACAACAACACAACTGGATCCGATTGAAACCGCGTCGCTGGATGAATTACAGGCGCTGCAAACCCAGCGTCTGAAGTGGACGCTGAAACATGCTTACGACAACGTTCCGATGTACCGCCGCAAATTTGATGCCGCTGGCGTGCATCCTGACGATTTCAAAGAACTGGCCGACCTGCGCAAATTCCCGTGCACGACCAAACAGGATCTGCGTGATAACTACCCGTTCGAGACCTTTGCAGTACCGATGGAGCAGGTGGTGCGTATCCACGCCTCTTCGGGAACCACCGGTAAACCGACGGTGGTTGGCTATACCCAAAATGATATCGATACCTGGGCGAATATTGTCGCTCGCTCACTGCGCGCAGCGGGCGGCACGGCGAAAGATAAAATTCATGTCGCCTACGGTTACGGGTTGTTTACTGGCGGGCTTGGCGCGCACTACGGCGCAGAGCGTTTAGGAGCCACGGTGATCCCGATGTCCGGCGGACAAACCGAAAAACAGGCGCAGCTGATCCGTGATTTCCAGCCCGATATGATTATGGTGACGCCGTCCTATTGCCTGAACTTAATTGAAGAACTGGAGCGTCAGATGGGTGGCGACGCCAGTCAGTGCTCTCTGCGTGTCGGCGTGTTTGGCGCAGAACCGTGGACGCAGGCGATGCGTAAAGAAATTGAACGTCGTCTGGGGATCACCGCGCTGGATATTTATGGTCTGTCTGAAGTGATGGGTCCTGGCGTGGCGATGGAGTGTATCGAAACAGCGGACGGTCCAACCATCTGGGAAGACCATTTCTACCCGGAAATCGTGAACCCGAATGATGGCACGCCGTTGGCTGATGGCGAGCAGGGCGAATTACTGTTCACCACGCTGACCAAAGAGGCGTTGCCGGTGATCCGTTACCGTACCCGCGATCTGACGCGTTTGCTGCCGGGCACCGCCCGCACGATGCGCCGTATGGATCGCATCAGTGGTCGCAGCGACGACATGCTGATTATTCGCGGTGTGAACGTTTTCCCATCGCAACTTGAAGAAGAGATCGTCAAGTTCGAGCATCTGTCGCCGCATTACCAGCTTGAGGTGAACCGTCGCGGGCATCTCGATTCACTCTCCGTGAAGGTAGAGCTGAAAGAGAGCAGCCTGACGCTGACCCATGAACAGCGCTGCCAGGTGTGCCATCAGTTGCGCCACCGCATCAAGTCGATGGTCGGTATCTCGACCGACGTCATGATTGTGAACTGCGGCAGTATTCCGCGTTCAGAGGGGAAAGCCTGCCGCGTGTTCGATTTACGCAACATCGTCGTTAACGGCTAATGCAGATCTGAACCTCTCCTAAACAGGAGAGGTTCAGAAAAAAAGGAGTGTGCTATGCTTCATCAAGGGAAAAAATGACAACAGAATGAATCACATGAGTAAACTCGATACCTTCATCCAGCAGGCGGTTAGCACCGGTCACATCAGTGGAACCTCACTTATCTCTTCGCTTTATGGCGACTCGCTCTCTCATCGCGGCGGTGAAATCTGGCTCGGGAGTCTGGCTGCGTTGCTGGAAGGGCTGGGCTTTGGCGAGCGTTTTGTGCGTACCGCGCTGTTTCGGCTCAATAAAGAGGGCTGGCTGAATGTCTCGCGTCTGGGACGCCGCAGTTTCTACAGCCTGAGCGACAAAGGTCTGCGTTTAACCCGACGGGCGGAAACCAAAATTTATCGCGCTGAACAGCCCGCGTGGGATGGCAAATGGCTGCTGCTGTTGTCCGAAGGGTTAGACAAAAATACCCTTGCGGATGTGAAAAAACAGCTGATCTGGCAGGGGTTTGGCACCCTGGCGCCGAGTCTTATGGCATCACCGTCGCAACAGCTCGCGGATGTGCAGTCGTTGTTGCACGAGGCCGGTGTCGCGGAGAACGTGATCTGCTTTGAGGCGCATTCCCCGCTGGCGCTGTCGCGTGCGGCGCTGCGCGCCAGGGTTGAAGAGTGCTGGCAACTGACCGAGCAAAACGTGATGTACGAGTCGTTTATCAACGCATTTCGCCCCTTGTTGCCGCTGTTGAAAGAGGTGGAGCCAGACGAATTAACGCCGCAGCGCGCTTTTCATATTCAACTGCTGTTAATCCATTTTTATCGACGCGTGGTGCTAAAAGATCCGCTATTGCCCGAAGAGTTATTACCGGCGCATTGGGCAGGACAAACGGCGCGTCAGCTGTGTATCAACATTTATCAACGTGTCGCCCCTGGCGCGCTGGCGTTTGTCAGTGAAAAAGGGGAAACCTCGGTAGGAGAATTGCTGTCGCCGGGCAGTCTCTGGTTCCAGCGTTTTGGCGGTCTGAGCGTAGATCAGGAGGCAGTATGCCAGTTTATCAAATAGATGGATTGACCCCGGTGGTACCTGAGGAAAGTTATGTCCATCCGACGGCCGTGTTGATTGGCGATGTGATCCTCGGTAAAGGGGTCTACGTGGGGCCGAACGCCAGTCTGCGGGGGGATTTTGGGCGTATCGTCGTTAAAGATGGGGCGAACATTCAGGATAACTGCGTGATGCATGGTTTTCCTGAGCAGGACACCGTGGTGGAAGAGAACGGCCACATTGGGCACAGCGCGATCCTGCACGGCTGCACGATTCGCCGCAACGCGCTGGTGGGCATGAACGCGGTGGTGATGGACGGGGCGGTGATCGGTGAAAACAGCATCGTCGGCGCGGCCGCATTTGTGAAAGCGAAAGCCGAAATGCCGGCTGACTACCTGATTATCGGTAGCCCGGCGAAGGCTATCCGTGCGTTGAGCGCTCAGGAGATGGCGTGGAAGCTACAGGGTACGCGTGAGTATCAGGTGCTGGTGGAGCGTTGCAAGCTGACGATGCATCAGGTGGAGCCGCTGCGGGAAGAAGAACCAGGCCGTAAACGTTTGCAATTTGATGAGAATCTGCGGCCGAAGTCGGCCATGTAGCGTTAGCCCTCTCGGGATTTACTCAGAACTGACAACAAGCTGGTTTTGCGAAGGGTTCCGTTCACTTCATGTTCTTCGCTTCTCTGGCATTTCATGTCCCGTGAACGGGTTAAGGGAGCTATCGCCGCTCCCTTAACAATCCCGGCTCCCGGCAGGAAAATTGCCGCTTCGCGGTTACCC
>NZ_JANEWG010000035.1 GCF_028069725.1 Citrobacter sp. Awk 4
CAATAATATGCTGATTAAAATCACCAGAAAAACCGCTCAACTTATTTATCACCTTTGTGATAACATCTTCTAGATACCCCAGACCTAACACGCTATCATCTATAGCATTTTTAATTTGTTGGCGCAAAAAAATCCGGGATGGATCTTTTGCCAAAACATCAGCACACTGAGCAGCATTCTCAAAGAGAAAATTTAAATTATTACATCTAACGATAATTTGCTCAGGCACAATCTTTAAATCAACAGATATATCAGAAATCCAGTTTTTTATTGATTTACTTGCATTACCAAAAACTCTCAAAAAATCATCCCACTTAACATTTGAGATATTAAGTTCAGTGGGCCTATAGCTCAAAAAATTAATCGCATATTTATTAACAGCAAGATAAGAATCAACATATGACAGAGACTGACTATCGCTATTACTTAGACAAAACCTATCTGCTATAATTTCATCTCGTTGGCACGAGCGCACAAAGTCATCCATAAAAACAACATTTTTATGTGACATAAACACCTCCATTTGATTACAGTCCTGTTTAACTATAGTTAAATATAAACATGAAAGCGTGATTAACATCGCAAATAAAAATATCTAAATAAGTAATAGAACAACATGAATCATTCATTAAAATTATCTTGTAATTTCTTATTTTGATACTTGATCAGATTTTATTAATACAAAATCCCTACCATTGCTTAAGTTCTTTTTTCGCTCCATTATTAACCAATTGGATAATCAGTTGCTGCAACTGCTGTATCTGCGCCCCCTGCTGCGTAATCGTCTGCTGGGTCAGTTCCATCTGCTGCATGATCTGCCCGGTCTGTGCCATGGTTAACCCGTCAGAATACTTCTGCCCATCGGCTGAAGCCTGAGACTTGTTCGCGCTGACCTGCTTGTTCGCGGTGTCCGCGTCTTTATTCTGGATCTCGGCTATCTGCTGCTTGAACTGAAGCGCCTGAACAAACTCATTCAGTTTCGCCTGCTGCTGAGCGGCCCTTTTCTCATCATCCGTCATGTACTGCGGATCCTGCGTGCCCAGTGCACGGCTGACGCGGTCGATAAATTCATCCTTGTTCGGGATTTCCACCAGTTCCAGCACCAGATCGATAACGGCTGATTCAACGGGGAGCAGGTCACAATTACCCGCGAATAAATCAGTATATCCAGGAGGCGTGATGCTGGCATTACCGACGGGTGTCGAAATCCACAGACAAAGTGTACGAATATGGTTTCTCTATAAGGGAAAACGATGTAGGGAAGTGCTCAAAAGCTGGAATATCACCCCTTCGAATATAAAAAAAGCGGGTAACATGCGCGCTCGAATCGTTAGCGATATCCAGCTAGGGACTTTCGATTACCTGACTTACTTCCCAGAGTCGAAAACAGCCAAATCGTTTCAGAACGACAAAGAGCATAGGCACATTCAGTGAGTTAGCAAACCTTTGGCTCAACGGCCATAAGATCACCCTTTCACCAAATGCTATTCGTAGTTACGAGATATCAATCCGGACGCTGGAAAAACTTATCGGTACCTCTACCCCATTAAGTGAAATTAACAATAGTGATATTCTGATCTGGAGAAAAGAATTGCTGTGCGGGGAGACTCATTACCAGCCAGGCCGACGCAGAAATAAGCAGGGTCGCTCCGTAAGGACAGTAGAGTACTACCTGGCAATTCTTCGGCAGATTCTTGATTTCGGGTATCTGAATAAGTTCATGTCAAACCGACCTTATGAGGGCATAAAACGACTCCAGAAAAACCGGGTTAAGCCGGATCCTTTTCTTCAGAGGGAATTCGAAATCTTTCTCAATACAGCACCTTCAAAGCAAAAGCATATGTGGCAGATAGCGTTTTATACTGGCGTTCGACCCGGGGAACTCTGCGCACTTGCATGGGAAGATATCGATCTGGAAAAAGGTGAAATCCGGATCAACCGTAACCTGACCCAGCAAGGGATATTTGGTCCGCCAAAAACCAAAGCAGGCAACAGGACAATCAAGCTACTGGCTCCTGCCATCGATTCATTGAAAGCACAAAAAACACTGACCGGCCATTTCGAAAAGGTAGCCATCGAGATCCAGATGCGCGAGTATGGAAAAACAGAAAGCCAGGAACTGCACTTCGTATTCATGCCACGGCAGGAGAAAGGTGAACAGGCCAGACACTACTCTGTAAACTCAATAAGTTCACTCTGGAACGTAACCATACGACGTTCGGGTATTCGCCGCCGTCGTCCATACCAGACCCGGCATACCTATGCATGCTGGATGCTCTCTGCTGGCGCCAATCCTGCGTTTATCGCGAGTCAAATGGGCCATGAGAATGCAGAAATGGTTTATACAGTGTACTCTGCCTGGATAAGCGCGCTTGACGGTGATCAGATTGCATTTCTGAACCAGCGTATCAGTGGATACCGTACTGCCCCCCACATGCCCCCAGAGGTGAAAGCGCATTAGCTAACATATTGAACTTCCGGTAAATTATCATGAAAAAGCTGTTTGTTCAGTTTTATCTTCTGCTGTTTGTCTGCTTTCTGGTCATGACCTTGCTGGTTGGTTTGGTTTATAAATTCACTGCCGAGCGTGCGGGCAAACAGTCGCTCGACGATTTGATGAAAAGTTCGCTATACCTTATGCGCAGCGAATTGCGCGAGATCCCCCCCAGCGAATGGGGAAAAACCCTGAAAGAGATGGATCTCAATCTCTCGTTCGACCTACGCGTCGAACCGCTGAATAAATACACACTGGATAGCGTCACGACGCAGCGACTGCGGGAAGGCGACATCGTTGCGCTTGATGATCAATACACGTTTATTCAGCGTATTCCTCGCAGCCACTACGTACTGGCCGTGGGACCGGTGCCGTATCTCTATTTTCTGCATCAAATGCGTTTGCTGGATGTGGCATTGATGGCCTTTATCGCTATCTCCCTCGCCTTTCCTGTCTTTATCTGGATGCGTCCGCACTGGCAGGAAATGTTGAGACTTGAATCCGCAGCGCAACGCTTCGGCGAGGGACATCTCACCGAGCGCCTCCATTTTGACAATGGCTCCAGTTTTGAGCGCCTGGGGATCGCCTTTAACCAAATGGCGGACAACATCAACGCCCTTATTGCCAGCAAGAAACAGCTTATCGATGGCATTGCCCACGAGCTACGCACCCCGCTCGTTCGTTTACGCTATCGCCTGGCAATGAGCGACAACCTGAGCGAACAAGAGTCGCTGGCGCTGAATCGGGATATTGGGCAACTGGAAGCGTTGATTGAGGAATTGCTGACCTACGCTCGCCTCGACCGGCCGCAAAATGAATTAAAACTCACGGTCCCCGACCTCCCCGTCTGGCTGACTACCCATCTTGCCGATGTGCAAAGCGTCAATCCCGGACGTGAAGTGCACCTGAGCAACCTGGTGTCAGGAGATTACGGCGCGCTGGATATGCGATTGATGGAGCGCGTCCTGGATAACCTGCTCAACAATGCCTTGCGCTATTGCCATGCCTCCATACATGTCAGCCTGCTGTTAGCGGGCAACCACGCCACACTACTCGTTGAGGATGATGGTCCAGGTATCGCCCCAGATGCGCGTGAACGCATTTTTGAACCGTTTGTACGCCTGGATCCCAGCAGGGATCGCGCTACCGGCGGCTGCGGCCTCGGATTAGCGATTGTTCACTCAATCGCATTGGCGATGGGGGGAACGGTAAGCTGTCGCGAAAGCACGTTGGGCGGCGCACAGTTCAGTTTCAGTTGGCCAGTCTGGCATAACATCGCTGATCTTCCCCCTGCCAGACCCTAACCGCACGGTGGTCAGGCGGGGAATGATATGGTATACAATAAGTATGTTGTAACTAAAATGGTGAGCATATGGCCCGTTATGATCTCGTTGACCGCCTGAATGGTACCTTTCGCCAGATAGAGCAAGAACTGGCTGCCCTGACGGAAAATCTTGAGCAACATACCTTGCTGATTGCGCGGGTTTTTTCTCTGCCTGAAGTGACAAAAGAGGCCGAACATTCGCCACTGGAAACCATCGATGTTAAACAGCATCTGGGCAAGGAAGCCGAAGCGCTTGCGCTGCGCCATTACCGTCACCTGTTTATTCAGCAACAGTCTGAAAATCGCAGCAGTAAAGCCGCGGTACGTCTGCCGGGGGTGCTCTGTTATCAGGTTAATCATGCCACGCAGGCAATGTTCGAAAACCGGATACAACGTATCAACCAGCTAAAAACCACGTTTGAGCATCTTGTGACGGTCGAGTCCGCCCTTGCGCCAAACGCGCGTTTTGAGTGGGTACACCGGCATTTGCCTGGACTTATTACGCTGAATGCTTACCGCACACTGACGGTTATTCGGGATCCAGCTACCTTGCGATTTGGCTGGGCAAACAAACATATTATCAAGAACTTGCGCCGTGATGATGTGCTGGCGCAGCTGGAGAAGAGTCTGAATTCGCCGCGTAGCGTTTACCCGTGGACCCGCGAAGAGTGGCAGACCAAACTGGAGCGCGAATATCAGGACATCGCCGCCCTCGGGCAACACGCCAGACTGAAGATTAAGCGACCGGTGAAAGTACAGCCTATCGCCAGAGTCTGGTACAAAGGGCAACAGAAACAGGTTCAGCATGCCTGTCCGACACCGCTAATCGCGTTGATTAATACTGATAACGGCGCTGGCGTACCGGATATTGGTGAATTGTTAAACTACGATGCTGAAAATATTCAGCACCGTTTTAAACCTCAGGCACAGCCGTTACGATTGGTAATCCCACGGCTGCACCTGTATGTGGCGGATTAACGGCCCGGTTTCATACTGCCGACCATCAATTCCGGGCGAACCCAGCTGTCGAACTCGGCTTCCGTGAGATAGCCTAATGCCAGGGCTGACGCTTTCAAGGTCAGCCCTTCTTTATGCGCTTTTTTGGCGATTTCTGCGGCTTTGTCATACCCGATATGCGTGTTGAGCGCCGTCACCAGCATCAGCGACTCATTGAGCAACTGGTTAATGCGCTCGCGATTCGGCTCAATCCCCACAGCACAATGCGCGTTAAAACTCTCCATACCGTCCGCCAGCAACCGAACAGATTGCAGGAAGTTATGAATAACCATGGGACGATAGACGTTAAGCTCAAAATTCCCTGCTGCCCCGCCCATATTCACCGCCACATCATTGCCCATCACCTGGCAACATAGCATGGTCAGCGCCTCGCACTGGGTCGGGTTCACTTTACCGGGCATTATCGAACTTCCCGGTTCATTTTCCGGGATCGCTATTTCGCCAATCCCACAGCGTGGACCTGACGCCAGCCAGCGTACATCGTTGGCAATTTTCATCAACGACGCCGCCAGCCCCTTTAACGCACCGTGCGCATGGACCAGCGCATCACAGGTCGCCAGCGCTTCAAATTTGTTTGGCGCTGTGACAAACGGCGCGCCGGTACTTACCGCCAGTTCATCCGCCACGCGGCGGGCATACTCAGGATGGGTATTCAGCCCGGTGCCAACGGCTGTACCGCCCAGCGCCAGTTCCGCGACGTGCGGCAGGCTGTTCTCGATATGTTTGAGATTGTGTTCCAGCATCGCCACCCAACCCGAAATCTCCTGACCGAGCGTTAGCGGCGTCGCATCCTGCAGATGTGTACGACCGATTTTGACGATATCCGCAAAGGCGTGGGATTTTTCAGTCAGCGTTTTGGTCAACACCTTCAACTGCGGGATCAGCTGATTGCGCAACGCCAGCAGCGCAGCGACATGCATCGCCGTTGGGAAGACGTCATTCGAACTCTGACTCTTATTGACGTCATCATTCGGATGCACTTTGCGTTCCATGCCGCGAACGCCGCCCAACAGTTCGCTGGCGCGGTTTGCCAGCACCTCGTTCATGTTCATATTGCTCTGGGTTCCCGACCCGGTCTGCCAGATAGCCAGCGGGAACTCATCAGCATGTTTGTCAGACAGCACTTCATCTGCTGCCTGCCGGATAGCAGAGGCTTTCTCCGCCGATAGCAAACCTAAATCTTCGTTGACCTTTGCCGCTGCGCGCTTGGTCAGCGCCAGCGCGTGGATCAGCGAGACGGGCATTTTCTCCGTAGAAATACGAAAATGCTCCAGCGAACGCTGGGTTTGCGCGCCCCATAGCTTATTTGCCGGGACATCAATCGCCCCCATCGAATCTTTCTCGCGGCGTACCGTTACCATGACCTGCTCCTTATACAATTATTTGATTAGGTTATGTTTCGACATGGCCCACTTGCTTGCGGTCTTAATAAGTATCAACGAAATCAGCACCGCCATTTGGTGGTTTGTGCGGTAAAAAAAACCGCCCCGAAGGGCGGCTGACGTTACTTAACGCAGCGTGCGCACTGCGACGTCTGAATCTGTTGGAAGAAATCGTTGCCTTTATCATCGACAAGGATAAAGGCCGGGAAATCTTCTACTTCAATTTTCCAGATAGCTTCCATCCCCAGTTCAGGATATTCCACGCACTCCAGACTCTTGATACTGCCCTGAGCCAGTACTGCCGCCGGACCACCAATACTGCCAAGATAGAAGCCACCGTGCTTATGACACGCGTCGGTGACCTGTTGGCTGCGGTTGCCTTTCGCCAGCATGATCATACTGCCACCAGCCGACTGGAGCTGATCCACATACGAATCCATACGTCCTGCCGTGGTTGGGCCAAGCGAACCCGAGGCATATCCTTCTGGCGTTTTCGCCGGACCGGCGTAATAGATCGGATGGTCTTTCACGTACTGCGGCAAACCTTCACCGTTATCCAGACGCTCTTTCAACTTCGCGTGAGCAATATCGCGCCCTACAATAATGGTGCCGTTCAACGACAAACGCGTCGACACCGGATACTGAGACAGTTGCTCAAGGATCGCTTTCATCGGGCGGTTAAGGTCGATCCGAACCGCTTCCCCTTCGCCTGCCTGACGTAACGCTTCCGGGATATATTTCCCCGGATTGTGCTCGAGTTTCTCTATCCAAATACCTTTGCGGTTGATCTTCGCTTTGATGTTGCGATCCGCAGAACAGGAGACACCCATCCCCACCGGACATGACGCGCCGTGGCGTGGCAGACGAATCACACGGATATCGTGGGCGAAATATTTCCCGCCAAACTGCGCGCCCAGTCCAAGATTTTGCGCTTCAATCAACAGCTCTTTTTCCAGTTCGACATCACGAAACGCCTGGCCGTGCTCGTTACCTTCGGTTGGCAGTTCGTCATAATATTTTGCCGAAGCCAGTTTGACGGTCTTCAGCGTCGCTTCCGCCGAAGTGCCGCCGATCACAAAAGCAATATGGTACGGTGGGCAAGCCGCCGTCCCCAGCGTACGCATCTTATCGACCAGATAATTTTTCAATTTCCCGGGTGATAACAGCGCTTTGGTTTCCTGATACAGATAGGTTTTGTTCGCTGACCCGCCGCCTTTTGCGATACACAGGAATTTATATTCGTCGCCATCGACGCTGTAGAGATCAATCTGCGCAGGCAGGTTGGTGCCGGTATTGACCTCTTTGTACATATCCAGCGCGGCGTTTTGCGAATAGCGCAGGTTATCTTCGATGTAGGTGTTATAAACACCGCGAGCAAGCGCGGCTTCATCGCCGCCGCCCGTCCAGACACGCTGGCCTTTTTTACCGACGATAATCGCTGTGCCGGTATCCTGGCAGGTTGGCAAAATACCTTTCGCAGCGATGTCGGAGTTACGCAAGAATTGCAGTGCGACATACTTATCGTTTTCGCTGGCATCCGGGTCACGGAGAATATCAGCCACCTGTTGCTGGTGCGCGGGACGCAACATAAACGAAGCATCATGGATGGCCTGTCTGGCGACGAGGGTTAAGGCTTGTGGATCAACCTTGAGCACTTCCTGCCCGGCAAACTCAGCAACGGAAACATGCTCACTGGTCAGTAGATAATATTCGGTGTCATCCTTTTGGAGGGGAAAAGGATCCTGATAATGGAAGGGTTTGTTTGACATTGTACTCTCACTTACAGCTCGGTCTGTTTATACTCTGGGCAGATTTTCCAAAGCCCTGCTAAAAAACAATTCACCTATCCTACACATTTTTTTAACAAAAACTGAGACAAGGACGACTTTTTACGCGCGGAGGTTACTTCCACTGGGTTTCTTGCTTTAATACACGCAGTAATTTCCACATTGAAACAAGGCTTGATAATGCAAAAACTCATCAACTCAGTGCAAAACTATGCCTGGGGAAGTAAAACTGCGTTAACAGAACTCTATGGGCTCGCCAATCCGGCGCAGCAGCCGATGGCTGAGCTCTGGATGGGCGCGCACCCGAAAAGCAGCTCTAAAGTTCAGGATGCTAACGGCCAGACCGTCTCATTGCGCGACGTAATCGACCACAACAAATCTGCGCTGCTTGGCGATGCGGTCGCCGAACGCTTTGGTGAGTTGCCGTTCCTGTTTAAAGTGCTGTGCGCCGCGCAACCGCTCTCCATTCAGGTACATCCAAACAAACACAATTCTGAAGTCGGTTTTGCAAAAGAGAATGCAGCGGGTATCCCGATGGATGCCGCAGAGCGCAACTATAAAGATCCGAACCACAAACCCGAGCTGGTTTTCGCCCTGACGCCATTCCTGGCGATGAATGCGTTTCGTGAGTTTTCCGAGATTGTTTCTTTGCTACAGCCGGTTTCCGGCGCGCACCCCGCCATTGCGCACTTCCTGCAAGATCCTAACGCGGAACGTCTGAGTCAGCTCTTTGCCAGCCTGCTCAATATGCAGGGTGAAGAGAAATCCCGCGCGCTGGCGGTGTTAAAAGCCGCACTGAACAGCCAACAAGGCGAACCGTGGCAAACGATCCGCGTGATCTCTGAGTTTTACCCGGATGACAGCGGCCTCTTCTCACCGCTGCTGCTGAATGTGGTCAAACTGAACCCAGGCGATGCCATGTTCCTGTTTGCCGAAACCCCGCATGCGTACCTGCAGGGCGTGGCGTTAGAAGTCATGGCGAACTCCGACAACGTGCTGCGTGCCGGATTAACGCCCAAATACATTGATATCCCGGAGCTTGTCGCCAACGTGCAGTTTGTGGCAAAGCCCGCGTCTCAACTGCTGACCACCCCGGTTAAAAACGGTGCGGAACTGGACTTCCCTATTCCGGTGGATGATTTTGCGTTTTCCCTGCATGACCTGTCGGCGCAGGAAACAGCAATCGCCCAACCAAGCGCGGCCATTCTGTTCTGCGTTGAAGGTGAAGCGGTTCTGAGCAAAGGCGAAGAGCGACTGGTCCTTAAGCCGGGAGAATCGGCATTTATTGGCGCCCAGGAGTCTCCGGTTTCTGCCAGCGGCGTGGGCCGTTTAGCCCGGGTTTATAACAAGCTTTAGCAACATACTGAATTTTTTAACAACTCTTGCTAAGCTAGTAAGTGGCTTATAACTTATCCAGGCGGATTCTCCCGCCTGGTTTCATTTTATGGATAATCAATATGAAAAAATCGCTGGTAGCTGCGGGAGTCATCGTTGCACTTGGCATCGTCTGGACGGGTGGCGCCTGGTACACAGGGAAGAAACTGGAAACGCATCTTTCTGAGATGATTTCTGAGGCCAATACCCAACTTAAACTGAATTCACCGGAAGCGAACATAGAACTCAGTTATCAGAACTACCAGCGTGGCGTATTCAGCAGCCAGTTGCAGTTGGTGGTAAAACCCATCGCGGGCAAAGAGAGTCCATGGATGAAACCAGACCAAAGTCTGGTGGTGAATGAAGCGGTGGATCATGGCCCCTTCCCGTTCGCCCAGGTAAAGTCTCTGAATCTTGTCCCTTCAATGGCCTCCGTAAAAACCACCCTGGTGAACAATGCGTTTAGTAAGCCGTTGTTTGATTTCGCCAAAGGTGAGTCGCCGTTCGAAATTAACTCCCGTATCGCCTACAGCGGCGACACGCGCTCCAATATCGCTATCAAGCCGTTGAACTACGAAAATGAAGGCGAGAAAGTCGCATTCAGCGGGGGTGAATTCCAGCTTGATGCGGACAAAGAAGGGAGCATCATTTCTCTGACGGGTGAAGCGCAAAGCGGGCTGGTTGATGCCGTCAATGAATATAACCAGAAAGTACAAATCACCTTTAATAACCTGAAAACAGACGGTGCCAGCAGCGTCGCCAGTTTTGGCGGACGCATTGGCAACCAACAGCTGTCATTAGAAAAACTGGCAATCTCAATAGAAGGCAAAGAGATGTCGGTGCTGGAAGGGATGAACATCAGCGGAAAATCCGAACTGACACCCGATGGTAAAACCATCAACAGCCAGCTGGACTACGCCCTTAAGAGTCTTAAAGTTCAGGGGCAGGATTTGGGCAGCGGTCAGTTGACCTTGAAAGCGGGCCAGATTAATGCAGAAGCCTGGCGCCAGTTTAGTCAGCAGTATAACGCGCAAACACAAGAGCTGTTGGCGCAGCCAGACGTGGCGCAAGATCCTGACCTTTATCAGGAAAAAGTGACTGAAGCGTTTTTCACCGCCCTGCCGTTGCTGTTGAAAGGCGAACCGGTGATCACCGTCGCGCCATTGAGCTGGAAAAACGCCAAAGGTGAAACCGCGCTTAATCTGTCTCTTTTCCTGAGAGATCCGACAACCTCAACCGTTGCGCCGCAAAACCTGGCGCAGGAACTGGACCGCTCTGTCAAATCCCTCGAGGGTAAGCTGACAATCCCGGTGGATATGGCCGTTGAATTCATGACGCAGGTCGCGAAGCTGGAAGGCTATCAGCAGGAAGATGCGGCCAGTATGGCGAATCAACAGGTAAAAGGTCTCGCCGCGATGGGGCAAATGTTCCGTATCACGACGATGAAGGATAATACCATTGCCACCAGCCTGCAGTACGCGAGTGGTCAGGTCACACTTAACGGGCAAAAAATGCCGTTAGATGAGTTTATAGGGATGTTCGGTGTACCGGCGCTCTCTGTTCCGGACGCGCCTGCAGTACCTCAGCCGTAATGTTCTAAATGCGGTGTGCCCGATGAGATAATGCTCATCGGGCGATTCCCTTAGCGACGAATTCAGCCGTTGCGCCAGAACGCTTACTTCTGCGTGATAAGTCGGGCCGAAATGGTTTGACTACGTGAATAGCTCTCCTCGTGACCGATCTTCTGCAGGATACGTTCTGCCAGGGTATATCCTATCTCGCGGGCGGGTGTGCAGGCCCAGACAATGGGCAAATCATCCAGGGCATGTTCTGCTACATCGGCAAACGCCGCCAGTGATATTTGCTGATCAAAATAGCGATCCACTCCGCTTTCGCCACTTTGACGACCTGCCCGCATCAAGCCAAACCACGCGCCCATCGCGATAGTTTCGTTGTAGCAGACCACCGCGCTGATGGTCGGGTTGTGTCGCAGTAATGCGGTGATCGCTTCGGCTGCCTGCTTCTGGCTGGAAGCACATTCCAGCACCCAGTCGCTATGGAACGGCAAACCGAATTTTAAGAGGGTTGCGCAATAGCCGCCAACGCGCTCTGCCCGGGTCAGCGATGAACTTTGCCCCCCGAGCCATGCAATGCGTTGATGTCCGTGGCGAATGAGATGCTCGGTCAGCAACTGCGCCGCCTGCATGTTATCCGGGCGGACCGTATCCACTTCATCAAGGTAACTGGCGCGTGAAGCGAACACCACCGGGATCCCTTTTTCCTCTGCGCGTTGTCGCAAGGTATCGCTGCTACCCGCCGCACCGGCAATCACCACGCCATCGACGCCCTGATTGAGTAACATAGAAAAACGTTGCGTTAGCTGTTCGCCGTCCTGGCCGCCGTGGAGGAGAAAAACCATCCGCCCCTGCGACTCCAGCGCTTCCGTCAGCCCGGCGGTCAGTTCGGCATAAAAAGAGGCCGACAGATCACGCACAATCAGCCCAATGACCCCGCTCTGCCCGCCGCGCAGCGCCGAAGCCTGACGGTTGCGAACAAACCCGAGCTGCTCAATCGCCGCATTCACACGTTCGCCAGTGGCTGACGAAATACGGCCTTTGCCGCTCAGAACCAATGACACGGTACTGACAGAAACGCCTGCAGCCAACGCAACATCATGGATAGTAATTTTTTTGGCTATGGCCATGAAAACAAAAAACTCCCTCGAAAACCTGACCTGCCTAAGTCTTCACCAGACAGAGATAAAACGTTTTATCAATTACTTATATTTATACGCTTTATCATCGTTCGATAATGTGATTTATGCCGCACTAAAATTAGGTAAAACGTTTTATCTTCTCGTCCCATTAACCTAAAACAGAGCTTTCTTTTCACAAGGAATCGTTAGATGACGACGAGAACAACGCCAAAAATAACCTTATGGGAGTTTTTTCAGCAACTGGGGAAAACGTTTATGTTGCCCGTGGCCCTGCTCTCTTTCTGCGGGATCATGCTGGGCATCGGCAGCTCTCTGAGCAGCCATGATGTTGTCACCCTGATCCCGGCGTTGGGGAATCCTGTGCTACAAGCCCTGTTTACCTGGATGAGTAAAGTCGGTTCGTTTGCATTCAGTTTCCTGCCGGTGATGTTCTGTATCGCCATCCCGCTCGGACTGGCGCGTGAAAACAAAGGCGTTGCCGCCTTTGCGGGTTTCGTGGGCTATGCCGTGATGAACCTTGCGGTGAACTTCTGGTTAACCGCAAAAGGGATCCTTCCGACCACCGACGCCGCAATACTGAAAGCCAACAACGTGCAGAATATTCTGGGGATCCAGTCGATCGACACCGGGATCCTCGGTGCGGTTATCGCCGGTATTATCGTCTGGATGCTGCATGAACGTTTTCATAACATCCGTCTGCCGGATGCGCTGGCCTTCTTTGGCGGCACCCGTTTTGTCCCGATTATCTCCTCCGTGGTGATGGGACTTGTCGGTCTGGTTATCCCGCTGGTGTGGCCGGTTTTCGCGATGGGTATCAGCGGACTGGGACACATCATTAACAGTGCCGGAGATTTCGGGCCGATGATTTTTGGTACCGGTGAACGTCTGCTGTTACCGTTTGGTCTGCACCATATTCTGGTGGCGTTGATTCGCTTCACCGAAGCGGGAGGCACGCAGGACGTTTGCGGTCATAGCGTCAGTGGCGCATTGACCATTTTCCAGGCACAGCTAAGCTGTCCGACCACTCACGGTTTTTCTGAAAGCGCCACCCGCTTCCTGTCTCAGGGTAAAATGCCGGCTTTCCTCGGCGGTCTGCCAGGTGCGGCATTGGCCATGTATCACTGCGCCCGCCCGGAAAATCGCCACAAAATTAAAGGGCTGTTGATTTCAGGTCTGATCGCCTGCGTCGTTGGCGGCACGACAGAACCGCTGGAATTCCTGTTCCTGTTTGTCGCGCCTGTTTTGTATGTTATTCACGCTCTGCTGACTGGTCTGGGCTTCACCGTCATGGCGATTCTGGGCGTCACTATCGGTAACACTGACGGCAACATCATTGACTTTGTGGTGTTCGGTATTCTGCATGGTCTCTCAACAAAGTGGTATCTGGTGCCAGTGGTAGCCGCTATCTGGTTTGCGGTTTACTACGTGATTTTCCGCTTCGCCATTACCCGCTTTAATCTGAAAACACCGGGTCGCGATACTGAAATTGCCAGCAGTATTGAGAAAGTCGTCGCAGGCTCGCCTGGAAAATCCGGCTATAACGTCCCGGCGATCCTCGCCGCACTGGGGGGTAGCGACAATATCGTCAGTCTGGATAACTGTATTACACGCTTACGTTTGTCGGTTAAGGACATGTCGCTGGTGAATGTACAAGCGCTGAAAGACAATCGTGCCATCGGTGTGGTCCAACTGAACCAGCACAATTTGCAGGTGGTCATTGGCCCGCAGGTACAGTCTGTTAAAGACGAAATGGCCAGTCTGATGAATACCGTTCAGGCATAAGGATAGCGATATGTTCGATTTTTCAAAGGTCGTCGACAGACACGGAACCTGGTGTACGCAGTGGGATTATGTCGCTGACCGTTTTGGTTGCGCCGATCTGCTGCCGTTTACCATCTCTGATATGGATTTCGCCACTGCCCCCTGTATTCTCGAGGCGCTGAATCAGCGCCTGACCCACGGTGTTCTCGGGTACAGTCGTTGGAAAAATGAGGAGTTTCTGGGCGCCATCAGTCACTGGTTTTTGACCCGCCATGATACCCCGATAGCCCCCCAATCGGTGGTGTACGGTCCCTCCGTTATCTATATGGTGTCTGAATTGATCCGTCAGTGGTCCAATGTGGGCGAAGGCGTGGTCATGCATACCCCTGCTTATGATGCCTTTTATAAAGCCATTGAGGGAAACCAGCGCACCGTTCTGCCTGTAGCACTGGAAAAACGGAGTAACGACTGGTACTGCGATATGGCGAAGCTCGAGGCAGCTCTCGCTCGTCCTGAAAGCAAGATCCTGCTGTTGTGCAGTCCCCATAATCCCACCGGCAAAGTCTGGACCCGTGATGAACTGGAGACGATGGCAGCGCTGTGTCATCGTCACGGTGTGCGGGTTATTTCTGATGAGATTCATATGGATATGGTTTGGGGAGAGCAACCTCATATCCCCTGGAGCAACGTGGCGCGCGGTCACTGGGCGCTGCTGACCTCCGGGTCCAAGAGTTTCAATATCCCGGCATTAACTGGGGCGTATGGGCTTATCGAAGATGAAAACAGTCGGGAACGCTATCTGAGCGCTCTGAAAGGCCGTGATGGTTTGTCTTCACCGGCAGTACTGGCACTCACCGCGCACATTGCCGCCTACCAGGACGGCGCGGAGTGGCTGGATGCGCTACGCGACTATCTCAGAGAAAATCTGAGCTATATCGCGCAGTCGCTGAATACGGCATTTCCAGAACTGAACTGGCAGGCGCCGCAATCCACCTATCTGGCCTGGATCGATCTTCGTCCGTTAAACATTGATGATAAGGCATTACAAGATGCACTGATTCATCAGGAAAAAGTCGCCATCATGCCCGGCTACACCTATGGTCAGGAAGGCAACGGCTTCGTGCGACTGAATGCCGGTTGCCCGCGCGCCAAACTTGAAAAAGGCGTTGCCGGTTTAATCAACGCTATTCGGGCTGTGCGCTAACTCTGGTTGCGCAATGAAATTAATCATTGCGCAACATAGATTTTACCCCCCGTTTGTTTTTATAATAGCGCGCACTTTTATATTCAAAAAATGAGTGCGACCATGATTGATACTTCCCTTCCGTTAACTGATGTTCATCGCCACCTTGATGGCAACATTCGTGCCCAAACTATTCTTGATCTTGGCCGCCAGTTTAATGTGTCCCTCCCCGCTCAAACACTTGAAACCCTGATCCCGCATGTGCAGGTAACCTCGACAGAACCTGATCTAGTCAGCTTTCTGTCGAAACTGGACTGGGGCGTGAAAGTGTTAGCCTCGCTGGACGCCTGTCGTCGCGTGGCTTACGAGAACGTGGAAGATGCCGCACGTAACGGTTTGCATTATGTTGAGCTGCGTTTTTCGCCTGGCTACATGGCAATGAACCATCAACTCCCGGTAGCGGGCGTGGTCGAAGCGATCATCGCTGGGGTGCAAGAAGGCAGCCGGGCGTTCGGCGTTGAAGTGCGTCTGATCGGCATTATGAGCCGCACATTCGGTGAAGCGGCATGTTTACAAGAGCTTGAGGCATTGCTGGCCCATCGCGATCGGATCACTGCCCTCGATCTGGCAGGAGACGAACTCGGATTCCCGGGGAGCTTGTTCCTGACGCACTTTAATCGCGCACGTGACGCTGGCTGGCATATTACCGTCCACGCAGGCGAAGCCGCTGGCCCGGAGAGTATCTGGCAGGCTATCCGTGAACTGGGCGCTGAGCGTATTGGGCATGGCGTAAAAGCCGTTGAAGATCGCGCGTTAATGGATTTTCTGGCTGAGCAGCGTATCGGTATTGAATCTTGTCTGACCTCCAATATTCAGACCAGCACCGTCGCATCGCTCGCCGTACACCCACTGAAAACGTTCCTTGAGCATGGCGTGATGGCAAGCCTGAATACCGATGATCCCGCCGTGCAAGGGGTGGATATTATTCACGAATACACCGTCGCAGCGCCTGCGGCAGGTCTGACGCGCGAACAGATCCGCCAGGCACAAATCAACGGTCTGGAAATGGCCTTCCTGAGTGAAGCGGAAAAACGCGCCCTGCGCGAAAAAGTAGCTGCGGCGTAAGCGTATCGTTGCCGGATAAGCCGCACTTATCCGGCATTGCCGAAAAGAGAGAGAATCAGATCAGAGACAGCGTTGCGCGGTGTTTTGCTGACTCAATGCCCAGTTCAATCAGCTCCATAATTTGAATAGCCTGACTTGCCGGAACCGGATTTTCTCCATGACCGTTCAGCGCATCGCGAATACCGGCATAATAAGCCGGATAGTTACCCGGAACAGTCAGCCAGGTCTCTTCCACACGTTCTTCACCCTCAACACGCGTTAATACACCGTCACGCATATCGTAGCCCCAGTCCTCCTGTGGCAGACGTTCGCCATTTTTCAGGCGCTCTTCTTGCGGATCAAGCCCATATTTCACGTAGCTTCCACGCGAACCGTGCACGATGTAGCGTGCTGATTCCGCCGCCGCCAGCATCGTGCCATGCAGAACGACGCGACGCTGCGGATAGGCCAGAACGGCGTGGAAGTAATCAGTAGACTGAGCTCCCGGACGCAGTTGCGCGAGATCAACCGTCATACTGACAGGTAAACCGAACAGATTAATGGCCTGATCGAGCAAATGCGGTGCCAGATCATACCAAATACCGCTACCCGGGCCGCCCTGTTCCCGCCAGCGATCGCGCACCTGCGGCCGAAAGCGGTCAAAGTGAGATTCAAAATAAGCCACCTCGCCCAGCACGCCATCGGCCAGCAGGGCCTTCAGCGTCAGGAAGTCACTGTCCCAGCGTCGATTGTGGAAAACGGAAAGCACCCGCCCCAGGCTGCGGGCTAACGACTCCAGCTCACGCGCTTGTGACAGTGTCACAGTAAATGGCTTATCCACCACAACATGTTTTCCCGCTTCCAGCGCCGCTTTTGCCAGCGGGAAATGCGTGTCGTTCGGCGTAGGGATCACAATAAGGTCGATATTCGGATCGTTGAAAAGATGCTTAGGCTCAGAGACAACCACCGCCGAAGGCCAGTCAGCCTTCACTTTTGTTTCATCACTACTGGAAACCGCCACCAGCTCCAGCCCAGGCGTCCCCACGATCAAGGGGGCATGGAAAGTTTTGCTGGCATAACCGTAACCAATTAACCCAACACGGATGTTGTCACTCATGTCATTGCCTCTCATTACAGAACATTCACATTTCACACTATCCCATAACCGCTCACAAGAGTTTAATGGCCTTACAGCGACAAAGGCCATAAGTTAACTTAAGTCAAACAAACGCCACTTTACCTAAACTTGTTTCGAAAAAGTCAGTGAAACCGTTCCCGATGAACTTGCTGTCTTAATTGTTGATGGGTAACATTTGCATCCTGTGTTTATGGATAAATCAAAGCAAATGTCGTCAGTGATGAATCGTCTTATTGAATTAACAGGCTGGATTGTTCTTGTGGTCTCCGTCATTCTTTTGGGTGTGGCCAGTCATATCGACAATTACCAACCTCCAGAACCTACCGCCACCGTTGGGAAAAAATAAACGTCGCAGGGTTCAGACGTCGTACATAGTATGAAGCGAGGATGTTTACCGTTTGGTCATCCTGTTAATCTGCTGCAAATCTATCAAAAATGGATAAATGTACCGCGTCCAGACCCGCCGCTTATTGCCTGTTTTAATGAAGCGCGTTACCCTTCCGGCAGGTGCTTAATTGCGCCTGCCTGTTTATACGTAAGAATTATCTTATTTTGAAAATCACGTGTCGCTTAACCTTCCCTGCGCCTGGTTGTGTATTTTCATATTTACTACTCCGTTGGTGTTATTTTTTTAATATGGATCCCTATTTATGACTGTCCAGGATTATCTATTAAAATTCCGCAAAATCAGTTCACTCGAAAGTCTGGAAAAATTGTTCGATCATCTTAACTACACGCTTACCGACGATCGGGAGATTATCAATATGTACCGTGCCGCTGACCATCGCCGTGCAGAATTGATCTCCGGTGGACGCCTGTTTGATGTCGGTCAGGTACCTAAATCCGTCTGGCATTACGTGCAATAACGAAGAGAGTAGCGATCGCCGTTAAAAGATTTATAATAATCGCCCCAAAATATTTGGCATGCCTGTACGCACCAGCAAATCTGGAGAAGATATGACCACAATACCGGCACAACGAATCGGAGGCTGGTTGCTTGGCCCGTTAGCCTGGCTGTTAGTGGCGCTATTGAGCGCATCGCTGGCGCTATTGCTATACGTCACCGCGCTAGCGACTCCGCAAACGTTAAAAGCGCTGAGTGAACAAGAAACAGGCAACTTAGTGCTCTGGGGCATTTCATTTTTGACTGCGATTGCGATGTGGTATTACACGCTTTGGCTGACAATTGCGTTCTTCAAGCGCAGGCAATGTGTGCCTAAGCACTATATTCTTTGGCTGCTGGTATCGGTATTACTGGCCATCAAAGCGTTTGCATTTTCGCCAGTGCCTGATGCTTTTGCCGTTCGCCAGTTGTTGTTTCCATTACTGGCGGCTGCCCTGATGGCGCCTTATTTCAAGCGTTCAGCACGCGTAAAAGCCACGTTTGTGAACCCGTAATAACCTTACAGTTAACCTGTTGTCGCCTGCTGTAGATTGACAGATAATAGGCGGCTTTTTTATTTCAGGCCGAAAAATGACTGATTACCTGCTGCTCTTTGTCGGAACTGTACTGGTCAACAACTTTGTACTGGTTAAGTTTCTGGGCCTTTGTCCATTTATGGGTGTTTCCAAAAAACTGGAAACCGCGATGGGTATGGGGCTTGCCACCACTTTTGTGATGACACTTGCGTCTATTTGCGCCTGGTTGATCGACACCTGGATTCTTATCCCGCTCGATCTCATCTATCTGCGCACGCTGGCTTTTATTCTGGTCATTGCCGTGGTCGTGCAATTTACCGAGATGGTAGTACGTAAAACCAGTCCGGCACTGTATCGTTTGTTGGGGATCTTCCTGCCGCTTATCACCACCAACTGCGCGGTGTTAGGCGTGGCGTTGCTCAACATTAACCTCGGTCATAATTTTCTACAGTCGGCGCTGTACGGTTTTTCCGCTGCCGTCGGCTTCTCTCTGGTGATGGTGCTATTCGCCGCGATTCGTGAACGTCTCGCCGTGGCAGACGTTCCCGCCCCCTTCCGTGGCAACGCGATAGCGCTGATTACCGCAGGTTTAATGTCATTAGCCTTTATGGGCTTTAGTGGTTTGGTGAAGTTGTAATGAACGCTATCTGGATTGCCGTTGCCGCCGTGAGCCTTCTGGGTTTGGCGTTTGGCGCCATTCTGGGTTATGCCTCCCGCCGTTTCGCGGTTGAAGATGATCCGGTTGTTGAGAAAATTGACGAAATTCTGCCGCAAAGCCAGTGTGGGCAATGTGGTTATCCTGGCTGCCGCCCCTATGCAGAGGCGATTGGCGCTGAGGGTGAGAAAATAAACCGTTGCGCGCCTGGCGGCGAAGCCGTCATGCTCAAAATTGCGGAATTACTGAATGTGGATCCGCAACCCATTGACGGTGATGAACAGGACCTCACCCCGGTCCGCATGCTGGCGGTCATTGATGAAAATAACTGCATCGGCTGCACAAAATGCATTCAGGCCTGCCCGGTAGACGCGATTGTGGGTGCCACCCGAGCTATGCACACGGTCATGAGCGATCTGTGTACCGGCTGCAATCTCTGTGTCGACCCTTGCCCGACCCAGTGCATCGAATTACGTCCGGTAGCGGAAACGCCTGACAGTTGGAAGTGGGATTTGAACACCATTCCCGTTCGTATTATTCCCGTGGAACAACATGCTTAAGTTATTCTCTGCCTTCAGAAAAAATAAAATCTGGGATTTTGACGGCGGCATTCATCCGCCGGAAATGAAAACCCAGTCAAACGGTACGCCCTTGCGCCAGGTTCCGCTGGCGCCGCGTTTCGTTATGCCTTTAAAACAGCACATTGGCGCCGAAGGTGAACTGTGCGTCAGCGTGGGCGATCGCGTGTTGCGCGGACAACCATTGACCCGCGGACGCGGAAGAATGCTTCCGGTTCATGCGCCAACCTCCGGCACCGTTGTGGCCATTGCCCCCCATTCCACCGCGCATCCTTCCGCCCTGGCAGAACTCAGCGTCATTATCGATGCGGATGGCGAAGATCGCTGGATTGAACGCGAGGGCTGGGCGGATTACCGTTCTCATAGCCGTGAAGAGCTGATCACACGTATTCACCAGTACGGCGTGGCGGGACTCGGCGGCGCGGGATTTCCTACCGGCGTTAAGTTACAAGGCGGCGGCGACAAGATCGAAACGCTGATCATCAATGCGGCGGAATGCGAACCCTATATTACGGCTGATGATCGTCTGATGCAGGATTGCGCCGCCCAGGTGGTGGAAGGTATCCGCATCCTCGCGCATATTCTGCAACCGCGAGAGATTTTGATCGGCATTGAAGATAATAAACCGCAGGCCATTTCTATGTTGCGGGCGGTGCTGGCCGACGCGCACGACATTTCGCTGCGTGTCATCCCGACGAAATACCCTTCCGGCGGCGCGAAACAGCTCACACAGATTTTGACCGGGAAGCAGGTTCCACACGGTGGCCGCTCCTCCGATATCGGCGTGTTGATGCAAAACGTCGGCACCGCATATGCCATCAAACGTGCGGTGATTGATGGTGAACCGATCACCGAGCGCGTCGTGACGTTGACTGGCGAGGCGGTGAGTCGCCCTGGCAACGTCTGGGCGCGACTGGGTACCCCGGTTCGCCACCTCCTCGACGATGCTGGTTTTTGCCCTTCCGCCGATCAGATGGTGATTATGGGGGGGCCGCTCATGGGCTTCACCCTGCCGTGGCTGGATGTTCCGGTCGTGAAGATCACCAACTGTCTCCTCGCGCCTACGGCGACTGAACTGGGAGAACCGCAGGAAGAAAAAGGTTGTATTCGCTGTAGCGCCTGTGCCGATGCGTGTCCGGCCGATTTACTGCCTCAGCAGTTGTATTGGTTTAGCAAAGGCCAGCAGCACGACAAAGCAACGGCGCACAATCTGGCGGACTGCATTGAATGCGGCGCCTGCGCTTGGGTATGTCCAAGCAATATCCCATTGGTCCAGTACTTCCGACAGGAAAAAGCAGAAATATACGCCATCAGTCAGGAAGAAAAACGTGCCGCTGAAGCGAAAGCGCGTTTCGAAGCCCGACAGGCTCGACTTGAGCGTGAGAAAGCCGCACGTCTTGAGCGACATAAAAGCGCCGCTGTACAGCCTGCCGCAAAAGATCATGATGCGATTGCTGCTGCGCTGGCTCGCGTCAAAGAAAAGCAAGCCCAGGCAATGCAACCGGTGGTGATTCAGGCAGGGGCAAAACCTGACAATAGTGCCGTGATCGCGGCGCGCGAAGCGCGTAAAGCGCAGGCCAGGGCAAAACAGGCTGAAAACGGCAACATTGAAGAGAGCCGTACTGATGCCGATCCGCGCAAAGCGGCCATCGAAGCGGCCATTGCCCGCGCCAAAGCACGTAAGCAGGAACAGCAGCCAGCCAGTGAGACAGCCGAGCCCGTAGATCCGCGCAAAGCGGCCATCGACGCGGCGATTGCCCGCGCCAAAGCGCGTAAACAGGAACAACAGACCACCAGTGAGCCAGCCGAGCCCGTAGATCCGCGCAAAGCGGCCATCGAAGCGGCGATTGCCCGCGCCAAAGCGCGTAAACAGGAACAGCAGCCAGCCGGTGAGCCTGCCGAGCCCGTAGATCCGCGCAAAGCCGCCGTCGAAGCGGCGATTGCCCGCGCCAAAGCGCGTAAACAGGAACAGCAGACCATCAGTGAGCCTGCCGAGCCCGTAGATCCGCGCAAAGCGGCCATCGCCGCAGCGATTGCCCGCGCTCAGGCAAAAAAAGCCGCACAGCAGCAGGTTGTTAACGAGGAATAAATGGTATTCAGAATCGCAAGCTCCCCTTATACCCATAACCAACGCCAGACATCGCGAATCATGTTGCTGGTACTTATCGCCGCGTTGCCGGGGATTGCCGCCCAGCTGTGGTTTTTTGGTTGGGGTACGTTATTCCAGATAATCCTGGCCTCAGCCAGCGCGCTGATTGCCGAAGCCACCGTGCTCCGGTTACGCAAACAACCCGTCGTCTCGATATTAAAAGACAACTCCGCTCTGCTGACGGGCTTACTGTTGGCAGTGAGTATTCCACCGCTCGCGCCCTGGTGGATGATTGTGTTGGGGACCGTGTTTGCGGTTATTATCGCCAAACAGCTTTACGGCGGTCTTGGGCAAAACCCGTTTAACCCCGCCATGATTGGCTATGTGGTCCTGCTGATCTCGTTTCCGGTACAGATGACCAGTTGGTTGCCTCCGCACGAAATCGCTGCGTCTGCCCCAGGTGTATCTGATGCGCTACAGGTGATCTTTACCGGACATACCGCCACCGGCGGTGATATGAACACACTGCGTATGGGCATTGACGGCATCAGCCAGGCGACCCCGCTCGATACTTTTAAAACATCGATACATGCGGGTCACTCTGTTGAGCAGGTCATGCAATACCCCATTTACAGCGGGATGCTGGCAGGTGCGGGCTGGCAATGGGTGAACCTGGCCTGGCTGGCTGGCGGCATATGGCTGCTGTGGACCAGAGCTATCAAATGGCACATTCCCGTGAGCTTCTTGCTGACGCTTGCCCTTTGCGCTTCGTTAGGCTGGCTTTTTTCACCTCAGTCACTGGCATCGCCGCAGTTACATCTGCTTTCTGGCGCAACCATGCTGGGCGCGTTCTTTATATTGACCGATCCGGTGACAGCCTCAACGACGAATCGTGGTCGGTTGATATTTGGCGCGCTGGCGGGCTTGTTAGTTTGGCTTATCCGCAGCTTTGGCGGTTATCCCGACGGTGTGGCCTTTGCCGTTTTGCTGGCGAATATCACCGTTCCCCTGATCGACTATTACACCCGGCCTCGCGTGTACGGTCATCGAAAAGGATAAACCATGCTGAAAACAATTCGTAAACACGGCATCACGCTGGCGCTGTTTGCGGCGGGGTCGACAGGACTGACCGCCGCCATCAATATGATGACAAAAACAACGATTGATGAGCAGGCCGCGTTGCAGCAAAAAGTGTTGTTTGATCAGGTTATTCCGGCGGATCGCTACAATAATAACCTGCTGAATAGCTGTTTTGTCGTTAACAGCCCGGCATTAGGGAAAGGTGCACATCGTGTTTATATAGCCCGTATGGACGATACGCCAGTTGCGGCGATCCTGGAGGCTACGGCACCTGATGGCTACTCTGGCGCAATTCAGCTGTTAGTGGGTGCCGATTTCAACGGTACGGTCCTCGGCACGCGGGTGACAGAGCACCATGAAACGCCAGGCCTGGGCGACAAAATAGAATTGCGCCTCTCCGACTGGATAACCCACTTTGCGGGCAAGAGCATCGGCGGAGAACATGACGCGCACTGGGCGGTAAAAAAAGATGGCGGCGACTTTGACCAGTTCACTGGCGCGACCATTACGCCGCGAGCGGTTGTTAATGCAGTGAAACGCGCAGGTCTGTATGCGCAAACACTTCCTGCGCAACTCCCCCAACTCACCGCCTGTGGAGAATAAACCATGAGCGAAATTAAAGACGTCATTGTTCAGGGGCTCTGGAAAAATAACTCCGCCCTCGTGCAGTTACTCGGTATGTGCCCCCTGCTGGCAGTTACCTCAACCGCCACCAACGCGCTGGGTTTAGGTCTTGCCACGACGCTTGTACTGACACTCACCAACCTGACGATTTCGGCACTACGTCGCTGGACGCCAGCGGAGATCCGCATCCCTATCTACGTGATGATCATTGCTTCCGTAGTTAGCGCAGTACAAATGCTCATCAATGCTTATGCGTTTGGCTTGTACCAGTCGCTGGGGATTTTTATCCCTCTGATTGTCACGAACTGCATTGTGGTAGGACGCGCGGAGGCGTTTGCCGCCAGAAAAGGCCCGGCGCTCTCGGCGCTTGACGGTTTTTCTATCGGAATGGGGGCGACCTGCGCGATGTTCGTGCTCGGCTCGCTACGCGAGATCCTCGGTAACGGGACGTTGTTTGACGGTGCGGATAGTCTGCTCGGCAGTTGGGCAAAAGTGTTGCGGGTAGAAATTTTCCATACCGATTCACCGTTCCTGTTGGCAATGTTGCCTCCGGGAGCCTTTATCGGCCTGGGACTCATGCTGGCTGTGAAATACCTTATCGATGAGAAGATGAAAAAACGTCGTGCTGAAGCCGTTGCGACAGATGCCCCGGCAGGCGAAACAGGGAATGTCTCATGAACAAAACAAAACGGCTGGAAATTCTGACGCGTCTTCGCGACAACAATCCGCACCCCACCACAGAGCTAAATTTTACGTCGCCGTTTGAGCTACTGATCGCCGTTTTGCTCTCCGCGCAGGCCACGGACGTTAGCGTGAACAAAGCGACCGCTAAGCTCTATCCCGTCGCTAATACCCCTGCGGCGATGCTGGCGCTCGGCGTAGAAGGCGTTAAGTCCTATATCAAGACAATTGGCCTGTTCAACAGCAAAGCCGAGAATGTCATCAAAACCTGTCGGATTTTGCTGGAGCAACATAACGGTGAAGTGCCTGAAGACCGCGCCGCGCTGGAAGCGTTGCCAGGGGTAGGACGTAAAACCGCCAATGTGGTACTCAATACCGCCTTTGGCTGGCCGACTATCGCCGTCGATACGCATATTTTTCGCGTCTGCAATCGGACCCAATTTGCACCGGGCAAGAATGTTGAGCAGGTTGAAGAAAAGCTGCTCAAAGTGGTTCCGGCGGAATTTAAAGTCGATTGCCACCACTGGTTGATCCTTCACGGACGCTATACCTGCATCGCCCGCAAACCCCGTTGCGGTTCCTGCATTATTGAAGATCTCTGTGAATTTAAAGAGAAAGTCGATATTTAAGCTCAGCGGAGGAAGCCCTTCCTCCGTACATTCATAACGTTTTGTTACACCCTTAAGACACTGCGATTCACCGACAATGATACCGGGTCAACGCGCCTTTCTAATGGAATATTCTGGTCATTAAACACCCCACCAGGTTAATCGTTTTTTTAATAGCGGAAATTTCTATTTATACGTGATCCAGATCACTTTGATAACTCAATGTGAATTTTTTTGACGCTTTCCGTTAAAACCACAATCAGATGACCTGATACCTTCTTTTCACTACAAAACATTACACTGGCTAATTTTCAGATAATGGCCTATTTCACTACAAAAAAGCTTATATAGCAGAACATATCGCCAGCATGGGGATTTCAGCCCCTTTCTGTAGAGTAAAAAACTGCCATTCATCAATAGAAAAAATTTAACGCTACATAACATTTCGTGCGACCGATGATTCCACCAGATAAGTTAAATGTAACAGATCATTACAAACCCCTTGTCTGACAGGGCAAGATAGTGAACATTACTTGCCGTTTCCCCTCCCACTATAACAATCGGACGGATGAACTTGACTCATCACGTACCTGAACTCCCCCGTTAATATGGGATGTAAAAAAAGAGGTAAAAGTGTCTACTGCAAACAATAAACCAACTGAAAGCGTGAGTTTGAACGCATTCAAACAACCTAAAGCGTTCTATCTCATTTTCTCTATCGAGTTATGGGAACGTTTCGGTTATTACGGCCTGCAAGGAATTATGGCCGTCTACCTGGTAAAACAACTGGGTATGTCAGAAGCGGATTCCATCACCCTTTTCTCCTCCTTTAGCGCCCTGGTTTATGGACTGGTCGCCATTGGTGGTTGGTTAGGTGATAAAGTCCTGGGCACCAAACGCGTCATTATGTTGGGTGCTGTCGTATTGGCGATTGGTTATGCTCTGGTAGCATGGTCCGGTCACGATGCGGGTATCGTTTATATGGGTATGGCGGCCATTGCGGTCGGTAACGGCCTGTTCAAAGCGAACCCATCTTCTCTGCTTTCTACCTGCTATGCAAAAGATGACCCGCGTCTGGACGGTGCATTCACCATGTACTATATGTCCGTCAACATCGGCTCATTCTTCTCCATGCTGGCAACGCCATGGCTGGCAGCCCGTTACGGCTGGAGCACAGCATTTGCACTGAGCGTTGTCGGGATGCTGATCACCGTCGTTAACTTCGCATTCTGCCAGCGTTGGGTTAAACAGTACGGTTCCAAACCTGACTTTGAGCCGATCAACTTCCGTAATCTGCTGCTGACTATTCTGGGCGTTATCGCGCTGATCGCTGTTGCAACCTGGCTGTTGCACAACCAGCAGATCGCACGTATGGCACTGGGCGTTATTGCACTGGGCATCGTCTTTATCTTCGGTAAAGAAGCCTTTGCCATGAAAGGCGCCGCGCGTCGTAAAATGATTGTGGCCTTCATTCTGATGCTTGAAGCCATCATCTTCTTCGTGCTGTACAGCCAGATGCCAACGTCTCTGAACTTCTTTGCTATTCGTAACGTTGAACACTCCATTTTGGGTATCGCGTTTGAACCAGAGCAGTATCAGGCGCTGAACCCGTTCTGGATCATTATCGGTAGCCCGATTCTGGCCGCTATCTACAACAAGATGGGCGATACCCTGCCAATGCCAACCAAGTTTGCTATCGGTATGGTGCTGTGCTCCGGTGCGTTCCTGATCCTGCCAGTCGGCGCGAAATTCGCTAACGAAGCCGGTATCGTATCCGTTAACTGGCTGATCATGTGCTACGGCTTACAGAGTATCGGTGAGCTGATGATTTCTGGTCTGGGCCTGGCAATGGTTGCACAGCTGGTTCCACAGCGTCTGATGGGCTTCATCATGGGTAGCTGGTTCCTGACGACCGCTGGCGCAAACATCATCGGTGGCTATGTCGCTAACATGATGGCGGTGCCGGAAAACGTGACCGACCCGCTGATGTCTCTGGAAGTCTATGGTCGTGTGTTCCTGCAGATTGGTATCGCTACTGCGGTTATCGCTGTTCTGATGCTGCTGACAGCACCAAAGCTGAATCGTATGACTCAGGACGACGATGCACGCGAAAAAGCCACTAAGGCCGCAACCGCGTAATTTTCAGGGAAACTGATGTTAAGGCCGCTAACGTTAAGTTAGCGGCTTTTTTTTTAGCCGACGTAGCACTACCATTGGTTATACCTCAGCAAAAAGGAGTTACCGATGAAATTGTTCTACAAACCGGGCGCCTGCTCTCTTGCTTCCCACATCACCCTTCGCGAGAGCGGTAAAGATTTCACGCTGGATAGTGTCGATCTGATTAAAAAACGTCTGGAAAACGGCGATGATTTTCTCGCGGTGAATCCGAAAGGACAGGTTCCTGCACTCCTGCTGGACGACGGCACGCTGCTGACAGAAGGGGTCGCCATTATGCAATACCTTGCCGACACCGTCCCCGATCGTCAGCTACTGGCACCCACCAGCAGTATTTCTCGTTACAGGACGCTGGAATGGCTTAACTACATTGCGACAGAGCTGCATAAAGGCTTTACTCCGCTGTTCCGTCCGGACACTCCGGAAGAGTACAAACCGACGGTCCGCGCCCTTCTGGAGAAAAAACTGCACTACGTGAATGATGTACTCAAAGATGGCCAATGCATTTGTGGGCCGCGTTTCACCATTGCAGATGCTTATCTGTTCACCGTGTTGCGGTGGGCGCGAGCCGTTAAGCTCAATATGGAAGGGTTGACACATATTGACGCCTATATGGCGCGGGTTGCAGAACGCCCAACCGTCAAGGCGGCGCTTAAAGCGGAAGGTCTGAATTAACCATTGTTACCGCCGGGTGGCGCTACGTTTACCCGGCTGACAAGGACTGATTGCCCGATAAGCGGTAGCATCATCGGGCATTGAATCAGAGCAGCGTTGCGCTGAAGTAGTGTTCCGGCTTCGCAATACGATCCTGTGCCGCAACGACCTGCAACTCATACTCCTGCATACTCTTCGTGGCGATCATGATTTCATAGACCGCCGCCGTAACGTGTTCAAGCGCTTCCTGTAGGGGCGCGCCCTGCATCAGTTTGACTAGCAGTAAACCACTGGTCACATCGCCGACACCGACTGGCTGACGAGCGCCGAAATCCACTAATGGGCGACTGATATGCCACGCTTCATCGCGGGTCACCAGCAGCATTTCAAAGCGATCTGCGCTGTAACCTGCGCGCGCCAGATGTTTCACCAGCACGATCTCCGGCCCCATCGCAATCAACTCACGGGCGGCCTGCACGGCTTCTTCAACATTATGTACGGCATGTTCACAGAGAATTTCCAGCTCAACCAGATTTGGCGCAATAATGTCACTCGCGGGCAGCGCATGACGGACATGGAATTCCGCCACGCCAGGGGCAACGATACACCCTTTTTCAGGATGCCCCATGACCGGATCACAGAAATACTTCGCCTGCGGATTCGCCGCCTTCACCTGGCGAACAATCCCCAGAATATGCTCACCCTGTTCTGCTGAACCAAGATAGCCACTGAGTACGGCATCACACTTCTGCAACTGATCAATTTCAGCGATTCCCTGCACAATTTCAGTCAAATGGCTGGGCGGCATGACACAGCCTGTCCATTTACCGTATTGGGTGTGATTCGAAAATTGAACGGTGTTGAGTGGCCAGACATTCGCGCCAAGACGGCGCATCGGAAATTCTGCTGCACTGTTACCCGCGTGGCCAAAAACGACGTGAGACTGGATGGCGAGGATATTCTTCATTTTTTTACCTGAACATTAAAAATAAGGGAGTGATTTCTCACTCCCTGTTACTTAATGCGTTACTTCCAGCAAATCAGACAGTAGTTCTTTTTGCCACGGCGCAATAAGGTATAGCGACCAAACAGACGATCCGCATCGTTGAAGAAATATTCAGGATCAGACTGTTTTTCGCCATTGATGGTGACAGCATTCGAAGCAATCGTTTTACGCGCCTGACCGCGAGACGGTTGCAGTTCAGAATCTACCAACGCCTGCATCAGATCGGCGCCCTTCTCCATCTCGACCATCGGTACGCCATCCTGCGCCAGCTGTTCGAAGTCGGCTTCGCTCAGCGCACTCAGCGTGCCGTTGAACAGGCTTTCGGTGATGCGTTTTGCGGCCACCAGACCTTCTTCACCATGCACCAGGCGCGTCACCTGCTCGGCCAGAACATACTGAGCACGTGGCGCCTTACCGCTGTTTTTGTCTTCTTCTTCAAGGGCATTGATCTCTTCAATGTCCATAAAGGTGAAGAACTTCAGGAAGCGATACACATCAGCATCTGCGGTGTTGATCCAGAACTGGTAGAACTTGTACGGGCTGGTTTTCTTCGGATCAAGCCACACCGCGCCGCCTTCGGTTTTACCAAATTTGGTGCCGTCGGCTTTGGTGATCAGTGGAACCGTCAGACCAAAGACCTGATTCTGGTGCAGGCGACGCGTCAGATCGATACCGGAGGTGATGTTACCCCACTGGTCAGAGCCGCCAATCTGCAGCGCAACGCCATGCAGTTTGTTCAGGCAGGCAAAGTCATAACCCTGCAGCAGGTTATAGGAAAACTCGGTAAAGGAGATGCCCTGATCGTCACGGTTCAGACGCTGCTTAACCGCTTCTTTGTTGATCATCTGATTCACGGAGAAGTGCTTGCCGATATCACGCAGGAAAGTCAGCACGTTCATGCCGCCAAACCAGTCGTAGTTGTTCGCAGCAACTGCTGAGTTCTCGCCACAGTCGAAGTCGAGGAACGGCGCAACCTGTTTACGGATCTTATCCACCCACTCCTGCACGGTGTCTTCGGTGTTCAGTTTACGCTCAGCGGCTTTGAAGCTTGGGTCGCCAATCAGACCGGTCGCGCCGCCCACCAGCGCAACAGGTTTGTGACCTGCCTGCTGGAAGCGTTTCAGGCATAACAATGGAACGAGATGCCCCAAATGCAAGCTGTCAGCGGTAGGATCGAAGCCGCAATAGAGCGCGATCGGGCCTTGCGCCAGTCGCTCTGCTAACGCTTCCTCGTCCGTCACCTGGGCTACCAGCCCCCGCTCTTGCAATTGTTTAATCAAGTTACTGCTTGCCATCAAAATCTCCATGTATAAAACGACTGCACCTTTGCCGGTACACGACTTTTCGCCTGATGCGAAAGAAACATAGAATAAAGCGCCGGAATCAGGAGTACCAGCGCTTAAAACAAGAAATTTGCATCTTTAGGGAGCAAGCCTGTCGATTTTCCACCCGTTATTTTCACGCTGGTACAAAAAGCGGTCATGCAAGCGGTGTTCGCCACCCTGCCAGAATTCCATTTGCTCAATGCTGACGCGAAATCCGCCCCAGAAGCTGGGCAGCGGAACTTCACCCTGCTGGAATTTCTGTTTCAGCTCCAGAAACTTGCTTTCGAGGATGCCACGCGCGGAGATACGGCTCGATTGTTTCGAAACCCAGGCACCAATCTGGCTGTCACGCGGGCGACTGTGGAAATACTTCACCACCTCAAGCGTGGAAAGGCGTTCCGCTTTACCGATCACCATCACCTGACGTTCCAGCATGTGCCACGGGAATAACAGGCTGATGCGCGGATTGTTTTCAAGCTGATGCGCCTTTCGGCTGCCGAGGTTGGTGTAAAACACCATCCCTTTTTCATCGTAATGCTTGAGGAGCACGATACGTTGATAAGGTTGACCGTTTTCATCAACGGTCGCGACGACCATCGCCGTCGGATCGGCAAGTCTGGCATCACATGCCTGACCCAGCCAGCGCTCAAAAAGGGGTAATGGTTCGGCGGGAAGATCGTGGCGACGCAGGCCACCTTTGGTGTATTCACGGCGCAAATGCGCGATTTGCTGCAATTCGTCGTTATCAGACATGATGTTCGCTACGGATTGTCAGTGGGTGGCGCTATTGTGCGCCGCCCTGCTGAAAATCTCAACGCTTCGGGTTTTGTAACTGGCAGTTATTTAGCACAATTCTGTCACGTTTGTAGATTGTGGCACTGTCACCTTTTGACCAGAAGACATAAATGCCATCCGTGTAGCGTGCACCTGATGCAGACACGCCCTGCGTGAGAGTTTGCTGTTGATTATCGTAGATAAATCTCACCTCTTGTCGGGTTTTGTTCAATTTGACGGTGAGTGGTTTTTCATCACACTGGTATTCCAGCGTATCTGTTTGCATACGCTCAACAAATTGATTGTAGGCACTACAACCGGTGAGCAACATTGGCAGACAAACAAGTAAGAGTTTTTTCATAGACGTATCCTGACGACTTTCCTGGTCCCGGAGGGTAAAAATACCCTCCCTAACATCCTAAGTGTAACGGCAGTCGGTCGAAGAAAAATTCAGTTAACTCTGAGTTCGCGGGTTCGCAGGGAAAATAGCGCCCAGCACACTCGGTTCTGAGGCCCCCGTCACTGAAGGCAGGTTTCCAGGCAGTCCGGCGAGCGTTCTCCAGGCAAGCCAGGCAAAAGCTAGCGCTTCCATATCATCACCGCTGATCCCGGCGTCATCGGTACTGGTCACTTCCGTCCCAGGCAACAACCCGGCCAGACGCGCCATCAGCAACGGGTTACGGCTGCCGCCGCCGCAGACCATTAACCGCTCACAGCCGCCACTCAGCATGACTTGTTCTGAGATCGTTACCGCGGTCAGTTCCGCCAGCGTTGCCTGCACATCGCGAGGATGAAGAGCCGGAAATAATGCGAGGTGCCGCTCTATCCAGCCGTAGTTAAAATACTCACGTCCGGTACTCTTCGGCGCCGGCAGCGAAAAATACGGGTCGCTTAGCATATTCTGCAGCAAGGGAAGGATAACATTGCCCTCGCTCGCCCACTGCGCGTCTTTATCATAGGGTTTGCCACACTGCCGCCATATCCACGCATCCATGAGCATATTCCCCGGCCCCGTGTCATAGCCGCGAACCGGTTGTTCGGGGATCAGCAGCGACAAATTGGCAATTCCCCCAATATTCAGCACCATGCGCCTTTCTGTGGGATGCGCCAGCAGCGCCTGATGAAATGCGGGAACCAACGGCGCGCCCTGACCGCCCAGCGCAATGTCACGACGGCGAAAATCGCCTACCACCGTTATCCCGGTACGCGCCACAATCTGGTTGTTATCACCAATTTGCAAGGTATGCGGCGCAATTCCGCCTGGCTCATGCCACACCGTCTGCCCGTGGCAGCCAATGGCAATAACGTCCTGAGGCTTAAGGTTTTGCTGTACCAACATCGCATTGACTGCCTCGGCAAAGAGTTGTCCGAGTTGTGTATCCAGCTGACCAAACTGGGAAAGCGTGAGTTGCTGTCCCTGGCAAATATCCAGTATGGCCTGTTTCAGATGAACAGGGATCGGCCAGGTCAGACTCGCCTGTTGCGCCACCATATTTTCGTCAATTGCCGCCAGCACAACATCGACACCGTCAAGACTGGTCCCGGACATAACACCAATAAAACGGCCCGATTTCATATGTTTTCCTTTTTGGCATGGATTTCACTTATCACACTCAACCATAATATACCGGTCAATGCCACGCTTCACTGCCGAATTTTGACCACGCTTTCAGCGCGATGAATCTGTATATTGATAAATCTCGCGAATGATTCGTTTATACTTGGTTAACCCAATTCTGATTATGATTTTCACAATGTTCCAGCAGAACATGTGACCTTAGACTCACAAATGCCATATAATTTGACCATGAGGGATGCTTAAGTAGCGTTTCGTGGTGAACAGGAGATTTATAAATGATTAAACGTGTGCTGATCGTTTCAATGATGGGGTTGTCTTTGGCAGGCTGTACGAACACCGATAGCCTTTCCGGGGATGTTTATACCGCATCTGAAGCAAAACAAGTTCAGAATGTCACGTACGGGACTATTGTGAATGCTCGTCCGGTTCAAATTCAGGGTGGTGATGATTCGAATGTCATCGGCGCTATCGGCGGCGCGGTATTGGGTGGTTTCATCGGTAACACCGTCGGCGGCGGTACCGGGCGTTCTCTGGCAACCGCAGCGGGCGCAGTAGCCGGTGGTGTTGCCGGTCAAAGTGTGCAGGGCGCGATTAACAAAACTCAGGGTGTGGAGCTGGAAATCCGTAAAGATGACGGCAACACCATCATGGTTGTTCAGAAACAGGGTAGCACCACGTTCTCTGCAGGTCAGCGCGTTGTACTGGCCAGCAACGGCAGCCAGGTTACCGTATCCCCGCGCTAACCGAAGCGCTGATGCCACCTGACGTAAGACGAGTATGTGTGACCTGCTCTGGTCACACATACGTCTTTCTGTATTAATCCTGCGATTGCAACTCGATAATGTTGTGCTCGAGTTTGGCAACCAGCTTAATTAAAAGGTCAATTTCCTGCGGAGAAATCCCTTCCAGTATCTCCCCTCGCGTCTTATTAATCACTGCTTCCATCTCGGTGATAAGAGGCGTGGCTTTTTCCGTGAGCTTTATCCGTTTCGCGCGACGATCGCTTGCGCACGTCTGTCGCGAAATTAATCCTTTCTCTTCGAGCTGATCTAACGTGCGAACCAGTGAAGGCTGCTCAATGCCGATCGCTTTCGCCAGTTGAATTTGCGACTGTTCCGGCGGCAATTGATGAATGTTGTGCAGCGTTACCCAGTGTGTCTGCGTCAACTCCAGAGGTTTCAAGCGATGGTCAATCAGAGCACGCCAAATGCGCACCAACCGTGCCAGATCAGAACCTAGTGGCGATTCCAATTTCATCTCCTTATAATTAGCTTGCTAAGTTATTATACTGATTTTAGAATAGTGTGCAGCATTTATATTCTCAAAACAAATGTATTGCTAAATTTGCTTACGGGTAGACATTTTTTCAGACATTATGCGTGAAAGACGAGCGTTGACCCACTCTATGCTAACCCTAAGCCACGCTTTCTAACGCAAAGGATAATGGTTGTGACATTCATGCTCAACGCAACAGGACTGCCCTTACAAGATCTGGTGTTCGGCGCATCAGTCTATTTTCCTCCCCTGTTCAAAGCGTTTGCGCTGGCATTTGTCATCTGGTTGATAATCCATCGCCTGTCACGCGACTGGATTTACTCAGGTGAAATCTGGCATCCCCTGTTGATGGACCTCTCTCTCTTTGTACTTTGCGTCTGCCTGAGCCTTATCCTACTGATTATGTGGTAATTATGTCGCTGAAAACCGTTAAATACTTTTCAACAATTGGGATTGCTGTTATCGCCGTCCTGGCCGGTTGGTGGCTGTGGAATTATTACATGCAGTCGCCGTGGACCCGTGACGGCAAAGTCCGGGCAGAACAAGTCAGCGTGACGCCTCAGGTCTCCGGAAGCATTATTCAGCTCAACGTGAAAGATAACCAGTTCGTCAATGCAGGCGATCTCCTCTTTACTATCGACAAGACCCCTTTCCATATCGCTGAGCTGAATGCACAAGCACAGTTAGCAAAAGCGCAGTCCGATCTGGCTAAAGCCAATAATGAAGCAAATCGCCGTCGACATTTATCACAAAACTATATCTCCGCCGAGGATATGGACACGGCGAATCTGAACGTTAAAGCCATGCAGGCCAGTGTTGAAGTCGCCAGAGCCACCCTGAAACAGGCGCAGTGGCAGCTAACCCAGACGGAAGTCAAAGCCCCTGTCGCGGGGTGGGTCACCAATCTTTCAACCCGCACGGGAGATTATGCCGCCACCGGAAAGCCCCTGTTTGCGCTTGTCGACAGTCACTCATTTTATGTGATGGGGTATTTTGAGGAAACCAAATTGCGCCATATCCGTGAAGGTGCTCCGGCACAAATCACGCTGTACAGCGGCAATATAAAGTTACAGGGTCACGTATCCAGCATTGGCCGGGCCATCTACGATCAAAGTGTGGAAAGCGACTCCGGGCTGGTGCCGGATATCAAACCCAATGTTCCGTGGGTTCGTCTGGCGCAACGCGTCCCGGTGCGAATTGAATTTAACGCATTGCCGCATGACATCACGCTGGTGTCGGGCACCACCTGCAGCGTGGCGATTACGGATCAGCGCTAATGAAACGCCTTCATCAGGTGTTGCAAAACGCCCCCTGGTTTAAAGCAACATCCGGGCAGTGGCGATATGCCTTACGCAATACCATTGCCATGTGTCTGGCGCTGACGTTTGCCTATTATCTGAACCTGGATGAACCTTACTGGGCGATGACGTCTGCTGCCGTCGTAAGTTTTCCAACGGTGGGCGGCGTTATCAGCAAAAGCCTGGGACGTATCGCCGGGAGTTTGCTTGGTGCAACAGCAGCCCTAATCCTGGCTGGACATACCCTCAACGAGCCCTGGCTCTTTCTGCTGAGTATGTCCGTCTGGATTGGCTTTTGTACCTGGGCCTGCGCTCACTTCACCAACAACGTAGCCTATGCGTTTCAGTTGGCGGGCTATACGGCTGCAATCATCGCCTTTCCGATGGTCAATATTAGCGATATCACCCAGTTATGGGATATTGCTCAGGCTCGCGTGTGTGAAGTGATTGTAGGTATTCTGTGTGGGGCGATGATGATGATGATCTTGCCCAGTACCTCTGACGGCACCGCATTACTCACCGCGTTAAAAAACATGCACGCGCGATTGCTGGAGCATGCTAGCCAACTCTGGCGGCCCGAAACAACTGACGCCATTCGTGCCGCCCACGAAGGGGTCATCGGTCAGATACTGACGATGAATTTGTTACGCATCCAGGCCTTCTGGAGCCATTATCGTTTTCGTCGACAGAATGCCTTGCTGAATTCACTGCTGCACCAACAACTGCGCCTGACCAGCGTCATCTCGAGCCTTCGCAGGATGCTACTGAACTGGCCCCACCCACCGGCGCATCTGCAGGGCGTGCTTGAAGAGCTTCTGGTCACTCTCGCTAAGCCACAAACGGACAGCTACACCGTGGCGCGGATTATTGCCCCATTGCGCCCCCTGGACAGCCAGGATTACCGGCACGTCGCATTCTGGCAGCGGCTACGTTATTTCTGCCGGGTCTACTTACAGAGCAGCCATCGATTACATTTGCTGGAAAATGGCGCGCCGGTTGAGCAGATAAACGTGAAGCGCAGCCCTGGGCTTGCGCGTCACACCGACAACGCAGAAGCCATCTGGAGTGGCCTGCGGACGTTTTGCACTTTGATGGTGATTGGCGCATGGGGCATTGGCGCGCAATGGGAGTCAGGCTCTGGCGCATTGACGCTGGCGGCCATCAGTTGCGTACTCTACTCTGCCGTTGCGACCCCGTTCAAATCGCTCTCCCTGCTGATGCGCACGCTTATTCTGTTGTCGCTGTTCAGTTTCGTTGTCAAATTTGGGTTGATGGTACAAATCACTGATCTCTGGCAGTTCCTGCTGTTCCTGTTCCCGCTGCTCGCGACGATGCAGTTACTGAAGTTACAGATGCCAAAACTGGCGGGGCTTTGGGGACAACTCATTGTGTTTATGGGGTCGTTTATCGCCGTCACCAATCCACCGGTTTATGATCTGGCTGATTTTTTAAACGACAACGTCGCCAAGATAGTCGGTGTTGCCCTCTCCTGGCTGGCATTCGCCATTCTTCGCCCCGGCTCAGACGCCAGGAAAAGCCGGCGTCACATTCGCGCATTACGCCGGGATTTTGTGGATCAGCTCAGCCGTACCCCCTCTCTGAGCGAGAATGAATTTGAATCCCTGACGTATCATCACGTTAGCCAACTCAGCAACAGCCAGGATGCGTTAGCGCGACGTTGGTTATTACGATGGGGAGTCGTTTTGCTGAACTGTTCGCACGTTGTGTGGCAATTACGCGCCTGGGAGGCGCGTTCAGATCCACTTTCGCGGGTGAAGGATATTTGCATCTCTTTATTGCATGACGTGATGAGCGAACGCGGCGTTCAACAACGCCCGCTCGCCGCCACGTTGCAGGAATTACAGCGCATCTGCGACACACTCGCGCACCATCATCAGCCTGCGGCACAAGAGCTGGCGGCGCTTATCTGGCGACTTCACTGTTCACTTTCGCAGTTAGAACAAGCACCACCGCAGGGTACGCTGACATCCTGATTATTTGATCACACCACAGGCGTAACGCTCCCCGCCACCACCCAGCGGTTTTGGCTGATCGGACATGTTATCGCCGCCAACATGGATCATCAGCGCTTTGTCTTTAACATCATTCAGGGAGGTGAGTCGCGGGGCAACGACGGGCGTGGTTGCTGTACCGTCGCTATTTACCACTAACAGGGGCAAATCACCCATATGGCCTGCGCCATTGGGTCCTTCATGCTTGCCGGTTTTTTGGGGATCGAGATGTCCTCCTGCGGCCTGTGCGGCGATGGCTTTCCCCTCTTTCATCGCGGGCTCGCAGCTACCGTTGGTATGGACGTGGAAGCCATGTTCTCCTGCGGGTAACGCTTTGAGGTCGGGTGAAAATTGCAGACCTTTATCGGTTTCTGTGATAGTGACCGTGCCAATCGCTTGCCCGACGCCTTGCGATGTCACCAGATTCATATCCACTTTTTCACTGTTGGCTTGCGCACCCGCACAAACCAACAGCGTCAACACTGCCAGACTCACACGTTTCATAAGACCTCCGTCAATTTATCTCCCCGTTAAGTGTAAACCAGTGAAATAAAATTGAGCGTAAAGTCCGTGAGTGAGTTACGGCACGTCGTAACCGAGGGCGGCTTTGCGGATACGGAACCATTGCTGGCGTGACATATGCAACGATTCTGCTTCAATCGCTGAACGCACACGTTCAATTTTCCCGGAACCGATAATCGGCAATGGCTGAGAAGGCAGTCGCAAAATCCACGCATACACCACCTGCTCAATGGATTGCGCATTGAGCTCTTCCGCAACCGTGGCCAGTTCATTACGCAGCGGCTGGAATTGCTCATCATTAAACAGGCGCCCGCCACCGAGGCAGGACCAGGCCATTGGGCGAATGCGCAGTTGCTGGAGCTGATCGAGCGTGCCGTCCAGTAATAAGGGCTGGTGAACCGGTGAGATTTCCACCTGGTTTGTCGCAAGGGTAAACGGCAAGCGAGACTGCAACAGAGTGAACTGCGCTGGCGTGAAGTTTGACACGCCAAAGTGTCTGACTTTTCCGCTTTTGTGCAACTGTTTAAACGCTTCTGCGACATCATCGGCATCCATCAACGGGTCGGGGCGATGAATTAACAGAAGATCAAGATGGTCGGTTGCCAGGTTTTTCAGCGACTGTTCTGCGCTCGCAATGATATGGTCGCTATCGGTAATGTAATGACCGAGCGTGTTTTCTGCCCGGGCGGTAGTGGCAATACCGCATTTAGTGACTATTTGCATGCGTTCGCGCAGATGCGGCGCCAGTTTCATAGCCTCGCCAAAAGCCGCTTCGCACTGGTAGCCGCCATAAATATCCGCATGGTCAATCGTGGTAACGCCTAATTCAAGATGCTCTTCAATGAAACTCACCAACTGACGCGCGGACATATTCCAGTCCATCAAACGCCAGTAGCCCATAACAAAGCGGGAAAACTCCGGACCTTGCGGCGCAATCGTGACACGCTGAACCATAACTGCTTCCTCATCAATAGACAGGTTTTGAGTATACGCAATTACGCTTTTAAAAGAGTGAAGGTTGTTGCGGTTCTTCCTGCGGGTCGGGTTTGTTTGCACGCAATCTGCGCATCAGACGCTGACGGCATAAGCGCAACACCTCTTGTTTTTCAGCGTCGCTCATATTTTGCCAGTTAAAGCGCTCATCACGACTGCGCAGGCATCCACGACAAAACCCACGGTCATCTGACTGACAAATTCCGCGGCACGGGCTCTGGACGGGAAAAAACTCCAACTGCTCAGCCACATCCCCTCCTTAATTAAGATGGTCATACATACCCTGCTTCATGTTGCGGCGCACCACAGGAAGAATGACCTGCATATGACAATTGAAGACGCTAACTGAATTTCTGGCAACTTCAGTTGCATTAGACCGACTGGTCTATTACACTCTTTTCCCATGAACAAACAAACTGAACATGACACACGCGAACATCTTCTGGCAACAGGCGAAAAGCTTTGCATGCAGAAAGGCTTCACCGGAATGGGATTGAGCGAACTGCTGAAAACTGCCGAAGTGCCCAAGGGTTCGTTTTATCACTATTTTCGCTCTAAAGAAGCGTTTGGCGTCGCGATGCTGGAGCGCCATTATGCCGCGTACCATCTGCGTCTGGCGACGCTGCTGGAATCCGGTGCGGGAAATTATCGCGACCGGGTTTTGACGTACTATCAGGAAACCCTGAACCAGTTTTGCCAGCAAGGCAGTATTAGCGGTTGTCTAACCGTTAAACTTTCCGCTGAGGTGTGCGATCTTTCGGAAGATATGCGCACCGCGATGGACAAAGGCGCTCGGCATATTACTGCGCTGCTGGCGCAAGCGCTGGAAAAAGGGCGTGATAGTCACTGTTTGTCGTTTGTCGGCGAACCTCTGCAACAGGCGCAGGTGCTGTATGCCCTGTGGTTAGGGGCGAACCTGCAGGCCAAAATTTCGCGTAGTGCAGCACCGCTGGAAAGCGCGCTGGCACATGTAAAAACCATTGTTGCAACGCCTGCGGTTTAACAGGCGTTTTTATTTACTTCACCACTAGACGACCGGTCTATTCAGGAGTCATCCACCATGTCATCCGAAAAATTATTTACCCCATTGAAAGTCGGTGCCATCACAGCTGCAAACCGCGTATTTATGGCCCCTCTTACGCGTTTGCGCAGCATTGAACCCGGTGATATTCCGACACCGTTAATGGCGGAATATTACCGCCAACGCGCAAGCTCAGGGCTTATCATCAGTGAAGCCACCCAGATTTCTGCCCAGGCGAAAGGTTACGCTGGCGCACCTGGACTGCACAGCCCGGAACAGATTGCGGCATGGAAAAAAATCACCGCCGGCGTTCACGCTGAACAGGGGCATATTGCCGTGCAACTTTGGCACACCGGGCGTATTTCTCATTCCAGCCTGCAGCCAAATGGTCAGGCACCCGTTTCGGCTTCAGCGATCAGCGCAAATACCCGTACTTCTCTGCGCGATGAGAAGGGTCATGCGACCCGCGTAGATACCTCAATGCCGCGCGCACTGGAAACCGAAGAAATTCCGGGTATCGTGAACGATTTCCGCCAGGCGATTGCGAACGCGCGTGAAGCCGGATTTGATCTGGTAGAGCTGCATTCAGCTCACGGTTATCTGCTCCACCAATTTCTCTCCCCGACCTCAAACCACCGTACCGATCAATATGGCGGCAGCGTAGAAAACCGTGCGCGTCTGGTGCTGGAAGTGGTGGATGCCGGTATTCAGGAATGGGGAGCAGATCGCATTGGTATCCGCGTGTCGCCAATAGGCTCTTTCCAGAATGTGGATAACGGTCCAAACGAAGAAGCTGACGCGCTGTATCTGATTGAACAGTTGGGTAAACGCGGTATTGCATATCTGCATATGTCCGAACCGGACTGGGCGGGCGGTCAACCTTATACCGAAGAATTCCGCCGTAAAGTGCGTGAACGTTTCCACGGCCCGATCATCGGCGCAGGCGCTTACACCCCCGAAAAAGCCGAGGATCTGATTGCGAAAGGTTTGATCGATGCCGTGGCATTTGGTCGTGCGTATATCGCCAATCCGGACCTGGTTGCGCGTTTGCAACGTAAAGCCGAACTCAACCCACAGCGCAGTGAGAGTTTTTATGGCGGTGGCGCGGAAGGCTATACCGATTACCCTACTCTCTGATCCCACCTTCTGTATTCCTTCATTGATAGCGGCGTAAAATCGCCGCTATACTAAAACAACATTTTGAATGTATTGACCATTTTAAGGGGAATCACAATGCGTTTACTGCATACCATGTTGCGCGTCGGCGATCTGCAACGCTCCATTGATTTTTACACCAAAGTGCTGGGCATGAAGCTACTGCGCACCAGCGAAAACACCGAATACAAATACTCTCTGGCGTTCGTCGGTTACGGTGAAGAACGTGATGAAGCGGTGATTGAGCTGACCTATAACTGGGGCGTCGATAAGTATGAGCTGGGTACCGCTTACGGTCATATCGCCCTGAGTGTCGATAACGCCGCCGAAGCCTGCGAGCGTATTCGCCAGAACGGCGGCAACGTCACCCGTGAAGCTGGCCCGGTTAAAGGCGGCACCACGGTGATTGCGTTTGTTGAAGATCCGGACGGTTACAAAATCGAACTGATCGAAGAAAAAGATGCCGGTCGCGGTCTGGGTAACTAATGCCAGCAGGGCGCATAGTCTCTGCGCCTTCTTATCTTATTATGACGTCATTATTGGTAGGACAACTCGTAAATAACGGAAGCGGAGACTTTGCCTCCTACGATAGTGCTGTCTGACGTCCTGTAATACCGGGCAGACATCGGAATGTTATATTGCCCTTCGTCCGCCTGACCCACTGTAAATGATTCATTCAGATGAATGGTTTGCGGCGTCGTCCCTCCGTCTCTGCCTGACAGTACCTGTACACCGACGTTTTGTGCCACCCCCTCACCGGTATCGTTATACAGCACACCATTTTCCGGGTCGCCGCCATTGGGGTCAGTCAGCGTCATATTGATGGTGGTGGCAGCGTTGCATTTGAGGCTGATCGTGAAATCCACGTTATTACCGACATCGCCTTTGTTGGGTAATTCACTGGCATTGATACGATCCAGATTTACGGTGCTGGGAGTATCGGCATTAATATCGCAGCCACCTGAAGTAACATTAATAATAAATCCGTCATTATATATATGCGAGCATGTATCATTTGTATTAATTGTCTCAGAAGAAGATAGACATACGACAGCTAAATTCGAACCGGTAATAATATGGTATCCAGGATTCAGCTGTTGTGTTGTTACAAAATAAACTTTAAATTTTACCCCTAAAGCTCCTTGATATAAGATGCCGTCAATAGAGAACAGTTGAGAATAATTGTTCAAATCTCCCAACGCCTTGTAAGACCCGTTAGGATCGGCGATAGCCATTGCATAGCCAATCCCAAGCGCTCCTGAAAAATATACAGGTAAATCACCTTCTGGTGAAGAGTAGGTTCCTATAGGAGCTAGAAAACCAGGGTTATATGCCCATGTTGATGTTCCACTACCAGAACATTGCTGCCCGGTGAATGAAAATACAACATCATAATCATCCACATAAGCCTCACCAATCAGCGTACCGGGTGGATATGCTGAGGAATCATTAGCGTTTATAGTTACATTAGCAGGTTTAACTGTCAGGTCATGAAATACAACACATGAAGACGTATAACTGGCGTGTGCGTCCATAGATATTCCGCATAACGATAATGTAATAATAGACAGCATTACCAATCGTAGTGAGTCACTCAATACCCTGTTTAGAATTAATATAATCGCTGTCATACTTTCACTTATCCATTAAGTAACTGGCGTTTATCTGCAATTTTCCACAAACGGTTTCAGCACCCTTTTCTTTCTCTTTTCAGTTTCTGGCGTAAGCGCATAATTGACACGACACTGCTCATTTTCCTCATCCCCCCATTTAATATTCAGGCTGCCTTTATCATTGGGTACGCGCGCATAAATCAGGCTTCCTTGCGAGACCACCCCGACGCTGATACCGTTGTCATCAAAAACATCCGCGCCAAACGGCAGCGTTTTACCGTCAAAATTCGCCTGAATTAAAATGGGTCTCCCCTGGCGCGCATCAAACTTCGCCTTTACCACCGCACCATAGCGCGGGACTATTTTTTGCGAGGTGTTTTCCAGCTCAGCGTTTTCAGATATCCCCTTTGGATCGATGACCACATCATTTAATTGATAAGGGGTGGTTGAAGGAAACAGAGCATAGCCAAAACGGTCTATGGTTACGCCTGGATAAGAGGGGATTGCCGCCCCTTCTGCGCCTTTTGCCTCAACCAAAGTGAACGTATCACCCGTGTAAGGTGTAAGCGTGATCCCTCCAGAGTGCACGACCAGAGAGCCAGACATACCAACTGAAGTACTGTGATAATCGCGACCTTTGCTGTAGGTTGCGGAAAGTGATGCGAGGCTAGATTTATATGTCCCGGCAACGTTGCCGCTTGTTCCAACAGCGTTGTCATGAGTGCCGCTGACCGAGTAAGTATACTGGTTCTGTTCACCCAGACTGCCCGAAATAATCGCTTGTTCTGAGGCTGAGCCAGATGAGTTCTGGTTATAGCTCATACTGAGTTGCGGCGCATAGGTCCCCATATCGTGACTTTCCCACAAGGGAAGCGAGAAATTCAGAAAATAGCTGGTCTGTGATTTACCCCATTCGTCCTGGCTACGGCTGATATTCAGACTATAACTCAACCATTTATAACTATTGGAATAACCAACCTGATATTGCCGCTCAGCAGAGCCTTTATTCCAATAGTTTTCCACACTGGCGCTGATATATAACTGTCCCCATCCTTCTTTCAGTCCCTGACTCAAATTAAGTGTAAAACGGTTTTTCTGGCGCTGAATCTGATGATCATCATCACCATGATGAAGATCATCGAGGGTTTCCATCGCCGTGAGGTAATCCATATATCCACTACTGGAGAAACGGTACGCTGCCAGCGTGATATTACTGTTCGTTTCCTTAATCAGTTTGCTGTAACTTATCTGATAGCTTTGCCCTGACATGTTGTCACGATCGGGAAGAAGATGCGCTTTGGATTCGGTGACATCAAAGGCAACAGCACCGATGGGAAAACCTAAGGCTGCGCCAATTTTTACCGCCTGATAATCCTTGTTTACCTGAACGCCCCCATACCCTGTCAGAATGTTGGTGAGTCCCCGTTGCCAGGTCGCTTCCGTAAAGACAGGATCGTCCGATACGCTATCGCTGCGTAGTTTCCCTACACTGAGGCTGTAACGCGAACTTCCGGGACGCAGTAATTGCGACACTGACGAATAAGGAATGGAAAAGTTCTGCTGCGAGCCATCAGCCTCTTCAATGCTCACATCCAGGTTGCCGCCATAACCGGTCGGATACAGATCGCTAATAACAAACGCGCCGGGCGAAACGGTGGTTTCATAAATCGTCTGACCGCTCTGTTTAACCGTGACCTTCGCATTCGTTTTCGCCACACCGCGTATTTCAGGTGCATAACCGCGCTGCGATTGTGGCAACATACGTTCATCACTGGCCACCTGCGCCCCACTGATGGGTAATGTATCAAACAATTGTCCACTGGTATTGAGTTGCCCGGCAGCCAGACGCCCCAGGATTGCGGGAATATCCCGCTGTACATAGGTATTCAGGACATTGTAATGACCACCCTGATCCTGCATCCAGTTCCAGGAACCATTGTGACGAAAATACCATGCGCCAATATTCAGACCACTGTTGAGCGAGGCGTACACTGATTTCGATTCATAATTGCTGTTCTTAGATTCGTAGCCATTCATATTGTATCCCAGCATCAGGGCGGGTATCCCGCTATCCCACATTGATGGGGGAACAGAACCACGGGGTAGTTTATTGATATAGACTTGCGGAATAGAGAGACTTAATTGCTGAGATTCACTGTCAAACTCCTGCGTTGCCTCCGGAACGATATCCTGTATATGCGTACAGATCTTACTGTCAGTCAGAACTTCCCATTGTGTGAATTTAATCTGTTCTTTTTTAAAACTAATCAATTCAATAACATTTTCTGGGATACACGCATCAACCGCATTATTCACCCCTGTCCTGAATTCAATGTTAGAAATCGTTAATTTTTCAGTATTCACCAAAACAATAACTTTATAGATACCGGGCAATACATTAGTGCCATTTGAAAATCGTTTCAGGTCGATTATTTTCGCGCCAGAACGATTAACAAAAGCATCATTAAATTCATAATTCCCTGCAAGTTCCATTGAGGATGAAACGTCTGTATTTAGCCCGGCAACAGCATATTGTAACGGGAGCGCGATACTAACGAAACATAGCACATGGAATAAGCGCATAATAGAATCACCAGCGAATACATTATTTTTTAACTTTATATTTATTCAATCCACCGAAATCATTGATTGATGCATATTCGATTGAATCTACACTACTGACCTGACTCACCCCATTGAAATGAAAATCACTTGTACCACCCGGTGAAATCATCTGTCCTGCGGCAACAACTTTCTTTCCATTTGAAGCATAAGTCACTTCAGTCAGCGTGACATAATAAGGTGTTGGATTTGTCACAGTGACACCGTTACCGCTAATGTTCCAGCGTAGTAAATTGGGGGCATCATTGGCACTGCCTTTGAGTGAATCCGGACGATAGAAAATTTTGATACGGGTTTTGAAGGCAATATTGATCTGGCTTGTATTAATAGAGTCCTTCGACTTTGCAGGGATAGCCAGTACATTAAGATAAAAAACAGATTCTTTATCCTGCGGAAGGGTATTTTCTGCAAGCAAACTGATCCTCAACGTCTGTCCTTTTCCCGCATTCACCCGATTAATGGGCGGTGTTAAGACAAAGACCGATGATATTTTATCAGGTGTCTCGTTCTTGACGCCATTATCGATCCAACTTTGCGCCAGAACAGGTAGGCTTCCTGTATTTTTCATTCGTACAGTGACTTCGTTTTCACCAGCAGGATAAATAACACGGGTCCCATCTAACACCAAACCTGCAAATGAGAGAGTGCTGAAACCAAACTGTGCCATCAGTAATGACATCAGACAAAAGAATTTAAAATGTTTCATCAAATTAATCCAGAAGTGACCATTTGTTAACAACACTCTGTTTGCTTATTTATTGATATGATAACTCATAGGTGGCATTAGCAGTCACTAAACCCACAGCAGGAGCGGCATCATTACTGTAATATTGCACGTTATATTCAAGCGAACCTTTCCCACCGGCATCGATGGGAAATTTCGACCCACCGCTCTGGTCCGCATTTAAATCAATTGCCGTATTTGATTTAGCAACATCAACCAACTGCAGGCTGACTTTAGTCGGATTCACTTCTTCGTTTGCCAGATTGCCATTGGCATCCGGAGTTCCATTTGCCACGCCGAAAGCAACACCGACACCTGTCGCGCTAGCCGCACACCCTGTAACGGAAATAGTGAAAGGTTTCGGTTTTGCTGTCGTGCCGATGCCGGCGATCGTTTCTGTTGACACTTTATCAAGAGTCACCGTGCCATTTGGACCAGCCGCATCAACGGATACATCGCAGGTTGACGCAATCACTTCTCCGGAGAAGTGAATTGTTCCTTTATCTGTTGCCGCTGCATTCGCTGTATTTATGCCAGACAAACTCACTATCGCACAGGCAGACATTGCCATGTATAACTTACGCAATTTCATTTCTCTCTCCAACCTATAACAAGAGTATTTATTGAATATCAATTATCCCTGATAATTTAACACTCACTCAGCCAGTGCTATCTGTAAGGGTTCTTCATGTTATTTATAGCAACTACATTTTATGTTTTGTAACAATTAATATTCCGAGGCAAATTCAGTAACCCATGTAAAGGAATAACTTCAGCGTCAGTATAATAGCTATAAAAACACAACAATATTGTATTTTAATAAAACACCGTCAATAATCAATGCTGGGTCCATTTTTAGACTATTCACAATATGAATGGTCTACCAAATCAGTAAACATAAGTTTAACAATACATAAT
>NZ_JANEWG010000036.1 GCF_028069725.1 Citrobacter sp. Awk 4
AAATTAGATATATCTAAACAACGTAAGGAGATGAATCATGCGACACCTACATGAGGGTTGCTGTAAAGGCGAAGGACATCCACACGAAGGCTGCCATAACGAGCATCAACATGAGGGCTGCTGTAAAGGCGAAGGACATCCGCACGAAGGCTGCCATCACGAGCATCAACAAGAGGGCTGCTGTAAAAACGAAGGACATCAGCACGAAGGTTGCCATCACGAGCATCAACAAGAGGGCTGCTGTAAAGGCGAAGGGCATCACGGCCATGAACATGGCTGCGGGCATCGCCACGGTCGGGGTGGAGGCGGGCGTCGCCAGCGATTTTTCGGTCACGGCGAGTTACGTCTGGTGATTATGGATATCCTGACCCGCGACGCGAGTCACGGCTACGAGCTCATCAAAGCCATTGAAACGCTGACACAGGGTAACTACACCCCCAGTCCTGGCGTGATTTATCCAACACTGGATTTCCTGCAAGATCAGGAATTTATCAGTATCAGCGAAGAAGAAGGCGGCCGAAAGAAGATAGCCATCACCCAGACAGGACAACAGTGGCTGGATGAAAACAATGAACAACTCGCACGCATTCAGGAACGCGTAAAAGCACGTTGTGTGGGCTTCGAATTACGTAAAAACCCGCAGATGAAGCGGGCGCTGGATAACTTCAAAGCCGTGCTGGATCTGCGGGTAAATCAGGCTGATATCAGTGAAGCACAGATCAAAAAAATCATCGGCGTGATTGACCGCGCAGCGCTGGACATCACCCAGCTCGATTAAACGGGCTGTGTATTCGCGTCCCTGCCCCCGCCTCCCTTTGGAGGCGAGAGAAACCGCTTCAGGGACGCGGACTCAGTGCAGAACCGTGACGGCATCTTCCAGACGGCTGGCGCGGTGTTTCACCATTGCTGAAACTCTCGCGCTTTCCTCCACCAGTTCGGCATTCTTATGCGTGATGTTGTTCAACTCATCCACCGCCAGCGTCAGGCTGGAAAGCCCGTCCGACTGTTCCAGCGTCGAATGACTGATTTGGGCGATGAGCTGGGTCACATTTTGCACCTGCGCCACAATGTCATCCATCGTTCGCCCCGCCGCATGAACCTGCTCTGAACCAGACTGCACCCGGGAAGCACTGGCATCAATTAGCTTACGAATATCATTTGCCGCGCTGGCGCTTCGGCTGGCTAGGTGGCGAACCTCCCCTGCAACGACGGCAAAACCTTTGCCCTGTTCGCCTGCTCGCGCGGCTTCGACGGCGGCATTCAGTGCCAGAATGTTGGTCTGAAACGCGATGTCGTTAATGAGGGCGGTGATCGTGCCGATCCGCTGCGTGCTGTCAGCAATGTCATCCATCGTTTTGATGACGGTCTCCATCGCTTCCCCACCCTGAGTCGCCGCACCGCTGGCCGCGATGGAAAGTTTGTCGGCAGCCGATGCCGTGGCGGTATTTTTCTTCACCGACTCCGCCATCTGATTCATGGTGGTTACCGTTTGCTGCACATTTTCCACCGTCTGGCGGGTGTGTTTGTTCAGATCATCATTCCCTTTCGCCAGCGTTTCACTGCCATTTCTGACGCTGGAGACCTGACTTGAGACATCATTGATAAGCCAGCGGCACATCAATCCAAGCTGACCCACAGCCCGCAGCGTCAAGCCCAACTCGTCGCTGCGATTCAGATGCGTCACACTGTTACGATCCCCTGTCGCCACCTTCAATGCCTGACGGGCCACATTTTCAATCGGACGCACAATTTGCCACTCAAACATCGCCGTCCCCAACAGCATGACCAGCGCGCTGATCATCATCGACGTAACGGAGGCATTTTGCAGCATCAGGCTCGCCGTCAGGACAGCGAAGATGAACGCCATCACACAACGTACCCGCCAGCGAATAGGAAGTGCCGGAAGTTTACCTAACCAGCCCTTACGCACCACCAGCCCTTTGTGGAGGCGTTTACGGCATCGCCCTTCGTTCAGGGCCTGATACAACGGCTCAACCGCCGCAATTTCATCTTCCGTCGCCCGGATACGAATGGACATATACCCGGTCACTTTACCCTCGCGAACCATCGGCACCGCATTGGCGCGGATCCAATAGTGATCGCCATTCTTGCAGCGATTCTTCACGATGCCGCTCCACGGTTCCCCTTGTTGCAGGGTGTACCACATATCCGCGAATGCCGCTTTCGGCATATCAGGATGACGCACAAGGTTATGCGGCTGCGCCTGGAGTTCGCTCAACGAATAGCCGCTCACCTGCACGAAGGTGTCATTCGCATGCGTGATATAGCTGTGTAGGTCAGTCGTGGACATGAGGGTCGTATCGTCGTCCAGCGGAATACTTTTCTGGCTGACGTAGAGATGAGAAGACATGATCGCGTCCTATGCAGGTTATTTTGGTGTTAACTTTTCTGTCAGATGTTATTTCGGCGCTAATCGATTTATCTTTAGTTGTTAAAATTGATTTAGATCGCAATTTGCGATTAAACCTCAATATTTGTATGCAATCTAATCCATTGATTTAAATTACTTTCATTGCGTAACTATCAAGCCGTACTGAATCCTCCGCCCTGGTTTTGGGCATTTTTTGCACTTTTTCGGGGCATTTTGCGGGTAAAAATGGACGCATCTGCGTACATAAAGTCGGTTATGCCGTCTCGATTGTTAACAAATAAGATTAAATGTTGCGTAAATGCGATTATTCCTGGTGTTTATCCCGATTTTCGTAAACGCCTTCGGGATGGCGCAATCCCTGCAATACTTAAATCGGTATCATGTGATACGCGATCCCCGGGAGCACATTTTGAACAGGTTACCTTCCAGCGCCTCGGCGTTAGCCTGCAGCGCGCACGCACTGAATCTCATCGAGAAGCAAACGCTTGATCATGAGGAAATGAAAGCACTGAACCGAGAGGTGATTGAATATTTCAAAGAGCATGTCAATCCGGGGTTTTTAGAGTACCGAAAATCGGTGACTGCTGGCGGGGATTACGGAGCCGTAGAGTGGCAAGCAGGAGGTCTGAATACGCTTGTCGACACTCAGGGACAGGAGTTTGTTGATTGCCTGGGTGGTTTTGGAATTTTCAACGTGGGGCACCGTAATCCAGTTGTGGTTTCCGCCGTACAGAATCAGCTCGCGAAACAACCTTTGCATAGTCAGGAATTACTTGACCCGCTTCGAGCCATGCTGGCGAAAACACTCGCCGCACTGGCGCCCGGTAAACTGAAATACAGCTTCTTCTGTAACAGTGGAACCGAATCTGTAGAAGCCGCGCTGAAACTGGCGAAGGCGTATCAGTCACCGCGTGGTAAATATACTTTCATCGCCACCAGCGGCGCGTTTCACGGAAAATCGCTGGGCGCGCTTTCCGCCACGGCAAAATCCACCTTCCGTAAACCGTTTATGCCGCTGCTTCCGGGGTTCCGTCATGTGCCTTTTGGTAACGTTGAGGCCATGCGTACCGCGCTTAGCGAGTGTAAAAAAACCGGTGACGATGTGGCTGCTGTCATTCTGGAACCGATCCAGGGCGAAGGTGGGGTGATCCTGCCGCCACCGGGTTATCTGACCGCCGTGCGTAAACTCTGCGATGAATTTGGCGCGTTGATGATTCTGGATGAAGTGCAGACCGGTATGGGACGCACGGGCAAAATGTTCGCCTGTGAGCATGAGAATGTGCAACCCGACATTCTGTGCCTGGCAAAAGCGCTGGGTGGCGGTGTGATGCCGATTGGCGCCACTATCGCAACCGAAGAAGTGTTCTCGGTGTTGTTCGACAACCCCTTCCTGCATACCACGACGTTTGGCGGTAACCCGCTGGCCTGTGCGGCGGCGTTGGCCACCATCAACGTGCTGCTGGAGCAGAATTTACCGGCTCAGGCGGAACAGAAAGGCGACATCCTGCTGGACGGTTTCCGCCAGTTGGGCCGGGAATATCCGGATCTCATTCAGGAAGCGCGCGGGAAAGGGATGCTGATGGCGATTGAGTTTGTCGATAACGAGATCGGCTACAACTTTGCCAGCGAGATGTTCCGCCAGCGTGTGCTGGTTGCCGGTACGCTCAACAACGCGAAAACGATTCGTATTGAACCCCCGCTCACGCTGACCATTGAACAGTGTGAACTGGTACTAAAAGCGACTCGCAAGGCGTTGGCAGCAATGCGAGTCAGCGTGGAGCAAGTGTGACAGATGCCGGATGGCGGCGGCGTTCTTACCCGGTTTACGAATGCACCACACCGTAGGCCGGGTAAGATACGTTAGTCTCGCCATCCGGCCTGATCACACCACTCACACAATCCGCACACCGGCGGGCATCACGCGTTCCGGCGTTAACAGGACGCTTTCGCTACCATCGTCGGTTTCGGCGCAGAGCAACATGCACTCCGAGGTTTCGCCGCGCATTTTCGCCCTGGCGAGATTACACAGCACCACCACCGTTTTCCCTACCAGTTCTTCTTCACTGTAGTAAGGCACCAGGCTGGTGACGGTTTGCAACGTCCGCCCGCCGACATCGACCTGAACGATATAAAGCTTATCGGCGTTTTCATGGCGCTTAACCTGAACAATTTTTCCAACACGCATTTCCAGTCGGGCGAACTCTTCAAATGCAACAGTATCCATTTTCCCTCCATTAGTAAAAATTTACTAAATCATAGCAAAACATTTTCCTTTCGCGGCACTGCAAAAAGGGAAAATGACACGCTTATCACACTCTGAAAGCGAGGATTTACCCTGAGAGAGTCAAATAAACACGCTTTATTTACTGAAAACAGATGAATAGATAAGCGCTTCCTTTACAATGAAAACGCTACTCAGGGGAAAGTCGAAAAAGGTAATTATGGCAACACTTAAAGATATTGCACTCGAAGCTGGCGTATCCCTGGCGACCGTGTCGCGGGTTTTAAACGATGACCCCACGCTGAATGTCAAAGAAGAGACCAAACATCGCATTCTGGAGGCTGCGGAGAAGCTGGAGTACAAAACCAGCAGTGCCCGTAAGAGCCAGTCCGCCACGGTGAGTCTGCAGCATATTCTGGCGATCTACAGCTATCAGCAAGAGCTGGAGATCAACGATCCTTACTATCTCGCGATCCGCCACGGGATTGAAACGCAATGCGAAAAACTCGGGATCGAGCTGACCAACTGCTATGAGCACAGCGGATTGCCAGAAATCAGGAACATCACCGGCATTTTGATCGTCGGTAAACCGTCTACCGAACTGCGCGACGCGGCGACCGCGTTAACTGACAATATCTGCTTTATCGACTTTCATGAATCCGGCAGTGAATATGACGCCATTGATATCGATCTGGCACGAATTAGCAAAGAAATCATCGACTTTTTCATCGCGCAGGGCATGAATCGTATCGGCTTTATTGGCGGAGAAGATGAACCCGGCAAAGCGGATATCCGCGAAGCGGCATTTGTGGAATATGGCCGCCTGAAGAAGGTTGTCCGTGAAGAGGATATCTGGCGCGGCGGTTTCTCCAGCTCATCGGGTTATAAGCTGGCAAAACAGATGCTGGCCAAAGAGGATTTCCCCAGCGCGCTGTTTGTCGCCTCCGACTCTATCGCCATTGGCGTGCTGCGTGCCATCCATGAACGTGGACTGGAGATTCCCCGCGACATTTCGCTGATCAGCGTAAACGACATCCCAACCGCACGGTTTACCTTTCCTCCGCTTTCCACCGTGCGGATTCATTCTGAAATGATGGGCAGCCAGGGCGTCAACCTGCTGTATGAAAAAGCCCGCGACGGGCGCGCGCTCCCGCTTTTGGTCTTCGTTCCCAGCAAGTTAAAGCTGCGCGGCACCACCCACTAATCCCCCTTTTCTCCCGCCCGGGCGCTCAGCCGCCGGGCGCGCATTTTCATTCACCCCACACCCGCTTACACGCTGGTTTTGTGATCAAGTTAAAGTTAATCGTTTTTACTGCTATATTTTAGTAAAACTTTTACTAAAATTACTTCCAATAACACTTACTCACCATCTACAAGCATGGTTCCGATTTTTCTCCACCGGGAGGCACTATGAATCGCTGGGAAAACATTCAGCTCACCCACGAAAATCGACTGGCGCCACGTGCGTACTTTTTTTCTTATGATTCCGTTGCCCAGGCTCGTACCTTTGTTCGCGAAACCAGTAGCTACTTTCTGCCGTTGAGCGGTCAGTGGAACTTCCGATTCTTTGACCATCCGCTGCAAGTGCCGGATGCGTTTACCACTGAGTATATGAATAACTGGGGGTCTATTACGGTTCCCGGCATGTGGCAGATGGAAGGCCACGGCAAACTCCAGTACACCGACGAAGGCTTCCCGTTCCCGATCGATGTGCCTTATGTTCCCAGCGATAACCCCACTGGCGCATACCAGCGTATTTTTACCCTTAGCGAAGGCTGGAAAGACAAGCAGACGATTATTAAGTTTGACGGTGTCGAAACCTATTTCGAGGTCTACGTTAACGGTCATTATGTTGGATTCAGCAAAGGCAGTCGTCTGACCGCAGAGTTCGATATTAGCGCCGTCGCCACGACAGGCGACAACCTGCTGTGCGTACGGGTCATGCAGTGGGCGGACTCCACCTATATTGAAGATCAGGATATGTGGTGGTCTGCGGGGATCTTCCGCGACGTTTATCTGGTCGGCAAACATGCGACCCATATTCAGGATTTTACCGTCCGTACCGATTTTCACGACAACTACCGCGACGCCAGCCTGAACTGCCAGATTACGCTGGAAAACCTGGCCTGCGCCCCAGCGCTCACCTCGCTGGAATATACGCTGTTTGACGGTGAGAGCGTCGTTCACACCGGCGCTATCGAGACGCTAAAAGTAGACGGGCTTACCCACGCTGATTTTGCGATTGACGTGAACGCGCCGCAACAGTGGTCCGCCGAGTCTCCATATCTCTACCATCTGGTGATGGTGCTGAAAGACGTCAACGGTAATATCCTGGAAGTGGTGCCACAGCGTGTCGGGTTCCGCGATATTAAAGTCCGCGACGGGCTGTTTTACATCAATAACCGCTATGTGATGCTGCACGGCGTCAACCGTCACGATAATGATCATCTCAAAGGCCGCGCGGTCGGGATGGATCGCGTCGAAAAAGATCTGCTGTTAATGAAGCAGCACAACATCAACTCGGTACGTACCGCGCACTACCCTAACGATCCCCGTTTTTACGAGCTGTGCGATATCTATGGCCTGTTTGTGATGGCGGAAACCGATGTTGAATCGCATGGATTTGCCAACGTCGGCAATATCAGCCAGATCACCGACGATCCCGCGTGGGAACATGTGTATGTCGAGCGCATTGTGCGTCACGTTCACGCGCAGAAAAACCATCCTTCTATCATCATCTGGTCACTCGGTAACGAGTCCGGATATGGCTGTAATATCCGCGCCATGTACCACGCCGCCAAAGCGTTGGACGACACTCGACTGATTCATTACGAAGAAGATCGCGACGCGGAAGTGGTCGATATCATCTCCACCATGTACACCCGTGTGCCACTGATGAACGAATTTGGTGAGTACCCTCATCCCAAGCCGCGCATTATCTGCGAATACGCCCACGCAATGGGCAACGGTCCCGGCGGGCTGACGGAGTATCAGAACGTGTTTTACCAGCATGACTGCATCCAGGGTCACTATGTCTGGGAATGGTGCGACCACGGCATTCAGGCAAAAGATGACAACGGTAATGTCTGGTACAAATTCGGCGGCGATTACGGCGATTACCCAAACAACTACAACTTCTGTCTCGATGGTCTGATTTACTCCGATCAAACACCGGGGCCAGGTCTGAAAGAGTACAAACAGGTCATCGCGCCGGTGAAAGTTCACGCGGTGGATCTGGCGCGCGGCGAACTGCGAGTGGAAAACAAGCTGTGGTTTACCACGCTCGACAATTACACCCTGCACATTGACGTTCGCGCAGAAGGCGAAACGCTCTCCACGCAGAGCATCAAACTGCACGGTATCGCGCCAAACAGTGACACAATCGTGACATGCGCCCTGCCGACGCTGGATGCACGCGAAGCGTTCCTCAATATCACCGTGACGAAAGATTCTCGTACACTGTACAGCGACGCCGGGCATCACATCGCCACTTACCAGTTCCCGCTGAAGGCTCGCACCGCCGCACCGGTGCCGTTCAGCCAGAAAAATGCGCGTCCTCTGACCCTGGAAGAAGATCGCCAGCACTGTACCGTTAGTGGTGTTAACTTCGCGCTGACCTTCTCAAAACTGAGCGGAAAACCCACCTCCTGGCAGGTAAACGGTGAGGAGCTGATCACCCGCGAGCCGAAGATTAACTTCTTCAAACCGATGATTGATAACCACAAACAGGAATTTGAAGGTCTCTGGCAGCCAAACCATCTGCAGATCATGCAGGAGCATCTGCGCGATTTCGCCATTGAACAGGCTGACGACGCAATTCTTATCACCAGCCATACCCTCATCGCGCCGCCAGTGTTTGATTTCGGGATGCGCTGCACCTATCGCTGGCGCATTGCGGCGGACGGTCAGGTAAACGTTGAGCTTTCGGGCGAGCGTTACGGCGAGTATCCGCACATTATTCCGTGCATCGGTTTCACTTTAGGCATCAACGGCGCGCTCGACCAGGTCGCTTACTATGGTCGCGGTCCGGGTGAAAACTACGCCGACAGCCAGCAGGCCAATATCATCGACATCTGGCGTTCCACCGTGGATGAGATGTTCGAGGACTATCCCTTCCCGCAAAATAACGGCAACCGTCAGCATGTGCGCTGGGCTGCGCTAACGAACCGTCACGGCAATGGTCTGTTGGTTGTACCGCAACAGCCGATCAACTTTAGCGCCTGGCACTACACACCAGAGGATATTCATTACGCACAGCATTGTAATGAGCTACAGCGTCGCGATGACATCACGCTGAATCTGGACCACCAGGTGCTCGGGCTTGGTTCTAACTCCTGGGGAAGCGAAGTGCTTGATAGCTGGCGCGTCTGGTTCAGACCTTTCCGCTACGGTTTCACACTGCTGCCGGTATCTGGCGGAGAAACCACCGCTCAGACCTACGCTTGCCACGCCTTCGGCACGGGTTTCTTTTCCACGAATTTGCACAGCGAGAATGAAAAATGAGAATCCTCGATAACTTAGAACAGTTCCGACAGATCTACGCCTCCGGTCGGAAATGGCAGCGCTGCGTCGAAGCGATCGAAAATATTGATAACATTCGACCCGGTGTCGCTCATTCCATCGGCGATTCACTCAGTTATCGCGTGGAAACGGATTCAGCGACCGATGCGCTATTTACCGGGCATCGCCGTTATTTCGACGTGCATTATTATTTACAGGGACAGCAAAAAATTGAATTTGCGCCCAAGGATGAATTACAAATTGTTGAATATTACCGTGATGAAACCGATCGCGAATATCTGAAAGGGTGCGGAAAAACCGTTGAAGTGCATGAAGGTCAAATCGTTATTTGTGATAACCATGAGGCTTACCGCTTTATTTGCAATAACGCCGTCAAGAAAGTCGTACTCAGAGTAACCATCGAAGACGGTTACTTCCATAACAAATAAAAAAACGGGCGATGTCAGAATGGCATCGCCCAACCCTACAAATGTTCGGAGATGTGTTATGTCTGATACCAAACGTAATACAATCGGTAAATTCGGTTTACTGTCACTCACGTTTGCTGCTGTTTATAGTTTCAATAACGTCATCAATAATAATATTGAGCTTGGGCTGGCGTCCGCGCCGATGTTTTTCCTGGCGACGATTTTCTATTTTATTCCCTTCTGCTTAATCATCGCGGAATTTGTCTCGCTGAATAAAAATTCAGAGGCAGGGGTCTATGCGTGGGTAAAAAGTTCGCTGGGCGGTCGCTGGGCATTTATTACCGCCTACACCTACTGGTTCGTCAACCTGTTCTTTTTCACTTCGCTACTGCCGCGCGTTATTGCTTATGCCTCTTATGCGTTTCTCGGCTACGAATATATTCTGACGCCGGTGGCGACCACCGTCCTGAGTATGGTGTTGTTCGCCTTCTCGACCTGGGTCTCCACCAACGGGGCAAAAATGCTGGGGCCCATCACGTCAGTCACCTCCACGCTGATGCTGCTGCTCACCCTGTCTTACATTTTACTGGCGGGCACCGCGCTGGTTGGCGGCGTCCAGCCTGCCGATCCGATTACCGTTGATGCGATGATCCCGAATTTCAACTGGGCATTCCTCGGTATTACCACCTGGATCTTCATGGCGGCAGGCGGCGCAGAATCCGTTGCCGTTTACGTTAACGACGTCAAAGGCGGTTCGAAATCGTTTGTCAAAGTGATCATCATTGCCGGGATCTTTATTGGCGTACTGTATTCCATTTCCTCGGTACTGATTAACGTCTTTGTCAGCAGCAAAGAGCTGAAATTTACCGGCGGCTCTGTGCAGGTATTCCACGGCCTGGCCGCTTATTTCGGTCTGCCGGAGCTCATCGTTAATCGTTTTGTTGGTCTGGTCTCCTTTACCGCGATGTTCGGTTCTTTGCTGATGTGGACCGCAACGCCAGTGAAAATTTTCTTCTCTGAGATCCCGGAAGGTATTTTCGGCAAGAAAACCGTTGAGCTGAATGAAAACGGCGTACCGGCGCGCGCCGCCTGGATTCAGTATCTGATCGTTATTCCACTGATGATTATCCCGATGCTCGGCTCCAATACCGTTCAGGATCTGATGAACACCATCATTAATATGACGGCCGCAGCCTCCATGCTGCCTCCGCTGTTTATTATGCTGGCTTATCTAAATTTGCGGGCAAAACTGGATCATTTACCGCGCGACTTCCGCATGGGGTCACAACGCACCGGTATTATTGTGGTTTCCATGCTGATTGCGCTATTTACCGTCGGATTTATCGCCTCTACATTCCCGACCGGCGGGAATATCATGACCATTATTTTTTATAACGTGGGTGGCATTGTTATCTTCCTCGGCTTTGCCTGGTGGAAATACAGCAGGTACATAAAAGGGTTAACCAAAGAAGAGCAAGAAATCGAAGCCGCCCCTGCTTCAAACATTCAGTAACGACATAACACTAAAAAAGCACCATCTCCGGTTTGCTCTCCCTTCGGGGGGAGCTTCTTTTTTGAATCCCATCACAATCATTACATTCCTCTTTTCCCTTTTGCGCGCCGACAGCTAAATTAGAACTCATCCGACCACATAACAATAATTTTACATACTGGACACCCTTATGAGCTATCCGTCGCTGTTCGCCCCACTAGACCTGGGTTTCACCCAGCTTAAAAACCGCGTGCTAATGGGTTCAATGCATACCGGCCTTGAGGAGTATCCCGACGGTGCAGAACGTCTGGCGGCCTTCTACGCCGAGCGTGCAAAGCATGGCGTCGCGCTGATTGTCAGCGGCGGGATCGCCCCTGCGCTCTCTGGCGTGGGAATGGAAGGCGGCGCAACGCTGAATGACGCAAGGCAATTGCCGCACCATCGCGTAATCACCGATGCCGTTCATGATGAAGGGGGAAAAATCGCCCTTCAGATCCTGCACACCGGGCGCTACAGCTACCAACCGCATCTGGTAGCGCCCTCTGCGCTACAGGCGCCAATTAACCGCTTTACGCCTCATGAGCTTAAGCATGACGAGATCCTGCAACTGATTGACGACTTCGCGCGCTGCGCCCAACTGGCACGCGAAGCGGGATACGATGGCGTCGAGGTGATGGGTTCTGAAGGGTATCTGATTAACGAATTTCTCACCCTACGCACCAACCAACGCCAGGATCAATGGGGCGGCGACTATGCTAACCGTATGCGTTTTGCCGTAGAAGTTGTGCGGGCAGTACGCCAACGCGTCGGCAACGATTTCATCATTATCTATCGCCTGTCGATGCTGGATTTGGTGGAAAACGGCGGCACCTTTGAGGAAACCGTACAGCTGGCGCAGGCCATAGAAGCCGCAGGCGCAACGCTCATTAACACGGGCATCGGCTGGCATGAAGCCCGCATCCCCACTATCGCCACACCGGTCCCGCGCGGTGCGTTTAGCTGGGTAACCCGCAAGCTGAAAGGCCATGTGACAATCCCACTGGTCACCACCAACCGCATCAACGATCCGCAGGTGGCCGACGATATTCTGGCCCGTGGCGATGCCGATATGGTGTCGATGGCGCGTCCGTTCCTCGCCGATGCCGAACTGCTTTCAAAAGCGCAGTCCGGACGTGCCGATGAGATCAACACCTGCATTGGTTGTAACCAGGCGTGCCTGGATCAGATCTTCGTTGGCAAAGTCACGTCATGCCTGGTAAACCCACGCGCCTGCCACGAAACGAAGATGCCTATCTTGCCAGCTGTGGTGAAGAAAAATCTGGCCGTAGTCGGTGCCGGGCCTGCCGGTCTTGCTTTTGCGATCAACGCCGCCGCGCGCGGTCATCATGTCACCCTGTTTGATGCCAACGCCGAGATCGGCGGGCAATTCAACATCGCCAAACAGATCCCCGGCAAAGAAGAATTTTATGAAACGCTGCGCTATTACCGCCGGATGATCGACGTCACGGGCGTCACGCTGAAACTGAATCATTTCGTAAGCGCTGACTGCCTTCAGTCCTTTGATGAAGTGATCCTCGCCAGCGGAATCGAACCGCGCATGCCACCGATCGCCGGGATCGATCATCCGAAAGTGCTGACTTATCTTGACGTCTTGCGCGACAAAGCCCCGGTCGGCAAGCGCGTCGCCATTATTGGTTGCGGCGGGATCGGTTTTGATACCGCCATGTACCTTAGCCAACCAGGCGACCCCACCAGCCAGAATATTGCCGAGTTTTGCGTGGAGTGGGGTATCGACACCAGCCTGCAACAAGCGGGCGGCCTGCGCCCGGAAGGCCCGCATTTATCACGCAGTCCGCGACATATTGTGATGCTGCAACGCAAGGCCAGTAAGCCCGGCCAGGGTCTGGGGAAAACAACGGGGTGGATCCACCGCGCGACCCTGCTCTCTCGCGGGGTAAAAATGATCCCGGCGGTCAGCTATCAGAAGATCGACGATGAAGGGTTACACGTGTTGCTCAACGGCGAGCCGCAACTCCTGGCCGTGGACAACGTGGTCATTTGCGCCGGGCAGGAGCCGAAACGCGATCTGGCCGATCCGTTGCATGCGGCAGGCAAAGTGGTGCATTTGATTGGCGGATGCGATGTGGCAATGGAACTGGATGCCCGCAGAGCCATTGCCCAGGGCACCCGTTTAGCGCTGGCGATATAACCTGTTGCCCGATGGCGCTGCGCTTATCGGGCATACACGTTTAGCGGCGACGTCCCAGCTTCACCGCTTTGAGCACCACAAATTTATTGTTGGTCGCGATAGTGGCGCAGTTACCAAAAATCTTCTTCAGCTTGTGGAAGTAATCCAGGTGACGGTTCGCCACAATATACAGCTCGCCGTTGATCTTCAGACAACGACGCGCGTGATGGAACATCTCCCAGGCGATGTTATCGGTCAGCGCATGCTTCTGATGGAACGGCGGGTTGCACAGCACCGCGTTAAAGCGGAATGGCTCTACGCCAGAGAGCGCGTTATTAATCATAAATTCGCAGCGATCCAACGCTTCCGGCATGTTGGTTTCCACGTTCAGACGGCTGGACGCTACGGCCATCGGCGATTCATCAACAAACACCACGCTCGCCTGTGGATTCTTCTCCAGCAACGTCAGACCAATCACCCCGTTGCCGCATCCGAGATCCACGATCTCCCCTTCCAGATTGTCGGGCAGATGCTCAATAAAGAAACGGGCGCCAATATCCAGACCGGTACGTGAAAAGACATTCGCATGGTTGTGAATCGTCCAGTCGGTGCCTTCAAGCTTCCAGCTCAGCGTCTGCGGCGTCTCGGCAAGCGCAGGTTCGCTGAAGGTACAGTTGATCAACCGCGCTTTTTTCCACGCCAGGGTGGTGGTGGCTGGACCGAGTACCTTCTCAAAAAGGTCCAACGTGGAAGTGTGAATATCACGCGCTTTCGCCCCGGCGATAATACGGGTTTGCGGCGTCACGACCTTGCGCAACGCGCGCAGTTGCTGCTCAAGCAGGGCCAGCGTTTTAGGCACTTTGATCAGCACCACACCCGGTGCTGGCGGATAGTCCGCCGTGCTGTCGAGAAATTTGACGCTGGATTCGGCGATGTCGTTATGGCGCAGGTTTTCGCGCGTGGCGAGTTCGCTCAGATAAGAATCACCGATGCTGTAAGGAGTATGTTCGGCCAGCGCGCAACCCAATGCACCGAAGGTATCATTCAGGATCAGAACCGGGCCGCTAATCACCGTATCGTCCAACTGCTGCAGCAGATATTCATCCGCCGCTTCCCACGCCAGCAGCGGGTTAACGTCGTCCGTCTCCGGGAAACGTTTAAGTGTCAGTGAACGGAAACCGTTGTCTAAGTGGCTCATCGGCCCTCCTGAGTGGTAAAATTTCGGCGTTATCCCTGAAAAGGGTGCGTGAGTATACCTTTTTTATATACAAAATCATTCAAGTTGCATGAAGTTGGCAAGAGAGAGAATCCCCAGGAGCTTACATAAGTAAGTAACTGGGGTGAACGAACGCAGCCAACGCACAGGCAGCTTGAAGGATGAAGTGTATGGAGTGTTGATGAGTAATCTTAGTTATCTGCAGGGCTATCCGGAGAACTTGCTTTCCCAGGTACGCACTTTAATTGCCGAAGAGCGGCTGGGCAGCGTTCTTGAAAAACGGTATCTAGGCACACACAACTTCGCGACCGACAAAGCGCTCTGGCAGTACACCCAGGATCTGAAAAATCAGTTTCTGCGTAATGCGCCGCCGATCAATAAAGTGATGTATGACAATAAGATCCACGTCCTGAATAACGCTCTCGGCCTGCATACCGCCGTTTCACGCGTCCAGGGCGGTAAGCTGAAAGCAAAAGCGGAGATCCGCGTCGCCACGGTTTTTCGCAACGCGCCGGAGCCGTTCCTGAGGATGATCGTCGTCCATGAACTGGCGCATCTCAAAGAGAAAGAGCACAACAAAGCGTTCTACCAGTTGTGTTGTTATATGGAGCCGCAGTATCACCAGCTTGAGTTTGATACCCGCCTGTGGCTGACGCAGCTTTCGTTAAAGGAAACTGCGTAATCGCGCACTGGCTTTGCCATAAAGGCGTGATACATTGGCGCAAGAATCCCTTTATGGAGCCTGAAGGCGTTTATGATACGTTTCGCTGTTATTGGCACAAACTGGATCACCCGCCAGTTTGTCGATGCCGCTCATGAAACCGGCAAATATAAGTTAACCGCAGTCTATTCCCGCAGCCTCGAGCAGGCACAAGCTTTCGCTAACGACTATCCCGTCGAACATCTGTTTACCTCGCTGGACGCCATGGCGCAAAGCGAGGCGATTGACGCGGTCTATATTGCCAGCCCAAACTCACTGCATTTTCCCCAGACCCGGCTCTTTCTCAGCCACCAAAAACATGTGATCTGCGAGAAGCCGCTGGCATCGAATCTGGCTGAGGTTGAAGCGGCTATCGCCTGCGCCCGCGAAAATCAGGTCGTGCTCTTTGAAGCCTTTAAAACGGCCAGCCTGCCCAATTTCCAGCTGTTGCAACAAGCCTTGCCGAAGGTGGGGAAAATACGTAAGGCGTTTATCAATTACTGCCAGTACTCCTCGCGTTACCAGCGTTATCTGGACGGTGAAAACCCCAACACCTTTAATCCGGCGTTTTCAAATGGCTCGATCATGGATATCGGCTTTTATTGCCTGGCGTCTGCCGTCGCCCTCTGGGGCGAACCTCAGGGCGTGCAGGCTTCTGCCAGCCTGCTGGAAAGCGGCGTTGATGCCCACGGCGTCGTGGTGCTGAATTACGGTGATTTCAGCGTGACCTTGCAGCACTCTAAGGTCAGCGACTCTGTACTGGCCAGCGAAATTCAGGGGGAAGCCGGTTCTCTGGTGATTGAGAAAATCGCCGAGTGTCAGAAAGTCTGCTTTATCCCACGCGGCGGCAAAACGCAGGATCTTACGGTGCCTCAGCATATTAATACTATGCTCTATGAAGCAGAGACCTTTGCGCATTTGATTGAAACGCATGAGGTGAACCATCCCGCTCTGGAAGTCAGCCGCATGACCGCGAAACTGCAAACGGAAATTCGTCGCCAGACGGGAGTGGTATTCCCGGCGGATAATCAAAACCCGGCAGCCATTGCGTAAATCAATGTAAAACAGATGTAACAGGCCATTGACTGACAGCATGGCCTGTCATATTTTGTAACCTGCAAAGGGGAGTAACTTCATTGCCGGTGGATCGTCATTACGATGTGTGAAAAACCACATCCGGTCACCGGGCAACAAAACAGGAATGCGTCGTCGTATTCCTGTTTTGTTGTAAGTGAGACCTTGCCGGAAGGCGAGGTCTATGCATATAAAAAGCAACGGCTGGCGTCTTCTGACGTTGGCCGTTTTTTTATGTGTAAGGAAATTTTATGAATACTGTCGGCACACCGTTGTTATGGGGCGGATTCACTGTCGTTGTGGTGATTATGCTGGCTATTGATCTTCTGCTTCAGGGGCGTCGTGGCGCACACACGATGTCGATGAAGCAGGCGGCGATCTGGTCCCTGGTCTGGGTAACACTCTCATTATTGTTTAACGCTGTATTCTGGTGGTATCTGGTTCAAACGCAGGGACGTGCGGTTGCCGATCCGCAAGCGCTGGCGTTTCTGACCGGTTATTTGATCGAAAAATCGCTGGCGGTGGATAACGTCTTTGTCTGGCTGATGCTGTTCAGCTACTTCTCTGTCCCACCTGCGTTGCAGCGTCGGGTGCTGGTCTATGGCGTACTGGGTGCGATCGTGCTGCGTACCATCATGATCTTTGCCGGAAGCTGGCTGATCACACAGTTCGAGTGGTTGCTGTATGTGTTCGGCGCCTTCCTGCTGTTTACCGGTGTAAAAATGGCGCTGGCGAAAGAAGATGCGTCCGGCATCGGCGACAGACCGGTGGTCCGCTGGCTGCGTGGGCATCTGCGCATGACCGATACTATCGAGAATGAACATTTCTTCGTGCGTAAGAACGGCCTGTTGTTCGTGACACCGCTGATGCTGGTGCTGATTCTGGTTGAACTGAGCGACGTCATTTTCGCCGTCGACAGTATCCCGGCTATCTTTGCCGTCACGACCGATCCGTTCATTGTGCTGACCTCTAACCTGTTCGCTATTCTGGGTCTGCGTGCGATGTACTTCCTGCTGGCAGGGGTCGCGGAGCGCTTCTCAATGCTCAAATATGGTTTGTCGGTCATCCTCGTGTTCATTGGTATTAAGATGCTGATTGTCGACTTCTATCATATTCCTATCGCCATCTCGTTAGGTGTGGTGTTTGGGATCCTGACCGTGACGCTGCTCGTTAACGCATGGGTAAACCATCAAAACGATAAGAAACAGCAAGCGCAGTAATCTCCCCAGGCCCGGCAGCATGCCTGTCGGGCCAACAAATACGTGTTTCGCAGGCCGGTAAACGTAGCGCCCCCTGGCAATGCGTAAACAAATAGTTAAAAAATATGATGCAGCACGTAAATTTCAGCATTTTACGCTTCCCCAGAACGCATCTTTCCTTATACTCACACAGGCAAACATTTATTACATCCGGGCATAAACGTAACAAAGAGTACGTTCCAGGGTGGACGCAATATCACTTAAGGAAATCTCCATGAAGTCATCAACTTCAGGCCTGCTCGTGCGCCTGTCGCAAGGTAGTCTCGTAAAACAAATCCTCATAGGTTTGGTGCTCGGCGTTTTGCTGGCGCTGGTGTCTAAACCTGCTGCAGAAGCGTCGGGCCTGCTGGGAACGCTGTTTGTTGGCGCCCTGAAGGCCGTAGCTCCTGTACTGGTGCTAACGCTGGTTATGGCGTCTATTGCCAATCATCAACAAGGTCAGAAAACCAATATCCGTCCGATTCTGTTCCTGTACTTGCTGGGAACATTTTCTGCTGCCCTGGCAGCGGTCGTGTTCAGTTTTGCATTTCCATCAACGCTGCATTTAACCACTGGCGCAGGCGATATCGTACCGCCCTCTGGAATTGTAGAAGTGTTACGCGGCCTGCTGATGAGCATGGTTACCAACCCTATTGATGCCCTGCTCAATGCTAACTACATTGGTATTCTGGTCTGGGCCGTGGGTTTGGGCTTTGCGTTTCGCCACGGTAATGAGACGACAAAAAATCTCGTTAATGACATGGCGAACGCCGTGACTTTCATGGTGAAACTGGTTATCCGTTTCGCCCCTATCGGTATCTTTGGTCTGGTATCGTCCACGCTTGCCACGACCGGTTTTGCGACGCTCTGGGGCTACGCTCAACTGCTGGTCGTGCTGATTGGCTGCATGTTGCTGGTCGCGCTGGTCATTAACCCGCTGCTGGTATTCTGGAAGATTCGCCGTAACCCATATCCGCTGGTCATGGCCTGCCTGCGCGAAAGCGGCATCTATGCCTTCTTTACCCGCAGTTCTGCCGCCAATATCCCGGTAAACATGGCGTTGTGCGAAAAGCTGAACCTGGACAGAGATACCTACTCTGTCTCTATCCCGCTAGGCGCGACCATCAATATGGCTGGGGCAGCAATCACCATTACCGTCCTGACATTGGCTGCGGTTCACACACTGGGCGTTCCGGTGGATCTCCCGACTGCGCTGTTACTGAGCGTGGTTGCTTCTCTGTGTGCATGTGGTGCATCTGGTGTGGCGGGTGGCTCTCTGCTGCTGATCCCGCTGGCGTGTAATATGTTCGGTATCCCTAACGATATTGCCATGCAAGTGGTCGCTGTCGGCTTCATCATCGGCGTACTGCAGGACTCCTGCGAAACGGCGCTGAACTCGTCGACTGACGTCCTGTTCACCGCAGCAGCCTGCCAGGCTGAAGACGAACGTCTGGCGAACAACGCACTGCGCGGTTAATCTGTTCCCCCTCCGTCAACGTGCGGAGGGGGTTTTCTGCGACGCCGCATTCTCCATCCTGAAAGGATCAATACCGCGTTTTTGCATGCGTCTGAAGCGGATGATATTGAGACCATTGAAAACCAAAAAGCTGCCCTCAATAAGCGTACCGCCAATCGATCCCAACCAGAAGTTATGAATGACCCAGCAGGCTGTGGCACACCACATCACGCAACGCACGGTTAACCCTTTGCAGCGAAACAGCGCCCAGGTACTGGCAAGCGTACCCGCAATAGGCAACAGTTCCATCGCATGTTGTAGTTTCGCCAGACCAAGAACCAGCGTGAGCAGGATGAAAACGGTCATCACCCAAAGTCGCCGGGTATACATCGAAATGAGTGTACGTACGGTGTTAAGTTCTGCGCTCATCCCGGCAGGGATGGCTCCCATCAAAAAGAAATGCACACCAATAGTGGCGCTATAGACGGCAAGCTGAAGTTTGAAACGGCGCTCGTCGCGGTTGAAAAAAGTGGTAATACCAATCAGAAAGGCGATGACCCCAACGCCCTGAGCCAACCAATACGCGGTCATGATAGTTCCTGTAGACAGGCAAAAAGAAACGGCGCCTCATTATATGAAACGCCGTTTCAATTTTAAAGCTATCGTTTTATAACGTCACGCCGCTTTTGAAGATCGCCAGTTCCCGGAAGTCATTACGCTCATTGCAGGTCTGCTTACCGTTGGCAAAATCAACGATCGTATCGACGAACTCATCGAGCAGTTGCGGCATCGCTTTGCCGTGGATCAGTTGCCCTGCATCGAAATCGATCCAGTGCTTTTTCTTCGCCGCCAGTTCGCTGTTTGTGGCGATTTTCACTGTCGGAACAAAACCGCCGTATGGCGTGCCGCGACCAGTACTGAACAGCACCATGTGGCAACCCGCCCCCGCCAGCGCACTGGTAGCAACCGCATCATTACCCGGAGCACTCAGCAGATTAAGGCCCGGCGTTTTAAGACGCTCACCGTAGCGCAGAACGTCCATCACCTGGCTGGAACCCGCTTTCTGGGTGCAGCCCAGCGATTTATCCTCAAGCGTAGTAATACCGCCCGCTTTGTTGCCCGGCGAAGGATTCTCGTAAATCGGCTGGTCATGGGCAATGAAGTACTGTTTGAAGTCATTGACCATAGTGACCAGTTTTTCAAACGTCTCTTCATCACGGCAATGCGTCATCAGCAATTGCTCCGCGCCAAACATTTCCGGCACTTCTGTCAATACGGTCGTGCCGCCATTGGCAATCACGTAATCGGAAAAGCGTCCTAACATCGGGTTGGCCGTGATACCCGACAGACCATCTGAACCACCGCACTCCAGACCGAACTTCAGTTCGCTCAGTTTGCCCGGTTCGCGCTTGTCGTGGCGCATCACGTTATACAACTGATGGAGATGCTCAATGCCCGCTTCCACCTCATCATCCTGCTGCTGGCAGATCATAAAGTGAACGCGATCGGCATCAAACTCGCCCAGCGTTTCGCGGAAGGCATCCACCTGGTTGTTTTCACACCCCAGACCAATCACCAGCACCGCTCCGGCATTCGGATGACGCACCATATTTTGCAGCATAGTGCGGGTATTGATGTGATCGTCACCCAACTGAGAACAGCCATAGGTATGGCTAAAGAGGAACACACCGTCAGTACCTTCGGCGTCGTTGGTCTCCTTCAGGAAACGAGTCTGCATCTGGCGTGCAATACCGTTCACGCAGCCGACTGTCGGTAAAATCCACAATTCGTTGCGCACCCCCACCTCGCCGTTTGCGCGGCGATAGACCTGCACATCGCGATCGGCAGGCTGCGCTTCTTCGGCCTGAAAATCGGGTTGATAGCGATACTCGTCCAGATCGCTCAGATTAGTACGGGTATTGTGGGCGTGAATATGCTCCCCCACCGCAATGTCCGCCAGCGCATGACCGATCGGCAGACCATATTTAATAACGTTTTCGCCTTTTGCGATCCGGCTTAACGCAAATTTATGGCCGCGGGCAATGTCCTGGCAAAGCGTCACGATGTGGTTATCAATGTTGACTTCTGTACCCTGCGCCAAATCGGCCAGGGCAACAGCAACGTTATCCAGCGAATGGATCCTGATGTATTGCATATCAACCCCAGACCTTAGTTCAGTTCAATAGCGAAGTAGTCACGTGCATTGTTAAAGCAAATATTGCGCACCATCTCACCCAACAGTTGGATATCCGCCGGCGCTTCGCCAGCCGCTACCCAGCGGCCAATCATCTGGCAGAGGATGCGACGGAAATATTCGTGACGGGTGTAAGACAGGAAGCTGCGGCTGTCGGTCAGCATGCCGACAAAGCGGCTCAACAGGCCAAGCTGCGCCAGTTGGGTCATCTGACGTTCCATGCCGTCTTTCTGGTCGTTGAACCACCAGCCGGAACCGAACTGCATTTTGCCCGGCATTCCTTCGCCCTGGAAGTTACCGATCATCGTGCCCAGCACTTCGTTATCGCGCGGGTTCAGACAGTAGAGGATGGTTTTCGGCAGCAGGTTCTGCTCGTTCTGTTTGCTCAGCAGCTTAGAAAGTTCTTCCGCCATCGGACGGTCATTGATGGAGTCAAAACCGACATCTGCGCCCAACAGTTTGAACTGACGCTGGTTGTTATTACGCAGCGCGCCAATGTGGTACTGCTGTACCCACTCGCGACGTGCGTATTCTGCACCGAGGAACACCAGTACGGCCGTTTTAAACTGCGCCACTTCGTGCTCGCTCAGGGTTTCACCGGCCAGGCGACGTGCCAGGATGCTGTCCAGCTCCGCTTCGCTCGCGTCAGCGAACATCACGACGTCCAGCGCGTGGTCGGAGACTTTACAACCGTGTGCAGCGAAGTGATCCAGGCGTTTGGTCAGTGCGGTTTGCAGGTCAGTGAAACAACGAATATCAGTATCGGAGACTTCACCCAGCTTCGCCATGTAATCGTTAAAAGTGGCCTGCTCAATGTTGAAGGCTTTATCCGGACGCCAGCTCGGCAGCACTTTGATGGAGAAGGTCCTGTCTTTCGCAACCGTTGCATGGTGCTCCAGAGTGTCGATCGGGTCATCGGTGGTACCGACCATTTTCACGTTCATCTGCTGCATGATGCCGCGCGCGGAAAATTGATCCTGCGCCAGCAGTTCGTTGCACTGGTTCCAGATTTCGTTAGCGGTAGACGGAGAAAGCAGTTTGCCAGTGATGCCAAACGGACGACGCAGCTCGAGGTGCGTCCAGTGGTATAACGGGTTGCCGATAGTATGCGGAACGGTCGCCGCCCAGGCATCAAACTTCTCACGATCGGAGGCGTCGCCGGTACACAGGCGTTCAGCGACGCCGTTGGTACGCATAGCACGCCACTTGTAGTGATCGCCTTTTAGCCAGATGTCATACAGGTTGTTAAAACGGTGGTTTTCAGCGATTTGCTGCGGCGGCAGATGGCAGTGGTAGTCGAAGATGGGCTGGTCTTTCGCGTAATCATGGTACAGACGTCGGGCAAATTCGGTGTCCAGCAGAAAATCTTCAGTCATAAACGGAGTCATTTATCGTCTTCCTCTCAACGAGTGCGTCAGATTGCTTATGTTTAGATGCTGCAAAGTTATCACACCAATTTACCGGCGCTGAAGATATTTTCGTGAGATAGATCAATAAACCTAAACAATTAAATTCCCCGCAACGGAGCAAACTGCCCTCCACACCGCACCACGACTGGCCTGGCGGAATCAAAATAATGTCCCTACTAAGATTCATACTTTTGTGATGTCACTCACCTTTTAAAGCTGTATGACAAGTTATCTTCTTGCCGTCGCGATATATAAGCCGACTTAATATAAAAATTTTGATGGTTCGCCATCAAATTAACCGGTACGGAAACCGAATTAGCACGATGACTTACATGGCAAAGTTCGGGGAGTATCTCATTTTACGGTTACCCCCTTTCGTTAAAGAACATCTTCCGCCCCGAGCAGGAAGATAGCCGCATCCCTTGCGGAAATAACAAAACGATGAGGTTTTACATGCGTAAAATTAAAGGATTACGTTGGTACATGATCGCACTGGTGACATTAGGCACCGTGCTGGGTTACCTGACACGTAACACGGTCGCCGCCGCGGCGCCAACGCTGATGGAAGAGTTGCACATCTCCACCCAACAGTACTCCTATATCATCGCAGCCTATTCTGCTGCTTATACCGTAATGCAACCTGTCGCGGGCTACGTACTGGATATACTCGGTACGAAAGTGGGCTACGCGATGTTCGCCGTACTGTGGGCTATTTTCTGCGGTGCGACTGCGCTGGCAGGAAGCTGGGGCGGTCTGGCCCTGGCCCGTGGTGCCGTCGGCGCCGCTGAAGCGGCGATGATCCCGGCCGGCCTGAAAGCCAGTTCTGAATGGTTCCCGGCAAAAGAACGTTCCATTGCCGTGGGATATTTCAACGTCGGTTCCTCAATTGGCGCGATGATAGCGCCACCGTTGGTGGTCTGGGCGATCGTCATGCACAGCTGGCAAATGGCGTTCATTATCTCCGGCGCGCTGAGCTTTATTTGGGCGATGTCATGGCTGGTTTTTTACAAACACCCTCGCGATCAGAAAAAACTGTCTGACGAAGAACGCGACTACATCATTAATGGTCAGGAAGCACAGCACCAGGTAGGGGCGGCGAAGAAAATGTCCGTTGGCCAGATCCTGCGTAACCGCCAGTTCTGGGGTATTGCACTGCCGCGTTTTCTCGCAGAACCGGCGTGGGGTACCTTCAACGCATGGATTCCGCTGTTCATGTTTAAAGTTTACGGCTTTAACCTGAAAGAGATCGCCATGTTCGCCTGGATGCCAATGCTGTTTGCCGACCTGGGCTGTATCGTTGGGGGTTATCTGCCGCCGCTGTTCCAACGCTGGTTTGGCGTGAATCTGATCGTTTCCCGTAAAATGGTCGTCACTATGGGGGCATTTCTGATGATTGGTCCGGGCATGATCGGCCTGTTTACCAGCCCTTATATCGCGATCGCGCTGCTTTGCGTTGGCGGCTTTGCTCACCAGGCGCTTTCCGGCGCACTGATTACGCTCTCTTCCGATGTCTTTGGTCGTAACGAAGTGGCGACAGCAAATGGCCTGACCGGGATGTCCGCCTGGATGGCGAGTACGCTGTTTGCGCTGGTGGTTGGCGCACTGGCCGACACCATTGGTTTTAGCCCGCTGTTTGCCGTGCTGGCTGTATTCGACCTGCTGGGCGCTCTGGTCATCTGGACCGTACTGCAAAACAAACCAGCGAATGATACGCCTTCAGGCGAATCGCTCAACGAACCTGCTCCACAAAATTGACCTGACGCATTCAGTCATGAATTACCGCCAAAGCCGCCTGGAAACAGGCGGCTTTTTCATCGGTACAAGTAGAGCCAGGCTCGTAAAAGTGGTATAACAAATGTTGTCTGCCGTATCATGCCTGGAGCGCATATGGAAATCACCGAACCACGACGTTTGTATCAACAATTAGCTGCTGACCTTAAAGAGCGTATCGAAAAAGGCGCTTATCACGTGGGCGAAAAACTGCCTGCAGAGCGATTTATTGCCGATGAAAAGAATGTCAGCCGCACTGTGGTTCGTGAAGCCATCATCATGCTGGAAGTTGAAGGCTATGTTGAAGTGCGTAAAGGTTCCGGTATTCACGTCATTTCAAACCAGCCAAGGCACTATGTTGCGCCAGACGAAAACCTTGAGTTCGCCAGCTATGGTCCGTTTGAGCTACTCCAGGCTCGACAACTCATCGAAAGTAATATTGCCGAATTTGCTGCTACCCAGGTGACTAAACAAGACATCATGAAGTTGATGCAAATTCAGGAAAATGCGCGTAACGAAAAATGTTTCCGTGACTCCGAATGGGATCTCCAGTTTCATGTACAGGTCGCACTGGCCACACAAAATACCGCCCTGGCCGCCATTGTTGAGAAAATGTGGACTCAGCGCGTGCATAACCCGTACTGGAAGAAACTTCACGATCATATCGATCTCCGCACGGTGGATAACTGGTGCGACGACCATGATCAGATCCTGAAAGCGCTGATTCGCAAAGATCCCCACGCGGCCAAACTGGCAATGTGGCAGCATCTTGAGAATACAAAACAGATGCTATTCAATGAAACCAGCGACGATTTTGAGTTCAACGCCGACCGTTATCTTTTTGCGGAAAATCCGGTCGTTCATCTTGATACTGCGGCCAACGCCACAAAATAAACACTCTAACGTCGGCAGGCGCGATGATGCGCCTGTCAGCGATTATTCAGTAAGCGTAAGGTATAAAGTGTCAGCCTGTGTAAATCCTCTCGCCACCCTCCTTTGCGATAAGCAAAATCAGCGTGTATCGGCGGCAATTTCTATAACGGACTACGTTGACCTTTGTTACACTTAGATGTTTTTTAAATTATGTGTGTTAGTGCTTGCTCACTTCAAAACTTAACAGGGAATTGTGCAAGCCGTGATGTTGCACCCTACAGCGACCCATACGAAAAAACGAAGAATGTCGCAATGTTGCAAACTCCAGAAAACCGGCATGACGATAACCGATTCTCCAGGAATACTGAATGGAACTTTTGACCCAATTGCTGCATGCCCTCTGGGCTCAGGACTTTGAAACACTGGCCAATCCTTCCATGATTGGCATGCTTTATTTAGTCTTATTTATGATTTTGTTCCTGGAAAACGGGTTGCTTCCTGCTGCCTTTTTACCTGGCGACAGCCTGTTGGTTTTGGTCGGCGTACTTATTGCAAAAGGCGCCATGGGATTCCCACAAACGATTCTGTTACTTACTACCGCAGCCAGCTTAGGCTGCTGGGTCAGTTATATACAGGGTCGATGGTTAGGCAACACCCGAATCGTACAGAACTGGCTGTCTCATTTACCTGCGCACTATCACCAACGCGCGCACCACCTTTTCCACAAGCATGGCTTATCGGCATTATTGATCGGCCGTTTTATCGCCTTTGTGCGCACATTACTGCCTACTATCGCTGGTTTATCTGGCCTCAATAATGCACGTTTTCAGTTCTTCAACTGGATGAGCGGCTTATTGTGGGTGCTTATTCTGACCACCCTGGGCTACATGCTGGGTAAGACGCCCGTCTTCCTGAAGTACGAAGATCAGCTGATGTCGTGCTTGATGTTACTTCCCGTAGTCCTGCTGGTGTTTGGGCTGGGAGGTTCGCTGGTGGTGCTGTGGAAAAAGAAATACGGTAATCGAGGGTAAGTGATGCTGAAACCACGCCTGACGCTTCGACAACTGGGCTGGACAACGTCATTTTTGGTGCTGCTGACCGTACTGATTCTGGTGTGGTCGGCGATTCGTCAACAAGAGTCGACGCTGGCTATCCGCGCGATTAATCAAGGCACCAGCATGCCGGATGGTTTTTCAATCTGGCATCATCTGGACGCCAATGGCATTCGTTTCAAAAGCATCACCCCGCATAACGACACCTTACTGATCACATTCGACTCCCACGCCCAAAGTGCAGCAGCCAGGGCGGTGTTAGTCAGAACGTTGCCCCGTGGTTACATCATTGCCCAACAAGATGGCCAAAACCCAGCGGTGCAGTGGATTTCCCGTTTACGAGATACCCCGCTTCGCTTCGGATAATTTCAAACAATCCGAATCATATCACTCACTTTGGTGATTTCGCTGTTTACTGGCTATGATTAAGTGAGCGGGCACATCACCCGCTGCTTTATTATTTGGATCATCGCGCCCGAAGAATGGGTACGAATCACAATGGAAGGTTCAAGAATGAAATACCGCATTGCTTTAGCTATAACCCTTTTCACGCTCAGTGCAGGCAGCTACGCCAACCCCCTCTGTCAGGAAAAAGAGCAAGATATTCAGCGGGAAATCAGCTATGCCGAGAAGCACAACAACCAGAACCGCATAAACGGTCTGAATAAAGCCCTCAGTGAAGTCAGAGCAAACTGTAGCGACAGTCAATTACGTGCTGACCATAAGAAAAAAATCGCAGAACAGAAAAAAGAGATTTCTGAACGTCAACGTGACTTAGCAGAGGCGAAGCAAAAAGGCGATGCGGATAAGATTGCAAAACGCGAACATAAGCTTGCCGAAGCTCAGGAAGAGCTGAAAAAGCTGGAAGCTCGCGACTACTGATTTATCTGTAACAATCACTACTCACTCACCTGGAGAAAACTATGTCGAATGATAACACTACGGAACATCTGCGCGCTGAGTTGAAATCCCTGGCCGATACGCTTGAAGAGGTGCTCAGTTCCTCTGGCGATAAGTCAAAAGAAGAGCTGAGTAAGATTCGTAGCAAAGCCGAGCGCGCGCTGAAAGAAAGCCGCCACCGTCTGGGGGAAACCGGAGACGCCATTGCGAAGCAGACCCGCGAAGCCGCGGCCCGCGCCGATGACTATGTTCGTGAAAATCCGTGGACGGGCGTCGGCATCGGCGCTGCAGTAGGTGTCGTGCTGGGCGTGCTGCTGACGCGTCGTTAATGATGGCGGATTCTCATCAAACACAAGGACCGGGTAAAAGCGTTCTCGGTATTGGTCAGCGAATTGTCACTATTCTCGTTGAGATGGTGGAGACCCGTTTGCGACTGGCGGTTGTTGAGCTGGAGGAAGAAAAAGCCAACCTCATCCAGCTGTTGCTGATGCTGGGTCTCACCATGCTTTTCGCTGCTTTCGGTCTGATGAGCCTGATGATTCTTATCATCTGGGCCGTGGACCCTCAGTATCGACTCAATGTCATGATCGCTACGACAGTGGTGTTGCTGGTGATGGCGCTGATCGGCGGAATCTGGACGTTACGCAAGGCGCGTCGCTCTACCCTGTTGCGCCACACACGACGCGAACTGGCGAACGACAGACAAATCCTTGAGGATGATGCCCAATGAGCAGCAAAGTCGAACGCCAAAAGCGTAAGGCATTACTGCTTAGTCAGATCCAGCAGCAAAGGCTGGATCTGTCTGCCAGCCGTCGGGAGTGGCTTGAAACGACCCGTGCTTACGATCGCGGCTGGAACACGCTGCTTAATCTGCGTTCATGGGCGCTGGTCGGAAGCAGCGTGATGGCCATCTGGACACTTCGTCACCCCAACAGACTGGTGCGTTGGACGAAACGAGGATTCGGTCTCTGGAGCGCCTGGCGTTTGGTTAAGTCGACGCTGCGACAGCAACACTTACGCGGTTAACGTAGTCACATCTCAAGCCTGATAACGCTTCGCTTATCAGGCTAAATACCCTTCTTCTTCGCATCACTCAAATTTTTTGAAAAATACTGACAGTTTTCCTTGCTAACAATTGTCATTAGCCACGTTTATGATTCCCTCCATCGACAGCAACGACGTGCTTTAACGCGTAATAGCATAAAAAACATAATCAGCAGCCTGAGTGGTTTCCTGGAGAGTAAAATGAAAAAATTAGAAGATGTTGGTGTACTGGTAGCGCGCATTCTGATGCCAATCCTGTTTATTACCGCAGGGTGGGGAAAAATCAGCGGATATGCGGGTACCCAACAGTATATGGAAGCGATGGGCGTCCCTGGCTTTATGTTGCCGCTGGTGATTCTGCTTGAGTTTGGCGGCGGTCTGGCGATCCTGTTTGGTTTCCTGACCCGTACGACTGCACTGTTTACTGCGGGCTTTACACTGTTAACGGCATTCTTGTTCCACAGCAACTTTGCCGAAGGCGTCAACTCGCTGATGTTCATGAAAAACCTGAGCATCTCCGGCGGCTTCCTGCTGCTGGCTATCACGGGTCCGGGCGCATTCAGCATCGACCGCGTGCTGAATAAAAAGTGGTAAGCGCACTATAATTAAAAATCAAAAAACGAGGAGTCAGTCTCCTCGTTTTTGCTATCCGGAGGAGAGAGAAAATGGGACAACTGATTGACGGCGTCTGGCATGATACCTGGTATGACACCAAATCTACCGGCGGGAAATTTCAACGTTCTGTATCGGCTTTCCGTCACTGGCTCACCGCGGATGGCGCACCGGGTCCGTCTGGCAACGGGGGTTTTGCCGCTGAAAAAGATCGCTATCATCTGTATGTATCGCTTGCCTGCCCCTGGGCGCACCGCACGTTAATTTTACGTAAGCTCAAAGGTCTGGAACCGTTTATATCGGTATCTGTCGTCAATCCGTTGATGCTGGAAAACGGCTGGACGTTCGACGATAGCTTTCCCGCAGCGACCGGCGATACGCTCTATCAGCATGAATTTCTCTACCAGCTCTACCTGCATGCCGATCCGCATTACAGCGGTCGCGTCACCGTGCCAGTGTTGTGGGATAAAAAGAATCACACCATCGTCAGTAACGAATCGGCGGAAATTATCCGCATGTTCAACACGGCGTTTGACGCGCTGGGTGCAAAAGCAGGTGATTACTACCCTCCGGAACTGCGCCCTGAAATAGACGCGCTGAACAGCTGGATTTATGACAATGTGAACAACGGCGTTTATAAAGCCGGTTTCGCCACCAGCCAACAGGCTTATGATGACGCCGTGACCCACGTCTTTGACTCGCTGGCGCGCCTGGAGCAAATTCTGGGGCAACATCGCTATCTGACCGGCGCCAGGTTAACGGAAGCTGACATCCGGCTGTGGACGACATTAGTGCGCTTCGATCCGGTATACGTGACGCACTTCAAGTGCGACAAGCACCGTATCAGCGACTACCTGAATCTGTACGGCTTTTTGCGCGATATTTATCAAATACCGGGTATCGCGGAAACGGTCAATTTCGACCATATTCGCCACCACTATTTCCGCAGCCACAAAACCATCAACCCAACCGGCATTATTTCTGTCGGCCCGTGGCAGGATCTTAACGAACCTCACGGGCGCGACCTTCGTTTTCGCTAGTTTACAGGGCACCCATCAGGGTGCCTTATTTATTAGTACTTCAAACATTTACCACTTTTCCATTCGCAGCTATTCTTGGTTCGAGTACTTTGAAAAAGTGATTGACCACGATTGAGGAAAAAATGGACTGGTATTTAAAAGTATTAAAGAACTACATCGGTTTTGGCGGCCGTGCGCGCCGCAAAGAGTACTGGATGTTTGTTCTGGTCAACGGCATCTTCACAGTGGTCCTGGCGGTACTGGACAAGATGTTTGGCTGGGAGGGCACTGCGGGAGAAGGCACACTGACCACCATTTATGGGGTTCTGATATTTTTACCCGGCTTAGCGGTACTGTTTCGCCGTCTGCATGACTCAGACCGCACAGCATGGTGGCTATTGATATTACTCATCCCCATCATCGGCTGGCTGGTCATTTTCGTCTTCACCTGCCAGAGCGGCGTGTCGGGCGAAAACCGTTTCGGACCGGATCCGAAGCTTAACGCCTGATGTCATCAACGCACCTCTTCTCAGAGGTGCGTTTCACCTTTACTTTCCGGCAAACAGTTTGGGGATCTCCCGCAGACACCAGGACTTCGCTTCTCCCATGCTGTCACGTCGCCACGCCATAATAATATCGATTTCGTTGGTCGATTCCGGGCTGACAACGCGTAACCGCCCTTCGGCAATATCCTGCTCCACCAGCGGATACGGCATCGTTGCAACGCCAAGTCCAGCCAATAACGCCTGACGCTTATCCTCAATGGTGCTCACCGTCAAACGAGGCTGTTTATCCAGAAGCTGAACGGTTAACACCGGACGCTCACGGGCGGTATCCGCCACCGCAATCCCACGATATTTGACGCGCGTGACTTCCGATAAAGGTTCAGGTTCCTGATGAATCGGGTGATCAGGCGCTGCCACATACACGTTCATCAGGGTGTACAGCTTACGGGAATTAATTTCTGAAGATGAACGAAAATGCATATCCGGTGCGATGACAATATCGGCACGCCCCTGCTCCAGACGTTCCCATGCGCCCGCCAGTACTTCGGTGATCACCGAAAGCTGGGTATTCGCTTTACCGGCCAGCCTGTCGATAAGCGGGAAAAATGCCGACGTCGGCACCAGAGCTTCTGTCACCAGCGTCAGATGCGTTTCCCAGCCACGCGCCAGCGCTTCCGCATCCGTCGTGAGCTTGTCAGCGGCTTCCAGCAGTACCCGCCCGCGTTCCAACAACATACGCCCGACATTGGTGAACTTGGTCCGGTGACCAGAACGGTCAAACAGCACCACATCCAGTTCTTCTTCCAGTTTTTGCATGGTATAGCTGAGCGCAGACGGCACGCGCCCCAGTTCATCCGCCGCAGCGGCGAAGCTGCCACGCCTGTCGATCGCATCCATTACACGTAACGCTTCAAGCGTTAACGCCCTTTCTTTGGCCATATCGTTCTCATTCAGGAAATTTGAACATACCGGGCAGAATATCTGGCTAACAATGCAGCGTCCAGCCCCTTAACATAAAAGGAAGTAAAGAGAGGTCAAGAATTATGATTACTACCCGAACAGCCAAACAATGCGGCCAGGCAGATTATGGATGGTTGCAGGCCCGTTATACCTTTTCTTTTGGACACTACTTTGACCCCACACTGTTGGGATACGCCTCGCTGCGCGTCCTGAACCAGGAAGTCCTTGCGCCAGGCGCCTCTTTCCAGCCGCGCGCCTATCCGAAGGTGGATATTTTAAATCTGATTCTGGAAGGCGAAGCAGAGTATCGCGACAGCGAAGGCAACCATGTTCAGGCGAAAGCGGGAGACGCATTACTGCTCGCCACCCAGCCGGGCATCAGCTACAGCGAGCACAATCTCAGTAAAGAGAAGCCGCTGACCAGAATGCAGCTGTGGCTTGACGCCTGTCCTGAAAGGGAAAATGCGCTGGTACAAAAAACCGCGCTAACCCTGGGCAAGCAGCAACTGATCGCGTCCCCGGACGGCGCGCAGGAAAGTCTGCAACTGCGTCAACAAGTATGGGTGCACCACATCATGCTCGAAAAAGGTGAATCCGTGAGTTTTCAACTGCATGGCCCACGCGCCTACCTGCAATCAATCCACGGCACGTTCCATGCGCTGACGCATAACGAAGAAAAAGAAGCGCTAACCTGCGGTGATGGCGCATTTATTCGTGATGAAGCTAACATAACGTTAGTGGCTGATACTCCATTGCGCTCATTGCTGATAGATTTGCCTATATAGTCTGGAAAAACAAGGGAGTATGACTATGAGCAAAAAGTCGGCTAAAAAGCGTCAAGCCGTATCAAAAAATAGCGAGCAGAAAACCGTGAGCAAACCTGCCCCGTTTGGTTATGAAGAGATGTTGACCGAGCTGGAAGCAATTGTCGCTGATGCCGAAATCCGGCTGGCGGAAGAAGACGCCGCCTGACAGCCCGATAAGCACAACGCCATCGGGGAGCCAGGTGGCAAATGGCCGGATGGTGACGCCAAAGCGTCTTCTCCGGCCTGACGATTAATGTGCCTTACTGGCCATAATCTCAATGATCTGCTTGTCCGTTTGCTGCATGGAGCGAGACGCCAGCGCACACAGGTTCGAGATAGATTGTTCGACGTTGTGCGCCACAATCCCCTCATTACCGGTCACCGCCGTATCATCCAGCGCCATTAACACTGCTTTCCATGCTGACGATGCGCTGGTGGAGACTTTCATTGCACAGCTGTTCGACGCACCGTCGCAAATCATCCCACTCACGTCGCCGATCATACTGCCGATCGCCATCGCAATGGTGTTGTAGCGCCCGTCAATCAGCCACGCCATTCCCGCTGCGGCCCCCATCGCCGCGGTGGTCGCCGCACACAGAGCAGACAAACGCGGCAGCTGGTAATGGATGTAAATCGCACTCAGGTGTGACAGCATCAACGCACGCGCGAGACGTTCCTCATCGGCGCCGAAATGCTCCGCAACCACCATGACCGGCACCGTCGCGGTGATCCCTTGATTACCCGAGCCAGAGTTACTCATCGCCGGCAACGTGGCGCCGCCCATTCGCGCATCCGACGCCGCACTGGTGCGGATCAGAATAGCGGTGGACAGATCATTTGCCAGCAGACCCCGCGCGCACTGTTTCTCCATCGTCGCCCCGATATGCAGACCCCAGGAGCCACGCAGACCTTCCTGAGACAGCGCGCCGTTGAGCTTCGCGGCGTCGAGAATAAAACGGATCGACGCGAACGGAACTGCGTTCACAAAGGCTAAAATCTCCTCCAGCGACGTCTCAGAAAGCACGTCAAGCGGCGACGCCTGTTCTTCATGCTGACGGCATTCATCCTGCGCAAACACCACGCCCTTGTTTGTTTCAACACGCACGATGTTGGTATGGCCGCCGACGATCGTCACGCATGCCCATCCTGAGGCGCTATAGACTTTAGCGCGTGAAAACAGAATATCTTCGCAAGGTTCCTGCAACATCACCGAGACCTTTCCGGCCGCCAGCAGGTTTTTCGCCCCGGCAATCGCCTCAGCAGATGCGTCTTTCAACACTTCAAGACCGGCATGTGCATCTCCCCCCAGCGCCCCCAGCGCTGCCGCGACGGGTAACCCGACCATCCCAGTGCCCGGCACGGTAACCCCCATGCCGTTTTTCATCAGGTTTGGTGAGACCCACGCATCAATGCGTTCAACCGGGCCTTCAAGCTCAGAGACCGCAACCGCCGCAGCCAGGGCCAGTGAAATGGGTTCAGTGCATCCCAGCGCCGGTTTGACTTCTTCCTGCACCGCCAGGATAAAACGCTGCCATAATGGATTTACTGTAGTCTCAAACATAACAATGACCTTAAAATTTCATCAATATCAAGAAAATGCCAGGAACGGAGAAACGCACAGCAACAGGCCAGTGAAGATAATCAGATATAACGACGCGCCTTTGTATTTGTGCAATGCAGGAACTTTGTAGACCAGCCACGCCGGGATCAAACATCCCACCATGCCGAAAATCGGGCTACAAATTGAGGTAAAGCTGAGGACTGGCGCATTCAGAACAATTGCGCTCCAGGCCAGTAAGATGGCGAACAGCATAATGCCGCGCTGGACGAGTGTTTCGTTGATCTTCTCGGCAGGCATTTTGCGACGCAACAGGTTCATCACAATCCCTTGCGTGGCTTCACGAAAGCCCAGATAAACCCCGAAGAAAGCCGTCATCACCGCAAAAATATTCAGAATGACGCTGACCACTTTGACCCAACCGGCCCCAGCGCCACTGATAAACTGCGCCGCAATCGCAAGAGCGGAAATATTCTGCTCATACGCTTTCACCGCTTCATCATGGCCCATCGCCAGGGTGAAAGAGACGGCATAGAAAAAGACGGTGACAAACAGAACCCCGAACGCAATATTCATGGCACGCAGCGCTTTATGACGCGCCACCTCAATGGATTTTGCACGTGAACGGTAAGAGATAACCATCGGGCTTAAGGTTTGGATAAACAGGATTGACGTCAGCGTAAAGGGCAACGTGATGATGGCGTTTTTTACCAGCAGCGCCATCGGCGGCAGCGCACCAATGTTATACAGATGCCACATCCCAACCATAGACACCCCCAACGCCGCCACCACTAACAGCTTGGTCAGCACCATGCCGGTAGAGATTTTAAACAGGAGCTTTTCACCGCGTGATGAGATGGCCACCAGCGCACAAATCAGTACCAGGCCATAAAACGGGCTGTCAGAGAGTAAACCTTCGGTGACGCCGAACGTGTGCAGGTATGACGCGCTGTCATTGGTGATGGCGGTGGAGTACACAAACATCCAGATAACCAGCATCACAAAGTAAAGCGCGCCTAACAAGATCCCCCAGTTTTTACCCAGATATCCACTGATGACGCTGGGGTAGTCTTTGCATTCAGGGGATTCCGCGAGGGTGTTAATAAACAAACGCTGAAACAGGTACATTGCGGGGTAACCAATAACGGAGGAGAGCAAAAAGACCCACAGCCCCATTAATCCCACCTGGACAGGGAGAAAAACGATCCCCGCGCCAATCGCCATGCCAATACTCATAATGACCCAGCCAGTGTCCATGCTGTCGAATTTAATCGCTTCCCGCCATTCACTTTCACTCATTCCAGCCCGGCGCGCTGGAGCCGATGCGTCGAGGATGACGCTGTTATTCGTTGCCGTTTCCATAAGGTTCTCGCTTAATGTCCAGGTAGAGGTAATTATTATTTTTTCCGTGCTACATCAAGGCGATACGCGGCACGTTTTCTGCAGGCGAGCTTTTATAATGAAGAAATCATACGCCCAGGGTCAGAGAAAAACTTCACAATAAAACACCTACAATTTCTAAAAGTTAAGAAATATTTTCTATATTAAATACAAAAAATAAGCATACTTTCTCTATTTGAAGGCGATCACAACATAAAATTTGGATGAAATCACAACATAAAAAAAGGCGCACCAAAGTGCGCCTAAAGGGGGAAGAGAAGAAGGGAGTTCTGTCAGGTACAAACGACTTTAATTGCCAGCCCGCCACGTGAGGTTTCACGGTATTTATCGTTCATATCTTTACCGGTCTCATACATCGTCTCAATGACTTTATCGAGAGAAACCCGCGGTTCAGATGTCCGGCGCAACGCCATACGCGCCGCATTCACCGCTTTTACCGCATTAATCGCGTTACGTTCAATACACGGAATTTGTACCTGCCCCGCGACCGGATCGCAGGTTAACCCCAGGTTGTGCTCCATCGCGATTTCCGCCGCAATACAGACCTGCGTCGGGCTACCGCCCAGCAATTCCGTGAGCCCTGCCGCCGCCATCGAACAGGCTACGCCAATCTCGCCCTGACAGCCGACCTCCGCCCCGGAGATGGAAGCGTTCATTTTGTACAACGCGCCGATGGCACCAGCCGCCAGTAAATAACGGGCAATTGAGTTCGCATTCACCGGGCGACGGAACTTATCATAATAGGCCAGTACGGCTGGGATAATGCCACAAGCCCCGTTCGTTGGCGCGGTCACGACCCGTCCTCCCGCCGCGTTCTCTTCACTGACGGCTAAGGCGAACATGTTGATCCAGTCGATAACATTCATCGGATCGCTCGACAGGCTGTCGCTGGAGACCAGTAACCGACGCAGCGCGACCGCGCGGCGCGGCACATTAAGCGGCCCTGGCAGCACGCCTTCGGTGTTCATGCCACGTTCGATTCCTGCATGCATCACCTCCCAGATACGCGCAAATCCCGCATCCACTTCGTCTTTACTGCGCATCGCCAGCTCATTTTGCATCATCAAGCCGGAGATGGAGAGACCATTTCTTTCACACAGTTTCAGGAGTTCGCTGGCAGAACGAAAGCCGTAAGGCACAGACGTTTCAACATCATGCGCCTGACCAAAACGCTCCTCTTCGACGATAAAGCCGCCGCCAACGGAGTAATAGGTTTTGCTTAACAGATTTTCCTGCCCGTTCCACGCAGTAATACGCATCCCATTCTCATGGCGCGGGAGCGTTTCTTCATGAAAGAAAATACTGTCCGCGACGGGAAAATCGACCACATGAGCGCCTTGTGCCACGAGCAGCCGTCCGGTACGGGTGGCTTCCTGAATAAATGCAGGAATACCATCAATATCAACATCCTGTGGACTATTCCCAGCCAGTCCCATCATGATGGCGACATCGGTCGCATGCCCTTTTCCGGTCAGCGATAACGATCCATACAGATCGACTACCATTCGCGTCGTTTGCAGTAGCGCCCCAGAACGGGTCAGTTGATCAATAAAACATTTTCCAGCATTCATTGGCCCTACGGTATGCGAGCTGGAAGGTCCAATGCCAATCTTAAAAATTTCGAATGCGCTAATCATATCCACACCCTCGGATTGCCGTTCAGTGAAGACCAGGTTTCACACTCATTATTGGGATCGGGGCGATCCTGACGATCGCCCCGCAGGGGATGACTTACGCGCTGCGTACCGCGATAGCTTCAATCTCCAGCTTCACGTCCTTCGGCAGACGGGCAACCTGAACGCAGCTGCGCGCCGGATAGATAGCCTGATGTTCGTCAAAGAACTGCTGGTACACCTGATTGATGGTGGCAAAGTCATTCATATCAGAAATGAAGACAGTTGTTTTCACGATGCTGCCGACCTCTAACCCGGCTGCAACCACGATTGCCTTCACGTTCTCAAGGCTCTGACGCGCCTGATCGGCAACGTTTTCTGCAACCTCACCCGTTTGCGGGCAAACCGGGATCTGACCCGACGTCAGCACCATACTGCCTAAATCAACGCCCTGTACGTAAGGACCGATGGCCCCCGGCGCACGTTGGGTCTCAATACTCTTTCTCATATCGCCTCCGGCGTTAAATCGCCTGGGTGAAAGTACGCGAAATGACATCCTGTTGCTGCTCGCGGGTCAGCGCGTTGAAGCGCACAGCGTAACCGGAGACACGGATTGTCAGGTTTGGATAGTTTTCCGGGTGCTCAATTGCATCCAGCAGCATTTCACGGTTCATCACGTTCACGTTCAGGTGCTGACCACCTTCAACATGCGCTTCATGATGGAAGTAACCATCCAACAGGCCCACCAGGTTGGTTTTGCGCACGCCGTCATCTTTACCCAGCGCCGCTGGCACAATGGAGAAGGTGTACGAAATACCGTCTTTGGCATAGGTGAACGGCAGTTTGGCTACCGATGTCAGCGACGCTACTGCCCCTTTGCGGTCACGGCCATGCATCGGGTTAGCCCCTGGTGCGAACGGTGTACCAGCGCGGCGACCATCCGGGGTGTTCCCGGTTTTCTGGCCATACACCACGTTAGAGGTAATGGTCAGGATGGACTGCGTCGGCACGGCATTACGGTAGGTTGGCAACACTTTAATTTTCTTCATAAAGCGTTCAACCAAATCGCAGGCAATGCTGTCCACACGTTCGTCGTTATTCCCGTACTGCGGATAGTCGCCTTCAATTTCAAAGTCGACAGCCAGTCCGTTTTCATCACGAATCGGTTTCACTCGCGCATATTTGATTGCAGAGAGGGAATCCGCCGCAACGGACAAGCCCGCCATCCCGCACGCCATCGTCCGATAAACATCGCGATCGTGCAGCGCCATCAGTGAGGCTTCGTAGCTGTACTTGTCATGCATGTAGTGGATGATGTTCAGGGCGCTGATGTACTGCACCGCCAGCCAGTCCATAAAGTGGTCCAGGCTCTCCATCACCGTGTCGTAATCCAGCACGTCATCCATCAATGGCGCCGTTTTCGGCCCAACCTGGATTTTCAGCTTCTCATCAACACCGCCGTTGATTGCGTACAGCAGGGTTTTCGCGAGGTTGGCTCGCGCGCCAAAGAACTGCATTTGCTTGCCGATTACCATCGGGCTCACGCAGCAAGCAATGGCATAATCGTCGCTGTCGAAGTCAGCACGCATCAGATCGTCGTTCTCATACTGCAACGATGAGGTGACGATTGAGACTTGCGCAGCATACTTTTTAAACGCAATCGGCAGCGCTTCCGACCACAGCACGGTCAGGTTTGGTTCTGGCGCCGGCCCCATAGTGTGCAGCGTATGCAGATAACGGTAGGAGTTTTTGGTCACCAGCGTGCGACCGTCCAGCCCCATCCCGCCGATCACTTCGGTCGCCCAGATCGGGTCGCCGGAGAACAGCGTGTCGAATTCCGGCGTACGCAGGAAGCGCACCATACGGATCTTCATGATGAAGTGGTCGATCAGTTCCTGCGCCTGCTGCTCCGTTAAGATCCCAGCTTTAAAGTCGCGTTCGATGTAGATATCAAGGAACGACGCGGTACGGCCCAGTGACATGGCGCCGCCGTTCTGCGATTTCACCGCAGCCAGATAGGCGAAGTAAACCCACTGTACGGCTTCCTGCGCATTACGCGCCGGACGGGAGATATCGCAACCGTATTTCGCGGCCATTTCCTGCATTTGCAGCAGCGCGCGACGGTGCTCTGAGAGTTCCTCACGCAGGCGAATGGTCGCCTCAAGATTCTGCCCCCACTCCAGATTCGACTGGAGATCGGCAAATTGCTGTTCACGCTCACGCACCAGATAGCGGATACCGTACAGCGCGACGCGGCGGTAATCGCCAATGATGCGACCACGGCCATAGCCGTCTGGCAGACCGGTCAATACGCCAGACTTACGGCAGCGCAGCATATCCGGGGAATAGGCGTCGAACACGCCCTGGTTATGTGTCTTACGCAGTTCCGTAAATTGATATTCGAAGTCGGCATCCATCTCGCGACCATAAGCATCAAACGAGCTTTTGATCATATTGATGCCGCCAAACGGGTGCAGGGCACGCTTCAGCGGTTTATCCGTTTGCAGACCGACGATCTTTTCCAGCTCTTGTTCAATATATCCCGCATCATGCGCGGTGATCGTTGTCGCTATATTGGTATCGAAATCAACCGGGGCATGGGTTGAGTTTTCAATACGAATTCCCGCCATAACTTTTTCCCACAATGCTGTGGTTGCCGGGGTCGCTTCTGCAAGGAAAGATTCATCCCCTTCATATGGCGTATAGTTGTGCTGAATAAAATCACGGACATTAATTTCTTCTTTCCAGTCCGTACCTTTAAAACCAAGCCAGGCGTCGGCATACAGCATATCGCTGGTATCGATATTTACCTTCATGAAAAATAATCTCTCTACAGAACAACAAATAAGTTATGCAAATTCCACAGGGGCGTTAACTTTGCCTAAATGAATAGCATCGAGTGCAATCATTTTTTCTTCATTCGTTGGAATGACGGCGCAAATAACACGAGCCTCTTTGCCTGAGATAATTCTTTCGCCATGGGAATTAGGCAGACTGTTCATATCGTTGTCTACACTCACGCCCAGAACGGCCAGATGTTCAATCACCAGGCGGCGAATTAACACGGAGTTCTCACCGATACCGCCAGTGAAAATAATGCCGTCCAGACGATGTAACGACGCAGCGTGACCAGCAATATGTCGTGCAATGCGATGCACAAACGTTTTGATCGCCAGCTGTGCGCGTTCATGGCCTTCGTGCCAGGCTTTTTCCAGCACGCGTAAATCAGAAGACAGACCTGAAATTCCCAGTAAGCCAGACTCTTTGTTGACCACGCGCTCAAGGTCACTCAGCGTCTGGTTGGTTTCGCTGGCTACCCATGCCATGGCGCCAAAGTCTACGTCGCCACTGCGCGTGCCCATCATCAGCCCTTCCAGAGGCGTCATCCCCATTGAGGTATCGACGCTCTGCCCGTTGCGGACTGCGCAGATTGACGCGCCATTTCCGAGATGAGCAACCACCAGACCGGAATCCTGTTCCTGAAGTTCGAGGAGATCGTGCGCACGTTGCGAAACGTAGCGATGCGATGTGCCATGAAATCCATAACGGCGCACACCCAACTCTTCGAAATATTTCCACGGTAAACCGTACAGGTAAGCTTCAGGTGCCAGCGTTTGATGGAAGCTGGTATCAAAAACGGCCACCTGCTGAACACCAGGGAACAGCTGCTTTGCCGATTCAATTCCGCTTAAATTCGCGTAATTGTGTAATGGCGCTAAAGGAGAAACCCGGCGAATATTTTCAATAACCTCATCAGTAATAATGGCCGACTCAGTAAAGATATTTCCGCCGTGGGCGATACGGTGGCCAATTAAGGCCACGCTATCGATTAAATTACGTTTTTCCAGTTCAGCGGCTATCGCCTGAAATGCACCTTCGTAGCTGTGGTGAGCCAGCTGCGCTGGCTCTCCTCCATTCACGACCAAAAAAGCATTTTCAGAATTAATACCATCCGCAATACCCGCCATCAAAACATCACATTGGGTTGCATCCAGCACTGAAAACTTAATTGAAGATGATCCACAGTTAATAACCAGAACTACCGGGAATTCATTCATTTCACTACTCATCCTGCGTTTAAGGATTAAAACAGTTTGTACACGATGTTCAGAATGGTCAGCAGACCAATGACGGTAACAAACACGTTATCCAGACGACCGCGGTACTTCGCCAGCGACGGCGCTTTACGGATGGCGTACATCGGCAGCAAGCAGAGCAGCGATGCAATGATCGGCGCACCCATGGCTTCAATCAGGTCCAGAATGTTCGGGTTGGCGTATGCCACAACCCAGGTGGAACCCATGATGAAGATCATGCTGATGGTGTTAAGTTTGCCGGAGGAAACTTTAGTTTTATCGCCTTTATAACCGAACTTCAGTACCAGACCGTTCAGACCTTCCAGCGTTCCCAGATAGTGACCGAAGAAAGATTTGAAAATAGCGACCAACGCGATGATGGAAGCGCCATACTCAAGAACCGTAGCGAAAGTCGATTTCGTGCCAGACAGTGAAGCAAAGTGGTTCGCCAGGTAAGAAAGTACCGGAATGTTCTGTGCTTTAGCATCCGCCATGTTTGCCGGAGAGAGCGTGAACAGGCAGCTGAAGGCGAAGAACATCACAACCGCAACCATCAACACACTGGCGCGAGAGATGATCTGTGAACATTTACGCTCGGTGAACTCGCGACCAAAGTCTTTTTCATACTCTTCACGCTTGGAAACCACGAAAGAAGAGACGATAGGTGAGAAGTTGAAAGAGAACACCATGATGGAAATACCCAGCCATACGGTAACCAGGATGCCGTCATGCCCGGTCAACGCGATATTACTGAGATCCACCTGCTCAACGACTGCAGAGTTCCAGTAAGGGATCAGTGACAGAGAGATCAGCACCAGGCTGGCGATGAACGGCCATACCAGGTAGCTCATCACTTTAACCATCAGATCTTTACCGAACCAAATGACGAACGCCATCAGCAGCAGCAGGAACAGTGCCACGAAGCCACGGTTAAGCGCTGGCATCTGCAACTGGTTTTCCCAGAAAGTCATAAAGGTGTTGGTTATGGTGACACCATAAATCCACAGCAGTGGACAAATCGCAAAGAAGTAGAGGAACGTGATAACCACGCCACCTGTTTTACCAAAATGCTCTTCAACCGTTTCTGTGATGTTACCGGAAGGATTAGAACCGGAAAGACACAGGCGTGCCAGTGCACGGTGGCAATAGAACGCGATGGGGTATGCTAACACCAGCATCAACAGAATGGGGATCAGTCCGCCAAAACCTGCGCGGATGGGGAAGAACAACACCCCAGCGCCGATGGCAGTACCAAATAAACCCAGTGTCCAGGTGGTGTCTGATTTGCGCCAGGACGACTGTTTTGTCTGGCTGGATACAATGCTGCTATCAGTAGTACTCATATCCTATCCTCAACGAAATAATGAATAGCTGGGATTAAGCGTCAACTAAACCCGTAATTTGTGAAACGCGGGAGAGATCGATATTTCCGCCAGAAATAATGCTGACTGTTTTTCTGTTCTGGATATAACTATCTAATTTCCCACTTAATAATGCAGCACATGCCAGCGCGCCAGCCCCTTCGGTGACAACTTTATTACGCTGAATTAATGCAATCATGCTGTTTCGAATTTCGTCTTCGCTCACCAGGACAATGTCGTCTACTAATTCACGAACGATTTCATAAGTTAAATTACCCGGGCGGGAAACATCACAACCATCCGCCAGGGTGCCGGTCGTTCGGTGCATGGTTATTTCACCTGCATGATAAGATGCCGCCATACCGTGTACGTTTTCAGACTGTACGCCAATAATTTTAATGGTCGGGTTGATAGATTTAATCGCAATAGCGATACCTGCAATTAATCCACCGCCGCCAATTGGCACAATCACGTTATCAACATCATATAAATCTTCCATGATTTCCAGGCCAATTGTACCCTGACCGGCAATCACTTTCGGATCATCATAAGGAGGAATAAAAATACGCCCTTCGGTTTCAACAATTTCACTGACTTTGGCAATCGTGTCGTTGAAGTTGTCGCCGTGCAGGATCACTTCTGCAGAATAGTCACAGGTAGCTGCGACTTTAGACTTCGGCGCGCCTTTAGGCATGACAACCTTGCCGTCAATACCGAGCATGGCACAGGAGAGAGAAACCCCTTGCGCGTGGTTACCCGCTGAACAGGCCACGACACCTTTGCGTCTTTCAGCTTCTGTTAAAGAGCTGAGCTTATTAAATGCGCCACGGATTTTAAATGATCCGGTACGTTGCATATTTTCAAATTTCAGGAATATCTCACCTTTGCAACGCTCACTAAAATAGTTGGAGCGAGGCATCCCCGTTTTATAAATTTTACCGGCCAGTCGTTTTTTCGCTTCGATGACATCTTCAATAGCAACCGGGAGATCGTATGTAATGTGCATGAAAACCTCTTACCTGGGTATTAAAGTAATATGAATAGCTGTTACCATTGTCTGATATTCAGACAAATAGTATCGATTGTGTATTAAAACTAAGTTCAGTTAATTTCAATTAATTGCTTTCGTCTGCAACCATTATATGATGAATATTCTTTGGCTAATTCAACCAAAACCGATGCTGCCTTTTTAATTCGATAATTTTTGGACCACACCGCGGCATAACGCGCAACCGGTAAAGTCTCCTCAACGGGAATTGTAATAAACTGATTTGAACCAAAAGGTGTGGTCATATCGCAGGGAATGACGGTCAGGAAATCAGCATTGAGAACAAGATTGTAAATGGTGACAACGGAATCTGTTTTAACGATGTTTTCACTGTTGATGCCATTTCTTTGTAACGTGGTGAGGAGTTCGCTGTAGTAGCCCATATTCGTTTGCGGCAACACCCACTGTTCGTTCTTCAACGATTCCAGCGTAGTGGTGCCGGTGCATGTTCGGGACTTGCTGGCAACCAACACAAACTCGGATTCAAAGAGCGGCTCCACATGCAGATCTTGCAGTTTCATCTCATCACTCAGCGTACCGATAGCGAAGTCCAGTCGGCCATCACGAATCGCAGGCAGAAAAGAGGAAAGCTGCGCTTCGTACATAGAAACCTGCGCTTTCGGGAACACCTCTTTAAACTTGTGAATCATGTCTGACATGAAAGTAAAGCCAATCAGTGAAGGAAAACCAAACGAAACATCGACGACCGTATTGCAGGTCATACTGTTCATCTCATTCACCATGTTTTTCATTTCACGGGTAATTGTTTCAGACCAGGACAACAAAACCTGACCCGCGCTCGTTAATGTGACACCCGTATTTTTACGAACAACTAATTCAACACCAAAATAGGCTTCAACATCACTGACAATTTTGCTTACGGCGGGTTGAGTTAATCCTAATTCTTTTGCAGCCGAACCGATAGAACCGCTTCTAATGACTTCCTGGAAGACCACTAAATGCTGTGTTTTAGGGAGAAGAATATTATTCATATCGGCCTGCACTAATTACTTTATTGACGGCAGGAAGTGTACCAAATAAAAGTTATGTGGTTATGTGCGACCACTCACAAATTACCTTACCTTACATTTACTACGCATATGATTTTCAAAATAAATGCTTAAAAATCATAACAATACAATCTTAACCCTCGACTTTTGAAGAACGTTTATCAAGAAAAACCACAGGGGATAACGATATTTTATGGCGATAACATCTGGGTTTTAGAGGTTATTTTCAAAAGACCTTATAGACGATAATTCAAGCAATTACAG
>NZ_JANEWG010000037.1 GCF_028069725.1 Citrobacter sp. Awk 4
AATAAGTAATGACGACTAACATCAGCGATGCAGATAAGTCCATCTTAATTAAATCATTTTCTCAGATGTATCATGCAATTACTTCCGCCCATTACACTCTCAATGGTACATTATTAGGTTCAGCCACTGCCACTTCAATTTTGGGCGACCCCCCCCGCAGGCACGCCTTCCCCGGATTCATTAAATGACATTCTGAATAATGCAATAAAAGTGCCTTCCACAACATCTATTGTTGCTGTTCCATCTTCAGTAACGAACCCCAGTTCTCCACCTGATACTGTATTACTTAAAATGCTCAGTCAGGTGAGAACACTCGAATCATATATTTCGACACTCACTGCTTTTTGTATTTATAATGAACACCCTGCGCCTTATGATATAACCAAACCCGATCAGGCCAGCGCATTTGCTGTGGCCATGACAAAATGGCGGAGTTACGTCATTACCGGCGGTGCCGTTAAGGCAATGGCGGCATATTTACCGGTAACCAGTCTGGTCGCTCAAAACTTTTCGAAAAATGTCACCAGTGCCGATTTACATCTGGGATTCCTGACCCAGTTGTTCGGTGGTTTCGGTCTCCCCGGCGCAGCAATAAAGCAACTCGACAGTATACTGACTGGCGTTGTCGATCAGTTGAAGCAGGTACAATTGTCTTTTCAAACACAGTCCTCAAGCCTCGATCATTTCCTTACTTATTATTACTTTGCCACCGTTCAGGGGACAGGGGGAGATTCAGGTATCCCAGCGATGTACGACTGTAAAGTAAGAACCATGTTTTTACATATCGATCAGTCTTCCTGGAAAGCCGCTATTGGGAAATCGTCAATTAATCATTTTACTTTCAATATGAACTACTTTGATATGGATACGACGATGGGGGATCTCACTGACGATGTTTCCGCTATCAATGCCTCCATTAAGCAGCTAACAGGTAAATCGGATGTGGAAATCAGCGCAATCATGTCCCCAAAAGCGATTACTGCCGATCCTCAGTAATTAATTCAACATCGTAATATACAAATCCCAACTAATTAATCAGGAGTCTAACCATGTGTGCAGACTATGTTTATGCGTGCGTCCTCTCTGAGGATAAAAAAAGCTTTCTGGTTGCCAGAAAAAAACAGTACGGATATTTCTTTCAATATAAAAGTGTACCAAGGAAAGTTCTGAATTTCTCGGGACAGGATGTATTACCTGGCGGTGGATTACCTTCTAATTACACTCCGGAAATTGGCGCATTAAAGGAGTTTCAGGAAGAGACTGGTATTAATATCAAATCCCCACAAATAAACGCCACCACTCTCGGCCAGTGTGAATTTGATTATGAACATGAAGGTCAGACAGGTAAGTATTACGGTGTATTTTTTACCGTCCCGGATCTGGTTAGCCTGCGCAACCAGATTAACAGGAATCTGGAAATGGACGTCAGTGAAAAAGTAAAATATGTTGAAGATGATGAGCTTAACAATATAGAAATCTATAACTTCGACACTGCAATGAAAATGCTGAGTACATTTAACCCGACTCAAGCTGCCCCTGGTTATAATAAGCAGACAGATAAAAGTTGGTTTGCTAACATTTTGAATCAACTAAAATAGTTGATATTCAAAATATTATATCCTTTGATAAGCAGATAATAATAAGTACCGCGACCTTGCGGTACTTATTTTGCTGCGTACTGAATGCTAGATCATCTCAATCACATCATCATCATGGGGCGTACCGCCACTCAGCGCTTCATCGAAGTAATGCTTCGGTACGGTATAGCGCAAATGATCGAGTGCAAACTGCATACTGCGGCCATCAATGGCGTGACCTAAATCGTCCACAATATCCAGCGTGACATCGCCACCCGCCCGCAATAAAGCTTCCTGGGCCGCCACCGCATGCGATAACTCAATCACCCGATCCTCACCGCCGTGAATCAAATGCACAGTCGTCGCGGTTGTCGCCGTTTCCGGCAGGCTGGCGTAGCGACCATTAAACGCAATCACTCTGGAAGCCAGGCCCGAATGCGCTTTCACGCTTTCGAGCGACATAATCGCGCCTTGTGAAAAGCCAATCAGCGCCGTGGCTTTCGCGCCTACCCCGCTCTGCTGTTGCCAGTAGCGAATAGTTTCAACGAATACCGGCATGATAGCGTCTACCCGCGCCTGACGATTTTCTTCCGTCACGCCCTGCACGGAAAACCACTGGCGTCCCGGTGCCGGACCACAGGGTTCTGCACCCCCAATGCTGACGATCAGCGCATCCGGGAACAGAGGAATAAACCAGCGCCCCAGTTCTCCCATCGCAACCGGATTGTCCCCCACGCCATGAAACAGCAGCAACAACTGTTGCGCGGGTTGGGCAGGACTTTGAACAACAAAGTGGTCATGTTTCATGGCAATCTCCTTAACTGATGGGTCGATTCTACGCCGCTTAATCACAATGACCATGCCAGGAAATTGAAGGAGTTAGTGAAAAAATTGCCATTGCAAAATACGATCATGTAACCGCTGTGCACGTCCGGCATCCAGGGTTGCCAGCGCCTGCGCCACTTCCGTTCTCTGCATGGCCAGTAGCGCCTTGCGCCCTGGCAGATCCAGTCTGGCGCACAATTGCATTTCACTGTCTTTGTCCTGCAGACGTCCGCGTAACGCAGGAAGCGGGAGATTGCAGGTTTCCAGCAGACGGCGAAGGCAGCCTACCGACGTCAGCAGCGGGCGATGGGCAAAAGCAAAACCTGCCAGCGCCAGCCAGTCATCATCATTAAGCGTAGACTCTTTCAGCGGGATAACCGGAACCGCTTCACCGTTCCAGTGAGCCAACGCCACCGCATCTCGTCGCAGCCGGTGATGTTCACGCTCTGCCAGTTGTTTTCCCGCCTCGCTGATCGGGAAAATAGCCATCGCCGTAAAACACCCACTACTCGCTTCCCGATGATTACCCATCCGAACCAGTATGAATCCACAACGTCGCCAGAAGCGCCACAATGTCGCCGTGAAACCAAAGCTGACGGAGAGATAATCCAGGTTCGATGCGTCGGCACAGGCCCGAGCGATCAACTGTTGACCGAGGCCTTCACGTTGCCTTGTGGGATGTACGGCAATGCGACTCACACGTCTCCCCGTCAGCGTTGCTGCCAGCGGACAACCTCCATGCGCCGCCAGCGACTGAGCAACCAGATTGCCTCTGGGTCGGCGATAGCCCGCCCAGACAGCCTGACTCAAACGGGCGGATAATCCGCCTTCATCCACCAGCCAGACGGCACCCGCCACACGGTCGGTCCCCGAGGCCTGAAGAAAATGCTGACCGGGAGCATCCATCATGCGGCGTAGATCCAGTGGCGATGTGCGATAGTGCGCACCAGAGAGTAATCGATATACCGCCAGCGGCAGTTCCGGGTTTGTGTGCCAGGCGTCCTGTTCAAACGCCGATATGCGGATATCACCACGAGGGGTCTGCACGAACGTTTCGTCATCAAAAACCAGTGCGTCGCTGACTGTTTTTTCCAACGGGCATCCTTGCGCCCAGCGGATCGGCTGTCGCAGCTCAAAACGCTGCAGATGCGCAAAGTGAGCGCAAAACTTCAGTAAAAAGCCGCGGCCAGTGCCTTCGTAACCCTGAACGGTGGTGGTCAACAGCGTGCGCGGAAACCGCGCAACCAGGCGATGAAGTAGCGGAGCGGGAAGTGCCGCGGCTTCATCAACAATCAGCCAGTCTGCGGACTCAGCGCCCGCCAGTAACGCATCCGGCGCAATAAAACGAAATTTGTCACCCGCGAACTGCGCCAGCACGTCCGTTGCCGCTTTCGCCGGTGCTGTCACAATCGCCGTACCGCCGATTCGCCTGATCAACTGCCCTGCCAGCGCTGATTTTCCCCGACCACGCGCAGCGGTGACCGTGGCCACACCGGAATGCATTTGCAACAACTGCTGCAAAATTTCGGCTTGTTCAGGCTGCGGCTCACCCGATGCGGGTCGCCAGTTGTCACGAGCAGGAAAGTGCGGCCACGAGAAGGGCTGATGTTGTTGCCAGTGCAGCACTTGCTCATCGCAAGCGATGCATCGCATAAAATGTTGGACAAAGTGGGGAGTGGGAATCGGTTGTGGGCAGTCGCTCCAGCGCAGTGAATCTTCATCAGGGTGATTTTCCCAGGTCGCATAGGCTGGCGTCAGCAATACCAGCCAGCTTCCCGCCTGCAGCGTACCACTCAACGCGGCAAACGCGGCGGCATCAAATCCCTGGTGCGCATCAAATACCGCATGACGAAACTCTCGCCCCAGCAATGTTTGCAGCGCCTGAGGCCGACAATACGGCTCAACAGGCGCTTCAGATGCGACCCACAACCAGTCGCCCGGTAACGCGTCACGAAGCATGAGCGCCTGTTCAGCACACCAGCGTTCATCACCACTGAGTACCAATAGACGGCGTATTCCCTGCTGCGTCATTTGCGCAGTTAAGGCACTCAGCACATTGTTTTCCGACATCCCTGCCCCGGTCGTTTAGAAGCCTTTGCCAAAGGTATTACATTGTGCTGGGTCTCCGCTATCAAATCCGCGTTTAAACCAGGTGTAACGTTGCTCAGAGGTTCCGTGCGTGAAGCTATCCGGGACAATACGTCCCTGCCCCTGCTGTTGCAGACGATCATCGCCAATCGCCTGAGCGGCATTCAGCGCTTCTTCCAGATCACCCGATTCCAGCACGCCCTGATGTTTCATGCTGTTGCCCCAGACTCCGGCAAAACAATCCGCCTGTAATTCCATGCGTACAGAAAGCTGGTTTGCTTCTGTTTGCGTTGCGTTCTGCTGCAACTGACGCACTTTCGGTTCAATACCCAGCAGTTTTTGCACATGGTGTCCCACTTCGTGGGCAATCACATAACCCTGAGCGAAATCGCCATCGGCGCCCAGTTTGTTCTTCATGTCATCATAGAACGAGAGATCGATGTAGACGGTACCGTCCGCCGGGCAGTAAAACGGCCCCATCACCGACTGGCCCGCGCCGCACCCTGTACGCGTCGCGCCACGGTACATTACCAGCTTCGGTTGCTGGTAGATTTTCCCCATTTTTTCAAACTGTTGCCCCCAGGTATCTTCTGTTGTTGCTAGGATCACCGAGGTAAATTTTGCCGCTTCATCATCATTTGGGCTGATAGAACGTGTCGATTGTTGCTGTGAGACCGGCTCACCGGTCATTAACCCGGTTAAATCCACACCGTAATAACCCGCCACCAGCACCACAATCAGTAGAACGATGCCGCCTTTGCCACCCGGTAAACGAAAGCCAGGACCGCCCATAGAGGGGCCACCACCGGTGCTATTACGCCTGTCTTCCACATTGTCACTTTCACGACGCCCTTGCCAGCGCATAGTCATACCTCATCAATATATTCGTTATAGTGATGATCGTAGGCGCTCAGGGAGAGGATTACCATAGGAAACAGCTACCAGAATCGGCTGTTCGGGAAAACCGGAGAGTTTTTACCTCTCCGGTTTAAGAGAAGATGTTAGTCTAACTTTACACCCAGGCGGTGTGCGACGGCTTCATAGGCTTCGATCAGGCCGCCAAGACTCTGACGAAAACGGTCTTTATCCATTTTATCCAGCGTCTCTTTATCCCACAGACGACTGCCGTCCGGAGAGAACTCATCACCCAGTACCACTTCGCCTTTGTACAGACCGAATTCCAGTTTGAAGTCGACCAGAATCAGGCCAGCGTCATCAAACAGTTTTTTCAGCACATCGTTGGCTTTGTAGGTTAACTCTTTCATCCGTGCCAGATTCTCTTTGCTCACCCAGCCAAAGGTTTCGCAGTAGGATTCGTTAACCATCGGGTCATGCATCGCGTCGTTTTTCAGGAACAGGTCGAACAACGGTGGGTTCAACTCAATGCCTTCCTCTACGCCTAAGCGTTTTACCAGAGAGCCTGCCGCGCGATTACGTACCACGCACTCTACCGGCACCATATCCAGTTTTTTCACCAGACACTCGGTGTCAGAAAGCAGTCGTTCCATCTGGGTCGGGATACCCGCTTCTGCCAGTTTGGTCATAATGAAATGGTTGAATTTGTTGTTCACCATCCCTTTGCGATCAAATTGTTCAATGCGCGCGCCATCCCCTGCTGACGTATCATTGCGGAATTCGAGCACCAACAGGTCCGGGTTTTCCGTGCTGTATACGGTTTTCGCTTTACCACGATACAACTCAGCTTGCTTTTGCATCTTTAACACTCCTGGGTGTGAATTAACGATAAAAATTGCGTTTTTCTGCCGACGCACACGTTTGCGTATCATATCAGAAAAAAGGGCCGGATATCTCCAGCCCTGTTTTATTACTTACTGAATGCAGCCTGGAAGACAGCAACCAGGGCATCGTTTTGCGATTGCGTCAGGGTATGCCCCTTTGGATCGATAAACTGCAAGCTACTACGGTTATCTAAATCACCGACCTGCAATTTATAATCGCCGGAAACCAGTCCCGGATCGCTTGCGCCCAGTTCCTGCCAGTCGCTGTCAGAAAGGGGTTTATAGGTCACGGCGAGGCTACCCTTCGAGCGCGTGCTGTCGGTCACTTTCATGCCCACTTTTTCAAGCGCTGCCGGCAGACGCTGCCAGACGATGTTAAACGGACCGCGTACTACCAGCATCGGCAGACCGGTGTCGTCGGCCGCGCTCTGTACGTCCATGGTCGCAGCAGAACGATTCTGCGCCGCATTCGCCGCGTCAGTGGCCGTCTTATCGAGGCCCGCAGAGATGACGTTCATCATTTCCGCGCTATAACGCTGCAACGACGCTGCATCGGCAACCGGTTTACCCGCCTGTTCCAGGTTAACCAGTTTCACTGAGACAGCCTGTTGATAACCTTGCGGTTTAACAGAGATTTGATAGCGTCCGCGATACTGCTCGTCTTCATCCAGACGGTTCCAGTCAACCCAACCGGTCGTCAGCGTCTGAGTGGCGTCGTCACGTTTGTCAATCGGGTAGTTTTTAGACTGAATCAGACTAACAACCTGCGGCCACAACGTGTTGCCACGACCATTTTCCACCAGCAGGGTTGCGGTATCGCCAGTAAACTGGGTCCGCGCGCCGCTGACCAGCGCTAACGGCTGAGCGGGCGGGCGAATGTCCAGCGCTTTACCCACTGCACCGCTGCCGTTGGTCACCGGAATGTTATAGTCGCCTGCTTGCACCGGCAGAATCATCCCTGCAGGAGCATGAAGTTCAGCAAGCGGCGCTGCATCCAGATAGGATTCATCACCACTCACCTGGCGCTTGTAGCGCGAGTCAGAACTACAGGCAGCGAGCAGCATAACAAGCGAAACACCCGCAACCTTGGCCAGGCGCGACTTTTGTACTGAGTAAGCCATCAAATCTCCCTAAACTTTACAGCAAACCGGCATGCTTAAGCGCCGCTTTGACAATCTCACGACCATTATCCGTGATTGGCGTCATTGGCAGGCGCAGCGTATCGGTCGCCACAAGACCCAACTCCTTACATGCCCATTTCACCGGGATAGGATTGGGTTCGACAAATAGTTTGTTGTGTAACGGCATCAGACGCTGGTTGATCACGCGCGCCTCAGCAAAACGCCCTTCTGCCGCCAGTTTGCACATTTCAGCCATATCGCGCGCTGCAACGTTAGTCGTTACAGAAATCACGCCATGACCACCGAGCTGCATAAAGTCCATCGCGGTCGCATCATCGCCGCTAAGCAGCGCGAACTCATCTGAAACCAGCTCTTTGATCTGGTGAACGCGACTTAAGTTCCCTGTCGCCTCTTTAATAGCGACAATATTTTTCACCTTCGCCAGGCGACCAACGGTTTCCGGCAGCATATCGCAGCCAGTACGGGATGGCACATTATACAGAATCTGCGGCAAGTCGGTGTGCTCAGCGATGGCTTTGAAATGCTGGAACAGCCCTTCCTGCGTTGGACGGTTGTAGTACGGCGTCACCGTCAGGCAACCGACAATACCGCTGTCGTTGAAACGCTGAGTCAGGCTAATGGCTTCCGCAGTCGCATTGGCGCCCGTTCCGGCGATCACCGGAATACGCCCATCCGCCAGATCCAGCGTCATCATCACCACGTCGCCATGCTCATCATGACTCAACGTGGCAGACTCGCCGGTGGTGCCAACAGAAACAATCGCCGAAGTGCCGCTAGCGACATGATAATCAATCAGTTTTTTAAGGCTTGACCGGCAGACATTACCTTTTTCATCCATCGGTGTAACAAGCGCGACAATACTTCCCGTGAACATGGGCCATCCTCTGTGCAAACAAGTGTCTCAATGGTACGTTTGGTACGACAATAAAAGCAAGTGACCAGAGCCGTTCTGATTGTTGTATGCAGGTTTTTTTTATGCTTTCCTTATGATTACCTCACCTCTCAAAGGAAGAACAGGATTGACATCGTCATCGCAACATTATCTGGTCATCACTGCGCTGGGTGCCGATCGCCCGGGAATTGTGAACACTATCACCCGCCATGTCAGCAGTTGCGGCTGTAATATCGAAGACAGTCGACTGGCGATGCTGGGGGATGAGTTTACGTTTATTATGTTGTTATCGGGTTCCTGGAACGCCATCACCCTGATTGAATCGACCTTGCCGTTGAAAGGCGCAGAGCTGGATTTATTGATTGTGATGAAGCGCACGACCGCCCGTCCTCGCCCGGCAATGCCCGCCACGGTGTGGGTGCAGGTCGACGTGCCAGACTCTCCACATTTGATTGAGCGTTTTACCGCCCTGTTCGACAACCACCAAATGAACATCGCCGAGCTGGTTTCACGCACTCAACCCGCCGAAAACGAAAAAGCGGCGCAACTTTTTATTCAAATTACCGCACATAGCCCGGCATCGCAGGTTTCGGTAAATATTGAACAAGCGTTTAAAGCACTATGTACAGAACTCAATGCGCAAGGCAGTATAAACGTTGTCAATTACTCACAACATGATGAACAGGATGGAGTTAAGTAATGAACCCACTGAAAGCCGGTGATACCGCACCGAAATTTAGCTTGCCGGATCAAGACGGAGAACAAGTAAATTTAACCGACTTCCAGGGACAGCGAGTTTTGGTTTATTTCTACCCTAAAGCCATGACGCCCGGCTGTACCGTTCAAGCCTGTGGCTTACGCGATAACATGGACGAGTTAAAAAAAGCAGGTGTTGAAGTGCTGGGGATCAGCACCGATAAACCTGAGAAGCTCTCCCGATTTGCTGAGAAAGAAGTCCTTAACTTCACGCTGCTGTCAGATGAAGATCATAAGGTATGCGAGCAATTTGGCATCTGGGGTGAAAAATCCTTTATGGGCAAAACCTACGATGGCATCCATCGCATCAGTTTCCTGGTCGATCCCGACGGGAAAATTGAGCATGTGTTCGATGACTTTAAAACCAGCAATCACCACGACGTGGTGCTGAACTGGTTAAAAGAAAACGCGTAACTCCTCTTCCCGGCGCTGGCGGCAAGGTGTCGCCAGCGCCGTTTTTCTCTGCGCAACACCCCCCAATGTGACTAATATCACAGTGTTATTTGCCCTGCCGACACTAATGCCGACACACGAAATAGCGGACGGTATTGACCATCACTTTTGTTCTGCATTGGCGATGAAAACCACATAACCAATTGATTTTAAGATAATTTAAAAGATGGCATCCTTTGTGCATAAGAGGCGTAACGTTTTGTTTTGTCTCAAGGAGCCACATGAACCGCTTTGTGATAGCCGATCCTCAGTGGTGTATTGGATGCAATACCTGTCTTGCTGCGTGTTCGGACGTACATAAAAAGCAAGGCTTGCAGCAACATCCACGACTTGCTCTGGTGCGAACCCCCACACAAACCGCGCCAGTGCTTTGTCGTCACTGCGAAGACGCCCCCTGCAAGCAGGTGTGTCCCGTTAATGCGATCACGCGCCATGATGACGCCATTCAGCTCAATGAAAGCCTTTGCATTGGCTGTAAACTTTGCGGCCTTGTCTGCCCGTTTGGCGCCATTGTCCCTTCCGGCAGTCGTCCTGTTGACGTTCCCACTCAGTTTGCCCATCAGGCACAAGGACAACTCAATGACGTGCCAGAAAGCGCTCCGGCGCTCAGCCCCTTCTTACGCTGGGATGCGGGGGTACAAGCCATCGCCGTTAAGTGCGACCTCTGCTATTTCCTCCCCGAAGGTCCGGCGTGCGTCTCCACCTGCGTCACGCAGGCGTTGCACCTGGTCACCGATGATGTCCTGCACCAGCAAACCAGACTAAAACAGCAACTGGCTGTCGACGCGATGCAGGACCTCGCGCTGGATCCTCTTTCATTGGCTCAGGAGCAACGTTAATGGATGCCCTGCAATTATTGATGTGGTCGCTGGCGCTCTATGTCGCTGGTGGCGTGATGTCATTGCTATCCTCAGGACGCGATCGGGCAGCGATTAATATCGCCGGTTTATCGGGCGTTTTAGGGGGACTTACCGGTATCAGCAGTGCGATAGCGCAGCTAAAAACCGGCGCGACGCTCACCTGGGCGATTCAGACCCCCTTCTCATTTGCTGCGCTGTCGGTTCGAATGGACAGTCTGTCCGCCTTTATGGTGCTGGTGATTTCACTGCTGGTCACCGTCTGTGCGCTCTACTCTTTGGCCTACATGCGCGAATACGTCGGTAAGGGCGCAGCCGCGATGGGGTTCTTTATGAACCTCTTTATCGCCTCGATGGTCGGTTTACTGGTGATGGACAACGCCTTCTGGTTTATTGTGCTGTTCGAAATCATGTCGCTGGCCTCATGGTTCCTGGTGATTGCCGAACAGGATGAAGAGTCCGTCAGCGCGGGCATGCTCTATTTCTTCATTGCCCACGCCGGTTCAATTCTGATAATGATCGCCTTCTTCCTGATGTGGCGACAAAGCGGCAGCCTCGACTTCGCCAGCTTCCGGGAATTGTCACTCTCGCCCGGTCTGGCTTCTGCCGTCTTCCTGCTGGCATTTTTTGGCTTTGGCGCAAAAGCCGGGATGCTACCACTGCACAGTTGGTTACCCCGCGCTCACCCTGCCGCACCGTCACATGCTTCCGCGCTGATGTCAGGTGTGATGGTGAAGATCGGTATTTTCGGCATTCTCAAAGTCGGTATCGATCTCCTCGCGCATAGCGGCATTCCGCTGTGGTGGGGCATCGTCGTGCTGGCGTTTGGCGCCGTGTCTGCCGTGCTCGGCGTACTTTATGCCCTGGCGGAGCATGACATTAAGCGCCTGCTGGCCTGGCACACGGTTGAGAACATCGGCATTATTTTGCTCGGGGTCGGGGTCGGTATGATTGGCCTGTCGATACACCAGCCCATCCTGGCGGCGGTCGGTCTGCTGGGCGCCCTCTTTCACCTGCTCAATCACGCCTTGTTCAAAGGGCTGCTGTTTCTTGGCGCCGGGGCCATCATCTGGCGTTTACACACCCGCGATATGGAAAAAATGGGTGCGCTGGCAAAACGGATGCCCTGGACTGCAGGCGCGTTTCTGATTGGCTGTCTGGCCATTTCGGCGATGCCGCCGCTGAATGGGTTTATCAGCGAGTGGTACACCTATCAGTCTTTATTCGCCATGACCCGGTTTGACGATGTGGCATTACGCCTGGCGGGTCCCATCGCCATCGTGATGCTCGCCATTACAGGTGCGTTGGCCGCTATGTGTTTCGTTAAAGTCTACGGAATCAGTTTCTGCGGCGCGCCGCGCAGCGAAAAAGCAGAGCAGGCGCAGGAAGCGCCCTGGCAGATGGTGGCGGCAATGGCTGTACTCGCCGCGCTGTGTGTCTTTACCGGCGTCGGCGCAAGCAGGGTCGCACCGCAAATCATGCAGATTGTGCTCTCGTTTACGGCAGCCAGCACCGCGCCTGTCGCAGAGGGACTTTCGCTGATCCCAGGAGAAATGCATGAAACCTTGATGACCCCATCAACCGTTTTCCTGTTGCTGCTCGCCTTGCCTCTCCTACCGGGTCTGTACTGGTGGATCTATCGCTCCAGACGCGGCACGTTTCGCCGCGCCGGGGATGCCTGGGCCTGCGGCTACGGCTGGGAAAGTGCGATGGCGCCTTCTGCGGGCAGCTTCACTCAGCCGTTGCGGGTGATGTTCTCCACACTCTATCGGTTACGCAAACAGCTCGATCCGTCACCACCGCTCGCCAGTGGCTTACTCCACGCCACGGCCGCTGCGCGGAACACGGAACCGTTCTGGGATGAGTACATCATCGCTCCCATCGTTCGTATGACACAGCGCCTGGCGCAAAAAATACAGTATCTGCAAAGCGGCGATTTCCGCCTGTATTGCCTGTATGTCGTGGCGGCGCTGGTTATTTTGTTACTGATTATCGCCGTCTGAGGAAACGACCATGACACCCACACTCTTCGACGGATATCTGGCAGGTTTTGCGTTGTTGCAGGCCATCATTTTATTGGCACTGACGCCGTTGTTCACCGGGATCTCCCGGCAGATCCGCGCCCGTATGCACTCACGTACCGGACCGGGGATCTGGCAGGACTACCGCGACATCAACAAACTGTTAAAGCGTCAGGAAGTCGCGCCCTCCTCATCAGGCCTGATGTTCCGCGTCATGCCTTGGGTATTGCTCAGCAGCATGTTGGCAGTGGCAATGGCATTGCCACTCTTCATCCGTACATCCCCCCTCGCGGGCGGCGGCGATTTGATCACCCTGATCTATCTCTTTGCCTTATTCCGCTTCTTTTTTGCCCTTTCCGGGTTGGATACCGGAAGTCCGTTCTCAGGGATCGGGGCCAGCCGGGAAATGACGATGGGTATCCTGGTGGAACCCATTTTGATCCTCTCTCTGCTCGTCATCGCGTTGATGGCCGGTTCCACGCATATTGCCGTCATTAGCAACGTGCTGGCCGCCGGTTGGGCATCGCCGGTCGCCACGCTGCTGGCGTTGCTCGCCTGCGGTTTCGCCTGCTTCATTGAAATGGGAAAAATTCCTTTTGATGTTGCAGAAGCCGAGCAGGAACTTCAGGAAGGGCCGTTGACGGAGTATTCCGGTGCCGGACTGGCGCTGGTGAAGTGGGGACTTGGGCTGAAACAGGTGGTGATGGCCGCGTTGTTCATCTCGCTGTTCCTGCCGTTTGGTAACGCAACAACCCTGACTTTCAGCAGCTTACTGATCTCGCTGGTCGTGACGTTGGGCAAAGTTCTGCTGCTCTTCGTGCTGGCGTCTTTCTTCGAAAATACTCTGGCGCGCGGCAGATTCCTGCTGACGCACCACGTTACCTGGCTCGGTTTTAGTCTCGCCGCGCTGTCGTACGTTTTCTGGTTAACCGGTCTGTAAGGAGCATCGACATACCATGGAATCTCTTGCTCTAACGACGCTGCTGCTACCGTTTATCGGCGCGCTGGTCGTTTCGCTTGCCCCACAGCGCCAGGCCGCCACATTGGGGACGCTCTTTGCCGGACTGGCGACGCTCAGTATGCTGGCGCTGGAAGTTATGTTTTACCAGACCGGGAAAGCGACCGTTGTTCTTCCGCTGGCGAGCGTCAATGACATCGCGCTGTTTGGACTGGTGATAGATCGCGTCAGTACGTTAATCCTGTTTGTGGTTGTTTTTCTCGGCCTGCTGGTTTCACTTTTTTCCAACGGCTATTTGACCGAAAAAAACCGCGAACACCCGCACAACGGTAGCAACCGCTATTACGCCTTTCTGCTGATTTTTATCGGCGCCATGTCCGGACTGGTTCTCTCTTCCACCATTCTGGGGCAACTGCTGTTTTTTGAAATCACCGGCGGCTGTTCTTGGGCGCTGATCAGCTACTACCAGACAGCAAAATCACAGCGTTCTGCATTAAAAGCGCTGTTGATTACTCACATTGCCTCACTGGGGTTGTACCTCGCCGCCGCCACGCTGTTTCTGCAGACCGGCACCTTTGCGCTCAGCGCACTGAGTGAAGTGCAAGGTGACGCCCGCTATCTGGTCTACGGCGGCATTCTGTTCGCCGCATGGGGGAAGTCGGCACAATTGCCGCTCCAGGCCTGGTTGCCGGATGCGATGGAAGCGCCAACGCCAGTCAGTGCCTATTTGCATGCGGCATCGATGGTCAAAGTGGGGGTCTACATTTTTGCCCGCGCGATCCTCGACGGCGGCCAGATCCCTCCTGCCATTGGCTGGACGGGGGTGGTGATGGCGCTGGTAACGCTTATCTACGGTTTCATGATGTATCTGCCGCAACACGATATGAAGCGCCTGCTGGCCTGGTCGACCATTACTCAACTGGCCTATATCTTTCTCGCGCTGTCGCTTGCCACCTTCGGTTCTCATCTCGCTTTCGAGGGCGGTATTGCTTACATCGTCAACCACGCGTTTGCCAAAAGCTTGTTCTTCCTGGTTGCGGGTTCTCTGAGTTATAGCTGCGGAACACGTCTGCTGCCGCGCCTGCGCGGGATATTACGCACATTACCGCTGGTGGGAATTGGCTTCTGCGTGGCAGCGCTGGCCATCACCGGCGTACCGCCATTTAACGGATTCTTCAGCAAGTACCCGCTTTTCGCCGCCGGTTTCATGCTCTCCAGTCAGTACTGGCTGCTGATACCGATCCTGGTTCTGGTGCTGATTGAGTCGGTCGCCAGTTTCGGTTGGTTTATTTATTGGTTTGGTCGCGTCGTGCCGGGCAAACCGAGTGACGACGTTGCGCAGGCCGTGCCGCTGCCGTTCTCAATGCGTCTGGTTTTGATGGTACTGATTGTGATGTCGCTTGTGTCCAGCGTCATCGCCGCAACCTGGCTTCAGTAAGGAGGTGAAGGATGACGGGAACAATGCTCGTAAATAATCTGGCGGGACTGATGATGCTGACGTCACTTCTGGTGATCTGCGTCAAAGGCTATCGCCTCTCATGTATTTTTTATGCCGTCCAGTCGCTGGTTCTGGTGTCCATCTTCGTGACGCTCTCGCGGGTGTTTGCGGCAGAACAATTGATGATGTGGTCGGTCAGCGCCTTCGTCACCAAAGTGGTGATGGTGCCTATTATCATGAGTTTTGCCGTACGCAAAATCGCCCCGGTCAGCACAGAGAAGAACTTGTTCGGTCCGGCAACCATGGCGTTACTGGCCGCACTCATTGTGCTGCTCTGCGCTTTCGTCGTACAGCCGGTGAAACTGCCGATGGCGGCGGACCTGAAGCCTGCGCTGGCAGTGGCGCTGGGGCATTTCCTCCTCGGACTGCTGTGCATTATCAGCCAACGCAATATCTTGCGGCAGATTTTCGGCTACTGCCTGATGGAGAACGGCTCCCATCTGGTGCTGGCGCTGATCGCCTGGCGTGCGCCGGAGCTGGTCGAAATAGGCATTGCTACCGATGCCATTTTCGCCGTTATCGTGATGGTACTGCTGGCCAGAAAGATTTGGCGAACCCACGGCACGCTGGACGTGAACAACCTGACTGCGTTGAAGGGATAATGAAATGAGTCATTCTGTCATGTTCACCTTACTGTTGCTGACGCCACTGGTTATCTCATTGCTCTGTTTTGCCTGTCGCATGACGGGCGGGTCAGCACGCAACGCGGTCACCCTGATCCATACCGTGGGGATCGCATTGCTGCTGATTCTGACGCTATGGACGGTAAAAGAAGCGCTGAGCGAAGGTGAAATTTTCGCCGGGCATCGCTGGCTGCATATTGATAGCCTGAGCGGACTGTTTTTAGCCATTCTGGGCATCATTGGTTTTCTCACGGGCCTCTATTCAATTGGTTATATGAATCATGAGGTGAAACACGGAGAAATCACCGAACTCACGCTCTGCAACTATTACGGTTTCTTCCATTTATTTTTGTTCACGATGCTGCTGGTAGTGACCAGTAATAACCTGATCGTGATGTGGGCGGCGATTGAAGCCACCACCCTCAGCTCCGCATTTTTAGTGGGTATTTACGGCCAGCGATCCTCACTGGAAGCGGCCTGGAAGTACATCATCATCTGTACCGTAGGCGTCGCTTTCGGTCTGTTTGGCACCGTTTTGGTATACGCCAACGCCGCGAGCATCATGTCCGATCCTAATCTGGCGATTTTCTGGACCGAGGTGTTGAAGCAGGCGACGTTGCTTGACCCGACGCTGATGCTGCTGGCGTTTGTGTTTGTCCTGATTGGTTTCGGTACCAAAACCGGTCTGTTCCCGATGCACGCCTGGCTGCCGGATGCGCACAGTGAGGCGCCAAGTCCGGTGAGCGCCCTGCTTTCTGCGGTACTGCTTAACTGTGCGCTGCTGGTGTTGATCCGTTATTACATCATTATCTGCAACGCCATCGGCAGTGATTTCCCCAATACGCTGCTGTTGATCTTCGGTCTGTTGTCCGTCGGGGTTGCCGCCTTCTTTATTCTCGTGCAGCAGGATATGAAACGTCTGCTGGCCTATTCCAGCGTGGAAAACATGGGACTGGTCGCCGTCGCGCTGGGTATCGGCGGGCCGCTGGGTATTCTGGCGGCGTTGCTGCATACGTTAAACCACAGTCTGGCGAAAACGCTGCTGTTCTGCGGTTCCGGCAACGTACTGCTGAAATACGGCACGCGCAATATTGATGTGGTCTGCGGGATGCTAAAAATCATGCCGTTTACCGCCGTCCTGTTTGCGGGTGGCGCATTGGCGCTCGCGGGCATGCCTCCGTTCAATATCTTCCTCAGTGAATTTATGATCGTCACGGCGGGTCTTGCCCGCGATCATATCGTGCTCACCATTGTGCTCTTGCTGCTGCTGACGGTGGTGCTGGCGGGTCTGATCCGCATGGTTGCCCGGGTTCTGTTTGCTCGCCCGCCAGAGGCGGTGAGTCGCGGTGAACTGGGGTGGCTGACGACGCTACCCATGGTGGTTCTGCTGGTCATGATGCTGGTTATGGGTACTCACATACCGCAACCGGTAAGCCGAATTCTGGAAAATGCCTCCGCGATCGTGCTTTCAGGCTCCTCTGAACGCCCTGGTCAGCTAAACGGCTGGCGTGATTTTGTTAACCCCACTACTGCATCGGTACCGGAGAGTAAAAGTGAATTATTCAGACAGCGTTAATAACCAGTCAATCCGCGGCGAAGCCTGTCTGGCCGCAGTAAGAAATCAGTTTCCTGGCGCGGTGCTGGACGAAGAACGACAAACGCCGACGCAGGTGACGATTACGGTCAAAACGAATCTGCTGCCCGATATCGTCCATTATCTTTACTACCAGCATGAAGGTTGGTTACCGGTGCTGTTTGGTAACGACGAACGCAGCCTGAACGGACACTATGCGGTTTACTATGCGCTCTCTATTGAAGGCGCGGAAAAATGCTGGATCGTGGTGAAAGCGTTGGTCGATGCCAACAGCCGTGAGTTCCCTTCTGTGACGCCACGCGTCCCTGCTGCGGTCTGGGGCGAGCGAGAAATTCGCGATATGTATGGCCTGATTCCGGTCGGTTTGCCCGATCAGCGCCGACTGGTGCTGCCAGATGACTGGCCTGACGATATGCACCCGCTGCGTAAAGACGCCATGGATTATCGCCTGCGCCCAGAACCGACGACCGATAGCGAAACCTATCCGTTTATTAATGACGGTGGCGATGACGCGCGCGTGATCCCCATCGGTCCGCTGCATATTACTTCCGACGAACCTGGACATTTTCGCCTTTTTGTCGATGGTGAGCGGATCGTCGACGCCGATTACCGCTTGTTTTACGTGCATCGCGGCATGGAGAAACTGGCGGAAACGCGGATGGGCTACAACGAAGTGACATTTTTGTCGGACAGGGTATGCGGCATTTGTGGATTCGCCCACAGCGTGGCTTACGCCACTTCCGTCGAAAATGCGCTTGGGATCCACGTCCCGCAGCGTGCGCATACCATCCGTTCGATATTGCTGGAAGTCGAACGCCTGCACAGCCATCTGCTTAATCTGGGTCTTTCCTGCCACTTTGTCGGCTTCGATACCGGCTTTATGCAGTTCTTCCGCGTACGTGAAAAATCGATGACGATGGCGGAACTGCTGACGGGTTCGCGTAAAACCTATGGTCTCAACCTGATCGGTGGCGTTCGCCGCGATATTCTCAAAGAGCAGCGTCTGCAAACGCTGAAGCTGGTTCGTGAGATGCGCGCCGAGGTCTCGGATCTCGTCGAAATGCTGCTCGCGACTCCTAATATGGAACAACGCACCCAGGGCGTCGGTATTCTCGACCGACAAATTGCCCGCGACTTTAGTCCCGTAGGACCGTTGATTCGCGGCAGCGGTTTTGCCCGCGACCTGCGTTTTGACCATCCTTATTCTGACTACGCCAACATCCCAAAAACGCTGTTCAGCTTCCCAGGGGGCGATGTTTTTTCCCGCGTCATGGTGCGCGTGAAAGAGACCTTCGACTCGCTGGCGATGATCGAATACGCCCTCGACATGATGCCAAATACGCCGCTGCTCACCGAAGGCTTCACCTATCGTCCGCATGCTTTCGCGCTTGGTTTTGTGGAGGCGCCACGCGGCGAAGACGTGCACTGGAGCATGCTCGGAGACAACCAGAAGCTGTTCCGTTGGCGCTGCCGCGCCGCCACCTATGCAAACTGGCCGGTTTTGCGCTACATGCTGCGTGGCAATACCGTTTCCGATGCGCCGCTGATAATCGGCAGCCTCGATCCTTGTTATTCCTGCACTGACCGCGTGACGCTGATTGATGTGCGTAAGCGCAAGTCAAAAACCGTGCCGTATAAAGAGATCGAGCGCTACAGCATTGACCGCAGCCGTTCACCGCTGAAGTAAGGACAGAAAAATGCTGAAATTACTCAAAACCATCATGCGGGCTGGAGAGCCCACGGTGAAATACCCTTTTGCTCCGCTGGAGGTCAGCCCTGGCTTTCGCGGAAAGCCGGAGCTGGACCCACGTCAGTGCATTGCGTGCGCAGCCTGTACGTCGGCGTGCCCGGCCAACGCACTGACCATGGAGACTTCCGCGCAGGATAACACCCGCACCTGGCAGCTCTATTTGGGGCGCTGTATTTATTGCGGTCGTTGCGAAGAGGTGTGTCCAACCCGGGCGATACGGTTGTCTGAAAACTTCGAGCTGGCGGTCACCTGTAAAGCGGACCTGTTCACCCGCGCAACGTTCCGCCTGCAACACTGCACTGAGTGTCAGCGACCGTTTGCGCCAGAAAAGTCGATCGACATGGCCGTCGCGCTACTGGCGCAACAGCAAAATGCGCCGCAAAACCTGGAATTACTGCGTCAGCAGGCAGGAATATGCCCGGAGTGTAAACAACGAGCCGCGCTGTTTCATGGCGGCTGCAAAAATATATCTTTTGCCATTAAGGAGAAGCAATGACTTCGTTGACGGCAACGCATCGCCACCACGTCAGTCAGCCCATTACGCTGGACGACCAGGCGCAACAAATGAAGCAGCTCCTCCTGAAGGATATTCGCCGCTCAGCGTATGTTTATCGCGTTGACTGTGGCGGATGCAATGGCTGCGAAATCGAGATCTTCTCTGCGATCACCCCGCTGTTCGACGCTGAACGATTTGGTATTAAGGTGGTGGCATCTCCCCGACATGCCGATATTTTGTTATTTACCGGCGCCGTGACCCGTGCAATGCGCATGCCTGCGCTGCGCGCATATCATTCAGCGCCAGACCATAAGATCTGTGTCTCCTATGGTGCCTGCGGCGTCGGTGGCGGGATTTTCCACGATCTGTACTGCGTGTGGGGGGGCAGTGACACGATTGTGCCTATCGACGTGTGGATACCGGGTTGTCCGCCCACGCCAGCCGCTACGATCCACGGTTTTGCTGTGGCGCTGGGATTACTGCAACAGAAAATTCATGGAGTGGATTATGTCGATGCCGCAGCCGAACCCTCTCAACCGCTGTGGCCGCAGATTCCGCCCACCCAGCGTATCGCCCTGGAAAGGGAGGCGCGACGCCTGGCAGGTTATCGTCAGGGAAGGGAGATCTGCGATCAGCTCTTACGGGCGCTAACTCAGGATCCTTCCGGTCAACAAGTGGCGACGTGGTTACAAGAAGCGGACGATCCGCGCCTGAATGACATCGTTCACCAGTTATTACAGACGCTCAGGGGGCAACATGGCTGATCAGCGCGGCGAAATTGTCTTCTGGACGCTGCGACAGAAGTTTCTCGACAGTACTGTCGCCATGCCGGAAAAAAGCCGCCAGGTCATGTATTACTCACTGGCGATTGGCCATCACGTTGGCGTGATCGACTGCCTGAACGTGGCATTAACCTGCCCGCTGGCAGACTACAACCAATGGATAGCGCAAGTGGAAGATGAAGAGGCGCGCCGCAAAATGTTGGGCGTACTCCGTTTCGACGAGATTGTTATCGATGCCAGTCACGTAAACATGCTCAGCCGCGCCTTCTCCCCCCTCGCCGATGACGCCGCGGAACCGTGGCGTAATTTGAGTATCCAATTGATTCATTTGCTGGATGATATTGTTCGTGAGCCCGCCATTTATCTGATGGCGCGGAAAATCTCGTGAGACGGATAACATTACGAAGTGAAGGGATAAGGTAAAGTGTCGCGTTGCCATGTTCGCTACCAAAACGCAGTCGCTACACAATCTGTCTCTTCAGTAAAAAGGACCGTTGATGACAAAGTTTGACGAGGCAATTTTTGCCCCGCCTGTAGGTAAGTTGTTGGATGATGTAGTCAGTACGCTTATGCACTCCCTGACTCGGCAGAATGATAAGGCCTCTCTATTGCATGCCTTCGTTCCGCTCCCCCCACCCTTCAGCCCACTACAACTCATTGAACTCCACTTCCCGGACAGCAGCTTCTATTATCGCTGCTTCGACGATGGAACCGACGAGATAGTCGAAGAGCCTTACTTGCGCGACGTCAGCGACTCTTCGCTACACGCCACGCTGCTTGGCGATACTCTGATGGCGGAATTGCGCTTCATTCGTACGGATAAAGGAACGTTTACCCATCAGGACACCAGCTTATTCAACTGGTTAGTCCGCGTTATGACGCCTGCGCTGGAGTCTATGCTTACCCAGTCAAGCCAACAGGAATCCCTTCATACCATCACGAAAGAACGCGATCATCATCGTATACTGGTCGATATTACTAACTCGGTGCTCTCCCATTTAAATCTGGAAGAGTTAATCGATGATGTCGCCAGAGAGATTAACCACTTCTTTGGTATCACTTTCGTCAGCATGGTACTGCGGGATACGCGACGGACAGACAAGTTCTGCGCATGGAGCACCGATTTCTCTCAGGAAGAGCAACCGGAACGCCTGCAGTTTATCCTGCAAGAACAGAGCATCATGCTGATGCAAACTCTGCGCGACAAGCACGCCTGTTTGCTGCATCTGGCAGACGATCCCGTTTTGTGGGAGCACGACCCACTGTTGCTGGATCTGAAAAACAGTCGCATCGAAACCGCCTTCTTTCTGCCGCTGACCTTTGGCAGCCATACGCCGGGCGTCTTACTTCTCGCGCACCCCTCGCGATCGCTGTTCAGCGAAGAGAATTGCGAACTTCTCCAGCATATAGCCGACCGCATTGCTATCGCCGTTGATAATGCCGACGCCTGGCGCAGCATGACTGACCTGAAAGAGAGCCTGAAACAGGAAAATTTTCAGCTAAGTGAGCAACTGTTCGCCAGCCAGGGCGCCGGTAATATCATTTATCAAAGCCAGGCGATGGATGACCTGCTTTCGCAAATCAACATTGTGGCGGAAAGCGACAGTACCGTGCTGATCTGCGGTGAAACGGGAACAGGGAAAGAAGTGATTGCCCGCGCGATCCATCAGTTAAGTCTGCGTCGGGATAAACCGCTGGTAAAGATTAACTGCGCCGCGATCCCCGCCAGCCTGCTGGAAAGCGAGCTATTCGGACACGATAAAGGCGCCTTTACCGGCGCAATTAATACCCATCGCGGACGGTTTGAACTTGCCGACGGCGGGACCTTATTTCTTGATGAAATCGGCGACCTTCCCCTCGAATTACAGCCCAAGCTGCTGCGTGTATTACAGGAAAGAGAGATCGAACGCCTGGGCGGAAACAAAACAATACCGGTCAACGTGCGAATGATTGCCGCCACCAATCGCGATCTCTGGCAAATGGTCGAAGACCGGCAATTCCGCAGCGATCTGTTTTATCGGCTGAATGTTTTTCCCCTTGAGATACCACCACTGCGCGAACGTCCGGAAGATATTCCGCTACTGGCGAAACACTTTACGCAAAAAATGGCGAAGCGGATGAACAGGAACATTGACGTGATCCCGACAGAGGCGCTACGTCAACTGATGACATGGGACTGGCCGGGGAACGTGCGCGAACTGGAAAACGTGATCGAGCGTGCGGTATTGCTCACCCGGGGCAATAGCCTGAATTTGCATCTGAATACCCGCCAGACCCGACTCCTGCCTCCGCTGGGAAGCGATTCCCCCGTTACCGAAGCTATGTCGCAAATGCTTAATCCCGCCACACCGGAAAATGATGAAGAGGAGCGTCAGCGTATTGTTCAGGTTCTGCGGGAAACAAACGGCATTGTCGCCGGACCTCGTGGCGCCGCTACGCGGCTGGGCATGAAACGCACAACGTTATTATCGCGTATGCAACGACTGGGCATTACCGCGCGTGAGGTCTTGTAACTCTGCAACGCTGTGAAGTGTGAAGGGATTCACATTTCATTCTCGTAAGAAGTTTCCACTCTGGTACGCACTGTGCATGAAGGTATGCAGTCTTTGATATCTCAGTGCTATTCAGGAGCATCTTATGAAGAACAGCGTTTCTTTAGATTTGAGAATGCCTGCAGAAATGGCAAAAGTCGCCGAACAGGCAGGCGTTTATAAGGCGACAAAGAAAAAGGAATTGGCATTTTTTCTGGCAATTACCGCCGGTGTGTTCATTTCTATTGCCTTTGTCTTTTATATTACCGTAACGACTGGTGCAGGGCCGACAACAGCATTAACAAAACTGGTTGGTGGTCTCTGTTTTTCCCTTGGCCTTATTTTTGTCGTCGTTTGTGGTGCTGATTTGTTTACATCGACAGTAATGACGGTCATGGCCAAAGCAAGTGGGCTGATCACCTGGCGACAATTAATCCTCAACTGGTTCATCGTCTATTGCGGTAATCTGGTCGGAGCGCTCTTTTTTGTATGCCTGATTTGGTTTTCCGGGCAGGCGATGAGCAGCAACGGTTTGTGGGGTCTGAACGTTCTGCAAACTGCCGATCATAAGATGCACCACACCTTTATCGAAGCGGTTTGCCTGGGCACACTGTGTAATTTAATGGTCTGCCTTGCGGTATGGATAAGTTATTCCGGTCATTCACTCACCGATAAAATTGCCGCCATGTTATTGCCGATCAGCATGTTTGTCGCCAGCGGTTTCGAGCACAGCATCGCCAATATGTTTCTTATTCCTCTGGCTATTCTGATTCGCGATTTTTCACCGGACACATTCTGGAATCTCACACAGACTACAGCGGATAATTTCCCGGCATTAACGATGAGCAATTTCATTACTGATAATCTAATCCCTGTGACTATCGGTAATATTATCGGCGGTGGTTTACTGGTCAGCGTGACGTACTGGATCATTTATTTGCGTAAAACAAAATAATAATTCAGAAAAAAATAGCCCGGTGTGCAAAGTATCACCGGGCTATTTTATGGGCTAAAGATTACTCTTCGAGAGTGGTCTGTCCGTCTGGCCAGGCGTGGACTACCGCTTTGATTAACGTTGCCAGCGGGATGGCAAAGAAGACCCCCCAGAATCCCCACAAACCGCCAAAAATGACCACCGACAAAATTATCACTAAGGGGTGCAGGTTAACGGCTTCAGAGAACAGTACTGGTACCAGCAGATTTCCATCCAGCGCCTGAATAATCAGGTAGACGCCAAAACAGCTCCAGAACTCCGTCCCTAAACCAAACTGGAATAACGCCACTCCCACGACCGGAATCGTCACCACAAATGCGCCGATATAGGGGATCAGCACCGAGAATCCGACCAGCACTGCCAGCAACAATGAGTAGTTCAGGCCAAACAATAAAAAGCCGAGCCATGTCGCCACGCCAACGACCACCATTTCCAGCACTTTGCCGCGAATATAGTTGGTAATCTGCTGGTTCATCTCTTTCCAGACCTGGCCTGCCAGGCCCCGATTTCGCGGCAGAACCCGACGCATGGCATTCAGCATCTGATCTTTATCTTTAATCAGGAAGAAAACCATCAGCGGCACCAGCACCAGATAGACCGCCAGCGTCAACAGCCCCACCAGTGACGCCAGCGAATATTTCACCACCGAATCGCCCATTGACAGCATTCGGGTACGTAAATTTTCTGCCATGGCATCAATGATCCCGGCATCCATCAACGCCGGATAACGACGCGGCAACGTCGCAGCAAAGTCGGAGAGTTTATTCAGCATGCCCGGCATGTCGCGGATTAAATAGATCCCCTGCTGCCATGCCACAGGCATGACCACAAATGCCATCAGAAGCAATATGCCGCCAAAGACCACCAGCACAATCGAGGTCGCCCATCGCCGGGAACAACCAATAGCTTCCAGACGCACTGTCGGCCATTCGAGCAGATAGGCCAGGACAAGAGCGACCAGCAGTGGCGCTAAAAGCCCACTAAAAAAGAACAGGATGCTAAAACCAGCCACCAGAATAACCAGCAAAGCAATCGCCTCCGGGTCGCTAAAGCGACGGCGATACCATTGCATTAACATTTCGAGCATAAAAAACCTTCCCTGAACTCAATAGCGGGATTGCGATCCCGAATTGTATCGAAATGTCTCAAAAAAGACTTCGCTTTTTATGGCTGATTCAGGAAACTGAAAAGCGTCCCGGTTCGGGTGTTCATTGTCGGGGTTCGCAGTTACACTCCCAATGTCACCGACGCGGGAACGATATTTCGCAGCATCGGTCAAATGGCTATCTTAAAGAATACAGGACAGAGGTCATGTTCAGGCAGTTTAAAAAAAACCTGGTTGCTACCCTCATCGCTGCGCTGACCCTCGGTCAGATGACGCCCGCGTTTGCAGATCCAACGGACACATTGCCCGATATGGGGACCTCAGCAGCAAGCACGCTTTCCATCGGTCAGGAAATGCAGATGGGCGATTATTATGTTCGCCAGCTGCGTGGCAGCGCGCCGCTGATTAACGATCCGCTGCTGGTACAGTACATCAATACTCTCGGGATGCGCCTGGTCTCCCATGCCGATTCGGTGAAAACCCCCTTCCATTTCTTTTTGATTAATAACGACGAAATTAACGCCTTTGCCTTCTTCGGCGGCAACGTCGTTCTGCATTCCGCGCTTTTTCGCTATTCCGACAACGAAAGCCAGCTGGCTTCCGTTATGGCGCACGAAATCTCCCACGTGACCCAGCGTCACCTGGCGCGTGCGATGGAAGATCAACAGCGTAGCGCCCCGCTCACCTGGGTTGGCGCGTTAGGCTCGATATTACTGGCGATGGCCAGCCCGCAAGCGGGCATGGCGGCGCTCACCGGGACTCTGGCAGGCACGCGCCAGGGAATGATTAGCTTCACGCAGCAAAACGAGCAGGAAGCCGATCGTATCGGTATTCAGGTTTTGCAACGTTCTGGCTTCGATCCCCAGGCGATGCCAACGTTCCTGGAAAAACTGCTCGATCAGGCGCGTTACTCCACCCGACCGCCTGAGATTTTGCTCACCCACCCCTTGCCGGAAAGCCGTCTCGCGGACGCCCGTAACCGTGCGAACCAGATGCGGCCAGCGGTGGTGCAATCTTCAGAAGACTTTTATCTGGCAAAAGCGCGTACGCTTGGGATGTACAATTCAGGGCGCAACCAGTTAACCAGCGACCTGTTGGATGAATGGAGCAAAGGCAATGTTCGTCAGCAACGCGCTGCGCAATACGGGAAAGCGTTGCAGGCGATGGAAGCCAACAAATATGACGAGGCGCGTAAAACGCTGCAGCCTTTGCTGACGGCGGAGCCGAACAATGCGTGGTATCTTGACCTGGCGACCGATATCGATCTGGGGCAGAAGAAAACCAGCGACGCCATTAATCGGCTGAAAAATGCCCGCGATCTGCGCGTTAACCCTGTCCTGCAGCTCAACCTGGCGAATGCCTTATTGCAGGGAGGACAAGCGAAAGAGGCTGCAACCATTCTCAATCGCTATACCTTCAATAATAAAGATGACAGCAACGGCTGGGACGTGCTGGCGCAGGCAGAAGCGGCGATAAATAACCGCGATCAAGAACTGGCTGCGCGTGCTGAAGTGTATGCACTGTCGGGGCGTCTGGATCAGGCGATCTCCATGCTCAGTAGCGCAAGTTCTCAGGTCAAACTGGGGAGCCAGCAGCAGGCGCGTTACGATGCCCGCATCGACCAGTTGCGCCAGTTGCAGCAGCGCTTCAAGCCGTATGAAAAGATGTAAAAGGAGAAATCATGTCTGACACGGTAAAAATCTACCATAATCCTCGCTGCTCGAAGAGCCGCGAGACGCTGAACCTACTGAAATCAAACGACGTGGAGCCGGAAGTGGTGCTCTATCTGGAAACCCCCGCAGATGCCGCCACCCTGCGCGAACTGTTACAGATGTTGGGAATGTCCAGCGCGCGTGAGCTCATGCGTCAGAAAGAAGATCTTTATGCTTCTCTCAACCTGGCAGACAGCCAGTTGAGCGAAGCGGCGCTGATTCAGGCAATGGTAGAGAACCCGAAACTGATGGAGCGCCCGATTGTGGTCGCCAACGGCCAGGCGCGAATCGGTCGCCCGCCAGAACAAGTACTGGACATCGTCCGCTAATCCTCATGCCGCAGCGCTTCAAGAAAAGCCTGCGGCGTCTTATCTCCCAATTTTTTTTGCGCCCTGCCTGCGTTATAAAATTCACATATCTGAATCAGTAACTGACTGGCCGATTCGGTTTGCAATCGCGGAATGACCGTCATTAAAGGAACAATCACCTGCACTCTGACCGGTGAACCTGGATTGATTTTATGGTGGATTCCGCGCAGCTTTAGCGCGCTTCTCACGCTGGCGCTGTCAGCCTCAAAAAGAAAAGTCTCAATAGATTGTATATCAGCAGGACACTCACTCAGCAATTCTGCCAGCCAGTTCACCACACGCTGTGGTGAGAGCCCGGCATACAATCGGGCAAAACACCACCCGCTTAACGGTTCACGCGCCCACAACAAATGATGCTCGCCACCATCGTCCATATGTAGTGACAGCAGAAGGTGATGCACCTCCAGCTCACGTGGCAACATCCCCGCTTTTAACGCCTTTTTCCCCACTAACGGCGCGTCCCGATGTTTAGGGGTAACCGGTTTTAAATAACGGTTCAACGTCGCACGGGAGACCGGTATCCCCAAAACGTCATTCACCAGCAACAACAGTTCATCGAGTGGCATACCCAACACATCGCGCAATGCATTAACCAAAGAAACCTGTTCTTGTCTCATTGCTTTGTGTATCACACCTGGCGTTGTTTTTTTGTCTAAAACCTCTTCACGACAACGCCAGCGCCTCACGGTAGTCACAGATATACCAAGTTCAGCAGCGAGTTCCCTGTCGCTTTTATCAGAGTTCTGAAGATAACGGCGAATACGTGGTGTAGTCGTGGCGTTGGCGTGTAATTTGATTTCCATCGTAAGAATTTCCGCATATTCGTAACTAATCACATGAGATTTATAATAGCACAGCGATTACTTTGTGACCTGATTCACCTTTCAGCCGCCATGCTTCACTGATAATCCGCAGACATATCACACATCACGTCACCTGATCTTGTACGGAGTTCACAATGAACAATGTTCTGGGATTTCTTGAAGCAAAACTAATGCCCATCGCCGCGAAAACGGCGCAGCAGCGTCATTTAGGGGCAATTCGCGGCGCATACGTCTCGTTCATGCCCTTTATTATCGTCGGTTCTATCCTGCTGGTGATCTCGTCGTTTCCCAATGAGGGTTACCAGCATTTCATGTCCAGCACCTTTGGCGAAAACTGGGGCAACATCGTTGAGATCCCGTTTAATGCCGTTTTTTCTACCATGTCGCTGTTTATCTGCTTCCTGGTCGGCTTCCGACTGGCAGAATATTATGGTGACGACCGCCTCTCCTGCGGGATTCTGTCGCTGGTCAGTTTTCTTATCCTCACCCCGTTTATGAAAGTCGCTGAAAACGGCGGTATTACGGTGATGCCGGTTGAGTGGATCGGCAGCAAAGGGCTGTTCGTGGCGATGATTGGCTCACTACTCTGGACAGAGTTGTTCTGCTGGCTGAAGCGTAAAAAACTGGTGATCAAAATGCCCGATGGCGTGCCGCCAGCCGTGCAGGAGTCCTTCGCCGCGCTGATTCCGGCGTTGCTGGTGATGATTCTGGTACTCGCCATTCGTATTCTCTTCCAGAACACCCATTACCAGACCATTCATCAGTTTATTTACGAAGTCGTCGCCACCCCGGTACGCCACTTTGGCACTTCTTATATTGGCGCACTGCTGACGGTATTTAGCATCACCATTTTGTGGTCGGTGGGGATTAACTCCGGTTCGATGGTTAACGGAATCATTCGTCCATCATGGATGGAAAATCAGACCGATAACATCGCCGCGATTCAGGCGGGCATCACCCCGCCGCACATTATCACTGAACAGTTTTTTGACATGATCTGGATGGGCGGCGCAGGCGCGACGCTGTCGCTGGTGATCGCCATGTTGATTTTCGCCCGTAGCAAAAACATGCGGGAAGTGGCCCGCCTGGGCGCGAGCGCATCACTGTTCAATATCAATGAACCGATTCTGTTTGGCCTGCCGGTGATCATGAACCCGATCATGCTGATTCCATTCAATCTGGTACCGCTGGTGCTGGTGACTATCCAGTATGCGGCCATGAAAATCGGCATGGTGGCAGTGACGACCGGGGTGTTTATCCCCTGGACGCTGCCACCAGTCATCAGCGGCTTTATCGTTACCGGGCATATCAGCGGTAGCATCATGCAGCTTATTAACCTGCTGATAGGCGCCATGCTGTATTTGCCTTTCCTGCGCATTCTGGACAAGCAATACCGCGCTGCAGAAATCATCTCTATTACGCAAACCGAAGCCACGCTGGCTAAACAGGAGTAAACCATGTGGGGAATTATCGCCACCTGGCGAATGGCGCTTGAAGGCGTCACGGAATCTGCATCTGCGTTGGCTGCGGGAAAAACTGCTGCCTCAGCCGTTGTTGACGCCGTCGCCGCCGTTGAAGACTTCCCGTTATATAAATCCGTCGGCTACGGTGGTTTGCCCACTGAAAATGGCGAGGTCGAACTGGATGCTGCTTTTATGGATGGCGACACGCTGGCGTTTGGTGCGGTGGGCAATCTTACCGATATCGCCAACCCGGTACGGGTGGCTCACGCATTAAGCCGTCAGCGATATAACAATCTGCTGGTGGGTCAGGGTGCTCGTGAGTGGGCGTTGAATCAAGGATTTGCGAGCAAAACGATGCTCACGGACCGCGCGATGCAACATTATCGAAAGCGCTGTCGCGAAACGCTGGACAAAGGTCTGAGCCCCTATGACGGCCACGATACGGTCGGAATTATCGGGCTTGATAAGCACGGCTCAATGAGTGTCGCGACCTCCACCAGCGGCCTGTTTATGAAAAAACGCGGACGCATTGGAGACTCGCCAATCATGGGTTCCGGTTTCTATTGTGACAGCGAAACAGGCGCGGCGACCGCAACAGGCGTCGGCGAAGATCTGATGAAAGGCTGCGTCAGTTATGAAATCGTGCGCCGCATGGCGCAGGGTATGACGCCGCAACAAGCCGCCGATTCCGTGGTGTTCGAACTGGAAGACAAGCTGATGTCGCGCTTTGGCCGCGCAGGAGATCTGTCTGTTGTCTGTATGAACAATCAGGGTGAGTTTGGCGCCGCCACCAATATCAAAACCTTTTCATTCACGGTGGCCTCCGCCCACCATCCGCTTACCGTTTATCGCGCCGAGCGCCAACGCGAAAAGACGCATTACCAGCCTGTCGATGAAGAATGGATGCAGACTTACGCTGCGCGAATTCGTGCCCCGATAGAGGAAGAATAATGATTACCTACCAGTTAATTAATTCACTCACAGAGACGCAACCGGAAAGTCATCTTATCGCACGCACATCCTGCCCACTGCTACCCGATACTCAGCTCATCAACGAGATGCGTCAGCAGGATAAAACGGCTGATACCTGTTTTGGTTGCGCGCCATTCGCGCGTATCACACTACTCCCCGAAGCCCTCTGGCACGATCAACTGACCGAAAGTTTGCTAAGTGCGCTGCGCCCGTTACTGGCAGCACCTGTCAGTTCTCGTGTGGTCATTGATGTGACTGACATCAATGACACCGTCCTGATGCAGTTATTGCGTTTTTTGTTCAATCAGGCGCACCGGCTCAGCGATTTACAGCTCAAAAAGGCAGAAAGTGCGGCAATGCGAATTTGTCACATAGACGCACTTTGTCTGCCCGTGCAGCAAAAAAGGTTAGAGGCGCTATTTCGTCAACAACAGGCGATTGCCAATGGCATGCTTGCTGCACGCCGCCTGGCAGATATTCCGTCAGACCGCTGTACACCGCAATTTGTGGTCGAAGAAGCGCAAAAACTGTGCTCTGCCTTCCCTGCCCTTCGCTGCGAAATACTTGATGAAAAACAGATTATTGAACAACGTTTGGGTTTGCTGTATGCCGTAGGTAAAGGCGCAACCCGCCCGCCTCGTTTGCTTGCCATTCACTACAATGGCATAGCCGAAGGGCCGGTACGCTGTTATGTAGGTAAAGGCATTACATTTGATACCGGTGGCCTGTGGCTGAAAGAAGGCGCGGGTATGTACACCATGAAGTACGACATGTGCGGCGCAGCCAATGTGTTGGGATTGCTGCTGACCATCGCGGAGTTAAATTTACCGATTCGCGTCATGGGCGTGCTGGCGCTGGCTGAAAACGCCATCGGCCCTGATGCCATGCAACCGGGTAGCGTGGCGCATGCCTGTAACGGTCTGACGGTGGAAATCAATAATACGGATGCAGAAGGAAGACTCGTCCTGGCAGACGCGATTGCCTGGGCCAGCCAGCGACATCCACAAGCCAGGTATCTTATTGATATGGCGACCTTAACCGGTGCGGTAGTGAAGGCGCTGGGTTATGAACTGAACGGACTCATGACTCAGGATGAACCCTTACGTCAGGCGTTAAACATAGCCGGAAAACAGTGCGGTGATGAAGTCTGGTCGCTACCGCTTGATGCGCGGTTGAAAAAACAGACCGAAAGCACCATTGCCGATCTGTGCAATACGCCCGGCAATAACGCGGCAATCAGTGCTTCCGCCGCCTGGTTGCTGCACCACTTTTGCCCACCAACAATTCCGTGGGCGCATCTGGATATTAGCGGTACGGCGCTATGGCGGGAAAACGGGAAGAGCGTTGCGTCAGGCAGGCCGATACCCCTGCTGGTAGAGCATCTCCTGCAAGATATGCGTCAGGATTGAGTCTGTGTGTCGCCGGTTAAGGCAGAACCGCCGCCCGGCAGGATTACAACTTGAGGATCTCTTTTACGAATGGGATCGTGAGCTTACGTTGTGCGGTAATGGATGCATGATCGAGCTGATCCAGCGTATCAAAGAGTGTGCGCATTTCTCTGTCCAGTCGTTTTAGCAGGAACCGCCCCACATCTTCCGGCAGTTCAAATCCGCGCAATCTCGCCCGCAGCTGTAGAGCCTGAAGTTTATCTTCATCTGAGAGCGGCTGAAGTTTATAGATTTGCCCCCAGTCCAGACGAGAAGCCAGATCGGGCAACCCGAGATTTAACTGGCGCGGTGGGCGATCGCCGGTGATCAGTAAACGGGTTTTCCCCGACTCCAGGATTCGGTTGTAGAGATCAAAGATTGCCATCTCCCACAGTTCGTCACCCGCAACGCATTCAATATTATCAATGCACACCAGTGATAAATGTTCCATCCCGTCGAGAACTTCGGGCACAAACCAGGTACGTTTATCCAGCGGAACATAACCAACCGCATCGCCACGCTGAGACAACTCGGCGCAGGCCGCATGCAGCAGATGGCTTCTGCCCGCACCTTCGCGTGACCAGAGATAAATATATCCGCTATGTTCCTGACGCAGCACGTTTTGCAGTGCGGCCAGTAAAGAGGCGTTATCCCCCGGCCAGAAACTTGCAAACGTTTCATCGTCAGGAAGATAAAGTGGCAGAGAGAGCTGTGCCGGTGTGTTCAGAGATACCTCAACCCAGGATTTCACAAAATCGCAGTGAGTTTACCACAGAATTCCGTCGCGATAGAACCGGGCAGCGTCGCTGCCCGGTCAGAGAGTTAGTGCTGAGGACGATCGGCATCCTGCGCATCCAGTACGACTTCTTCCGGACGTAACAGCGTGATCACTTTGAAAATCAGGCTCAGGCCAATCCCGACAATGGTCGCCAGCGCCATACCTTTCAGTTCAGCAGCGCCAATGTGCACCTTCGCGCCGCTGACACCGATTATCAGAATGACCGATGTCAGGATCAGGTTTTGCGCTTTGTTGTAATCGACTTTTGATTCAATCAATACGCGGATCCCCGATGCGCCGATCACCCCGTACAGCAAAAGCGACACGCCGCCCATTACCGGCAGTGGGATAATCTGAATGGCGGCCGCCAGTTTACCCACGCAGGAAAGCAGAATCGCAATAATGGCTGCGCCGCCAATAACCCAGGTACTGTACACACGCGTAATCGCCATCACGCCGATGTTCTCACCGTAGGTAGTGTTTGGCGTGGAGCCAAAAAACCCGGAGATAACGGTCGACAAACCGTTGGCAAACATTGAGCGGTGCAAACCCGGATCGCGGATCAAATCTTTCTTCACGATATTCGCCGTGACCACCAGGTGGCCCACGTGTTCCGCAATTACCACCAGCGCAGCGGGCAGAATCGTCAGAATGGCAAACCACTCAAAACGCGGAGTATAAAAGGTCGGCAGCGCAAACCAGTGTGCCTGCGCAATCGGCGTGGTATCCACAACGCCCATCGCAAACGACAGCGCATAGCCCGCCAGCACGCCGATCAGAATCGGGATGATCGCCATAAAACCACGGAACAGCACGGAGCCGAATACCGTGACCGCCAGGGTGACCATAGAAATGATGATGGTTTTCGAGTCCGGCGTTTGACCTTCGGCAGGCAGTAATCCCGCCATCCCTGCGGCGACACCCGCCAGCTCCAGACCGATGACGGCGACGATGGCGCCCATCGCTGCAGGCGGGAACATCACATCCAGCCAGCCAGTCCCCGCTTTCTTCACAATCACTGAAACCAGGCAGAACAGTACGCCGCACATAATAAAGCCGCCTAACGCGACTTCATATCCCAGAGGCAGCAACAGCAGAACCGGGGAGATAAAGGCAAAGCTTGAACCCAAATAGGCAGGAATTTTGCCTTTACAAATAAAGAGGTACAGCAAGGTGCCAATGCCGTTAAACAACAGGACAGTGGCCGGGTTAATATGGAACAGAACTGGCACCAGCACGGTTGCGCCAAACATGGCGAACAAGTGCTGCAAACTAAGCGGGATAGTCTGTAAAAGCGGCGGTCTTTCACTCACCCCGATAGCACGGCGCGTCATAGTGTTTTCCTCTGAGTGTTGTATGTTATTGGTGTTTTATTCAAAAAAAAGCCGACTCTAAAAGTCGGCTCTTTTTATTATTTCGTTTACTTCGTACCAAAGATCTTATCGCCGGCATCGCCGAGGCCCGGAATAATGTATCCGTGCTCATTGAGTCCCTGATCAATCGACGCCGTGTACAGCTCAATGTCCGGGTGCGCTTTTTCCAGCGCCGCGATACCTTCCGGTGCCGCAACCAGTACCAGCACCTTAATGCTGGAACAGCCCGCTTTCTTCAGCAGGTCGATGGTGGCGATAACGGAACCGCCGGTTGCCAGCATCGGGTCAACAATCAGCGCCATACGCTCGTCGATGTTGGAGACCAGTTTCTGGAAGTACGGTACCGGCTCCAGCGTCTCTTCGTCACGGTACATGCCCACGACACTGATACGCGCGCTCGGGACGTTTTCCAGTACGCCATCCATCATGCCCAGGCCTGCGCGCAGGATCGGCACAACGGTAATTTTCTTACCTTTGATCTGGTCAATTTCTACCGGGCCGTTCCAGCCTTCGATAGTCACTTTTTCCGTTTCCAGACCCGCAGTGGCTTCATAAGTCAGCAGGCTGCCAACTTCGGAGGCGAGTTCACGGAAGCGTTTAGTACTGATGTCATGCTCGCGCATCAGGCCCAGCTTGTGTTTGACGAGTGGGTGTTTCACTTCCACAATCTTCATTCTCTTTCTCCTCAGAATAGGGCAGCCACAAAAAAAATCGACGGATTATACCGCCATTCTTTTAGTGGGCAACATTTATTTACTTGATGTTGATCAAGCATAGGAGGGGTTAGCGCGAATAGAACAAATATTCGACAAACGAATATCTCAGCGCTGGGCATGAAAACGAAAAGGGAGAGCGGCCAACCCATGCTGACCGCTATTTGTGCGGATTACAGTTTTTCACCGTTAGAAGCAATCACCTGCTGATACCAGGCAAATGATTTTTTGGGATAGCGTGCTAACGTCCCGCTGCCGTCATTATTTTTGTCGACATAGATAAAGCCGTAGCGTTTTTTCATTTCGCCCGTCCCCGCAGAAACTAAATCAATACAGCCCCACGGGGTGTAACCCATCAGATCAACGCCGTCTTCCACCACCGCTTTTTTCATTTCGCGGATGTGCGCGGCCATATAATCAATGCGGTATTGATCGTCTATAGAGCCGTCGGCCTGCAGGACATCAATCGCGCCAAAGCCGTTTTCGACGATAAACAGCGGTAGCTGATAGTGATCCCAGAACCAGTTCAGCGAATAGCGCAGCCCCACCGGGTCAATCTGCCAACCCCAGTCGGACTTCTGCACATACGGGTTAGAGACCAGACTGGTGCTTTCGTCGTACTCCAGTTGCGGGTTATCCGCCGTCGCTTTGGTGGCGAACGACATATAATAGCTGAAACCGATATAGTCGACGCAGCCCTGCATCAGCGCCTGTTTATCCTCTTCGGTGATATCCAGCGTAAAACCACGGCGCGCAAAGTAATTCAGCAGATGCTGCGGATATTTCCCCCGCACGTGTACATCAGTGAACCAGTAGCGGCGATGCATGGCGTTCATCGCCATCATCATGTCGTTCGGCGCGCAGGTCAGCGGATAGATTGGGCACATGGCGATCATGCAGCCGATTTGCAGTGATGGGTTAATTTCACGCCCCGCTTTCACCGCCAGCGCACTGGCCACCAGTTCGTAGTGCGCCGCCTGGAACATCACGGGCTCACGGTCTTCACCTGGCTGGTATTTCAGGCCGGAGTTGGTGAAGGGCGCAAAGTCTTCGTGGAAGTTAGCCTGGTTGTTGATCTCATTGAACGTCATCCAGTATTTCACTTTGTGCTGGTAGCGTTTGAAGACCACTTGCGCAAAGCGAACGAAGAAGTCGATGAGCTTACGGTTGCGCCAGCCGCCGTATTCTGTCACCAGGTGATACGGCATCTCGAAATGCGACAACGTAATGACCGGTTCAATGCCGTGTTTCAGACATTCATCAAAGAGGCAGTCATAAAACTGCAGACCCGCTTCATTCGGCTGGGATTCGTCGCCCAACGGAAAAATACGCGTCCAGGCGATGGAGGTGCGAAAACATGTAAATCCCATTTCAGCAAAGAGTGAAATGTCGTCTTTGTAGCGATGATAGAAGTCGATGGCTTCGTGATTGGGGTAATTCTTACCGGGAATAACGCCGGGGGTGATCTCTCTGGGAATACCATGCGCTCCGGCAGTCATGACATCCGCCACGCTGACGCCCTTTCCCCCTTCCTGCCAGCCGCCTTCTAACTGGTGAGCCGCCACCGCGCCGCCCCACATGAAATTTGCTTTAAATCCAGACATATTTCTTCCCTCATTCGTCGCAATTTGCTGGTCACAGTCTCAGCCCACGCTCACAGAAACCGGTTTCATTACGATACTGTGCATTTATAAGACGGGTTTCAAGCACGGGAATGAAACCGGGTTCATTTTCGTGGCACAGTTCAAATAACCAGAATTTCGAGGGCGAAATGCTGAAAAAATCAGCAGATATATGCCGATGCAAAGCAGGCTCGCAAACGTTTGCTTTCCCTGTTAGAATTGCGCCGAATTTAATTTTCACCGCAAGTAAACGCGTGGGGACCCAAGCAGTGACCGATAAAACCTCTCTTAGCTATAAAGATGCCGGTGTTGATATTGACGCGGGCAATGCTCTGGTTGATCGAATCAAAGGCGTAGTGAAGAAAACCCGTCGTCCCGAAGTGATGGGCGGTCTGGGTGGCTTCGGCGCGCTGTGCGCATTGCCGCAAAAATATCGTGAGCCTGTACTGGTTTCCGGCACTGATGGCGTAGGGACAAAACTGCGTCTGGCAATGGATTTGAAACGTCACGACACGATTGGTATCGATCTGGTGGCGATGTGCGTGAACGATCTGGTGGTTCAGGGCGCTGAGCCGCTGTTTTTCCTGGATTACTATGCCACTGGCAAACTGGATGTCGACACGGCCTCCAGTGTCATCAGCGGTATTGCCGAGGGCTGTCTGCAGTCTGGCTGCGCGTTGGTTGGCGGTGAAACCGCTGAAATGCCGGGGATGTATCACGGCGAAGATTACGACGTGGCCGGGTTCTGCGTGGGTGTGGTCGAAAAATCAGAAATTATCGACGGCTCGAAAGTGGCGGATGGCGATGTGCTGGTAGCACTCGGTTCCAGCGGCCCGCACTCCAACGGTTACTCTCTGGTGCGTAAAATCATCGAAGTCAGCGGTTGCGACCCTGAAACAACAGAACTCGACGGCAAACCGTTAGCCGACCATCTGCTGGCGCCAACGCGTATCTATGTGAAGTCAATTCTGGAACTGATTGAACAAGTTGATGTACACGCCATCGCGCACCTGACGGGCGGCGGCTTCTGGGAAAATATCCCGCGCGTGCTACCCGACAACACACAGGCAGTAATTGATGAATCTTCCTGGCAGTGGCCGGCCATCTTTGAGTGGCTGAAAACCGCAGGTAATGTCAGTCAGCATGAAATGTATCGCACCTTCAACTGCGGCGTCGGAATGGTGATTGCCCTGCCGGAAGCGGAAGTCGATAACGCGCTCACGCTGCTGAAGGCCAAAGGTGAAAAGGCGTGGCGAATCGGTATCATCAAAGCCTCTGATTCCGAACAGCGTGTGGTTATTGAATGATGAATATTGTGGTGCTTATTTCCGGTAACGGAAGCAATTTGCAGGCAATTATCGACGCCTGCAAAGAGCAGAAAATTAAAGGCACCCTCAGGGCAGTATTCAGTAACAAGGCCGATGCGTTCGGCCTTGAACGTGCCCGGGAAGCAGGTATTCCAGCGCATGCGCTGACCGCCAGTGAATTTGCCAACCGCGAAGCGTTCGATCGCGAACTGATGCGAGAAATTGATGCTTATGCCCCCGATGTGGTGGTGCTGGCAGGTTATATGCGCATTCTCAGTCCGGCGTTTGTCGCGCACTACGAAGGTCGTTTGCTCAATATTCACCCTTCTCTGCTGCCGAAGTATCCAGGCCTGCATACACATCGTCAGGCGTTGGAAAACGGCGATGAAGAGCATGGCACTTCTGTCCATTTTGTGACTGATGAACTGGATGGCGGCCCGGTCATTCTTCAGGCTAAAATTCCGGTTTTTGAGGGCGATAGCGAGGATGACATCACCGCACGCGTTCAGGCGCAGGAGCATGCAATTTACCCGTTAGTGGTTAGCTGGTTTGTTGATGGGCGTCTTGAAATGCGCGAAAACGCAGCATGGCTTGACGGCATCAAACTCTCTCCTCAGGGACACGCATCAGACGAATAACGTCTCTCAGTTCCCCGTTAGCAAACACTGACGGGGAACGGCACTTGTCTCTCTTGTTTGTCACCCCATCCTTTTCGCAAAAATGCGCTGGTTGCTCACATGCAACAGACGGTTTATTGTCATACTCTTCTGGCGCAGTTGGACATCTGACAGAAATGCTCGCCATAATAACCAGGCAGTGTCCCGTGATTGAAACGGAGTAAAAGTTGTAATGGGTCAGGAAAAGCTATACATCGAGAAAGAACTGAGCTGGTTAGCGTTCAATGAACGCGTACTCCAGGAAGCAGCGGATAAATCAAACCCGCTGATTGAACGGATGCGTTTTTTAGGCATCTATTCCAATAACCTTGACGAATTCTACAAAGTCCGCTTTGCCGAATTAAAGCGTCGCATCATTATCAGTGAAGAACAGGGTTCAAATTCTCATTCTCGTCACCTGTTAGGCAAAATCCAGTCCCGCGTATTGAAAGCCGATCAAGAATTTGACGGTCTGTACAACGAATTACTGCTGGAGATGGCGCGTAATCAAATTTTCCTGATTAACGAACGCCAACTGTCGGTAAACCAGCAAGAGTGGTTGCGCCACTACTTTAAACACTATCTTCGCCAACACATTACGCCGATTTTAATCAACCGGGAGACGGATTTAGTTCAGTTTCTCAAGGACGATTACACCTATCTGGCGGTGGAGATTATTCGCGGAGATACCATCCGCTACGCGCTACTGGAAATTCCTTCCGACAAGGTTCCGCGTTTTGTGAATCTACCACCGGAAGCGCCGCGCCGTCGCAAGCCAATGATTTTGCTTGATAACATACTGCGCTATTGCCTCGACGATATCTTCAAAGGGTTCTTTGATTACGATGCCCTCAATGCGTATTCCATGAAGATGACCCGTGACGCCGAATACGATTTGGTGCACGAAATGGAATCGAGTCTGATGGAATTGATGTCCTCCAGCCTGAAGCAACGTCTGACGGCAGAGCCCGTTCGCTTTGTCTATCAACGTGACATGCCCAATGCGCTGGTGGAAGTTCTGCGCGAAAAACTGACCATTTCCCGTTATGACTCGATTGTTCCCGGCGGGCGTTACCATAACTTCAAAGACTTTATTAATTTCCCCAATGTGGGCAAAGCCAATCTGGTCTATAAACCGTTACCGCGGCAGCGTCATATCTGGTTTGATAAAGAAAAGTTCCGCAATGGATTTGACGCCATTCGTGAGCGCGATGTACTGCTCTATTATCCTTACCATACTTTTGAGCACGTGCTGGAACTGCTGCGTCAGGCCTCTTTTGACCCGAATGTACTGGCGATAAAAATTAATATTTATCGCGTGGCGAAAGACTCGCGCATTATTGACGCAATGATTCACGCAGCCCATAACGGCAAAAAAGTGACTGTGGTTGTGGAATTGCAGGCCCGTTTCGATGAGGAGGCCAATATTCACTGGGCTAAACGCCTGACCGAGGCTGGCGTCCATGTGATCTTCTCTGCGCCGGGGCTGAAAATCCACGCCAAGCTGTTCCTAATCTCACGTAAAGAAGGCGACGATGTGGTGCGTTACGCACACATTGGTACCGGGAACTTCAACGAAAAAACAGCGCGTCTGTATACCGACTATTCATTACTGACCGCTGATGCGCGGATCACCAACGAAGTGCGTCGGGTGTTCAATTTTATCGAGAACCCCTATCGTCCGGTGACATTCGATTACCTGCTGGTTTCGCCGCAAAACTCCCGTCGTCTGCTGTACGAAATGATTGACCGGGAAATTGCTAATGCACAACAGGGCTTACCGGCGGGCATCACGCTGAAGCTCAATAACCTGGTCGATAAAGGGTTAGTTGACCGACTGTACGCCGCATCCGGTTCTGGCGTGCAAATTAACCTGCTGATCCGTGGCATGTGTTCGCTGATCCCAAATCTGGAAGGCATCAGCGACAATATTCGGGTGATCAGCATCGTGGATCGCTACCTTGAGCATGACCGGGTCTATATTTTCGAGAATGGCGGCGATAAGCGAGTGTATCTCTCCTCGGCCGACTGGATGACGCGCAATATCGATTATCGAATTGAGGTTGCCACGCCGTTGCTTGACCCTCGCCTCAAACAGCGGGTCCTTGATATTATAGACATTCTGTTCAGCGACACGGTCAAAGCCCGTTATATCGATAAAGAACTGAGTAATCGCTACGTACCGCGCGGAAATCGCCGTAAAGTGCAGTCGCAATTGGCGATCTATGACTACATCAAATCACTTGAGCAACCAGACTAACGCTATGCCAATACATGACAGGACACCCCGCCCACAGGAGTTTGCTGCGGTCGATCTCGGTTCAAACAGTTTCCATATGGTCATTGCGCGCGTTGTGGATGGCGCGATGCAAATTATTGGTCGGCTGAAACAGCGTGTACACCTGGCCGATGGTCTCGGCGAAGACGGCAGGCTAAGTGAAGAAGCGATGGAACGCGGCTTAAGCTGTTTATCTTTGTTTGCTGAACGCCTGCAGGGGTTCGCGCCGTCGAGCGTCTGTATTGTCGGTACTCATACGTTACGTCAGGCGCTGAATGCCACTGATTTTCTAAAGCGTGCGGAAAAGGTCATCCCCTACCCGATTGAAATCATTTCCGGTAATGAAGAAGCCCGTCTGATTTTCATGGGAGTGGAACATACACAGCCGGAAAAAGGCCGCAAGCTGGTGATCGATATCGGTGGCGGGTCAACAGAACTGGTTATTGGCGAAAACTTCGAACCGAAGCTGGTTGAAAGCCGCCGTATGGGCTGCGTTAGCTTCGCGCAGATCTATTTTCGGGGCGGTGTGATTAGCCAGGAGAACTTCCAGCGTGCGCGGATGGCCGCAGCGCAAAAACTGGAAACGTTGACCTGGCAGTTCCGTATCCAGGGATGGAACGTTGCGCTGGGCGCTTCCGGCACCATCAAAGCAGCACACGAAGTGCTGCTGGAACTGGGTGAGAAAGATGGTTTTATCACGCCTGAGCGTCTGGAGAAGCTGAAGACTGAAGTGCTCAAACACCGCTCATTCGACGCACTTAGTCTTCCGGGTCTTTCGGAAGAACGCAAAGCTGTTTTTGTACCGGGTCTGGCGATCCTGTGCGGTGTTTTTGACGCGTTGGCCATCCGTGAACTGCGACTTTCCGATGGCGCGCTGCGTGAAGGTGTCTTGTATGAAATGGAAGGCCGATTCCGTCATCAGGACGTACGCAGCCGTACCGCCAGCAGCCTGGCGAACCAGTACAATATCGACAGCGAACAGGCAAGAAGGGTGCTGGACACCACGATGCAGATGTATGAACAGTGGCAGTCGCAGCAACCTAAACTGGCGAACCCGCAACTGGAAGCTTTACTGAAATGGGCGGCAATGCTGCATGAAGTCGGGCTGAACATCAACCATAGCGGTCTACACCGTCATTCCGCTTATATTCTTCAACACAGCGATCTGCCCGGTTTTAACCAGGAACAGCAAATGATGATGGCGACCTTAGTGCGTTACCATCGTAAGGCCGTAAAACTGGATGATTTACCCCGGTTTACACTGTTTAAGAAGAAGCAGTTTCTGCCGCTCATCCAGCTCTTGCGCCTCGGCGTCCTGCTGAACAATCAGCGTCAGGCCACGACCACGCCGCCAACGCTAACGCTGATAACCCACGACAGTCACTGGATTTTACGTTTCCCGCATGACTGGTTCAGCCAGAACGCGCTGGTTTTGCTCGATCTGGAAAGAGAGCAGCAATACTGGGAAGCCGTCACCGGCTGGCGTCTGACTATCGAAGAAGAAGAAAGCTCGCCCGATATTGCGGCATGATCCTCATTCAGGCGCCAACTCTGGCGCCTGTTTCACCAGCGTGTCCTCCAGTCGTTGCGGCTCCCCTATCAGATACCCCTGCAGATAATCGATACCCAGCGAGATCACCACATTACGTATCTCTTCACTTTCCACGTGCTCTGCCACTACCAACATCTTTTTCATGCGCGCCAGATGGCAAATGGAAGCCACAATCTGATAGTCGAGACTGTTCGAGACGATATTGCGAATAAAGCTGCCGTCGATTTTAAGGACATTCGCGTTCACGTTTTTCAGACGTGCGTAGCTGGCGTACCCGGTGCCAAAATCATCAATGGCAATCTGACAACCCAGTTGCTGCAATTGCGACAGAGTCGTTTGCGCATGCTCGGCATCGGCGAGAGCGTTACTCTCCGTCACCTCAAATATCAGCTGCCAGGCTTCGACCTGATAGTGACTCAGCAGTTTATTCACCTCAATGGGGAATCGGGCACGGCACACTGATGCGGGCGAAAGATTGATGGCAAAACGCTGGGCAGGCATTTTTTCCCGATTCACCGCCATAAATTGCAATGTATGTTCAATAACCCAGAGATCGATACTGGAAGACAAACCAAACTCATGGGCAACAGGTAGAAAAATATCGGGATTAACCATCCCGCCGCTCTGATCTTTAAGTCGCAGCAGAATTTCATGGTAGACATCACCGCGAACGCCTTCAATGGGTTGAGCCATCAGGCAGAAGCAATCGTACTCAAGCGCCCGTTGCAAAAGATTCATCATCGCCACTTTGTCTTTCAATCCGCGCTGCAGATTCATGGCGCCGCGACGCTGTAGATTCTCTGGCGTATTTGTCACAATCGAAAGCTCGGCAACGGTGCTTAATTCGCCCAATAACAGATAGATATGGTTAACAGGTGAACGGACATAGCAGTAACTGACCCCAACCTGCGGCTGCATTGGCATCCCATCCCATGCAAATCGAAATTGTTTTATATGATTATGCAGTGCTTCTATCCGCTGCTGGTGGGATTCGGTGTTCAGGCGTAGCACCAAATCATTGCCGGACAACTGAAAAACATTCTCATTTTGCGCCAACAAGGGGGAGATCCAGTGGGATAGCTGTTGCTTGTATTGAATACGCAACATAATCCCATAATTTTTAATGAGTAATTCCATTCCTGGCACACGTAAATAACAGAGAGCAGACCAGGGTGCGTTTTTGAGAGACCGATTCAGAGCGCGTAAATTGGGAAGGTGTACCACAGGATCAAGATAGGCGAGACGGCGAGCACGGCTACTAACAATCCTCTGACGCGTCGCCAGTATCGCCATATAATTCACAATAAACGAAAAAACCAGATAGCTCGAAGAAGTAATAGCCAGTTGGGTATCGTATCCTGAATACGAAGGCATATAACGGTGATAATAATTTATCGATACTATGAGTATTATTGCCCATAACGGCGAAATAAACTTATAACCGTAGCGCATTGCCCCCCATAACATCACAGGCAACAGGAGTGACAACGTATAGTTTGTGCTAAGTATTGAGCTATCTTCATTTAAAGGCATGCATAACAAAATCATTAGCATACCCAATACAATCAGCCAGATAGCTATTTCTTTTTTCGTTACTTTCGTATCTATTTGTAGTTTAAGCTGTGAAAAATAACTATATACATAACAAGGGTTTCGGATAATACGAATGATTAAATAGCACAGCGGAACCCCTACAAGATTTCCGACCAATAGCGCCTGATAATCAATCAATGCGTTGATATTGAAAGGCATGACCCCCATCAGATGGGGTTTACTGTCATACATTCCAACAAAGGCTGCAAATTGAAATATGACTAAAAAAAGTGATGCAGGGAAAAATACCTGCCAAAACATACGCTGAAAGACTAATCGTACATCGCCATGATAGACCTGCCCACGCCGCGGGGCGAACACGTGATACCCTCCCCAACTGAGCACAACCGTTACCACAAAGTGAATGATAACGGGCAGCGTCTCGTACCATCCTACTTGCGAAAATTTATACCAGAAAATGGCAATTGCCATTCCGGGTAACGCCGCCCAGCCGAAAAATAGCATCAGGCTTAACATTAATGCCAGAGGCAGATAAAACAGCACAACATTACCTGTAGCGGTACTTGCAAAGGTATTGGTATTGCTCAATAAAGGTAATAAAAAAGAAGGCAAGATGAGAGGCAGTGCCCACCATTTATCTCTGATACGAATATATAATTTTTTAAGGTCCATAGATGCTCAGCAGAACCTCCGTTTCCTGAAGGCTTTATTCAGACAGGCATCCCACCTGACGTCAGAACAATGATGAAAAACTCATCACAATTGTGGAGCATAGATTTTAGTTATCGTCAGCGTGTAACATTTGACTTATGTCAAATAACTTACGCATCATTAATTACTTATT
>NZ_JANEWG010000038.1 GCF_028069725.1 Citrobacter sp. Awk 4
TACGGGCCGTAAGTAACAAAGTTGGATGCAAATGTCAGATCGTATGCGCCTGTTAGGGCGCGGCTGGTAACAGAGCCTTACAGGCGCATTTGAAAAACCTCCGGCTATGCCGGAGGATATTTATTGCATTTCATGTCACGGTGTCAGTTCCGACATCTATCGTTCCTGAATCTTACATCACCGCCAGCAGGTTCTCTGATCCCCAGAATAACGAGTTCTCACAGATCGTTAAGCTGTGACTCAACGTACAAATACCCGATTCCCAAAATTTGTTGGGGGCGGCTGAGTTGACCAAAACCAATGTGTGTCGCTTTTGCACTGGGTCCTTCGTCCCGGTCAAACGGGTTAAATCCGGTCTGGCGAATGATCGTGTTTAACCAGTTTTCGCCGAAAGCGCAGCTGCGTCCGTAAAGCCATATCTGATTGATATTAAGAATATTCAGGAAGTTATACAGACTCAGACCAATCGCATTAGCAGCACTCTCTACCCATGCCTGAACCTGGACGTCACCGCGCTCCCAGGCGTGAATAAGCGCCGCCGTGGTTAACTGCTCTGGAGACAATTCTGCGCCAGGTTGTGTTTTTAGCCAGACCCTGGCCTGTTTTTTTAACGCGCTTAATGATGCAACCGTTTCCAGACAGCCATAGCGACCGCAATCACAGGCGATACCGTCAGGATTAACAATGGTGTGTCCAATTTGCCCGCTGCCGTACAAGTTCCCTCTGTAGATCTGATCGTTAATGACGAACGATGAACCGATGCCATAATCGACGTTTATGACGCAGAAATCCTGATGCGCGGTGCGGTTTTGCCATTTTTCCGCCAGCGCGAGCATGACACAGTCATTATCCAGCCGTACCTGTATACCCAGTTGTTCTTCCAGCAAATACTTTATTTCGACAGGTGTTTTCCATCGCGCCTGGGGCATGGTTTGCGACACGCCAGTAACCGGATCGACCTGCCCATGCACACCCAGCGCCAGGTTAATCTGTTGTGTCGGATACTGCTGTCGATAATATCGCCAGCACCCGGCAATTGCCTTGAGCAGCGCCTGTGGCTCTGGGGCATCCACCGAAATATGCTGATGTTCGCCCACAGCCAATAGCCGCGAGTCGGCAAGCTGGCACTCAATGCTGGTGGGCGAAATGGTCATGCACAGGGTCCACGGACCCTGCTGCGGAATTTGATAGCTACCGCTGTTAAGCCCACGGGCACTCATGTTTTTGTTGGAATGGCTGATGCGTCCTTCGTCCAGCAACTCTTCCAGAATGTTACTGACGGCCGGAATCGATAAGCCGGTTCGTTGGGCGAGTTGCGATTTACTGAGCTGCTTTTCTCGCCATAAATGCGACAAAAACAGTGCCTTGTTTGCCAGGCGGACCCGCGCATTATTAAGACCCAGTCGCAGCATATACTTAACTCCCTTAACTGTATTGCGTGAACACTGCGTATTTAAGCAGCGAACTGGCGCTATAGACTCACCGTATTCTCTTTTTTTACTTTATTTCATTTAGTGGAGAAAAGCATGTACGGTTCAGTCAAGGTCTGGCAGGAAACGATCTCACTCCCTACGTGGACCACCGGCGAAGAAGATACTAACCCGATGTTTTTGGAGAATCGTGTTTATCAAGGATCGTCTGGCGCGGTTTACCCTTATGGCGTCATCGATACGTTGAGCGGGCAGCGTGAGATGCGCGAATACCACGCGGTATGGATGGAGAATGATTTCATTCGCATCATGTTGCTGCCGGAGTTAGGTGGGCGTATTCATCGTGCTTATGACAAGGTGCAGCAACGTGATTTTGTCTATTACAACGAAGTCGTGAAACCTGCCCTGGTAGGATTGTTGGGGCCCTGGATTTCTGGCGGTATCGAATTTAACTGGCCGCAGCATCACCGTCCCACCACGTTTATGCCAGTAGACTTTACACAACAGGCGGGCGAGCACGGCGAACACACCGTGTGGATGGGGGAAGTGGAGCCGATGCGCGGTCTGCAGGTCATGACCGGATTCACGCTCTGGCCGGATCGCGCCTTGATCGAAATCACCGGTAAAGTCTTCAATGGTAATGCGACCCCGCGTCATTTTTTATGGTGGGCTAATCCAGCCGTCAAAGGTGGTGATGATCATCAGAGCGTCTTCCCTCCAGATGTCACGGCTGTTTTCGACCACGGTAAACGTGATGTATCTGCCTTTCCGATCGCCACCGGTACCTACTACAAAGTGGACTACTCCGCTGGTGTCGATATTTCCCGCTATAAAAACGTCCCTGTTCCCACGTCCTACATGGCTGAAAAGTCGAATTATGATTTTGTTGGCGCCTGGCACCACGGGGAGCGCGGTGGATTGCTTCACGTTGCCGACCACCATGTTTCACCGGGGAAAAAGCAGTGGACATGGGGATACGGTGATTTCGGCGTTGCCTGGGACCGCAATCTGACCGATGACAATGGTCCGTACATTGAATTGATGACAGGGGTGTTTACCGATAATCAGCCGGATTTCACCTGGCTTGCCCCGTATGAAGAAAAAGTGTTTGTGCAAAATTTCTTGCCTTACAGCGAGTTAGGCATGGTGCAAAACGCCAGTACCCAACTTGCGCTGCGCCTGGTTCGGGATGAGGCACAACTTTCGCTGGGCGTTTACGCCATTGCGCCGCTGCAAAACGTACTGGTCACACTGTCTGACCAGGGAAAACCGTTCTTCGAGAAAACGCTTACCCTGGAACCGGGACAACACTGGCAAACCCGCCTTTCTGATACGGGCTACACGCGTGTGACAATGACGGTCAGTCAGCAAGATGGCAGCGTGTTGCTTGATTACGAAGAGCATATCGCTGAAGAACTGCCGCTACCTTCGGCGGCCAGCGCACCGGAATTGCCGGAAGCATTATCCAATACTGACGAGCTTTATTTTATTGGTCAGCATCTGGAGCAGTACAACCACGCCAGCCGCTATGCGGAAGATTATTACCGTCGGGCGCTGGAGGTGGACCCGCTGGATTATCGCAACAATGTGGCGCTGGGGACGCTGGCGCTAAACCGTGCTGACTGGGCGCTGGCGGAGCAATGCGCGCAATCCGCGTTAACACGGGCGCATAAACTCAATAAAAATCCACGAGACGGCGAAGCCAGTATGCTGCTTGCGACAGCGCTTGAACGGCAGGGCAACGATGATGCGGCCTGGGATCATTACTATAAAGCGACCTGGAGTGGAAACTGCCGTGACGCCGCTTTCTGGTCGCTTGCCCGTATTGCCATGAAGCGTAAGGATTACGCTGGCGCGCTGGAAAAAGTGAACCAGAGTTTGCGTTTTAACGGCAGCAACAATCTGGCGATGGGCATGAAAGCGCTGGTGCTGGCAAAACTCGGCCGTATTGCACAGGCGCAATCGTACATCACGCAACAGCTTACTGAGTATCCTCTGAGCTATACCCTGCATTACGCGCGCTGGGCCATCACCCAGGACGACGCGGCAAAAATCGGGTTACTCAATGTCACGGGGCGGCGCGGCACCAATGCCTGCGAATTGGCTGGATGGTTGATCTCTTTTGGGATGAAAGAGGCCGCTCGCGATGTGCTGGAGGTGTTGGATAGCCAGGAAACGCTGCCGATGTTGTGGCGGGCCTCGCTGAGCGACAATCCACAACCGTTTATTGCGCGTGCCCAGGCGTGCCTGCGCAACCGCGTGCGTTTTCCCAATTCGCTGGACGAAGTGCAAATGCTGCAAACGCTACCGCACTGTGCTTTTGCCCGCTATCTGCTGGGGTGTTTCTGGTATAGCAAACGCCGTTACGAAGAGGCTGTTGCCTGCTGGCGCTTTACCCTTGAGCAGGAACCTGATTTCGCACCGGTGTATCGACTGCTGGGCGTTTATGCCTGGAATAAACAGCATGATGCACAGTTGGCTGCACAGTATTTGTCCCAGGCGGTCGCGCTTGAGCCAGAAAATGCGCGCTTCTTGTTTGAACTCGACTATCTCAACAAACTGACGGCCCAACCGGTAGCGCAGCGCCTGCAAATGCTGGAAGAGCGTAAAGAGGTCGTTCTTCATCGCGATGACCTGACCGTAGAGTTACTCAGCTTGTGGAATGGGCAGGGTAAATATGATGCTGCTGCCGCAGTGCTGAGTGAACGCGTATTTCATCCCTGGGAAGGGGGAGAGGGCAAAGCCACCGGGCAATATCTGCTGAATCAACTTCATCGCGCGCTGGCGGCGATTCAAACGGGCGATTTACCGACGGCGATGACGCTGCTCCAGCAGGCGTTGCATTACCCGCATAATCTGGGAGAAGGGCGGTTACCTGGGCAAACCGATAACGACATCTGGTATTTACTGGGTTACTGCGCGCGATTGCAGGGGCACATTGATGAGGCGCAGCGCTACTTTGCCCGGGCGACCCGGGGCGGTTGCTCACTGGATGCTGGACGCTATTACAACGATCAACCTGTGGATTATCTCTTCTGGCAAGGGATGGCGCTAAAAGCGCTGGGTGATAACGCGGCGGCTGACGCGCTCTTTCATAGTTTCGGTCAGTGGGTTGATATGCATCGCGACGAGATCCCTGACGTTGATTTCTTTGCGGTGTCGCTGCCGGATCTGGTGGTGCTGGATACGCCCGCTAAAGAAAAACACCAACAACATTGCCAGTTTATTGCGGCATTAGGCGCGCTTGGATTGGGCGATCTTTCTGGGTGCCAGCGCGCGCTCAATACACTTCAGACACTCAATCCGTCTCATGACAAGGCGTTGTTGTTACGACACGCGTTAAACATACAACTATTTCAATAACACCCTAACCAGGTGGGGGCTGCCCCCACCTGAACCCCTCTGTTCCCTGCGTTTCCCTGAGAGAGGAATCATAATGAATAACACGCAGACACATTTAAAAATTGGTTATGTCTGGACTATCTGTCTGGTTGCCGCCTGCGGCGGCCTGCTGTTTGGCTATGACTGGGTGGTTATCGGAGGAGCCAAACCGTTCTATGAAGCCTGGTTCTCAATTACCGATCCCGCACAGTCCGGTTGGGCGATGAGTTCGGCGCTGGTCGGATGCATCTTTGGCGCGCTGATCTCTGGCTGGTGTGCCGACAAATTTGGCCGAAAAATGCCGCTGATCCTGTCAGCTGTCCTGTTCAGCGCCTCGGCCTGGGGAACGGCGGTTTCCAGCAACTTCGACATGTTTGTTATCTACCGTATTGTCGGCGGGGTGGGGATTGGCCTGGCATCGGCTCTCAGCCCTCTCTATATCGCGGAAGTTAGCCCGGCAGAAAAACGGGGGCGTTTTGTGGCGGTTAACCAGCTGACTATCGTCATTGGCGTACTGGCGGCGCAGTTAATTAACCTGATGATTGCCGAACCCGTTGCTGCTGGCGCTACGCAGCAGGCGATTGTCGAAAGCTGGAATGGGCAAATGGGCTGGCGCTGGATGTTTGGTGCGGAACTGGTGCCTGCGCTGGCGTTTCTGGTGTTGATGTTTTTTGTGCCTGAATCGCCCCGGTGGTTGGTAAAAGCAGGTAAACCCGAACGTGCCCGCGCCATGCTGCAGCGGATTGGCTCGCCAGAGTATGCCGAACAAACACTGAAAGAGATCGAACAGACCCTACAGAAAGACACGCAAAAGGTGGCCTGGTCTACGTTATTACAGCCACAGATCAAACCGATCGTGATTATCGGGATGGTTCTGGCGGTCTTCCAGCAATGGTGCGGGATCAACGTGATCTTCAACTATGCGCAGGAGATCTTTGCCTCCGCCGGGTTTGATATCAATAGTACGCTGAAATCGATCGTCGCAACCGGGGTCATCAATCTCATCTTTACCCTCGCCGCGCTGCCGCTGGTGGACAAAATTGGCCGCCGTAAGCTGATGCTGTTTGGCGCGTCCGGTTTAACGGTCATTTATGTGTTGATTGCAGGCGCATATGGGTTAGGCATTATGGGCTGGCCAGTGCTCGTTCTGGTATTGGCGGCAATCGCCATTTATGCCCTGACGCTGGCTCCCGTTACCTGGGTTCTGCTGTCTGAAATTTTCCCTAACCGTGTGCGCGGCCTGGCGATGTCATTAGGCACACTGGCGTTATGGATTGCCTGTTTCTTACTGACTTACACCTTCCCGCTGCTAAATGCTGGATTAGGCGCTGCGGGGAGTTTTCTGCTCTATGGCGTGATTTGTGCGATGGGCTATGTTTACGTCCTGCGTAATGTACCGGAAACCAAAGGCGTAACGCTGGAAGCACTGGAAGAACAACTGGCGGCGCGACACGCAAAAAGTGCCCCCTCTTCTCAGCAGCATCGGGCTCAGTAATGGACGGCACGGTAACGCTTCAAAACGCGCATCTGAGGATGCGCGTTGATCCGCAAGGCGGTACGTTGTTGGATCTGTTTTCGTTACGTCATCAACACGCTGTTTTACGGGCGGGCAAAGGGCATGCTGCGGGTGATTGCGCTCAGTTCCCCATGTTGCCGGTCGCTAATCGCGTGGCGGGTAATCGCTTTAAATTGCATGGTGATGAGGTGATTTTGCCAAATCATCGTGCGGATGAACGCTTCTTTCTGCACGGTGACGGTTGGCTGAAACTCTGGGATCTCGTCAACGTTGCCAGTGACCGTTGTGTGTTGCGATTGCGTAGTCGGCTGGCATGCGGCTACGACTATCTGGCGGAACTTCACTATCAGTTGGAGGACTCGACACTCAAATCCTCGCTGACGATAACGCATCAGGGGGAACGCCCGATGCTTTACGGCTGCGGTTTTCATCCGTTTTTTGTGTTCGACGCACAAAGTACCGTGCAGTTTTCCGCCAGCGGGTATTGGCCGGAAGATGAACAGCATCTGCCGTTGGCGTGGCAGGTGAAAATCCCCAGGTCTGCGAATTTCGCCCATCCACAATACGGCGAGGATACCTGGCTGAATGTGGGGTATTCCGGCTGGAGCGGGAAGGCGGTCATACAACGTGATGTGATGCGTGTCACGCTTTTGGCGCAAACTCCGTGGCTGATGCTTTTCAGAATGTCGGGCGGCGGGTTCCTTTGTCTTGAACCGCAGTCGCATCCGGTCAACGCCCATCATATGCCGGGGCAGCCCGGACTGCAGGTTTTATCTCAGGGGGAGAGCTGCCATTTCGCTATGCAAATCATCGTCGATTAGCCTAACGGCACATGTTATATCACTGTTAATACATACTTGCGCCAGCCTGCGTTTATCGCCAGACTATCGCCTCCTAACGGGAGGGAATCATGGTTTTGCACTCCACGCGCTGGCTGGCGCTCGCTTATTTCACCTATTTTTTTAGCTACGGTATCTTTTTACCCTTCTGGAGCGTCTGGCTCAAAGGTCTGGGATTAACGCCTGAAACCATTGGTCTTCTGCTGGGCGCAGGACTGGTGGCGCGTTTCCTCGGCAGCCTGCTGATTGCCCCTCGCGTAAGCGATCCTTCCCGGCTGATTTCTGCATTGCGTGTGTTGGCATTGCTGACGCTGGTCTTTGCCCTGGCATTTTGGGCAGGGACTCACGTTGCATGGCTGATGGTGGTGATGGTTGGGTTTAACCTGTTTTTCTCTCCGCTGGTGCCGCTGACGGATGCGCTGGCAAACACCTGGCAAAAACAGATAACGATGGACTATGGTCGGGTCAGACTGTGGGGCTCGATTGCGTTTGTGATTGGCTCCGCGCTGACCGGTAAACTGGTGAGCCTGTTTGATTATCAGGCCATTCTTGCACTGCTGAGTCTTGGGCTGGCTTCTATGCTGTTGGGGATGCTGCTGCGCCCAGGCGTGTTGCCGCAAGGGGAAAGTCGTCACCAGGAGAGCGCAGGCTGGCCAGCCTGGCGCGCGTTGATAACACAAAGCTGGCGCTTTCTGGCCTGTGTGAGTTTGTTGCAGGGGGCGCACGCCGCATATTACGGCTTTAGCGCGATTTACTGGCAGGGGGCAGGGTATTCCGCGTCGGCAGTTGGCTATTTATGGTCGCTGGGCGTCGTCGCGGAAGTCATCATCTTTGCGCTCAGTAATAAGCTGTTCCGTCGTTTTAGCGCCCGTGATTTGTTACTGCTTTCCACCGTTTGCGGAGTTGTACGCTGGGGGTTGATGGGCTGGAGCACTGCGCTGCCGTGGCTGATTGTGGTGCAGATCCTGCACTGCGGTACTTTTACCGTTTGCCACCTGGCGGCGATGCGTTACATTGCCGCTCGTCAGGGTAGCGAAGTGATCCGTTTGCAGGCTGTTTATTCCGCCGTGGCGATGGGCGGGAGTATTGCCATCATGACCGTCTTTGCCGGGTACCTCTACCAACATCTGGGGAGCGGCGTGTTCTGGGTGATGGCGCTGGTTGCGCTGCCCGCGATAGCCATACGGCCAAAAGTGGCAGCGCGCTCGCCAGCGCTATGATTCGAGTATACGGCGGATCTGCTGTTGCTGATGCGTCGTTAACACCTGCTCGGCATGGATCAGAGGGGGTGAAAAGAGCGGTAGCGGTGTGGTGTAGGGGGTGACAATCAGCGTAACCCCACGCAGCGAACCCTCTTTTTGAAACGCCAACATGGGCATGCGTTTAATATTGAGCGGCAGAAGCGTGAGTTCACGCAGTTGCTGCTCAATGTCTTCCTCGCGGTGTTTGTCATTGCCCGTCAGCAGAACAATTTGCTTTTCGTGCAGATCGTTTTCCTGCATCAGCCATGCGCCGAAAATCACCGCAACCAGTCCGCTCTCTTCTTCAGAAAACTGCACATTGTATTCCGCCTCAAACCCACTGAGCGCATCACGGGTGGTCCGCACCAGTCGCGGGTAAAGCTTTGCGAACTCTTCAGGTAACGTATTATCGATACCGATAGCGAACATGCTGCGGTGCAGCGCCTGCGCGAGATGGATGTAAAGTTGATCGTGCAACCCTTGTTCGTCGCGAAAGCGAGTATTGCCCATCTCTCTAAAGCGCAACACCAGTCTGGCGACGGCCAGACGCAGCTGTCGATCTTGCTGATGATTGTCGCGGATGGGATCAGGGATCCGGATCAGTGAAAACAGCAGGGCGATAAACAGCGACTCATTCAGTGGCGCATTTTGCATCACGCGGCGTTGCCAGTGACGGCCAATCTCCAGAGCGAGTTGATACTCTGCGCAGGATTGCGCCCACCGCTGCTGTACCGGGTTAAACTCCGGGGAGATACCGGCATGGTGTTGCAGCAGGCAATACTGCAAAAACAGCTGCAAAAACTGGATATCACGGAATTCAAACGGTTTTTGCAACCGCCGCGAGCAGAGATTAATCAGCGCGTGGAGATTCGCGTCGTCATATAACGTGCGTGCAATCCCTCGCTGTTTAAGCTCGGTTTTCAGCGCATGCGTAAACTGTTGTGTAACAAACGTCGGACACAGCCGCAGACCGCGTCGTAACCACTGTACCAGGCACAGACGTTGATTAAGCGCTGAACCTTCAATCCGGTAGCGACCGTTTTGAGCAGTGGTGATGGTGAGCTGATGATAGCGCTGGATCTCCAGGCGGGTTTCGGTGATATCCTCACGAACAATCTCATCATCAACGCCATTGAGTGCGCTGAGTGTTTCCGTAGTGGCATTTTGCCCAGGCTGGAAAAGCGTCAGTAGCACCTGGCAGCGGCGCTGGGGAGCGGAAAATACAGATGGTGTAGTGAGTGTTGGCATCATCCGTCTGGCCTCCCGTTGGTATGTTAGGTAAGGATAGCTAAAGTTTGCCTGTGAAAGTGGGGATAAGGGCGCTTTACACCAGGAATGCTGAAGAGCATCACAGAATTTTTAACGTGAGGAAGAGATGCAGGCAGTGAAACGCAGCGTTTTGATGATATTTCTGGCAGTTTACTCTTTTACTGCGGAGGCGCACCCTCATAGCTTTATTCATCTACAAACTCAGATCGTTAGCGAAAATGACCAGTTTGTGGCGCTGAAAATGCGCTGGACGATGGACGAAATCACCTCTGCCGATCTGCTTTATGATGCCGGGAATGCTAAACCGGGTTCGGAGATATGGAAAAAGCTGGCGGCGGAAGTGATGGCCAACGTGCTCGGGCAGCACTATTTCACCGAGGTCTGGCATCGCGGACAAAAGGTGAAGTTTAAAAACCGGCCCACAGAATATGGGATGGCGCGTGAAGGTCATCAGGCTGTGCTGACATTTGTGCTACCACTGGCACAACCGCAGCCATTACACGGACAGACGTATACATTTTCGACCTTCGACCCGAGTTATTATGTCGACATGAGCTATGACAAGGACAGCGACGCGATGCTGCCGCCGACGTTGGAAAAGCAGTGCCAGATGGTGATGCACACACCGACGCCAAATGAAGAAACGCTGAGCTTTGCCCAGTCGCTAGATAAAGAAGATGCCCCGCCGGAGGATATGAATTTGGGCCAACAGTTTGCACAGAAGGTGACGGTGACATGCCAGTAATGTCCCTGTCACGCCGTCACCCACGACGTTGGTGGGCATTGTGGCCGCTGGCGCTCTTCGTCTTACTGGCAATCGGCGGCGGATTTTGGCTGTGGCAGAACTGGCCACAAGTGATGGTGAAAAGTGTTCTCTGGCAAAGAGAAGTGAACCAACAGATTAGCGTCTTGCTGAAGGCCGTGGCGGCGAACCCGACCCAGGCAGGTGGTTCGCTACTGTTGTTTAGTTTTACGTATGGCGTGCTGCATGCACTGGGGCCGGGGCATGGAAAAGTGGTGATCACCACCTGGCTGGCGACCCACCCCTCAAAGCTGAAATCCAGTATCGGCCTGACACTGGCATCATCCTTGTTACAGGGACTGGTGGCGATTGGGCTGGTGGTTGTGGTGCTAACGGTACTGCAACTGCCTGCGCGACAACTGCATATGAGCAGTTTCTGGCTGGAGAAAGGGAGTTATGCATTGGTTGGTGTGCTGGGGATTTTACTGTGCTGGCGGGCGTTGAAAAAATTACGCATGCTGCTGCGTCGCCCGAAATTTACCGCCTTTACACCGCACCACGTGCATCATGAAAACTGTGGTTGTGGGCATCAGCATTTGCCTAATCCTGAACAGTTACAGCGCGGGGATGACTGGCGCGCACGGCTGATGATTATTCTGTCGATGGGGATGCGTCCCTGTTCCGGCGCCATCATGGTGTTGTTGTTCAGCAAAGTGATTGGCGTCTTTAGCTGGGGAATGGCGTCGGCGCTGGCGATGGCGGCGGGCACATCTTTAACGATAACCTCTTTGGCTTTGCTGGTGCACAGTTTTCGAACGTTGGCTATCAGGCTAAGCGGTAACAGAACGCCGGTATTATGGCGACAGGTTGGCGGGGTAACGCTGGCATTAGCCGGAGGCGCAGTGCTCATTATTACTGCTGTGGTGATGTGGGTAAGTGCGGTGCCAGTGGGAAGGGGATTAAGGCCATTTTAGAAAAACCGGATAGTGGCTGACGCCTTATCCGGTCTACGTGAACGGTATGCATTGTAGGCCGGATAAGACGCGTAAGCGTCGCCATCCGGCACAACAACAGATTAACGCTTCAGCGCATCGCTCAGTTCGTCACGCATATTCGCCAGCATCGCTTTAACAACGCGTGGGTTACCTGCGACGATGTTGCCGGTTGCCATATAGTTATGACCGCCAGTAAAGTCGCACACCAGCGCGCCTGCTTCACGGGCAATCAGTTCACCTGCGGCAAAATCCCACGGCTTGAGACCGATTTCGAAGTAACCGTCAACGCGAGCAGAGGCAACATAGGCCAGATCCAGCGCAGCGGAACCGGTGCGACGGAAGTCAGCGCATTCGGTATACATTTTGCCGAGAATATTCATGTAAGAGGTGGCGTGCTGCTTGGCTTTGAACGGGAAGCCGGTGGCGATAATGGTGCCGTCCAGATCGCGAGCGGTGCTGCCGCGCAGACGGTAGCCATTCAGCTGTGCGCCCTGACCGCGAGTGGCGGTGAACAGTTCGTTACGCATTGGATCGTAAACAACGGCGACTTCAGTACGGCCTTTAATGCGTACTGCGATGGATACCGCGAAGTGCGGGAGGCGTTTTACGAAGTTAGTGGTGCCATCCAGTGGATCGATAACCCATTGAACATCCAAATCTTCACCAACATGTTCACCGCTTTCTTCGGTGATGATGGTGTGCTGAGGGTAAGATTTGCGGATCGTTTCGATAATAATCGCTTCGGCGGCTTTATCAACGTTAGTCACAAAATCATTGCTGCCTTTCTGGCTGGTTTCTACAGAGTCTGGAGTTTCGTAGTGTTTGGCAATTACATTACCCGCCTTGCGCGCTGCGCGCACGGCGATGGTCAGCATCGGATGCATCGGTCTCTCTCACTGGATGTTAAAGAACGGGAAAACGGCGCAGAGTATAGCAGCGAGATCGGAATATGTCTTCGATTTATGATAATATGGCTGAATAATCTTTAGCTGAAGAAAGACAATGCTGCAAAATATTCGAATTGTACTGGTGGAAACCTCTCACACTGGCAACATGGGTTCTGTTGCTCGTGCGATGAAAACCATGGGGTTAACCAATCTGTGGCTGGTGAATCCGTTGGTAAAACCTGACTCTCAGGCCATCGCCCTGGCGGCAGGTGCCAGCGATGTGATCGGCAATGCGCAAATTGTTGACTCGCTCGATGAAGCGCTGGCGGGATGCAGCCTGGTCGTCGGCACCAGCGCGCGTTCTCGTACGCTGCCGTGGCCGATGCTTGACCCTCGTGAATGCGGTTTAAAAAGTGTCGCAGAGGCAGCAAATGCGCCTGTTGCGCTGGTTTTTGGGCGTGAACGTGTCGGCCTGACCAATGACGAACTGCAAAAGTGTCATTATCATGTCGCGATTGCTGCGAACCCGGAGTACAGCTCACTTAACCTCGCCATGGCTGTTCAGGTGATTGCCTATGAAGTGCGTATGGCCTGGCTGGCCACGCAGGAATCCGGCGACGCAGAGAAACACGAAGAGACGCCGTATCCGCTGGTGGACGATCTGGAACGTTTTTATGGCCACCTGGAGCAAACGTTGCTTTCAACTGGCTTTATTCGTGAGGGCCACCCGGGACAAGTGATGAACAAATTGCGCCGTCTGTTTACCCGTGCGCGTCCGGAAAGCCAGGAATTAAATATTCTGCGCGGGATTCTGGCATCGATTGAGCAACAAAATAAAGGAAAGTAAGTGCGAGCGACTGACCGGGTAAGCGTAGCGCTATCCGGTGACAGAAAATGGCACTGAAGGTTAAATACCTGACTAAATCAGTCAAGTAAATAGTTGACCAATTTAGTCAGGAATGTCAGACTTGGCCCTGCTATGCAATACCCCCATTTTACAATAAAAACCCCGGGCAGGGGCGAGTTTGAGGTTAAGTAAGACATGAGACTGACATCTAAAGGGCGCTATGCCGTGACCGCAATGTTGGACGTTGCGCTCAACTCTGAAGCGGGCCCGGTACCGTTGGCTGATATTTCTGAACGTCAGGGAATCTCCCTTTCTTATCTGGAACAGCTGTTTTCACGTTTGCGGAAAAACGGTCTGGTTTCCAGCGTACGTGGACCTGGCGGTGGTTATCTGCTGGGCAAAGATGCAGGCAGCATCGCAGTAGGTGAAGTGATCAGCGCTGTTGACGAGTCGGTTGATGCGACCCGTTGCCAGGGCAAAGGCGGTTGTCAGGGCGGCGATAAGTGCCTGACGCATGCGCTGTGGCGTGATTTGAGTGACCGTCTGACCGGTTTCCTTAACAATATTACCCTGGGCGAACTGGTGAATAACCAGGAAGTGCTGGATGTGTCTGGTCGCCAGCACACTCACGACAACCCGCGCAGTGCTCGTACACAAGAGGCAATCGACGTGAAGTTGCGCGCCTAATTTGCCCGTCATATTTCGTGCTGCAACTGCGTTGGCCGCACTTGCTCGCCCCAGTCACTTACTTGATGTAAGCTCCTGGGACTCTCAAGTTTGCCGCCTTGCTGCAACACGAACTATTTAGGGCAAAAAATTATAAAGAATTCAGAGTCAGGCCGGGGTGTTACACACCCCGTTAACGCGGTCGTACATCCAGCCGGTTGCCTGACTCCTTGCATTGAGTGATGTACGGAGTTTAAGAGCAATGAAATTACCGATTTATCTCGATTACTCCGCAACCACGCCGGTGGATCCGCGTGTTGCCGAGAAAATGATGCAGTGTCTGACTCTGGACGGAAACTTTGGTAACCCAGCTTCCCGTTCACACCGTTTTGGCTGGCATGCTGAAGAGGCGGTTGATATCGCCCGTAATCAGATTGCTGACCTGGTGGGTGCCGACCCGCGTGAAATTGTTTTCACCTCCGGTGCAACCGAATCCGACAACCTGGCGATCAAAGGTGCAGCCAACTTTTATCAGAAAAAAGGCAAGCACATCATCACCAGCAAAACCGAACATAAAGCCGTGCTGGATACCTGTCGTCAGCTGGAGCGCGAAGGGTTTGAAGTGACCTACCTGGCGCCGCAGAGCAACGGTATTATCGACCTGAAAGAACTGGAAGCGGCGATGCGTGACGACACCATCCTCGTGTCGATTATGCACGTGAACAACGAAATCGGCGTGGTACAGGATATTGCGACGATCGGCGAAATGTGCCGTGCGCGCGGGATCATCTACCACGTTGACGCTACTCAGAGCGTGGGCAAACTGCCTATCGATCTGAGCCAGTTGAAAGTGGATCTGATGTCCTTCTCCGGCCACAAAATCTATGGTCCGAAAGGCATTGGCGCGCTGTATGTGCGTCGTAAACCGCGTATCCGCATCGAAGCTCAGATGCACGGCGGCGGTCACGAGCGCGGCATGCGTTCCGGTACGTTGCCTGTTCACCAGATTGTCGGCATGGGTGAAGCTTACCGTATCGCCAAAGTTGAGATGGAAACCGAGATGGCGCGTCTGCGTGGTCTGCGCAACCGTCTGTGGGAAGGCGTGAAAGATATGGAAGAGGTTTACCTGAACGGCTCCCTCGAGCAAGGCGCGCCGAACATTCTTAACGTCAGCTTTAACTATGTTGAAGGCGAATCGCTGATTATGGCGCTGAAAGATCTGGCCGTCTCTTCTGGTTCCGCCTGTACGTCCGCAAGCCTCGAGCCATCCTATGTGCTGCGTGCGCTGGGGATGACCGACGAGCTGGCACATAGCTCTATCCGTTTCTCTTTAGGTCGTTTTACTACCGAAGAAGAAATTGATTACACCATCGCTCTGGTTCGCAAATCCATTGGTCGTCTGCGTGAACTTTCTCCGTTGTGGGACATGTTCAAGCAGGGCGTGGATCTGAACAGCATCGAATGGTCACATCATTAATCGGTACCGATAAGGGGAATTCATCATGGCTTACAGCGAAAAAGTAATCGATCATTACGAGAATCCACGTAACGTGGGTTCTTTTGACAACAGCGACGAGAACGTGGGCAGCGGTATGGTGGGTGCACCAGCCTGTGGCGACGTGATGAAGTTGCAGATTAAAGTCAACAATGAAGGTATCATTGAAGACGCGCGTTTCAAGACTTACGGCTGTGGTTCCGCCATTGCCTCCAGCTCCCTGGTTACCGAATGGGTAAAGGGGAAATCGCTGGACGAAGCACAGGCAATTAAAAACACAGACATCGCAGACGAGCTTGAACTGCCGCCAGTGAAAATTCACTGTTCCATTCTGGCAGAAGACGCAATTAAAGCCGCCATTGCGGACTACAAAAGCAAACGTGAAGCAAAATAAAAAGAGTTGAGGTTTTGTTATGTCGATTACACTTAGCGACAGTGCAGCAGCGCGAGTTAATACCTTTCTGGCCAACCGCGGTAAAGGGTTTGGTCTGCGTCTGGGTGTGAGAACCTCTGGCTGCTCGGGTATGGCTTATGTACTGGAATTTGTCGATGAACCGGCGGCTGAAGACACCGTGTTTGAAGACAAAGGCGTAAAAGTAGTGGTCGACGGCAAGAGCCTGCAATTTCTGGACGGTACGCAACTGGACTTCGTGAAAGAAGGTCTGAACGAAGGGTTTAAATTCACTAACCCGAACGTAAAAGACGAGTGTGGATGCGGCGAAAGCTTCCACGTGTAACGCGCTTACCGATAACCCCACCGTGGTCGCCTGCGCGTGGGGTTTGTTTTACCTGACTCTCTGTAAAAGAGAATCGCTGCCCTGAGAATGTTATGGACTACTTCACCCTCTTTGGCTTACCGGCGCAATATCAACTCGATACTCAGGCGCTGAGCCTTCGTTTTCAGGATCTTCAACGTCAGTATCATCCTGATAAATTCGCCAGCGGTACGCAGGCGGAGCAACTCGCTGCCGTACAACACTCCGCCAACATTAACCAGGCCTGGCAAACGTTGCGCCATCCTTTGATGCGTGCCGAATATTTGTTGTCACTGCACGGTTTCGATCTTTCCAGCGAGCAGCACACCGTGCGTGATACCGCGTTCCTGATGGAACAGCTCGAACTGCGTGAAGAGCTTGATGAGATTGAACAGGTGAAGGATGAAGCGCGGCTGGAAGGTTTTATCAAGCGTGTGAAAACGATGTTTGAGACCCGCCGTCAGCAGATGGTGGAACAGTTAGACAATGAGACGTGGGATAGGGCGGCAGACACCGTGCGTAAACTGCGTTTTCTCGATAAACTGCAAAGCTCAGCAGAACAACTCGAAGAAAAGCTGCTCGATTTTTAATTTTCGGAAGCGAATATGGCCTTATTACAAATTAGTGAGCCTGGTCTGAGTGCTGCGCCGCACCAGCGTCGTCTGGCGGCCGGTATCGACTTAGGCACCACCAACTCTTTAGTGGCGACCGTGCGTAGCGGGCAGGCGGAAACGCTGGCCGATCACGAAGGCCGTCACCTGTTGCCGTCAGTGGTTCACTATCAGCAGCAGGGCCACTCGGTCGGTTACGACGCACGCGCCAATGCCGCGCTGGATACCGCCAACACCATCAGCTCGGTTAAACGTATGATGGGCCGTTCTCTGGCGGACATTCGTGCACGTTACCCGCACCTGCCCTATCAGTTTCAGGCAAGTGAAAACGGTCTGCCGATGATCGAAACTGCGGCAGGATTGTTGAATCCGATACGTGTCTCTGCCGATATCCTGAAAGCGCTGGCGGCGCGGGCAACCGAATCACTGTCAGGTGAACTGGACGGCGTCGTCATCACGGTTCCGGCGTATTTTGATGACGCACAGCGTCAGGGCACCAAGGACGCCGCGCGTCTGGCAGGGCTGCATGTGCTGCGTCTGCTTAATGAACCGACGGCGGCGGCAATTGCCTATGGCCTGGACTCCGGTAAAGAGGGCGTCATCGCGGTTTATGACCTGGGCGGCGGCACGTTTGATATTTCGATTTTACGCCTGAGTCGCGGTGTGTTCGAAGTGCTGGCGACCGGCGGTGATTCCGCGCTGGGCGGCGATGACTTCGACCATCTGCTGGCTGACTACATTCGCGAACAAGCCGGTGTTGCCGACCGTAGCGACAACCGTGTACAGCGCGAACTGCTGGATGCGGCGATTGCGGCGAAAATCGCGCTCAGCGATTCCGATGTCGTCACCGTGAATGTGGCGGGATGGCAGGGTGACATTACCCGCGAACAGTTTAACGAACTCATTTCCGCACTGGTCAAACGTACCCTGTTGGCCTGCCGTCGCGCATTGAAAGATGCCGGTGTCGAGGCGCAGGATGTGCTGGAAGTGGTGATGGTCGGGGGATCCACCCGTGTGCCGTTGGTGCGCGAACGCGTCGGGGAATTCTTTGGTCGTCCGCCGCTGACTTCTATCGACCCGGATAAAGTGGTCGCCATCGGCGCTGCGATCCAGGCTGATATTTTGGTCGGTAACAAGCCGGACAGCGAAATGCTGCTGCTGGATGTGATCCCGCTGTCGCTGGGTCTGGAAACCATGGGTGGCCTGGTGGAAAAAGTGATCCCTCGCAACACCACGATTCCAGTGGCGCGTGCGCAGGACTTCACCACCTTTAAAGACGGTCAGACCGCCATGTCTATCCACGTAATGCAGGGTGAACGTGAACTGGTGCAGGATTGCCGTTCGCTGGCACGCTTCGCATTGCGAGGAATTCCGGCGCTGCCTGCCGGTGGGGCGCATATTCGCGTGACTTTCCAGGTCGATGCCGACGGTCTGTTGAGCGTCACTGCGATGGAGAAATCCACTGGCGTCGAATCGTCTATCCAGGTTAAGCCTTCGTACGGCCTGACGGACAGCGAAATCGCCTCCATGATCCAGGACTCCATGAGCTTTGCCGAGCAGGATGTAAAAGCCCGTATGCTGGCAGAGCAAAAAGTCGAAGCTGCACGCGTGCTGGAAAGCTTGACCAGCGCGCTCATTGCGGATGCCGCGCTGCTCAGCGCCGCAGAGCGTCAGGTTATCGACGATGCCGCCGCGCACTTACGCGAGGTTGCACAGGGCGATGATGTTGACGCCATTGAACAAGCCATCAAAAACGTAGACAAACAAACCCAGGAATTCGCCGCTCGCCGTATGGACCAGTCGGTCCGTAGCGCGCTGAAAGGCCAATCCGTGGACGAGGTTTAATATGCCAAAGATTGTTTTTCTGCCTCATCAGGATCTCTGTCCCGATGGCGCAGTTCTGGAAGCCGAAAGCGGAGAAACCATTCTTGATGTTGCCCTGCGCAACGGTATCGAGATTGAACACGCCTGTGAAAAATCCTGTGCCTGCACTACCTGCCACTGCATCGTACGTGAAGGTTTCGACTCCCTGGCCGAAAGCTCGGAAGACGAAGACGACATGCTGGATAAGGCCTGGGGACTGGAGCCGGAGAGTCGTTTAGGCTGCCAGGCGCGCGTCACTGACGAAGATTTAGTGGTCGAAATCCCACGTTACACAATCAACCATGCGCGTGAGCATTAACAGGGGGTAGTATGGGATTGAAGTGGACTGATAGCCGCGAGATTGGTGAAGCGCTGTATGATGCCTTCCCCGATCTTGACCCAAAGACTGTTCGTTTCACCGACCTGCATCAATGGATCTGCGAGCTGGAAGATTTCGATGATGACCCGCAGGCATCAAACGAAAAAATTCTTGAAGCCATCCTGCTGATCTGGCTGGACGAAGCTGAATAAGTAAACGGGCTGCCCACGGGTGGCCCGTTTTTCTGTATGTGCGAATTATGTGCGAATAAGGAAAATAACAATGACAGAAGCCATGAAAATTACGCTTTCCACGCAACCTGCTGACGCTCGCTGGGGAGAAAAAGCGACATACAGCATTAATAACGAAGGCATTACCCTGCATCTCAATGGGAAAGACGACCTTGGTGTTATCCAGCGCGCGGCGCGTAAAATCGACGGTCTGAGTATCAAACATGTGCAGTTGACCGGGGAAGGCTGGGATACGGATCGCTGCTGGGCATTCTGGCAGGGTTACAAAGCGCCGAAAGGCAGCCGTAAAGTGGAATGGCCGGATCTGGAGGACGCGCAACGTCAGGAACTGGAGAGCCGTCTGACTATTATCGACTGGGTGCGCGATACCATTAACGCGCCAGCGGAAGAGCTTGGGCCGGAACAACTGGCGCAGCGTGCGGTGGATTTGTTGTGTAGCGTGGCGTGCGACCACGTCTCTTATCGCATCACTAAAGGTGAAGATCTGCGCGAGCAGAACTATATGGGTCTGCACACGGTGGGGCGTGGTTCCGAACGTCCGCCGGTTCTGTTGGCGCTGGATTACAATCCGACGGGCAGCAAAGAAGCGCCGGTGTATGCCTGCCTGGTGGGTAAAGGGATCACCTTTGATTCCGGTGGTTACAGCATTAAGCAAAGCGCGTTTATGGACTCGATGAAGTCCGATATGGGCGGTGCGGCAACGGTGGCTGGCGCGCTGGCGTTTGCTATTACCCGTGGTCTGAACAAACGTGTGAAGCTCTACCTGTGCTGTGCGGATAACCTGATCAGCGGCAATGCCTTCAAACTGGGTGATATTATTCGCTATCGCAACGGCAAAAACGTTGAAATCATGAACACGGATGCAGAAGGGCGTCTGGTTCTGGCGGACGGGTTGATTGATGCCTGCGCACAAAAACCGGAGCTGATCATTGATGCCGCGACGCTCACGGGGGCGGCGAAAACCGCGCTGGGTAATGATTATCACGCGCTGTTCAGCTTTGACGATCAACTGGCAGGTCGTCTGCTGGCGAGCGCGACGGCAGAAAATGAGCCGTTCTGGCGTTTGCCGCTGGCTGAGTTCCACCGTAACCAGTTGCCGTCTAACTTTGCAGAACTGAACAACACTGCCAGTGCGGCGTACCCGGCAGGGGCGAGTACGGCGGCGGGGTTCCTGTCGCATTTTGTGGAAAACTACCAGCAAGGTTGGCTGCATATCGACTGCTCCGCAACCTACCGCAAGGCACCGGTAGAGCAGTGGTCCGCAGGGGCGACAGGACTGGGTGTCCGCACGATTGCTAATCTACTGACTGCCTGAAAAGTGTTTTTGTAGGCCGGGTAAGCGAAGCGCCACCCGGCATTTTGCCTGATGGCGACGCAGTGCGTCTTATCAGGCCTACAACCCATATATAATTTGTGATCTCTATGTCTGAAACAAAAAACGAATTAGAAACCCTGCTGGAGAAGGCGGCTACTGAGCCCGCGCATCGTCCGGCATTTTTCCGCACTTTACTGGAGTCTACCGTCTGGGTTCCGGGCACCGCCGCAGAAGGCGAAGCGATTGTTGAAGACAGCGCGCTGGATCTGCAGCACTGGGAAAAAGAGGACGGCACGACGGTCATCCCATTTTTCACCTCGCTTGAAGCCTTGCAGCAAGCCGTGGAAGAAGAGCAGGCATTTGTGGTGATGCCGGTGCGTACCCTGTTTGAAATGACGCTGGGCGAGACGCTTTTTCTCAATGCCAAACTGCCGACGGGCAAAGAGTTTATGCCGCGTGAAATCAGTCATTTGATCGGTGAAGAGGGCAATCCACTGAGTACTCAGGAGGTACTGGAAGGCGGCGAATCGTTGATCCTCTCCGAAGTGGCAGAACCGCCAGCGCAGATGATTGATTCGCTGACGACGCTGTTTAAAACCATTAAACCGGTAAAAAGGGCGTTCCTTTGTTCGATCAAAGACAGCGCAGAAGCACAACCCAACCTGCTAATTGGTATCGAAGCGGATGGCGATATTGAGGAGATTATTCAGGCGGCGGGCAGCGTGGCGACCGACACGTTACCGGGCGATGAACCGATTGATATCTGCCAGGTAGTGAAAGGTGATAAGGGGATTAGCCACTTTTTTTCCGAGCATATCGCGCCGTTCTACGAGCGCCGCTGGGGCGGGTTCCTGCGCGATTTTAAACAGAATCGGATCATCTGAAAAAGCCTGATGGCGCTGCGCTTATCAGGCCTACAAGGGGCAATTTTGTTGGCCGGATAGCGTTTAGCGCAATCCGGCATTGCAATCATTAAGCAGGCTCTACCGGTAAATCGGCGCGTGCGCCCCATTCACTCCATGCGCCGTCATACAGTGCAACGTTCTGCACGCCGAGCGTCGTCAGCGCCAGAACCACGACAGCCGCCGTGACGCCTGAACCGCAGCTTGCGATGATCGGTCTGTCAAAACTGACCCCGTGGCTGAAGAAAATAGTATCCAGCTCGTCAGCTGTTTTTAACGCGCCATCACGGACCAGTTCACTCCACGGTACGTTTAGGGCGCCAGGAACGTGACCGCGTCTCAGGCCCGGGCGCGGTTCGTCGACTTCTGCATTGAATCGTGCTGCCGGACGGGCATCAACAATCTGCGCCGTTTTTTCATGACTGGCCAGCAAGACATCGGTCACACGCACGACTGACTCTGGGGTGAATTTAACCTCAAACTCCCCTTCACCCGGTGCGGCTTCCCCTTCCTCTAACGGCCGTTTTTCACGCAGCCAGCCTGCAAGTCCACCGGCAAGAATAGAGACATTTTCTACCCCGAAGGTGCGGAGCATCCACCACGCACGCGGGGCAGAGAAGAGGTTGCCATCGTCATAGACCACCAGATGTTTATCCTGAAAGACACCCAGTTCGCGCATTGCGACAGCGAAAGCTTCCGGGCGGGGCATCATGTGCGGCAATGATGAGGTATGGTCGGAGAGCGCTTCGATATCGAAAAAAACAGCCCCGGGGATGTGGCCTGTGCGGTATTCGCCCGCAACGTCACGGTCTTCTTGTCCTGGGGGAGCCATGCGGGCGTCAATGATTTGTATTTCCGGGTCGTCGATATGTTCTGCAAGCCAGTCGGCTGTAACAAACCAGGGGGTAGTCATAGGCGTCTCCATTTTTACCAGTTCTTTGGCAAATTGTCGGCCGTTTGCCGTAAAGGAACAAGTAAAAGAGGCTGATTTATCAGGCGGAGCCACATTTCTCACTAAAAAATCAGAATTCATCATATTGATACGGACGTACACAACTGGAAATATCACGCATAATATCTTATCAACAGTGGCAACGGGCCTGAGTGGCCAGGGATGAACGATGAAACACTTACGTGTAGCAGCCTGTATGCTGCTGGCAGCGCTGGCGGGATGCGATAACAGCGACGACGCAACGACAACGGCAAAAAATACTACGTCTGCACCTCAGGCAACAAAGCCTAAAAATGCCGCCCCTGCGCAACAGGCAGCAGCGGTGAAAGATCCCGCGTTGTTGCAGAAGCTGACTCAGCAAAGCCAGGGGAAAGCGCTAACGCTGCTGGATGCATCGGAAGTCCAGTTGGAAGGCGCTGCCGCGCTGGTGCTCACATTCTCGATCCCGTTAGATCCTGAGCAAGACTTTTCCCGTACCGTGCATGTGGTTGATAAAAAAAGCGGCAAGATCGACGGGGCCTGGGAGCTTGCGCCAAATCTGAAAGAATTGCGTTTACGGCATCTTGAGCCAAATCGGGATCTGATCGTGACGGTTGAGCGCGATGTAAAGGCGTTGAATAAAGCCACGTTTGGTAGCGATTATGAAAAAACCATCACGACGCGGGATATTCAACCGAGTGTGGGATTCGCCAGTCGCGGCTCGTTGCTGCCGGGGAAAGTGGTTGAAGGCTTGCCGGTGATGGCACTCAATGTGAACAATGTGGATGTTAATTTCTTTCGGGTTAAACCCGAGTCGCTGGCGGCATTTGTCAGCCAGTGGGAGTACCGGAATTCAGTCTCAAACTGGGAATCTGACAATCTGCTTAAAATGGCGGATTTGGTCTATACCGGCCGCTTCGATTTAAATCCTGCCCGTAATACCCGCGAAAAACTCCTCCTGCCATTAAGCGAGATTAAGCCATTACAGCAGGCAGGGGTCTATGTGGCAGTGATGAATCAGGCAGGACATTATAATTACAGCAATGCCGCTACGCTGTTTACACTCAGCGACATCGGTGTTTCTGCGCACCGTTATCACAACCGGCTTGATGTTTTTACGCAAAGTCTGGGGAACGGTGCCGCGCAACAGGGCATTGAGGTCGCTTTACTCAATGATAAGGGACAAACACTGGCGCAAGCGACCAGTGATGCGCAGGGACACGTCCAACTGGAGACGGACAAAAACGCGGCGTTATTGCTGGCGAGAAAAGACGGGCAAACCACGCTGCTGGATTTGAAATTGCCTGCTCTGGATCTGGCTGAATTTAATATTGCGGGCGCACCAGGTTACAGCAAACAGTTCTTTATGTTTGGACCCCGCGATCTCTATCGTCCTGGTGAAACGGTGATCCTCAATGGGTTACTGCGTGACAGCGACGGCAAGGCGTTGCCCGATCAACCCGTCAAACTGGAAGTGGTGAAACCGGATGGTCAGGTGTTACGTACGGTAGTGAGTCAGCCAGAAAACGGCTTGTATCGCTTTACGTACCCGCTGGACAGCGGTGCGGCGACCGGCATGTGGCACATCCGCGCGAACACAGGCGATAACCAGTCACGGATGTGGGATTTCCACGTTGAAGACTTTATGCCCGAGCGGATGGCGCTCAACCTGACAGCACAAAAAACACCGATAGCCCCCGCCGATGAAGTGAAATTCTCTGTCGTCGGCTACTACCTGTACGGCGCACCAGCAAACGGTAATGCGTTGCAAGGACAGCTGTTTTTGCGCCCGCTGCGAGAAGCAGTATCGGCGCTGCCGGGATTCCAGTTTGGTAATATTGCCGAAGAGAATCTCTCCCGCAGTCTCGATGAAGTTCAGTTAACGCTGGATGATACAGGACGCGGTGAGGTGACGACGACGAGCCAGTGGCAAGAGGCGCACTCGCCGTTGCAGGTGATCCTACAGGCAAGCTTGCTGGAGTCAGGAGGACGCCCGGTGACGCGCCGTGTTGAACAGGCTATTTGGCCTGCGGAAACATTGCCTGGCATTCGTCCGCAATTCGCTGCGAAAGCCGTGTATGACTACCGCACGGACACTACGGTAAATCAGCCAATTGTGGACGAAGGCAGCAATGCGGCCTTTGACATTGTCTACGCCGATGCGCAAGGCGTAAAAAAGGCGGTTTCAGGATTACAGGTTCGTTTGATTCGCGAGCGGCGTGATTACTACTGGAACTGGTCAGAAAGCGAAGGCTGGGAATCACAGTTTGATCAAAAAGATCTGGTGGAAGGAGAACAGTCTCTCGATCTTAACGCGGACGAAACCGGCAAAGTCAGCTTTCCCGTTGACTGGGGTTCATATCGTCTGGAGGTGAAAGCGCCAAACGACGCGGTCAGTAGCGTCAGATTCTGGGCTGGATACAGCTGGCAGGATAACAGCGATGGCAGCGGCGCTGCCCGTCCGGATCGTGTCACGCTGAAACTGGATAAACCTACCTATCGCCCTGGCGACACCCTCAAGTTGCATATCGCTGCGCCTGCTGCGGGCAAAGGGTATGCGATGGTGGAATCGAGCGACGGCCCGTTGTGGTGGAAAGAAATTGATGTCCCTGCGGAGGGACTTGAACTGGCGATTCCGGTCGATAAAACCTGGAATCGCCACGATTTATACCTGAGCGCGCTGGTGGTGCGCCCTGGCGATAAATCACGCTCAGCCACGCCGAAACGCGCTGTCGGGTTATTACATCTGCCGTTAGGGGATGAAACCCGCCGTCTGGACCTGAGTCTGGACACGCCAGCCAAAATGCGTCCCAATCAACCGCTCACGGTGAAGGTGAAAGCCAGCGTCAAACAGGGCGAAACACCAAAACAGGTCAATGTGCTGGTGTCCGCCGTGGACAGCGGGGTGCTGAATATTACGGATTACGTGACGCCGGATCCGTGGCAGGCGTTCTTCGGGCAAAAACGCTATGGCGCAGATATCTATGATATTTACGGCCAGGTGATTGAAGGCCAGGGGCGTCTGGCGGCGCTTCGCTTTGGTGGCGATGGCGATGCACTCAAACGCGGCGGTAAACCACCAGTCAACCATGTGAACATTGTGGCGCAGCAGGCATTGCCAGTGGCGCTCAATGAACAGGGTGAAGGTACGGTGACTCTGCCGATTGGTGATTTTAATGGTGAACTGCGGGTCATGGCACAGGCGTGGACTGCCGAAAATTTTGGCAGCAGTGAAAGCAAAGTGGTCGTTGCGGCGCCAGTGATTGCGGAGCTGAATACCCCACGCTTTATGGCTGCTGGCGATACCTCACGCCTGACGCTGGACGTCACGAACCTGACAGACAAGCCGCAAACGCTCAATATCACGCTTAACGCCAGCGGATTACTCGAACTGGTGAGCCAACAGCCTCAGCCCGTCAATCTGGCGCCGGGAGTCAGGACCACATTGTTCATTCCCGTGCGTGCTCTTGAGGGTTTTGGCGATGGCGAATTACAGGCAACTATCGACGGAGTAAGCCTGCCGGGTGAAACCATTGCCGCGCAAAATAAACAGTGGAAGATTGGGGTACGCCCTGCCTGGCCTGCCCAGACGGTAAACAGCGGCGTCACTCTGCAACCCGGAGAAACCTGGCGTGCACCTGCGCAGAATCTGGAGAATTTCTCTGTGGTTACGCTACAGGGGCAATTGTTGCTGAGCGGCAAACCGCCGCTGAATTTGGCGCGTTATATTCGTGAATTGAAAGCGTATCCGTACGGGTGTCTTGAGCAGACCGCCAGCGGACTGTTCCCTTCACTGTATACCAATGCGGCGCAGTTGAAGGCGCTGGATATTACGGGCGATAGCGATGAAAAACGTCGTGCGGCGGTCGATGTCGGTATTTCTCGTATTTTGCAGATGCAGCGTGATAACGGCGGTTTTGCTCTGTGGGATAAAAACGGACCGGAAGAGTATTGGCTGACGGCTTATGCGATGGACTTCCTCGTGCGTGCTGGCGAACAAGGATACAGCGTGCCGACGGAGGCGGTGAACCGTGGCAATGAACGCCTGCTTCGCTATCTGCAGGACCCGGGCATGATGTCGATCCGCTACAGCGACGATACTCCGGCCAGCAAATTTGCTGTTCAGGCGTACGCTGCGCTGGTACTAGCACGCCAGCAAAAGGCGCCTTTGGGCGCGTTGCGTGAGATCTGGGAACGTCGTGCTCAGGCCGCATCAGGCTTGTCCTTGCTGCAATTGGGTATTGCGCTGAAAAACATGGGCGATGCCACTCGCAGTGAACAAGCTTTGACGCTGGCTCTCAATACGCCGCGGCGTGATACGCAGCAGTGGATGGCGGATTACGGCAGTTCGCTGCGCGATAACGCGCTGATGTTGTCGCTGCTGGAAGAAAATAAACTCAAACCGGATGTGCAAAATACCTTGCTGAACACCTTGTCTGAGCAGGCATTCGGCCAGCGCTGGCTTTCCACTCAGGAAAGTAATGCTCTGTTCCTTGCAGCGCGAACTTTGCAGGATTTGCCGGGGAACTGGCAGGCGCAGACTTCGCTTTCAGAGCAGCCGCTTACGGGCACCAACGCACAAACGCGTAATCTTGATGCCGACCAGTTATCTACCCTTGCTGTCACTAACAGCGGCAATCAACCGCTGTGGCTGCGTCTGGACAGCAGCGGCTATCCGGATTCAGCTCCTGCGTCGACAAGTCACGTTCTGCAAATTGAACGCCAGATCCTGGGAACCGACGGGCAGCGTAAATCGCTCTCCTCTTTGCGTAGCGGCGAACTGGTGCTGGTTTCGTTGACGGTGACTGCCAGCCAGAATGTACCCGATGCTCTGGTCGTGGATTTATTACCCGCCGGGCTTGAACTGGAAAACCAGAATCTGGCGAACGGCAGCGCCAGCCTGCAGGATAGCGGTAGCGCGGTGCAGAATCTGTTGAGCCAAATGCAGCAGGCGGACATCCAGCATCTGGAATTCAGAGATGACCGCTTTGTTGCCGCCGTCGCGGTAAATGAAGGACAACCGGTGACGCTGGTCTACCTCGCGCGAGCGGTGACGCCGGGAACGTATCAGGTTCCGGTTCCGCAGGTGGAATCAATGTATGTTCCGAAGTGGCGGGCGACCGGGGCAACCGAAGGATTCATGATTGTTACACCGTAAATGAGAGGCTTTCGAGGAAAACGCGGCTACTGGACTGGACTGGTAGCCGCCCCCATTTTCATTCTCTTTTTGGTATGGGCTGCAGATAAAATCTGGCCGCTGCCGCTCAGGGAAGTGAGCCCTGCGCGGGTGGTGGTGGCGCATGACGGCGTACCGCTTTGGCGTTTTGCTGATGCGGACGGCATCTGGCGTTATCCGGTGACTCCCGAAGAGGTGTCCCCCCGATATCTGGAGGCGCTCATCAATTATGAAGATCGCTGGTTCTGGAAGCATCCAGGGGTAAATCCGTTTTCTGTCGTACGCGCAGCCTGGCAGGATCTCTCCTCCGGACGTGTGGTGTCTGGCGGCAGTACACTCACCATGCAGGTCGCCAGATTGCTTGATCCCCATCCGCGCACATTCGGCGGCAAGTTTCGCCAGCTTTGGCGCGCGCTTCAGCTTGAATGGCATCTCTCCAAACGCGATATTTTGACGTTGTATCTTAACCGCGCGCCCTTTGGGGGAACGTTGCAAGGCATTGGCGCAGCAAGCTGGGCCTACCTCGGAAAACCGCCAGGGAAACTGAGCTATTCGGAAGCGGCGCTGTTGGCCGTTTTGCCGCAGGCACCCAGTCGTTTGCGTCCCGATCGCTGGCCGGATCGCGCACAAGCGGCGCGAAATAAAGTGCTGGAACGGATGGCGACCCAGGGCATATGGTCAGCAAAAATCGTGCAGGAAGCTCGTGAAGAACCGGTCTGGCTGTCGCCCCGGAAAATGCCGCAGTTGGCGCCGCTCTTCTCACGCATGATGCTCGGGAAAAGCAAAAGCGACAAAATCGTTACCACGCTGGATGCGGGATTACAGTATCAACTGGAAGAGCTTGCCCAGACCTGGAAAAGCAGGCTTCCCGCCCGCAGTTCACTGGCGATGATCGTTGTTGAACACACCGATATGAGCGTGCGCGGCTGGGTGGGATCGGTGGACATGAACGACGACAGTCGCTTTGGTCATGTCAATATGGTCAATGCGATCCGATCGCCGGGATCGCTGCTCAAACCTTTTGTTTACGGTCTGGCGTTGGATGAAGGTCTGATCCATCCGGCGTCATTATTACAGGACGTCCCGCGCCGTACTGGTGATTATCGCCCGGGGAATTTTGACAGTGGATTTCATGGTCCGGTCAGCATGAGCGAAGCGTTGGTGAGTTCTCTGAATTTACCCGCAGTACAAGTGCTGGAAGCGTATGGTCCAAAACGTTTTGCCGGCAAACTCCGCAATGCAGGTCTGCCGTTGTATTTACCTGCCGGGGCGGCCCCTAATCTTTCACTGATTCTGGGGGGGGCAGGGGCGAAACTGGATGAGATGACGGCGGCCTGGAGCGCCTTTGCGCGTCATGGCAAAGCCGGTGCTTTGCGGCTTCAGCCTGACTCCCCGTTACAAGAACGTCCGTTGATGTCGCCAGGCGCTGCGTGGATTATCCGGCGAATTATGGCGGATGAGGCGCAGCCTTTACCGGATAATACTCTGCCGAGGATTGCGCCGCTGGCATGGAAAACCGGCACCAGCTATGGCTATCGCGATGCCTGGGCAATCGGCATTAACGCGCGCTATGTCATTGGTGTCTGGACGGGCAGGCCGGACGGCACGCCCGTTGTGGGACAGTTTGGATTCGCAAGCGCTATCCCGTTACTGAATCAGGTGAACAATATTTTGCAGGCGCGAACGACGGTTCAGCCTGAAGATCCGCGCCCGCCATCGGTCAGTCAGGGCGTGATCTGTTGGCCTGGAGGACAATCACTTCCCGCAGGAGACCCAAACTGCCGTCGCCGACTGGCCACATGGCTACTGGAAGGCAACCAGCCGCCAACACTGTTATTACCTGAACAGGAAGGGATTAACGGCATCCATTTTCCGGTCTGGCTGGATGACTCGGGAAAACGTGTCGCCGCTGACTGTCCGCAGGCGCGTGAGCAAACGTTGATTGTATGGCCTTTACCGCTTGAACCCTGGCTTCCTGCCTCCGAACGCCGCGCATCGCGGCTTCCACCGGTTTCAACCACCTGTCCGCCGTTGGGGCAGGGGGCGCTTTTACCCCTCCAGTTGACGGGGGTTCGCGACGACGCGATTCTGAGGCGCTTACCCGGATCGCCAGAAGCCTCTTTACCGATCCAAACCCGTGGTGGAACGGAAGAGCGCTGGTGGTTTTTGAATGGAGAACGACTGCCAGAGCGTGGGCGGAATATCACGTTACGCGTTGCGAAAAAAGGAGAATATCAGCTCCTGGTGATGGATGATGCGGGGCAGGTGGCGACAGTGAGATTTACCTTGCAGTAGCTGGACAGTAGACCTGATTGCGTGGAATTGTTGCTAACGTTCGATTTATTTTAAAAAAATGTTACCTTCGTCAATGGTCAACTGGCTGGAGGGTCATTATAATCCGCGCCAGGTCGTACATACGTACATAAACCCTAACGGGTAGATAACAACAGAACATATTCAGAGGTAATCATGGCTATTGAACGTACTTTTTCCATCATCAAACCAAACGCGGTGGCAAAAAACGTTATTGGCAACATCTTTGCGCGCTTTGAAGCAGCAGGGTTTAAAATTGTCGGTACTAAAATGCTGCACCTGACCGTTGAACAGGCTCGCGGATTCTATGCAGAGCACGACGGTAAACCTTTCTTCGATGGCCTGGTAGAGTTCATGACCTCAGGCCCGATCGTCGTTTCCGTACTGGAAAGCGAAAATGCCGTTCAGCGTCATCGCGATCTGCTGGGCGCAACCAACCCAGCTAACGCGCTGGCTGGCACCCTGCGTGCTGACTACGCTGACAGCTTCACTGAAAACGGCACCCACGGTTCTGATTCCGCTGAGTCTGCCGCGCGTGAAATCGCCTATTTCTTTGGCGAAGGCGAAGTGTGCCCGCGTACTCGCTAATCGAGCAGGCGTTTACACATTATTTTCGCTAATGTCTCGCGCAAGCGTGGCATCCTTGCGATAGAATTTGTACAATGCAGCGCCCCCGGACGAGCACCGCTCACCGGGGCGTTTCTTTTTTCAACCCTCCAGGGGCCATAACGTGTAATAACGAGGCCGGAATAGATTATGTCTGAACAAATTGTCACATCTGAATGCATCACCCCGGTAGTTCCTAATAAAGAGAATAAAATTAATCTGTTGGATCTCAACCGCCAGCAGATGCGCGAGTTTTTTAAAGAATTAGGTGAAAAACCCTTCCGCGCCGACCAGGTGATGAAGTGGATGTACCACTATTGCAGCGATGACTTTGATGATATGACCGATATCAACAAGGTATTGCGTGGTAAGCTGAAAGAGGTGGCGGAAATCCGCGCGCCGGAGGTGGTTGAAGAGCAGCGTTCGTCTGACGGCACCATCAAATGGGCGATTGCAGTTGGCGATCAGCGTGTTGAAACGGTCTATATCCCGGAAGACGATCGCGCCACACTGTGTGTCTCTTCACAGGTGGGGTGTGCGCTGGAGTGTAAATTCTGCTCAACTGCGCAGCAAGGCTTTAACCGTAACCTGCGCGTGTCGGAAATTATCGGCCAGGTGTGGCGGGCGGCGAAGATCGTCGGTGCCGCGAAAATCACCGGGCAACGTCCTATTACCAATGTGGTGATGATGGGGATGGGCGAGCCATTACTCAATCTGACCAACGTCGTTCCGGCCATGGAAATCATGCTGGATGATTTCGGGTTCGGTTTATCAAAGCGTCGCGTTACCCTGTCCACCTCCGGTGTTGTACCTGCTCTGGACAAACTGGGTGATATGATTGACGTCGCGCTGGCGATTTCCCTGCATGCGCCGAACGACGAAATTCGTGATGAAATCGTTCCTATCAACAAAAAGTACAATATCGAAACGTTCCTGAGCGCGGTTCGTCGCTATCTGGAGAAATCCAATGCGAACCAGGGGCGCGTCACGATTGAGTATGTCATGCTCGATCATGTTAACGACGGCACCGAACATGCGCATCAACTGGCAGAGTTGCTGAAAGATACGCCGTGCAAGATTAACCTGATTCCGTGGAACCCGTTCCCGGGCGCACCGTATGGACGTAGTTCAAACAGTCGGATCGACCGTTTCTCCAAAGTGTTGATGGGTTACGGCTTCACCACTATTGTGCGTAAAACCCGCGGTGATGATATCGATGCAGCCTGCGGTCAGTTGGCGGGTGACGTGATTGATCGTACTAAACGCACCCTGCGTAAGCGCATGCAGGGTGAAGCAATCGACATTAAAGCGGTTTGATGTTAGTTACGCTGCGGTATAATTAATTTACCGCAGCACTAAGGTAAACTATTTTGAGGTATCGCTATCTCTCTATGCTCAATAATAACGGTGCGTTTTTGTCGACTTTAGGGCAGTATGTAGCGGTGCAACAATAGTTTAGCCTTAGGCTTTAGCTGTTTTGTCATGAGTAACCTGGCAGTCTTATACTGTCCGACTAAGGTTAACTAACCTGATGTTTCGCGGTGCGGGTGGGCATTGTGGCTCGCCGGCACCTGAGCCCTTATTTACACGTACCTGCAGCTGTAGCGAATGAATACTGAAGCCACGCACGACAAAAATGAAGCACAAACCACCGGCGTTCGTCTGCGCAATGCCCGTGAACAACTCGGACTCAGCCAGCAGGCAGTCGCGGAGCGACTTTGCCTGAAGGTTTCCACTGTACGCGACATTGAAGACGATAAGGCACCAGCCGATCTCGCCTCAACGTTCCTGCGCGGGTATATCCGTTCTTACGCACGTTTGGTGCATATTCCTGAAGAAGAGCTGCTGCCAGGGCTGGAAAAGCAGGCACCGATTCGACCGGGCAAAGTCGCCCCGATGCAAAGTTTTTCTCTCGGCAAGCGTCGTAAAAAACGCGATGGCTGGTTGATGACTTTCACCTGGCTGATTCTGTTTGTGGTTGTTGGCCTGACAGGTGCCTGGTGGTGGCAAAATCACAAGGCGCAGCAGGAAGAGATCACCACGATGGCCGATCAATCCACTGCGGAACTGAACGCCAGTAACGAGAGCACGCAGAGCGTACCGCTGGATACCAGCGCGACGGCAAGCCCGGATAATGCTCAAGCGCCTGCTGACGCCGCGAATACGACAACTGCGCCGCAGACGCCGGAAGCGACATCCGTTGCGCCGACTGCTGATGCGCAACAGAATGCGGTTGTTGCTCCTTCTCAGGCGAACGTTGATACCGCAACGACGGCTCCTGTTGTTGCTCCAGGCGCGCCATTGCCGACTGACCAGGCTGGCGTAACGACGCCTGCGGTTGATCCCAATGCGCTGGTCATGAACTTCACTGCCGATTGCTGGTTAGAAGTCACTGATGCAACAGGTAAAAAGTTGTTTAGCGGTATGCAGCGTAAAGATGGCAATTTAAACTTAACGGGCCAGGCGCCTTACAAGCTTAAAATTGGCGCTCCGGCCGCGGTACAGATCCAGTATCAAGGAAAGCCTGTCGATCTTAGCCGTTTTATCAGAACTAACCAGGTTGCACGTCTGACCGTTAATGCCGAACAATCACCGGCTCAGTAACAGACGGGCAATGCGGGAGATTTTTCATGCATAACCAGGCTCCAATTCAACGTAGAAAGTCAAAGCGTATTTACGTTGGGAATGTGCCGATTGGCGATGGTGCTCCCATCGCCGTACAATCTATGACCAACACGCGTACCACGGATGTGGTGGCGACGGTCAATCAAATCAAAGCGCTTGAACGCGTTGGTGCCGATATTGTTCGTGTTTCTGTACCGACAATGGATGCTGCCGAAGCGTTTAAACTGATCAAACAGCAGGTCAGCGTACCTCTGGTTGCCGATATCCATTTCGATTATCGCATTGCGCTAAAAGTAGCGGAGTACGGTGTCGATTGTTTGCGGATTAACCCAGGCAATATTGGCAATGAAGAGCGTATCCGTATGGTGGTGGATTGCGCTCGCGACAAGAACATCCCGATCCGCATCGGTGTTAACGCCGGATCGCTGGAAAAAGATCTCCAGGAAAAATACGGCGAACCCACACCGCAAGCGTTGCTGGAATCAGCAATGCGCCATGTGGATCATCTCGATCGTCTCAATTTTGATCAGTTTAAAGTCAGCGTTAAAGCCTCTGATGTTTTTTTGGCGGTTGAATCCTATCGTTTGCTGGCGCGCCAGATCGAACAACCCTTGCATCTCGGGATCACCGAGGCGGGCGGCGCACGCAGTGGCGCCGTGAAATCAGCGATTGGTCTGGGGTTACTGCTGTCGGAAGGGATTGGCGATACGCTGCGCGTCTCGCTGGCTGCCGATCCAGTGGAAGAGATCAAAGTCGGTTTCGATATTCTGAAATCGCTGCGTATTCGTGCTCGCGGAATCAACTTTATCGCTTGCCCAACCTGTTCTCGTCAGGAATTTGACGTCATCGGTACGGTGAATGCGCTGGAACAACGTCTGGAAGATATCATTACGCCGATGGATGTTTCGATTATCGGCTGCGTTGTAAACGGTCCAGGCGAAGCGCTGGTTTCTACGTTGGGTGTGACGGGCGGTAACAAGAAAAGCGGCCTCTATGAAGACGGTGTGCGTAAAGACCGACTCGACAACGACGATATGATCACGCAGCTTGAAGCCCGCATTCGTGCGAAAGCAAGCATCCTGGATGAAGCGCGCCGAATTGACGTGCAGCAGGTTGAAAAATAATAACGTGATGGGAAGCGGCGTGCTTCCCGTGTATGATTGAACCCGCATAGCTCCCGCACCGTTTGGGGAAGCGCTGAGGGTTCATTTTTATATTCAGAAAGAGAATAAACGTGGCAAAAAACATTCAAGCCATTCGCGGCATGAACGATTATCTGCCTGGCGAAACCGCCATCTGGCAGCGCATTGAAGGCACACTCAAAAACGTGCTCGGCAGCTACGGTTACAGTGAAATCCGCTTGCCGATTGTAGAGCAGACCCCGTTATTCAAACGCGCGATCGGTGAAGTTACTGACGTGGTTGAAAAAGAGATGTACACCTTTGAGGACCGTAATGGCGATAGCCTGACATTGCGTCCCGAAGGGACGGCGGGCTGTGTACGCGCCGGCATCGAACATGGTCTCCTGTACAATCAGGAACAGCGTCTGTGGTATATCGGGCCGATGTTCCGCCACGAACGCCCGCAGAAAGGGCGTTATCGTCAATTCCATCAGCTGGGTGTCGAAGTGTTTGGCCTGCAAGGCCCGGACATTGATGCTGAGCTTATCATGCTCACTGCGCGCTGGTGGCGTGCGCTGGGTATTTCTGAACATGTCAGCCTTGAGTTGAACTCTATCGGTTCACTTGAAGCCCGTGCTAACTATCGTGATGCGCTGGTTGCCTTCCTCGAACAGCATAAAGAGAAGCTGGACGAAGACTGCAAACGCCGTATGTATACCAATCCGCTGCGTGTCCTGGATTCCAAAAATCCGGAAGTGCAGGCGTTGCTCAACGACGCGCCGGCGCTGGGTGATTATCTGGATGACGATTCACGCGAACACTTCGCGGGGCTGTGCAAGTTGCTTGAAGCCGCAGGTATTGCCTACACCGTCAACCAACGTCTGGTGCGTGGCCTCGACTACTACAACCGTACCGTCTTTGAATGGGTCACCAACAGCCTGGGCTCACAAGGCACCGTATGTGCGGGTGGTCGTTATGACGGTCTGGTGGAGCAACTTGGCGGTCGCGCAGCCCCGGCGGTCGGTTTTGCCATGGGTCTGGAACGTCTTGTTTTGCTTGTTCAGGCAGTTAATCCGGAATTTAACGTCGATCCTGTTGTCGATATATATCTGGTCGCTTCAGGCGTGGATACGCAGTCCGCTGCGATGACCTTCGCTGAACGTCTGCGTGATGAAATGCCAGGCGTAAAACTGATGACAAACCACGGTGGCGGCAACTTTAAAAAACAGTTTGCCCGTGCCGACAAATGGGGTGCCAGCGTTGCGCTGGTGCTGGGTGAGACTGAAGTGGCTGACGGTACTGTGGTCGTGAAGAATTTGCGCTCTGGTGAGCAAACGACAGTCGCGCAGGATAGCGTTGCCGCATATTTGCGCACTTTGACTCGTTAAGGAGAAGGACCGCGTGGAAATTTACGAGAACGAAAACGATCAGATTGATGCGATCAAACGTTTCTTTGCTGAGAACGGTAAAGCGCTGGTTGTTGGGGTTATTTTAGGGGTTGGTGCGCTGGTCGGCTGGCGCTACTGGACCAGCCATCAGACGGAGTCTGCACGTTCTGCTTCTCTGGCCTATCAAAATGCGGTAACTGCGGTGAGTGCAGGTAAACCTGATAGCCTTCCTGCTGCGGAGAAATTTGCTGCGGAAAACAAAAATACATACGGCGCGCTGGCTTCTATGGAACTGGCGCAGCAGTTTGTTGATAAGAATGAACTTGAGAAAGCCGCTGCCCAGTTACAGCAGGGGTTGACGGCCACCAGCGATGAGAATCTCAAAGCGGTGATCAATCTGCGTCTGGCCCGCGTTCAGGTGCAACTCAAGCAAGCGGATACTGCGCTGAAAACGCTCGACACCATCAAAGGTGAAGGGTGGGCAGCCATTGTCGCCGATTTGCGTGGAGAAGCATTGCTGAGTAAAGGTGATAAACAAGGCGCGCGTAGTGCATGGGAAGCTGGCGTGAAGAGCGACGCTACCCCAGCACTGAGCGAAATGATGCAGATGAAAATCAATAATTTGTCCATCTGAGAGGGACCCGATGCAATTGCGTAAATTACTTCTGCCAGGGCTGCTTTCCGTGAGCCTCGTGAGCGGTTGTTCACTGTTTAGTGGCGAAGAAGATGTTGTTAAGATGTCCCCGTTACCAGTGGTTGAAAATCAGTTTCAACCGTCCACGGCCTGGAGCACTTCTGTAGGCAACGGTATTGGTGATTTCTATTCCAATCTTCATCCTGCTCTGGCGGATAACGTCGTCTATGCAGCCGATCGTGCTGGCGTTGTTAAGGCACTGAATGCAGACGATGGCAAAGAGGTCTGGTCTGTTAATCTGGGAGAGAAAGACGGGTGGTTCTCCAGAGCCTCTGCGCAACTCTCTGGCGGTGTGACCGTTTCCGGCGGCCATGTTTATATCGGCAGTGAAAAAGCGCAGGTGTATGCCTTGAATACCAGCGACGGCACGCCAGCATGGCAGACGAAAGTCGCTGGTGAAGCGTTGTCTCGTCCGGTGGTCAGTGATGGCGTGGTGCTGATTCATACCAGTAACGGCCAACTCCAGGCGTTAAATGAGGCGGATGGTGCTATCAAATGGACCGTCAACCTTGATATGCCGTCACTCTCTCTGCGTGGCGAGTCTGCTCCAGCGACCGCCTATGGTGCCGCAATTGTAGGTGGCGATAATGGCCGTGTCAGTGCGGTGCTGATGCAGCAGGGCCAGATGATTTGGCAGCAGCGTATTTCGCAAACCACAGGGTCGACTGAAATTGACCGTCTGAGCGACGTTGATACGACGCCGGTCATCGTCAATGGCGTTGTTTACGCGCTGGCTTATAATGGTAACCTGACGGCGCTTGATCTGCGCAGCGGTCAGATTATGTGGAAACGTGAGCTGGGTTCGGTGAATGACTTTATCGTTGACGGCAACCGTATTTATCTCGTTGACCAGAATGACCGTATCATGGCGTTGACCACTGACGGTGGCGTGACCCTGTGGACACAAAGCGATCTTTTGCACCGTCTGCTGACTTCACCTGCGCTGTATAATGGCAATTTAGTGGTCGGCGATAGCGAAGGTTATCTGCACTGGCTCAACGTTGAAGATGGTCGTTTTGTGGCTCAGCAAAAAGTAGACGGCTCTGGTTTACTGACCGAACCGGTATCGGCTGATGGTAAACTGCTGCTCCAGGCAAAAGACGGCACGGTGTATTCTATTACGCGTTAACCGTCACGGCCGCTCGCTTTGAAAAACGGCTCCTGGTGCAGGGGCCGTTTTACTGTTTTTAACAACGGCATAAAATGTGCGCGTTGTCTGATGATTTTTTAAATGAGGCTTTAAACATGGTACCTGTGGTCGCGCTTGTCGGGCGCCCTAACGTCGGAAAATCCACGTTATTTAACCGTCTAACTCGCACCCGAGATGCGCTGGTTGCGGATTTCCCGGGTCTGACTCGTGACCGTAAGTACGGTCGTGCGGAAGTTGAAGGTCGTGAGTTTATCTGCATTGATACCGGCGGTATTGATGGCACTGAAGACGGTGTCGAGACGCGTATGGCGGAACAGTCGCTGCTGGCGATTGAAGAGGCCGATGTGGTGTTGTTCATGGTTGATGCGCGAGCAGGACTGATGCCAGCCGATGAAGCCATCGCCCAGCATCTGCGTTCTCGCCAGAAACCGACGTTCCTCGTTGCCAACAAAACTGACGGACTTGATCCTGACCAGGCAATCGTCGATTTCTATTCACTGGGTTTAGGCGAAATCCACCCGATTGCGGCATCTCATGGGCGTGGCGTACTGAGCCTGCTGGAACACGTGCTGCTGCCGTGGATGGATGATGTTGCTCCGCAGGAAGAAGTTGATGAAGACGCGGAGTATTGGGCGAAGCTTGCAGCCGAAGAAAACGGTGAAGAAGAGCCGGAAGATGATTTCAACCCGCAAGATCTGCCGATCAAGCTGGCTATCGTCGGTCGCCCGAACGTAGGTAAGTCCACACTCACTAACCGCATTTTGGGTGAAGATCGTGTTGTCGTCTATGACATGCCGGGCACAACGCGTGACAGCATCTATATTCCGATGGAGCGCGACGAGCGTGAGTATGTACTGATTGATACAGCGGGTGTTCGCAAACGCGGTAAAATCACTGACGCGGTAGAAAAATTCTCCGTTATCAAAACGTTGCAGGCGATTGAAGACGCCAACGTGGTGATGCTGGTGATTGACGCACGCGAAGGTATTTCCGATCAGGATCTGTCGTTGCTGGGCTTCATCCTCAATAGTGGGCGCTCACTTGTTATTGTGGTGAACAAATGGGATGGCCTGACCCAGGAAGTCAAAGAGCAGGTAAAAGAGACGCTGGACTTCCGTCTGGGCTTTATCGACTTTGCCCGCGTGCACTTTATTTCTGCATTGCACGGCAGCGGTGTGGGTAACCTGTTTGAATCTATTCGTGAGGCGTACGACAGCTCAACGCGTCGTGTGAGCACGGCGATGCTGACCCGTATCATGACGATGGCGGCAGAAGATCATCAACCGCCGCTGGTACGTGGTCGTCGCGTGAAGTTGAAATATGCCCATGCCGGTGGTTATAACCCGCCAATCGTGGTGATCCACGGTAATCAGGTCAAAGACTTGCCGGACTCCTACAAGCGCTATCTGATGAACTACTTCCGTAAGTCGCTGGAAGTGATGGGGACACCGATCCGCATTCAGTTTAAGGAAGGGGAAAATCCGTATGCCAACAAACGCAATACGTTGACCCCAACCCAGATGCGTAAGCGTAAGCGTCTGATCAAGCACATCAAGAAAAGTAAGTAATCTGACTTTATCGCCCTCTCCGTTCCGGGGAGGGTGTCATCAACAGGAATGTGAGGAGGATGTATGGAACTCATTTGTCCCGTCTGTCACCAGCTACTGGAACGCAATGGCGAAACAGCGCATTGTGCGTCATGTGAAAAAGATTTCAAACTGGAAGCCCGATGCCCTGATTGCCATCAACCCTTGCAGGTTTTAAAAGCCTGCGGTGCCGTAGATTATTTTTGCCAGCACGGACATGGGTTAATTTCAAAAAAACGCGTAGAGTTTGTGGTTCAAGACTGAATCATGATTTCGCCGCAGGCCTGCGTTTACGCTTCAGTTTCACCGGCGTGATATCAAGAACCTGACTCTCCACCCAGCCATCCTCCAGTCGAGTGGTCATTATTTCACCCGCTTTCACCTGCTTAACCTGCTTCAGCACAGCGCCATCGGCAGTGCGGGTTACGCTATAACCGCGCGCCAGTGTTGAAAGTGGGCTGACTGCTTCAAGGTGAGTCACGGCGTTGCCAAAACGTTCACGCGTAGCGCTGAGCTTCGCACGCAACGTTTCCGCCAGGCGATATTCCAGTTGCTGGAGACGTGTCTGGGCGCGATGAATTCGCGGCTGTGGGCTTTGCTGATTCAAGCGTTGAACCAGTCGTTGCTGTTGCGACGATGCGCGCTTGAGTTGGTTCTCAAGGGCAAAACGCATCCGTTTTTGCAGACGCTCCAGCGCGGTTTGCTGGCGTGCCAGCCGTAGTTGCGGATGTTGCTGCTGTAAGCGGTGATGGATCTGGGTAAAACGGCGCGCGCGGTTGGCGAGATAATAATCCATCGCCATCTCCAGCCGTTGTTGTGCAGACTGCACCTGGCGTAGCAATTCCTGCTGATTGCGACTGACGATTTCCGCTGCTGCGGAAGGGGTTGGTGCCCGCAGATCGGCAACAAAATCAGCAATCGTGACGTCGGTTTCATGGCCAACGGCGCTGACCACCGGAATCTGGCTAGCAAAAATGGCCCGCGCCACGCGCTCGTCGTTGAAGCTCCATAAATCTTCCAGTGAACCGCCGCCGCGCCCGACAATTAACACGTCACATTCGTTGCGTGCGTTCGCCAGTTCAATGGCGCGGACGATTTGCCCCGGCGCATCATCGCCCTGTACGGCCGTCGGGTAAATGATCACTGGCAGCGACGGATCGCGACGTTTAAGGACGTGGAGAATATCGTGCAGCGCAGCGCCGGTTTTAGAGGTAATCACCCCTACACAGTGTGCCGGGGTGGGAAGTGATTTCTTTAACTGTTGATCGAAAAGACCTTCAGCCTGCAGACTGGCTTTTAACTGTTCATATTTCTGCTGAAGTAACCCTTCACCCGCAGGCTGCATGCTCTCGACAATAATTTGATAGTCGCCGCGCGGTTCATAGAGCGTAATATTGGCGCGAACCAGAACCTGCTGACCGTGCTGCGGGCGAAAAGTGACGCGGCGGTTGCTGTTGCGAAACATCGCGCAGCGAACCTGGGCTGTATCGTCTTTTAGCGTGAAGTACCAGTGCCCGGAAGAGGGTTGGGTAAAATTTGAGATTTCGCCGCTGATCCATACCTGTCCCATTTCCTGTTCAAGTAACAAACGAACCGTCTGGTTGAGGCGGCTAACAGTAAAGATTGAGGAGGTTTGAGCGGATAACATGTGAGCGGGATCAAATTCTAAATCAGCAGGTTATTCAGTCGATAGTAACCCGCCCACAGAGGAGCGCAAGTATTATTTGCAAAAAAGTGTGGAAGCAATCGGTTCCGCTCTGTATAATGCCACGGCAATATTTAACCACCCCCAGGTCAGAGATATTGCCCATGCTACGTATTGCTAAAGAAGCTTTGACGTTTGACGACGTCCTCCTCGTTCCCGCTCATTCTACCGTTCTGCCGAATACTGCCGATCTCAGCACGCAGTTAACGAAAACCATTCGCCTGAACATCCCTATGCTCTCTGCAGCAATGGACACCGTGACGGAAGCGCGTCTGGCGATTGCCCTGGCGCAGGAAGGCGGCATCGGTTTTATCCACAAGAACATGTCTATTGAGCGCCAGGCTGAAGAAGTTCGTCGTGTGAAAAAACACGAGTCGGGTGTCGTAACCGACCCGCAGACAGTCCTGCCGACCACCACGCTGCGTGAAGTCAAAGAGCTGACCGAACGTAATGGTTTTGCCGGTTATCCTGTCGTTACTGAAGACAACGAACTGGTCGGTATTATCACTGGCCGTGATGTCCGTTTTGTGACCGATCTGAACCAGCCGGTGAGCGTTTATATGACGCCGAAAGAGCGTCTGGTCACCGTTCGTGAAGGCGAAGCCCGTGACGTAGTATTAGCGAAAATGCACGAAAAACGCGTTGAAAAAGCGCTGGTGGTTGACGGTGGTTTCCACCTGCGCGGCATGATTACCGTTAAAGACTTCCAGAAAGCGGAACGTAAACCGAATTCCTGTAAAGATGAGCATGGCCGCTTGCGCGTTGGCGCGGCAGTCGGTGCAGGCGCGGGCAATGAAGAGCGCGTTGATGCGCTGGTGGCTGCTGGTGTTGATGTGCTGCTGATCGACTCCTCTCACGGTCATTCTGAAGGCGTTCTGCAGCGTATTCGTGAAACCCGTGCAAAATACCCGGATCTGCAAATCATCGGTGGCAACGTGGCGACTGGCGCTGGCGCACGTGCGCTGGCTGACGCTGGCGTGAGCGCGGTGAAAGTCGGTATCGGTCCTGGTTCTATCTGTACTACCCGTATCGTTACCGGCGTAGGGGTTCCGCAGATCACCGCGGTATCTGACGCGGTTGAAGCGCTGGAAGGTACCGGTATTCCGGTTATCGCTGACGGTGGTATCCGTTTCTCCGGCGATATCGCGAAAGCGATCGCAGCAGGCGCAGCTGCCGTGATGGTCGGTTCCATGCTGGCTGGTACCGAAGAATCCCCGGGCGAAATCGAATTGTACCAGGGCCGTTCTTACAAATCTTATCGTGGTATGGGTTCCCTTGGCGCGATGTCCAAAGGGTCTTCTGACCGTTACTTCCAGAGCGATAATGCCGCTGACAAACTGGTGCCGGAAGGTATCGAAGGTCGCGTTGCTTATAAAGGCCGCCTGAAAGAGATTATTCACCAGCAGATGGGCGGCCTGCGCTCCTGTATGGGACTGACCGGTTGTGGTACTATCAACGAGTTGCGTACCAAAGCAGAGTTTGTACGCATCAGCGGTGCGGGCATTCAGGAAAGTCACGTTCACGATGTGACGATCACCAAAGAGTCCCCGAACTACCGTCTGGGCTCCTGATTTTCTTCGCCCGACCTTGTGTCGGGCGATTTATTTAATCTGTTTCACTTGCCTCGGAATTAGCGTCAATGACGGAAAACATTCATAAACATCGCATTCTCATCCTGGATTTCGGTTCTCAGTACACTCAGCTGGTGGCGCGTCGCGTGCGTGAACTTGGCGTTTACTGCGAACTGTGGGCGTGGGATGTTACGGAAGCACAAATTCGCGAATTCAATCCAAGCGGCATTATCCTTTCCGGCGGTCCGGAAAGTACCACTGAAGACAATAGCCCACGCGCACCGCAGTACGTGTTTGAAGCGGGTGTTCCTGTCTTCGGCGTTTGCTATGGTATGCAGACCATGGCAATGCAATTGGGCGGTCATGTTGAAAGCTCTAACGAACGTGAGTTCGGTTATGCGCAAGTTGAAGTGAAAACCGACAGCGCCCTGATTCGCGGTATCGAAGACTCCCTGACCGCTGACGGCAAACCACTGCTGGATGTGTGGATGAGCCACGGCGACAAAGTGACGGCGATCCCGGCTGATTTTGTCACCGTTGCCAGCACCGAAACCTGCCCGTTTGCCATTATGGCCAACGAAGAAAAACGCTTCTACGGCGTGCAGTTCCACCCGGAAGTTACTCACACTCGTCAGGGCCTGCGTATGCTGGAGCGCTTTGTGCGCGATATTTGCCAGTGTGAAGCGCTGTGGACCCCGGCGAAAATTATCGACGACGCCGTTGCCCGCATCCGCGAGCAGGTGGGCGACGATAAAGTGATCCTCGGTCTTTCCGGCGGTGTTGACTCCTCTGTCACCGCCATGCTGCTGCATCGTGCTATTGGCAAAAACCTGACCTGCGTCTTCGTGGATAACGGTCTTCTGCGCCTGAACGAAGCCCAGCAGGTGATGGACATGTTTGGTGACCATTTCGGTCTGAACATCGTTCACGTGGAAGGCGAAAAACGCTTCCTCGACGCGTTGGCGGGTGAAAACGATCCAGAAGCGAAACGTAAAATCATCGGTCGCGTATTCGTTGAAGTGTTTGACGAAGAAGCGCTGAAACTGGAAGACGTTAAATGGCTGGCGCAGGGTACCATCTACCCTGACGTCATCGAGTCTGCGGCTTCTGCGACTGGCAAAGCACACGTCATCAAATCTCACCACAACGTGGGTGGCCTGCCGAAAGAGATGAAGATGGGGCTGGTTGAACCGCTCCGTGAGCTGTTCAAAGATGAAGTGCGTAAAATTGGTCTGGAACTGGGCCTGCCGTACGACATGCTCTACCGTCACCCGTTCCCGGGGCCGGGTCTCGGCGTTCGCGTGCTGGGTGAAGTGAAGAAAGAGTACTGCGATCTGCTGCGTCGTGCAGATGCTATCTTCATTGAAGAGCTGCATAAAGCTGACCTGTACAACAAAGTGAGCCAGGCATTTACCGTCTTCCTGCCGGTACGTTCTGTGGGTGTGATGGGCGATGGTCGTAAGTACGACTGGGTTGTTTCCCTGCGTGCTGTCGAAACTATCGACTTCATGACTGCGCACTGGGCGCACCTGCCGTATGACTTCCTGGGTCGCGTCTCCAACCGCATCATCAACGAAGTGAACGGCATCTCCCGCGTGGTGTATGACATCAGCGGCAAGCCGCCAGCGACGATTGAGTGGGAATGATGTACCGCTAGTTCATAGCGAATCATAACTATCCAATTACGCAATCAACCCTCTGTTTTTACAGAGGGTTTTTTTATGCGTGTTATAAATTTCCAGGCGCGAAAATTTTTAGATGAATTGTTTTTTTGAAAGAATAAAAATAAATTTGAAATATATTAACTAATTTTCTTGTGGTGAAATAAATATCCTGTACTCAGCATCGCACTTAATAAC
>NZ_JANEWG010000039.1 GCF_028069725.1 Citrobacter sp. Awk 4
GGGGATAGCTCTATTTTTTTAAATGATGGATATCTTCAAGCCACAACGTATAGAATAGTATTACCAGAAGGAATGGAATCCTTTATAGATAAAGACACATCCATTAGCAATGAAAGGGAGACACCTATCGAGTTGAATTATCAATTTACTACACGATGGGTTACCGAACATTTCCTGTCGTCTACTAGTAACATTCAGAGCAATATAAAATCCAAAGGTAATATATACGGAATGTTTTTTCCTGAAAAAACATCTAAAATATTCATTTATTTTGGCGTGGAGCAAACAGGAGGGGCTCGACTTAATCCTGGTGGGATCATTAAACTCTCTAGAATAATTTTAGCTCCTGCTCTTTATAATTTTGTCAATATTGAGTATTATACGATAGCATCCAAGGAAAACAACAGCAACCTGAAGCCGCTTTATATTCCAAGCTCTAACGGGATCTCTTATCTTGATGAGTCTGTAGTGAACGAATCAATTAAAATTAAAAATATAGATGAGCGAATGCTTAGCATTATTGACAATGCGAAACTGGTTAAATCTTCTTACATTGAAAACAGCAATGAAATGTATCCTGTTCATGTCTATAAAGAATTTTTTGTACCAAAGTCAAACGGACTAGACTAGCTCCATCCAGACAGGTTTGCCGACCATATCGCTTTTAACAACGTATTCTCTACTGGAACGGCCAGGCGACACGTTCCGTTATTTTTGGCTGAGTGGATGCTTTTTCAACAAACGCGGGCCAAGTGTATGATTTGGTAATAAACTTCCATGAGTAATACTCTTTACCCTCATCAATAAACTTCAGGTTCAGAAGCGCCCAATCTTCATCATGGCAGTGTGAGGTTTTGGCATACTCTTCTGCGGTAAAACATGCCCTGATCATCGCCTTTGATGAAAAAAGGACGTCTTTAAATGCCACCTGAGATGAGCCATCATCATTAAGCATGATAAAATCAGCATACTCCTCTTCACGGCTACCACCGGAATACAATGCCTGCCATTTCGTCACTAAAGCAATTGCCTGTTTTGTTTTGCTCAAGGGATATAAAGCCGGATAGATGTATACCTTATCTTTTACCAGGTCTTCACTCATCGCATTTTCATCGTCATTTTTATTGTCGAACTTCCATTGCCCTTCATTGATGTAATCGTCATTTTTTTTGCGGAATTTTATCATCTCAAGTGTGGGTTCTATTAAGTAAAAAACATCTTCCAGCCCTTTTGCTTTCCAGACCGTTGTTTCTTCCCCACAACGGTTTGCTGCGGCGTTGCATACGCCTGTATATTGCTCACTGCCTTTTTTCAGCGCAATAAATGCCGTGGGTTTTATTGTATTGATATTCCCTTGCGCCGCCAAAGGGAAAGAAACCGCTGCAACCCATAAAACCGCGCAATTCTTCATGATATTCTTCCTGAGCTGAATATTTTCACATGAAAGGAATTCCCTTTCAGTCGGTAATTGTATCGTCACTAATGCAAGGCGCAGATACGATGGTTGTCGATTTTACTATCAAATTGAATGAAAATCCCTTTTCATTTGTTAGAGAATTAAGCCCTTCACGGTTTAACCGGGTAGCTTTTAAATACCCCTGCGACGGCTCGTTGGATTTCGAGTTCACCGACGTCTTTCGCTTCACCTGGAGATACCTGAGTGATCGTACCGCGCCAGACTTGCTGTTTTTTATGCGGATCAACAACATCAATGTTCAGGCTGTTTTTGGTCCAGTCGCTGACGGACTGATCATATGTTTGCCAGTCCCACGCACCGCCCCAGCCAACAAAGGCTGGCGTAAAGGACACCTCTTTTTCACCTTCCTGCGCAGGATGCGCATAGATCAGCAAATCAGGATTTTCACTCTTTTTATATCCGCGTTGGGTCATTTGCTGAGCTATCGCCTCCTGAATATATTTTTGCTGCAGCGTCAGATAATACCCTTTTGCCGGTTTCACAAAATTGAACGTCTGATACTGGCTAAAATTCACGGTATGATCGTAATCGCTCTGAATCTCCGGTTTTCCTGCACAACCGGCAAGGACAACGCACAATAATGTCAGCGAGAAGATTTTGGTTAATCGCATAGTATTTTCCTCATAAAAAATAATGAAGCCAGTCTCATCAACCATTTGATGAGAAGGCATTTTTACTCTAAGGTTTAAGCAGACAATACGCTTCGCAAACACCTTATTTCCTGAATATATTGTGATGACGACATCAACAACACCGCGCCCTGACGACAACTTTCAGCTCACGCTGAATAAAATTCTGGCACTCAAGCCGCAAGAAAGTATTCAGCGTTTACTGGATGCTCTGTTGCCTGTCGCTGAACAAATGGTTGTTCGCCGCCCCCGTAGTTTTCATAAAAACGGACCAGAAATTTACCTGCTTACCCGGGGTCATTTCTGGCTACACCGTAAACAGGATGATCTTGAACTCAGCATGGCGGTGGCACCGCATATTTTTGGTCTCGCTGAACTGGTTTTGCCATTTGGGGATACCACCTACGTTCGTTTCGCACCTGAAAGCGATGTGTTTGTCATTTCCGGGCAGAAGACGCAAAACGTATTTCATCATCAGCCCCATCTCTGGGAAGATGTGACCAAAGTGCTCGCTTTTCACCTCCATTTTTCCACCTGGCGCGATCTGCACCTGCTGAATGACAGCGCCTACGATATGGTTCGCGGCAAGCTGCTGGAGCTGGAAAAACAAAATGACGTGTTTCGCCAGAACAACTCCATCCTTAACTATATTCTTTCCACGACAAAACTCTCCCGCAGTACGGTGTTACGGATCCTGAAGGACCTGACTGAAGGCGGTTATGTGGAAGCGCAACGCGGCAAACTGGTCAGTATTGTTCACCTGCCATTGCGCTATTGAGTATTATTTTTTCTTTGCAAAACGGCGCATCACCACCACATAAAATACTGGCACGAAGAAAATGGCCAACAGCGTGGCGCTAATCATCCCGCCCATCACGCCAGTACCAACCGCGTTCTGCGCCCCGCTTCCGGCGCCGTTGCTGATAACCAGCGGCTGTACCCCGAGAATAAACGCCAGCGACGTCATCAGGATGGGTCGCAAGCGCATTCGCACGGCTTCAAGCGTCGCGTCCAGCAACGGTTTCCCCTCTTTTTCCATCAACTCTTTGGCGAATTCGACGATCAAAATGGCGTTCTTGGCTGATAACCCCATCGTCGTTAATAACCCCACCTGGAAGTAGACATCATTGTTCAACCCACGCAGTGTCGCCCCTGCCAGTGCGCCAATCACCCCCAACGGAACAACCAACATCACGGCAAACGGCACAGACCAGCTTTCATAGAGCGCCGCCAGACACAGAAACACGACAACCAGCGAAATGGCATACAGAGCGGGAGCCTGATTTCCCGACTGTTGCTGTTGATACGACATCCCGGTCCATTGATAGCCAAATCCAGGCGGCAGTTTCGCCGCAAGTTTTTCCATCAGCATCATTGCCTGACCCGAGCTACGACCCGGCGCGGGTTCTCCGAGGATCTCCATAGAAGACTGGCCGTTGTAGCGTTCAAGACGGGGTGAACCATACTCCCAGTGAGCGTGGGCAAAGGCCGAGAACGGAACCATCTGATTATGTTCACCCAAGACGTACCAGCTGTTAATATCATCCGGCAACATACGATAAGCCTGATCCGCCTGAACATAGACCTTCTTCACCCGTCCACGATCAAGAAAATCATTAACATATGTTCCCCCCAGCGCCGTGGAGATCGTGTTATTTATCGCGTCATTGGAGACCCCGAGCGCCTCCGCTTTCTGTTGATCAATATCCAGTTTCAATTGTGGCGCGTCCTCCAGTCCATTCGGACGGACTTTGGTCACCACATTCGGAAATTTATGTGTCATCATCAATAACTGGTTACGCGCCTGAGTCAGTGCGGCATGCCCCCGGTTGGCTTTGTCGATAAGCTCAAAGTCAAAGCCTGTCGCTGTGCCTAAATCGGTAATCGCCGGCAGATTAAAGGCAAAGGCAACGCCATCATGAATGGTGCGGGCAAAAGTCCGGTTAGCGCGCGAAATGATCGATTCCACACGATTTTCCGCCCCTTTTCGGGCTGACCAGTCTTTCAGGCTGACAAAGGCCAGACCGTTGTTTTGCCCATTGCCATTGAATCCAAATCCCGCGACGGTAAACACGGAGTTCACATTGGCCGCTTCGTTATGCAAATAATATTGCGTCACTTTATCCAGACTAGCCTGAGTTCGTGATTGCGTCGCCCCAGCGGGCAATTGCACCATGTTCATAAATACCCCCTGATCCTCATCCGGTAAGAATGAGGTGGGCAGGAAAACAAACATCGCCGTCATACCAGCCACAATCAGCAGATAGATCGCCATCATGCGGCCGGTCTTGCGTACAATTCGCCCAACGCTGTTCTGGTAATGGTCCGTACTGCGATCAAACATCCGGTTAAACCAGGCGAAAAAACCGCGCAGCGGGAGATGGCTACCGGGTTTCAGCAGCGTAGCGCACAAGGCTGGCGTCAGGATCATCGCCACCGTGACCGAAAGCACCATTGCGGAGACTATCGTCACGGAGAACTGACGATAAATTGCCCCCGTCGAACCGCCAAAGAAAGCCATCGGAACGAAGACTGCGCAAAGTACCATCGTGATGCCAACCAGCGCCCCCTGTATCTGTCCCATTGATTTACGCGTGGCGTCAACCGGGGAAAGCCCCTCCTCTTTCATGACGCGCTCGACGTTTTCAACCACCACAATGGCATCATCCACCAACAGACCTATCGCCAGTACCATGCCGAACATGGTCAACGTATTGATGGAAAATCCACAGGCGGCCAGCACGCCGAACGTTCCCAGCAGCACCACCGGAACCGCAATCGTTGGGATCAACGTGGCGCGGATGTTCTGCATAAACAGATACATCACCAGGAATACCAGCACGATCGCCTCAAACAGCGTCTTCACCACTTCGTGAATGGAAATTTTCACAAACGGCGTCGTGTCGTACGGATACACGACTTTCATGCCCGCAGGGAAAAATGGCTTCAGAGTGTCAATCTCCGCTTTGACGGCTTTGGCGGTATCCAGCGCGTTCGCGCCTGTCGCCAGTTTGATCCCCAATCCTGCCGCCGGACGACCGTTGTATTCAGCGCTGGAACTGTAATTTTCACTTCCCAGTTCAATGCGTGCGACATCACGTAAGCGAACCTGTGAACCATCTTCATTGACGCGAAGAATGATATTGCCAAACTGCTGCGGCGTGCTTAATCGGGTTTGCGCAATGATCGACGCGTTGAGACGCTGGGACGATGGCGCAGGCAACGCCCCTAATTGACCGCCTGCTATCTGGTTGTTCTGCGATTTAATGGCTCGCACGACCTCTTCGGTGGTGAGTTGATAATTGTTCAACTTATTCGGATCCAGCCATACGCGCATTGCGTACTGGGCGCCAAAAAGTTGCACCTGGCCAACCCCCTGCGTCCGACTGATAGGGTCCTGCACGGTCGAAGCGACATAGTCCGCCAGGTCGGCTTGCGTCAACGCACTGCCTTTCTGACCGGTAAACCCCACCACCATCAAAAAGCTACTGCTCGCTTTCTGAACGTTAATCCCCATACTTTGTACCGTGGCGGGCAGCAACGGCATCGCCAGTTGCAGTTTGTTCTGCACCTGGACCTGCGCAATATCCGGATCGGTGCCGTTGGTAAAGGTCAGCGTGATGGTGGCATTCCCCATCGCGTCGCTGTTGGAGGACATGTACATCAGTCCGTCCAGACCATTCATTTTCTGTTCGATAACCTGAGTGACTGTGTCTTCTACCGTTTTAGCATCCGCTCCCGGATAGCTGGCAGTTATCTGCACGGCAGGCGGCGCGATGGTCGGATACTGCGACACCGGCAGTTTGAGAATTGAAAGTCCACCGGCCAGCATCAGGACAAGCGCGATAACCCAGGCAAAAATCGGGCGGCTGATAAAGAAGTTCGACATTGCTTATTTCCCCGCTCCGGAACCCTGAGTCCACGCCGCCATACTGTCGTCCTCGGTGGCGGCGACCGGCATACCGGGTCGCAACATCAGTTGTCCTGTGACGATCACCCGATCCCCTGCGGCTAATCCAGACGTGACCCGCCACTGATTACCCATCGCCTGGGCTGCCTGTACCTGGCGAAGCTGCGCATGATTATGGCTGTCGACCACCATGGCGGTAGCTTCACCGCGTGGGGTACGGGTAATTGCCTGCTGCGGAACCAGCAGAGCATTCTCGCGCATGCCTTCCGTCAGGTGCGCCCGCACGAACATCCCCGGCAGCAGCGTGTTGTCAGGATTAGGACACTCCGCACGTACCGTGATGGAGCCTGTGGTTTGATCGACCGTGACGTCAGAGAACTCCAGCCTGCACTGCTGAGGATAGAGCCGTCCATTGTCCAGTTGCAGCAACACTTCCGCTTTACCGTTTTGCTGTTTGATCTCCCCCTTTTCCATCTCGCTTTTTAAGTTAAGGAAGTCATCGCTGGACTGGGTCACATCGATATAGACCGGGTCCAGCTGTTGCACTGTCGCCAGCGCAGACGATTGGCTATCCGTCACCAACGCCCCTTCCGTGACATTCGATTTACCGATAATGCCGGAGATGGGAGACGTCACCCGGGTGTAATTGAGGTTGATTTGCGCCTGCTCGACGACCGCTTGTTGCGCGATCACCTGCGCGTCAGCCTGCTCCGCGTTGGCAACGGCAGTGTCATAATCTTGCTGGCTGACATAGTGCGTTTTAATCAGCGCCCGATATCGATTGGCCGTTAAATGCGCCTGAGTGGCAGCGGCAGTCGCTTTCGCCAGATCGCCTTTGGCGCTATTCAGCGCGGCCTGATAAGTACTGGGGTCGATCTGATACAACGATTCCCCCGCAGTGACGTGGCTACCTTCAACGAAATGGCGCTTCAGGATGATCCCGTTCACCTGTGGACGAACGTCGGCGACACGAAATGCCGACACGCGGCCAGGCAACTCGGTCTGAACGGCGAGTGGCTGCGTTCGCAACGTCACCACGCCAACCGGATGAGGAGGATGGGTGACAGGCGTTGAAGCCGTGCGATCGCACGCCGTTAAAAGAAGCGAGCAGGAAATAACCAGCCCACCCAGGATATACTGGTAACTGTTTTTCATTACATTCTGCCTTTAAGTCCGAAAAATGTTGTTTTAATTTCAGGGCAAAATATACGCCTCAAGATGCATGAATTAAGTTCCATTTTGGACTTTGCAAAATTTGACGAAGACAATTATTTGCGTTTAGAATTTTTTGGGTGCCTGACCCTGGTTGTCAGGTATTCTATAAACCTTGAAAGTCCGATTTCTCTGCCACGGAGTATTTGCGGCAGAGTTTTTTTTGCGCCAAAAATCACTGACGCAAAAGTTTCATTTGGGACTTTTTAAGGACGATGTTTCGGATACAGTGGTATCCACTCAAACACATGGAGAAGCATCTGATGAAATTTCCGACCATCGCATTAGGTTTATCAACATTCATTTTTTCTGGTATGACACTGGCTGCCGAGCCTTCAACCCCACAGCCTGAAACCTTCGGGAGTGTTCTGCAACTGGATAAATCGCAGAAAAACCAATTGATACAATTACACGCCAGCGCTCAGGAATGCATGAATAATATCGATGCCAGCAAATTCCAACCGCAGATATTTTTGAATATGGTAAAAGAAGGCAAAGTGGATGAAGCATTATTTGAACAACAAATGACCGTGCAGAATAATTTACATGAGCAAGCCGCGCGTTGTCGAATAACGTATTACACCAATGTCAGTAAAATGCTGACAAAAGAACAAAAACAGAAACTGGTAGAAATGTACCAGCAGCAACAGTCAGGGTGATCGAAAAATAGTTGTATGTTTTTGTATTATATATAGCAGCCTTTTCTGGCTGCTATATTCGTTTTGGTAATCCGCTGACTTTTAATGCTCCAGCGCGAAGTTCAGCGCGGCTTTCACCGCCTCGACCTGGGCAATGATGCATTGTTCCGGATTGGTTTTTGCGCTGTCCGGATACACTTCGGTGGTCGTGGTATAACGAGCACCGGTCATCGTAGAACAAAGATGATAGTGACTATTCGGATATTCAACGACCCCAGGACTTGCGACCCGAAATCCCAGCATTTCCCCTTCGGCGTTGGAAGGTGCTATGTGGGTCACTTTTTCAACAGCAGCGATGATTGCCTTCTGGAAATCCAGTTGAGAATTATCTTCGTCGCTGACCAGATAAAATCCATCCGGGACGATGTCCGGAATATATTGCTTACCATCCCTGGCCGCGAGAGCCGGACGGAATTCACTTTCGTCGCTATCCGTTGTTTCATGGAGATCAATATGTACCCGAAATTGTTCCTTCAGCGGCGCAATCAGCGACATCAGCGCCTGGGACTCTTCCGCTTTGCCTTCGGCGTAAAAACTTCTGTTCGGATCGACGAGATGATAATTCCAGCGTGATATCCGTTCAAATGCCCACGGACTGACACAAGGCGCAACCAACAAATTCATTTTGCCTTTGTATTCTTGCCCGTGTTCTTGTAAAAACCGCAGCGCGCCCAACACACCGCTGGTCTCATAGCCATGTACGCCCCCGGTGACGAGAGCCGCCGGTAAAGATTCATCCCAGTCAACACTGCGCAGCGCCATTAAGGAATAGGTATCACCGGCACAGGTTATTTCACCGTACTTAACAATCTTATATTCGTTGCCAAGCTCTCGGATTTGACTTAACACATCGTCATAGGACCGTGACGGTAACTGGTTCTTACGCCATTGCTCACGCTCAGATTCTCCCCAGGGCTGTCCGGGAGTGCCAATTGGATAGAAATTCGTTGATGTCATGGTTTCTGCTCAATGATCAATAATATGTGAATGCGGTATGACGCCTTCTCAGACATCATGTCTTAATTGAACTGAATCACAATAGATGAACAGCAGGCAACCATCAATCCCGAACGCCTGCCGGCGCCATTAAATATTGTTAGCAATCAGGATGTTTGAACTCGCCTCTTCTTTTTAACACTGAGGACTGGTTGCTCAACGGATCATCTGGTAGTGTTCTGAGACGCGAATTTCAGGAGATGGGCGATGACGAAAGTGTACACCGGCGGCTGTCTGTGCGGTTTTATCCGTATCAGAGCCCTCTCGCCCAGAAATCCTCACACCTGCTCATGTTCTCTCTGTCAAAAACACACCGGAGCGCACAGCGTCGGTTGGGTAGAATTTGATGCTCTGGATGTTCAATGGACGGGAAAAGGCGGTAAACCAGCGACCTGGCGCTCATCTGAATTCTCCAGCAGAGCCTTTTGCCCCCGTTGCGGAAGCTCGATAGGCGCGATTGATGATGCGCCCACCGTTGCTCTTTTAACCGGCTGTTTTGACGACGCTGTCGATGCGGTATTTACGTCAACTGATAATGCCTGTCTGGGATCTGTTTAACCGGAACGGTTGTCTCATCGTTCATCTGCAACAAATCAATTTCGATGGCATTGCAAATTGCATCCAGCGGTAGATCGTTATTTTCAGTACCAAACGGATCTTCCAGCTCTTCTGCCAGCGTATCGAGCGAAATAAACGTATAAGAAATCAGCACCGAAATAAACGGCGTCATATAGTGCAAATCCATCACCAGAGCGAAGGGCAACATAATACAAAACAGATACACCGTGCGATGCAAAATTAAGGTGTATGCAAAAGGTATGGGGGTATTCGCTATTCGTTCGCAGCCTGCCAGCACCGCCGACATATCATTTAACCTGTTGTTTAAACTGTGAAATAATATATCAGACAGTTGCCCTTCCCGCCGACGAACCGCCAGCCACTCCCCCATCAACAGTAAAATGCGGTTTGCCGGGGAATGGGAAGAAAAGACGCGCTGCAGATCTTCGGCACTGAGATATTTCGCCAACGGTTCTGCCTGCGGTTGTCGACGTAATGTCATGCGTAAACAGTGTGCAAAGGCGATCTGCAGACGGACAAACTGCCCTAATTCGCGATCGTCTGGCAGCGTGGTTTTCACTTCACGCAGTAACGAGCGGGATGCAATCATCAACTGCCCCCACAAATGCCTGGCTTCCACGTAACGCGCATAGCATGCATTGTTGCGAAAACCCAAAAATATGGCGATGGCGACACCGAGAATACTGAAAGGCGCGAGGGTAAATTTGATACCTAGCATCGTATACCACGGCAACATAATGATAACCGCGATAGACAAGATGAAATTCAGGAGCAGTCGGGAGAAGATTTTGGATAAAACGGAGCCGTGCCAGACGAATATCTGGCGCAGCCAGTGCTGTTGAGGTCGAACAATCATGATTATCTTCGGAAAATGGGAAAGCGGAAACATTAAACGTGATCGCTGTCAATGTTGCAAGTGTCTCTAAAAAGAGAGGTACCCCCTTTTTCTCACTGATTGACGCCAGCAGCGCTCGTGTTGCAGACCGGCTTATTATTAATACACATCACTGTATGTTGTAACTAAAAAGGATTTATTAAAAACCCGGCCGAAACCGGGTCAACCTTCAGCGAGGCGTCATTAGCACAGCGGTTTCACCGCTTCGCGCATTCCTTTCGTCAGGATAGCATCCAGGCAGGCACTGACCTGCTCGACAAGACCGGAAACCTGGGTCAGGTCTTGTTCCCAGTGTTCAGCCACTGCCAGCACAGTATTAACCAGATCATGCGTGCTGATCACCCCATCGCGATGCTGATTCCACAGTTGCTGATAGCGCTCGATCCAGTGTGCATCGTCCTGAACCGGATAAGATTCCCCATTGCGTTCTGCGCGATAAAACGCAATCAGCGCGGCCAGCGCAAATGTCAAACGCGCAGGTAATTTCCCCTCCGCCTGCTGCCCTGCCAGTAACTGAGGTAAAATTCGGGTACGGAATTTCGTCATCCCGTTCAGGGCGATAGAAAGTAACTGATGCTTGATGTACGGATTACGAAAACGCCCGGTCACCGCGCTCGCAAAAGACTCCAGCTCATCACGCGGAAGATCGAGTACCGGGATAATTTCTTCATAAATGGCTTTTTCGACAAAAGCGCAGATCTCAGCGTCGTTCATCGCTTCGCCAACGGTATCCAGACCCGCCTGGAACGCCACCGGAACCAGAGCCGTATGCGCGCCATTCAGAATGGCCACTTTACGCTCTTTGTAAGGCTTGATGTCATCAACGATCAGCACATTCAGCGGATATTTATCAAGACGCAACTCAGACGCCAGTGACTTCGGCCCCTGGATCACAAACAGGTAGAAATGTTCGGCGGTATCGAGAAACGCATCATGGTAACCCAGCGTGTCTTCAAGTTGTGCCACTTCATCACGCGGGTAACCGGTCACAATGCGATCCACCAGCGTCGAGCAGAAGGCGTTTGCCTGATCTAACCACAGCAAGAATGCCTCAGGAAGCGCCCACTCTTTTGCGTAGCGTTGAACCAGCTCGCGTAACGCATCGCCATTATAGTCAATCAGCTCGCAAGGAATGATTATCCAGCCTTTATCAGACGCCCCAGCAAAGTGAGTGTAGCGTTCAAACAGCAGTCGGGTGAGTTTCGCCGGATAACTGACCGCAGGGGCATCATCAAATTTATCACCCGCATGATAGCTGATCCCAGCTTCGGTCGTGTTAGAGAAGACAAAGCGGATGTCAGGGTTATGCGCCAGTTTCAGGAATTCATCATATTCACCATACACGCTGATTTCACGGTTCACCGAACGGATCAGGCGGGCATCGCTGACCGCTTCGCCGTTTTCGTTCAAACCGCGAATGATGGTGGTGTAGAGACCGTCTTGCGTACTGAGTGACGGAGGGAATGCGCTTTCGATGGGACGGACAATCACCACGCCGGCATTCAAATCGGTATGCTCGTTCAGTAAATCAACTTGCCAGTCAACAAAAGCACGCAGGAAGTTCCCCTCGCCAAACTGAATGATACGCTCAGGATAATGGGCGCCAGGAAAATCGCGACGGTTTAGAGTTTTCACTATGAGTTCCCTTTTGGATTAGTCATACAACCTGATTGAATTGGTAGAACAGGTTAGCAAACTTTAATACAATGAACCCCTGTTTTGATCAACTCTCAAACACAAATCACAGGTATTTGTAGAAAACCGTGGTGCCTGTCAGCTTTCCGTCTGGCATTTGTGCGTAATCGGGTATCTCCCCCGCTTTCAGCCAACCGCAATTTTGGTAGAACAACTCTGCATTACTTCCCGTTGCGGTGTCCAGCACCAGCAGCGATTTATGATGTTGCTTTGCACAGATCTCCAGCCCCTCCATTAAACGCCTGCCGATACCGTCCCTGCGCGCAGACGAGTGAACCAACAGTTTTGCCACATCGGCACGGTGCGGTTGATTTTCAGGTTGATCCAGCAGGAGTTGTACCGTACCGATGATCATCCCCGCGCTATTTTCAGCCGCAAGGACAATACGTTCTCCAGTCGCCACGCTCTGCGCGACTTGCGTCCAGAAAGGGAGGGATTTTTCGCGACCAAAAGGCAAGACAAAACTGACGGATGCGCCTTGATTGACGCAATCCTCAAGCACATCGCTCAGTTCATTGATTCTGTTACGGATACGCTCAGCATCGAGGATAAAACAGGAATGAGTGGCAGCCATAGAGTCTCCTTGATTGACTGCATTACCATGCACTGCCCCTTTTTTCTACACAAGCGCGGCAACCATAGGATTGCGTTATGTTTCACTGACACGCATCGGTACCGGGCAGAATGCCTGCGTTGTCGAACCTGGCGCTGGTCCGGTTACGCCCCTCTTTTTTCGAGCGATATAAACATTCGTCGGCTTCTACGATAAGGGTATTAAACAGATCAGCTAAAGAGCATGATTCGGTTGTTCCATTACCTAAACCGATGCTCACGGTCAGATAAAGGGTTTGCTGCTGCCAGCTGAAAGGTTGCAACTCCACTGCTTTACGGATTTTTTCCGCCAGTTGTATGCCCTCAGCGCTATCAGCAGACGAAGCTACTACAGCAAACTCTTCACCGCCCATGCGGGCCACAAGACCTTTGTCGCCGACAATTTTTTGCACGTGTCGGGCAAAGGCGCTTAACACCCGATCGCCGCACTCATGACCGAAGTTGTCATTAATCTGTTTGAAATAATCAATATCCAGCAGCATTACCGTCACGTGCTGCGGTTTCTGTGGTTCTCGTTTTTTAAGTGCTTCAAATAAGCCGGAACGAGAATAGACACGCGTCAAATAGTCGAAATCTGCCCGCAAAGAAACTTGTCTTATCAGCGAATTGATTGCCGAAACGCTGACGGCGACCATCACCGGGCAAATCGCCATCGTGGCAATTCCCAGCCGGGCTGAAAACATGTGCGGCGCCGAAAGCGGTGAGGCCACGGAGATATTGATAATGGAGTTGGCAACCAGGATTATCTCAACCGCGCCGGTCACAAAGGTCAACAGGCAGGTGATCGGCGTAGGATAACGCACCGCACACCAGATAAGCGCGGGCAGCGGAAAGGCAAGGCTCCCTGCTCCACCAATGATCACCGAAGCTGCAACCGAGACCATCAACGCCACAACCGGCATCAGTTGTTCCGGTTTAAACCGAATGAATGTGGCTGGCAGAGAAAGCGTCAGCATACAGGGTACAATCAATACCCCTGTGGAGAATTGTTCGCTAAACCAGTCGGCAAATAACGGCCAAAATGATTGGCTGTCAATGCCAATTGATCCTGTCGCGCCGAATAATGCACACAATAAAGCAGCAAACAGGCAATAATTAAACAGACGCAAGGCATTTATCGGTTCATATGTATTATTACCCCGTCGTTTATCCCACAATACCAGCTGAGCAAAGGTAATAATAAAGGCCATATTAGATAAATTAATGATTAGCGACACCACTCCCCATTCGGTGGTGATGGCATCATAAGCCAGCATGGCGACATAACATACGGCATAAAAATGAAGGCGGTTAAGCCAGACATAACGGGCAAACACCCCTGCCATCACGCCATTGAGGGGCCAAAACAGAGACAACGCCTCAACGAGACGCAATTGCGCGCCAATAAAATAAAATAGCGTGGTGACCATAAAAAGGACGAAAGCATTACGTAACGGATTATCTTCCCGGAACGGGCGAAATGAAGAAGCGAAAGGTGCGTGCATTAAATATCTATCCATATAATTGCCAATGGCAATTATTTCGACATAACAAGTGTGTTCTAAATAGCATAGCATGATTTATTTGCAATAAGTGACTCACCCTCGTAGAGGGACATCACGTTATATTGCAAACCAGAGGAATTGTAACTATTTAAACCACAAAGTTTTCATGCGTTATTTTATGGCGATTACCAGCACGCTGAGAATTGTTTATTTTGTTATCGCTGATTCATTTGAATAACTAACCAATGATGAATGACTGCCACCACATACTTTTGCTGCTCCTCGTTGAGCGGTTGCCCCTGCGGAATGTGGTGCCATTTTTCCAGACAGCCACGACAACAGGTCGCCGTGGCATGCTGGGCAATAAAAACGGGATGACCGCGCATGGGCGTCTGCTTGCCATCATTGGTGGGAACCGCCGGGGCCAGCCGTTTTGCTACAAAGTCCGCCGCGTGTTGATCGATAACCTGCGCGCCTTTATCCCAGCAATACTGTCTCTCTTTCGCGCCAAGACGAAACCGGGAACGAAATGTAGAGCGAGACAGCCGGGCAAACAGTGAGTCTGGCACGTTCATCAGTAGACTGAGCGTCCTAATTGTTGAGTCAGTTGTTCCAGTACGGCGATACCTGCGAGAGAGTTTCCAGCGGTATCCAGTTCAGGACTCCAGACAGCAATCGCCATTTCATGCGGCACAATCGCAACAATACCGCCGCCGACACCCGATTTCGCAGGTAACCCGACTCGCCAGGCAAATTCCCCGGCGTTCTGATACATTCCGCTGGTTGCCATCAATGCGTTAATTTGTCTGGCCTGCATCGGTGTCACCACCGGATCATTAAGATGAAAAGCGTGTCCCTGATTCGCCAGAAAAACAAACGTGCGGGCCAGTTCAACGCAATTCATTTTCAGCGCGCAATAGTGAAAATAATTCTGCAAAACCGTCGTCACATCATGCTGAAAATTACCGAATGATTTCATCAGCCAGGCAATCGCCGCATTGCGCGCCGAATGCTCGAATTCCGAACGGGCCACGGTGGAATCATAAACAATATCGGGAACACCGCTCAGGACGCGCACCACCTCCAGCATACGCTGGCGAGGGGCGCTCAGCCGCCCTTGTAACATGTCGCAGATAACTAACGCACCGGCGTTAATAAACGGATTGCGCGGAATGCCCTGTTCCATTTCCAGTTGCACCAGCGAATTGAAGGGAGAACCAGAAGGGTCTTTTCCCACCCGCTGCCAGATCTCATCTTCCTGGTAGTGACGCATGGCCACTGCCAGACTCAGCACCTTCGAAATAGACTGAATGGAAAAGCGCTCCTGCGAATCACCGGCCTGATAGTGTTGTCCATCAACGGTACATATGGCGATACCCAGTTTTGAACCCTCGACGCAGGCTAACGCTGGAATATAATCGGCAACTTTTCCCTGACCAATTAACGGGCGAACCTGCGCCAGAATGGTCTCTAATACTGAATTGTCCATGGCCCTGGCCACACTATGCTCCTTGCCCGCAGGTCTGAATAGGCCTGGTAGTATAACAGAGCTGAATATGCGACGTCAGGCCAGGAGAGACCATCGCGCCTCCTGACGAGGCGCTTTGTGCATCAGACGCGGTTTTTCCAGACCGTCTGGACGTTACAGAACTCATGCAAGCCAAAATGGGAAAGCTCACGACCAAAACCGCTTTTCTTCACGCCGCCAAATGCCACTCGCGCATCGCTGGCGCTGTAGCCATTGATAAACACGCCACCGCATTCTAGCTGGCTGGCCATCTCCTGTGCGCGCGTTTCGTCGGCGGTAAAAATCGTCGCCGAGAGACCGAAATCACTGTCATTGGCAAGCTGTAAGGCATGATCTGCGCTCTTCGCCACTGTGATTGCCGCTACCGGACCAAACAGCTCCTGGCGAAATGCCGTCATTTCAGGTGTCACATCACCGAGAACCGTTGCCGGATAGTAATTCCCTTCCCCTGCAACGAGTTCCCCGCCCAGTAATAAACGCGCGCCTTGTGCGACTGACGTCATCACCTGTTGATGCAGTTCATCACGCAAATCAACGCGCGCCATCGGCCCGAGATCGTTTTCCTCGTCAAAGGGGTTGCCCATTTTCAAGGCCGCCGCCGCCGCGACGAAGCGTTCGGTAAAGTCCCGGGCAATACCTTCTTCGACAATAAAACGTTTAGCCGCAGCACACACCTGTCCGGTATTTTGATAACGCCCGGCGACAGCCGCTTTCACCGCCAGATCCAGGCAGGCATCGTTCAGCACAATAAAGGGATCCGAGCCGCCCAGTTCCAGCACGCACTTTTTCAGCGCCGCCCCTGCCTGAGCGCCGATAGCCGCGCCAGCGCGAACGCTGCCGGTGACCGTGACCGCCGCAATACGCGGATCATTAATCATCTGACTGACGCCCGCATTACTGGCGTTGAGCCAGCCGTAAACACCTTCAGGCATCCCCGCGTCAACAAAAATATCGGCAATCAGCCTGGCACAGCCCGTCACATTCGGGGCATGTTTCAAGAGATAGCCATTACCCGCCAACAGGATGGGGATCGCCCCACGCAGCACCTGCCAGAGCGGAAAATTCCACGGCATCACCGCCAGAATCGTCCCCAGCGGGCGATACTCAATCACCGCTTGCTGATTTTCCACCAGCGTCGGTTCTGGGTTGAGCATGGCAGGGCCGTGCTCTGCATACCAGTCGCACAAGCTGGCGGATTTTGCCACTTCGCCGCGCGCCTGTTTGATCGGTTTTCCCATCTCCCGCGAGATACATTGCGCCATCTCTTCAGCCCGTAACCGCAAGGCCTGTCCGACGTTGCGCAGTTTCTGCGCCCGGTACGCGACCGTCGTGCGCTTCCATGCGGCAAAACCGCTGGCAGCCTGACTAAGGGCCAGCTCGATCTCGCTGTCGCTGCTCCAGGGCATGGCCGTCAAATGTTCTCCCGTTGCGGGGTCCACTGAAATTGCATGTGTCGCGGGTGTCGGGTTCATGGCTTTCTCTCTTTATCACAGGGAATGGCGGTATCATGACCCCGTTTACTCTTTCTGAAAATTGAATAATATTAACCACTCCATTCACAAAAAGAGAAAGCTATGGATCTGACGCAACTGGAAATGTTCAATGCTGTCGCCCAGACGGGCAGCATTACCCAGGCGGCGGCGAAAGTGCACCGTGTTCCGTCTAACCTCACGACACGCATTCGCCAGCTTGAAGCCGATCTCGGGGTGGATCTGTTTATTCGCGAGAATCAGCGTCTGAGACTTTCTCCGGCAGGACATAACTTTTTACGCTATAGCCAGCAGATCCTGGCGCTGGTCGATGAAGCGAGGATGGTGGTGGCCGGCGATGAACCGCAGGGGCTGTTTTCCCTCGGCGCGCTGGAAAGTACCGCAGCCGTGCGTATTCCCGCGACGCTTGCCGAATATAATCAGCGTTACCCCAAGATTCAGTTTGCCTTATCCACCGGGCCTTCCGGCACCATGCTGGAGGGGGTTCTGGAGGGTAAACTGAATGCCGCCTTTGTGGATGGCCCTATTGCCCACCCTGGTCTTGAAGGGATGCCGGTCTACCGCGAAGAGATGATGATTGTCACCCCGTGCGGTCACCACGTCGTGCGCCGTGCGAGTGACGTTAACGGCTGTAATATTTACGCTTTTCGCGCGAACTGCTCTTACCGTCGCCATTTTGAAAGCTGGTTCCATGCCGATCGCGCCGCACCGGGTACGATTCATGAAATGGAGTCCTATCATGGGATGCTTGCCTGCGTTATCGCCGGCGCGGGCATCGCGTTGATTCCCCGCACAATGTTAGAAAGTATGCCCGGACATCATCAGGTCGACGCCTGGCCGCTAACAGAAGAGTGGCGCTGGCTGAATACCTGGCTGGTTTGGCGACGCGGTGCAATGACCCGGCAACTGGAAGCCTTTATAGAGCTGCTGCCACCGCAAACGCGGGCATAACATTGCTGTATGGCGGCTCCACTCTGCACCGGGTGGCGCTTTCAACGGCACAAAACGTGCCCTATTTTGTGACAACGTCACCACCAAAAAACGTACACCAACCGTTCCGCCCGTGGCGTTACTTTTTAGTAACTAAAAAATGTGATATTAATCACAAAGTGATTGTATTTCCGCCAGCAAACGTTTTAAGATCCTGACCTCACCTTTTTGCAACAAGCCCCATTACTTTTTATGTCTACACGCATTGTTTCCCGTAAAGTCGCGTGGCTACGGGTCGTTACGCTTGCTATTGCGGCTTTTATCTTCAATACCACCGAGTTTGTCCCGGTTGGCTTACTCTCTGATATTGCTCAAAGCTTTCATATGCAGACTGCACAGGTCGGTATTATGCTGACTATCTACGCCTGGGTTGTGGCGCTGATGTCGCTGCCCTTTATGCTGCTGACAAGTCAGGTGGAGCGACGCAAGCTGCTGATCTGTCTGTTTGTGCTGTTTATTGCCAGCCATCTGCTCTCATTTCTGGCGTGGAATTTTACCGTTCTGTTAATAAGCCGCATCGGCATCGCTTTTGCGCACGCCATTTTCTGGTCGATCACCGCCTCACTCGCCATCCGTCTGGCCCCTGCTGGTAAGCGCGCGCAGGCGCTGAGCCTGATCGCCACCGGAACCGTACTGGCGATGGTGCTCGGGATCCCTATAGGACGCATTGTCGGGCAATATTTTGGCTGGCGTACCACTTTCCTGGCTATCGGCATGGGCGCGCTGGCAACGCTCGTGTGTCTGTTCAAGCTCCTGCCCACCTTACCCAGTGAACATTCTGGCTCGCTGAAAAGCCTGCCGTTACTGTTTCGCCGCCCTGCGCTGATGAGCCTTTATCTGTTGACCGTGATCGTGGTGACCGCCCATTACACGGCATACAGCTATATCGAGCCGTTTGTGCAAACCGTGGCCGGGTTGAGCGGCAACTTTGCCACGATTTTACTGCTTATTCTCGGCGGCGCTGGGATCGTCGGTAGCGTGGTGTTTGGTAAGTTGGGTAATCGGCATGCCTCTTCGCTCATTACCTTTGCCATTGTCCTGCTGGTGGGGTGTCTGCTGCTTCTGCGTTCTGCCGCCGACAGCGAAACACACCTGGCGACGTTGAGTATCTTCTGGGGGATAGCCATTATGGTTATCGGTCTGGGGATGCAGGTGAAAGTGCTGGCGCTGGCGCCAGATGCCACCGATGTCGCGATGGCGTTGTTTTCCGGCATCTTTAATATCGGAATTGGCGCAGGCGCGCTGGTAGGTAATCAGGTGAGTTTACACTGGTCGATGTCTGCCATCGGCTACGTCGGGGTCGTCCCGGCAATCATCGCCTTAGTCTGGTCAGTGATTATTTTTCGCCGCTGGCCTGTCTCATTGGAAGAGCAGCCACAACCGCAGTAAAAGACAGAAAAGGCCCGACGTATTAGCGCCGGGCCGCAGGCTTTAGTGATAGGTTTTAATAATTTCCAGAATACCGTTAATGATAAACTGTACGCCCATACAGACCAGCAGGAAGCCCATCAGGCGCGAAATCGCCTCGATTCCCCCTTTGCCGACCAGGCGCATGATCGCCCCCGAACTGCGCAGACTCCCCCACAAAATGACCCCCACAATGGCAAAGATCAGCGGCGGTGCGACCGCAATTACCCAGCCAGGGAAATCAGAACCATCACGCACGGTTGAGGCCGAACTGATGATCATTGCAATCGTACCCGGACCCGCCGTACTGGGCATCGCCAGTGGCACGAAGGCAATGTTGGCCGTCGGTTCGTCTTCCAGCTCTTCAGATTTGCTTTTCGCTTCCGGCGACTCGTGCGCTTTCTGCTGTGGAAAGAGCATTCTGAATCCGATAAACGCGACAATTAACCCCCCGGCAATTCGCAGCCCTGGGATCGAAATGCCAAACGTATTCATCACTAACTGACCGGCGTAGTACGCCACCATCATAATCGCGAATACGTAAATCGACGCCATCAGCGACTGACGGTTACGCTCTGCGCTGTTCATGTTGCCCGCAAGCCCGAGGAACAGCGCCACCGTAGTCAGTGGGTTGGCGAGCGGCAGCAGAACAACCAGGCCCAGCCCTATCGCTTTAAACAAATCTATCATTGGTAATCTCTTCTCCAGTCGCTCTTCATTAGCGGCAAGTATAAGTTCAAATGCGCGCGGACCGCTATTTCAGCGATGTAACCATTCATTTTCCCATCATATCTATAATCTGTAATTATCATTAAGTTATTAAAAGCTAAAACATCCGGCTTGAAGAACCGTTTTAGCAAAATGTGTCATCACTCAATTCATTCGTTTGACTTATACTTGCCTGGGCAATAGTATCTGCCGTGACTAACTACTTGCCGGGGCAACCATCGTGAAAAGCACCAGTGACCTTTTCAATGAAATCATTCCACTTGGCCGCTTGATCTACATGGTTAATCAGAAAAAAGATCGTTTGCTAAACGACTATCTGTCGCCGCTGGATATCACCGCCTCTCAGTTTAAGGTGCTGTGTTCCATCCGCTGCGCGGTGTGTATTACCCCGGTTGAACTTAAGAAAGTGCTGTCTGTTGATCTTGGCGCATTGACGCGCATGCTTGACCGCCTGGTCTGTAAAGGCTGGATCGAAAGACTGCCAAATCCCAACGATAAACGCGGCGTGCTGGTGAAACTTACCGAACACGGCGCGGCAATTTGTGAGCAATGTCATCAATTAGTAGGACAAGACCTGCACCAGGAACTAACAAAAAACTTAACGGCGGATGAAGTGGCAACACTTGAGTATTTGCTCAAGAAAATCCTGCCGTAAACAGAAAGAGGTATGACGATGTCCAGACGCAACACTGACGCTATCACTATTCATAGCATTTTGGACTGGATCGAAGATAACCTGGAATCGCCGCTCTCACTGGAAAAGGTGTCAGAGCGTTCAGGTTACTCCAAATGGCACCTGCAACGGATGTTTAAAAAAGAAACCGGCCATTCATTAGGTCAATACATCCGCAGCCGTAAAATGACCGAGATAGCCCAGAAATTAAAAGAAAGTAACGAGCCCATTTTGTATCTGGCTGAACGTTACGGCTTTGAGTCACAGCAAACGCTAACCCGGACGTTTAAAAACTATTTTGATGTGCCGCCGCATAAGTTCCGCATGACCAATATGCACGGCGAATCCCGGTATTTGCTGCCGCTCAATCAGTGTCATTGCTAATCGCCTGTTAACGACGTAATCGAGGAAACCATGAAATTTTTGTCTTCTGCAATGCTGCCTCTGTTGCTTGTCGTCTCCGGCCAGAGTGTTGCGGAGCAAACTGCCCAGCCCACAACACAAACAGCTCGCGATGTGATGATCATGCCCACTGCGCACGATCAATCCCCTTTCGACTTCAATCATATGGGGGCAGGCAGCGATAAGTCCGACGAGTTAGGCGTGCCCTATTACAACCGGTGTGACCTCTAATTCGTTTTGCCCCGTCACTGCGGGGCTTTTTTCACCCTCTCGCCGGTGCTGGTTTACGTAAACGAAAACCAAACACATTGATATACAGCCCCGCCATAATCAGCACTGCGCCCAATAATTGCAGTCCGGTCAGCCTTTCATCCAACAGCACTGCGGCACTGGCCAGCCCAACCACCGGAACCAACAGCGATAACGGTGCCACACGCCAGGTTTCATAACGCCCCAACAACGTGCCCCAAATCCCGTAGCCGACAATGGTGGCAACGAAGGCAAGATAGACCAGCGACAACACCGTCGTGGTATCAAGGCTGACCAGGCTTTGCATCATCCGTTCGGAACCATCCAGAAACAGCGACGCGAGGAAAAACGGAATAATTGGGATTAACGCGCTCCAGACCACCAGCGACATGACAGCCGGACGATCCGCACGCGACATAATCTTTTTATTAAAAATATTCCCGCAGGCCCAACTGAGCGCGGCAGCCAGAGTGAGCATAAATCCGGTCATCGCCACCTGTTGCCCGTTGAGGCTCGCTTCAATCAGCACCAGTACGCCAAAAATCGCCAGCGCAATCCCCGCCAGTTGTTTACCCTGCAAACGCTCACCGAACGCAAACGCCCCCAGAACGATGGTGAAAAAGGCCTGCGCCTGCAGTACCAGCGACGCCAGTCCGGCGGGCATGCCGAAGTTGATGGCGCAAAATAGAAAAGCAAATTGCCCAAAACTGATCGTCAGGCCGTAACCCAGCAGAAGTTTAAGCGGGACTTTGGGGCGGGCAACAAAGAAAATCGCCGGAAACGCCACCAGCAGGAAGCGTAATCCCGCCAGCATCAGTGGCGGCATATTGTGTAATCCCACTTTGATGACGACAAAATTCAGTCCCAATACCACCACGACTAATAATGCCAACAGCCCGTCTTTACGCGACATCCCCTGACCTCTGCAATTATTAAATTTTTGTAAACAAGTTAACTTAGCGGAAATCGTTGTCCTGTAACAGATCATTAATTCAGGTAGGCTATCAGAGGCACTTTCGAACAACTTATTCGGTATACATCACAATTTTGCCGTGCTATTCCTTTCTGACAGTTAACAAAAACAAAACAACACGCATTGTCGGGCAGGAAAATGAACACCACTCTGAGACGGTCAACCCTTGCATTACTCGCCTCATCGTTATTACTGACTATTGGTCGTGGCGCCACGTTGCCGTTCATGACCATTTATCTGAATCGCCAGTATGCGCTGGGCGTTGATCTGATTGGCTACGCCATGACGGTGGCGCTGACCATCGGCGTGGTCTTCAGCCTTGGCTTCGGCATTCTGGCGGATAAATTCGATAAGAAACGTTACATGCTGGTGGCGATCTGCGCATTTGCCTTCGGGTTTATCGCGATCCCGCTGGTGCATAACGTCACCCTGGTGGTACTGCTGTTTGCGCTGATCAACTGCGCCTATTCCGTTTTCGCCACCGTGCTGAAAGCCTGGTTTGCCGATAACCTCTCAGCCACCGCGAAAACCAAAATTTTTTCGCTCAACTACACCGTGCTCAACATTGGCTGGACCATTGGGCCACCGCTTGGCACCCTGCTGGTGATGCAAAGCATTAACCTGCCTTTCTGGCTGGCGGCCGTCTGTTCTGCCTTCCCGCTGGTTTTTATTCAGACATGGGTAACACGCTCCATAGCACCTGCTGAAGGGATAAATACCTCAGTGTGGTCGCCGTCGGTTCTGCTGCGCGACAAAGCCTTGCTCTGGTTTACCCTCTCTGCGTTTCTCGCCTCGTTCGTGGGCGGCGCATTTTCATCCTGTATTTCCCAGTATGTAATGGTCGTCGCTGACGGTGATTTTGCCGAGAAAGTGGTCGCCGTCGTCTTACCGGTAAACGCAGCGATGGTGGTTAGCCTGCAATATGCCCTCGGGCGCAGGCTCACTGCCGCGAATATCCGGCCACTGATGGCGGCAGGAACCCTTTGCTTCATTATTGGCCTGGTGGGTTTTATGTTCTCCGGGAACAACCTGATCCTGTGGGGCGTTTCTGCCGCCGTCTTTACCCTCGGTGAAGTGATCTACGCGCCAGGGGAATATATGTTGATCGACAATATTGCGCCTGCGGGAATGAAAGCGAGTTACTTCTCTGCGCAGTCGCTTGGCTGGCTGGGCGCGGCGTTCAACCCATTAGCCAGCGGCATCATTTTAACCACGCTTCCCGCCTGGTCGCTGTTTGCGGTACTGATTGTCGCCATTGGTCTGGCATGGGTGATGATGTTAAAAGGCATGCGCGTTAAACCCTGGCAGCAACCGGCCACTTGTTAAATCATCCGTGACCGTGCAGGACTCCCCCGCACGGTCATCGGTTCAGATAGCCACCCGACAGCGAACGCCTGCTGTGTCTCTCTCTGTTCCCCCGCATTGCCCTTTTGGTTACTCTTTTTCATATTTCGAGTCATCATGCGGTTAAAAACCTTACGCTAAATTTGAAATAATCACTTAATTCAGCGTTTGTTTAAGTTCATTCTGCCAGGATAGATATCAACGAGGTGAAATAAGGTAAACGAGGAAAGACATCAAAACAGGAGACATAATATGCTGGGTAATATGAACGTATTTATGGCTGTACTGGGAATTATTTTATTTTCTGGTTTTCTGGCCGCGTACTTCAGTCACAAATGGGATGACTAATGAACGGAGATAACGACTTACCGACATAGCCCCTTGCTGCATCACTGCACAAGGGGCTATTTTTTTTACCTGAATAACGGGCAAAAAAAACCGCCGGATGAACCAGCGGTCAATGCTTGCATGGATAGATTTGTGTTTTGCTTTTTACGTTATCAGGCAATTCCCTGCGAAGACAACGAATCGCATACACCCTATCACTGACAATCTCAATGAAGGTTAAACAATACCGAACTAAGCCAGCAAAATCGGTATTTCTCGCTTCCATCCCTTTTTACTTTGACAACATGCCGTGCGCGAAATCCATCGGCCTTGTGACTGCATCTGGTGTAAATCCTGAGACTCAGGGCGGCGGTTCCAGCGTTTGCCTTGACGTTTTCTACGCGCAAATAATTTCATGTTGCCTCCAGAGAACAGCTATTAGTCCATTAATCAATTAGTTAAATATAAACTAGCAGTTCTAATGAAGAGTTATGTCAGCCTGCAGCCTGTTTTGTAAAGAGCGAGTGATCGGGCTCACGACGGGTAATTCGGGTGATTTTTTGCTGTTTATCCATAAACATGCAGCGATTTCTGCCCGTTTGTTTACCCTCATACATGGCCTGGTCCGAGCGCCCCAACACCACATCCAGAGGTTCTCCTGGCTGCGCCCGGGTCACCCCACCGGTCACAGTAATGTTAATCTCGCCGTCAGGATAGTGAATGCTGTGCCTGGCGATTAAGTCGCAAATACGCATTCCGGCCTGACAAGCCATCTCGTCTGTTTGTGCCTTAATGATGATGATAAATTCCTCACCGCCGTAGCGGTATGCCGTTTCGTCCTCCCGGGTCCATGCCGAGAGATTTGACGCCAGCGACCGTAACACAACATCGCCAACCAGATGCCCATAAGTGTCATTAACGGACTTGAAGCGATCGATATCCAATAACAGCAGATATAAATTACCGGGACTGGCCTCAATAAGCTGGCGGTCAAAAGACTCATCCAAAAGACGTCGACCCGGCAATCCCGTCAATATATCCATATTACTCCGGATATTTAGCAGGTATATTTTGTAGTCCGTCACTGCGGCGGTAAACGCTAACAATGTGTCCTGGAAATGCTCAAAATGTTCTGGTAGCCATCTTTTTTCGACAATTGCCGACAGTAAAATACGGCCACTAATATGCATTTCGATATGTGCTTTATCTATTTGATAGAGATATCCTGTTTCATCGTTTTCACGTGCAGGATGATTATTCAGCCACTGGCCAAATTCACACATACAATAGGAATTAACATGAATAATCTCTGGCTGAGTGATATCGCCTGAAACGACACAGCGAAACATTTTTACCAACCACTTGTAATGGGCATCAATAGATAGATTCAGGCTCAGTAAGATGTTATCTATTTCGGCGGCTCTTTTAATCATCGCTAATCCTCACTCATTCATCCTTGATGTTATAGAGTCTAGCGAGAGAAAAGCATATTTTTGTCAATTTAGTCATAGAAACCCTGTAGCGGGTTGCGGTAATTTACAACTCTATGATTTTAAACAAAAGCCAAACAAAAAAAGTTGATAATCCTAAACCGTTATTAAACGCTTCCGGTTATATATTCACCATTAATCAAATCTCCTGCGTTGTTATTTGAATTATCCAGAACATCATTACTTAAATTGACAGTTCATTTTCCCTCCGCTTTCTGATATTTCGATGGTCTGCTAATTCTCTCACCGAATTTATGATCGGGGATAACCCCGATCATTCAGAATGAAAACTACTGGCTTAACCCGCGATGAAGCAGCATCGGTTCAATTCGCGGCTCCAGCCCTCGCCACGCCGAATACAGCTGTTCCAAATCTGTGCTGTTGCCGCGAGACAAAATCACTTCCCGGAAGCGCTGGCCATTTTCACGCGTTAATCCGCCATGTTCGACAAACCACTGATAGCCATCATCTGCCAGCATTTGCGTCCAGAGATAGGCGTAATACCCTGCCGCATAACCGCCGCCAAAAATATGGGCGAAATAACTGCTACGGTAGCGCGGCGGTACGGACTGAAGATCGATTTCCTCAGCCGCTAGCGCCTGCGATTCAAAACTGTCCACATCGGGTACGGCGGAGTCCGCCGACAGGGTATGCCAGCGCATATCCAGTAAGGCTGCGCTCAGTAACTCTGTCATGTCATAGCCTTTATTAAACAGGCTCGCCCGGCGCATTTTGTCTTGCAGCGCATCAGGCATTTTTTCCCCTGTTTCAACATGCCGGGCGTAGCGAGCAAAAACAGCGGGATGGCTCGCCCAGTGTTCGTTGATCTGCGACGGGAACTCAACAAAGTCACGTGGCGTATTGGTCCCTGAAAGGGTTGCGTAACGCTGGGAGGCAAACAAACCATGCAACGTATGTCCGAACTCATGGAACAACGTGATTACATCATCCCAGAGCAATAACGCCGGTTGTCCTGCGGACGGTTTTTGATAGTTACAGACGTTGTAAATCACCGGCCTGGTTTCGTTGAGCGTTGATTGTTCGACGAAGTTGCCCATCCAGGCGCCACCGCTTTTTGACTCACGCGCGAAGAAATCACCGTAAAACAGCGCCAGTCCCACACCGTCACTGTCGAAGATTTCCCAGACGCGAACATCAGGGTGATAAACCGGGATATCAAAACGCTCAATAAACTTGATGCCAAACAGCTGATTTGCCGCCCAGAAAACCCCCTCATTCAGGACAGTGTCTAAGGCGAAATACGGCTTGAGCTGCGTTTCATCTAACGCGAATTTCTCGCGTCGTACCTGCTCGGCATAAAACGCCCAGTCCCATGGCTGTACCGTGAATCCGCACGGCTGTTGATCAATGATTTTTTGGATCTCCGCCTGCTCATCAAGCGCACGCTGACGTGCGGCAGGCACAATAGCCCGCATAAACGCCAGTGCGGCCTCAGGCGTTTTCGCCATCTGATCGGCAATTTTCCACGCGGCATAATGAGCAAAGCCCAGTAGTTTTGCCTGTTGCGCGCGAATTTCCACCAAACGCTTCACGATGGCGCGCGTGTCATTGGCATCATTTTTTTCCGCCCGCAGCCATGCAGCCTTAAAGAGATTTTCCCGGGTCTGCCGGTCGCGCAGCGCAGCGAGCGCCGGTTGTTGCGTCGTGTTAAGCAAGGGAATTAACCAACGCGCCGAAAGCCCCTTCTCTGTGGCGGCTTGTGCGGCATGGGCTACCTCTTCGGCACTTAAACCTGCCAGCGAGTGAACCTCATCCACCACCAGTCCACCCGATTTATTTGCCGCCAGTAATCGCTGGTTAAACTGGCTGGTCAGCGTCGCTGACTCGGTGTTCAGCCGTTTCAGTTGGTCTTTATCGGCATCACTGAGTTGCGCGCCGGCCAGGACGAAGCGCTGATGAATTACCTCCACCAGCCGTAAGGATTCTGCATCCAGTTTCAGCGTTTGACGCTGTTTCCAGACGGCGTCCACGCGCGCAAACAGGGCGCTGTTCAGGTAGATATCATTTGCCAGCGCAGCAAGTTCGCCGGAAAACGCCTCATCAAGACGCTGCAATTCGTCGTTAGTATGCGCCGCCGTCATGGCGAAAAATACGCTGGTAACGCGCGTCAGTAAGGCACCGCTTTGCTCCAGCGCTAAGCAGGTATTGGCAAAATCCGCTGCCTCGGGGTTTTGTACAATCGCATCGATTTCTGCGCGTTTTTGCCGCATTCCTTCATCAAAGGCGGGACGGTAATGGCGGTCTTCAATCAGATCAAAACGCGGAGCCTGATACGGCAACACACTGTTACTTAAGAATGGATTTGTTAACGACATCTTTCACTCCCGAAAACGATTTGTTCAATAGAGTAGGCCTCCCTTGAAATGACCGCAATCTCGTTAACCAGGATTACCCCCTAACAGATATCGCGTGCTATGGTAGTACAACACAAAAAGCGTTGAGGAACAGTGAGATGATCGTTTTAGTTACCGGTGCAACGGCAGGCTTTGGTGAGTGCATTACACGTCGTTTTATTGAGAATGGCCATAAAGTGATTGCCACAGGCCGCCGCCAGGAACGCCTTCAGGAGTTAAAAGAGGAGCTGGGAGATAACCTGCTAACGGCACAACTGGACGTGCGCAATCGTGCAGCCATTGAACAAATGTTGGCCTCGCTGCCTGCCAACTGGCGCAACATTGATATTCTGGTCAACAACGCCGGGCTGGCTCTCGGACTTGAACCCGCGCATAAAGCCAACGTTGACGACTGGGAAACCATGATCGATACCAACAATAAGGGCTTGATTTATATGACTCGCGCCGTGCTGCCGGGCATGGTTGAACGTAATCGTGGTCATATCATCAACATTGGCTCTACGGCGGGCAATTGGCCGTACGCCGGCGGCAACGTCTATGGCGCCACCAAAGCGTTTGTCCGTCAGTTCAGCCTTAACCTGCGTACCGATTTACACGGTACTGCGGTTCGCGTCACGGACATTGAACCGGGTCTGGTGGGCGGCACCGAATTCTCTAACGTTCGCTTCAAAGGTGACGATGAGAAAGCGGGCAAAGCTTATGAAAACACAACGGCATTGACACCCGAAGATGTGACCGAAGCCGTATGGTGGGTTGCCTCATTACCCGCTCATGTGAATATCAATACCCTGGAAATGATGCCCGTAACACAATCCTTTGCCGGACTGAGCATTCATCGACACTAATTACGCTACCCGGCCTCTGGCCGGGTATAGCCCACAGCAAAAAAATGATAGAATAATCGGGTTAACTCTCTAAAAAGTAAGAGCACATGACCGTCGAAACCCAACTCAACCCTACACAGCCGGTAAATCAGCAAATATACCGCATTCTTCGTCGTGACATCGTGCATTGCCTGATTGCACCTGGCACACCGCTGTCTGAAAAAGAAGTTTCTGTACGCTTTAATGTTTCACGCCAGCCCGTGCGGGAAGCGTTTATCAAGCTGGCGGAAAATGGACTGATCCAGATCCGTCCGCAGCGCGGTAGCTATGTGAATAAAATTTCGTTATCGCAGGTACAGAATGGATGTTTTGTCCGTCAGGCGATAGAGTGCGCGGTTGCTCGTCGCGCCGCGTCAATGATGACAGATAGCCAGTGTTATCAACTGGAACAGAACCTGCATCAGCAGCGTATTGCGATTGATCGTAAACAGCTTAACGATTTCTTCCAGCTTGATGACGAGTTTCATCAGAAACTGGCGGCTATTGCCGATTGCCAGCTAGCCTGGGATACCGTTGAGAATATCAAAGCGACTATTGACCGTGTGCGCTATATGAGTCTGGATCACGTGTCGCCGCCTGAAATGCTGCTCAGGCAACATCATGATATTTTTGCCGCGCTTGAAAAGCATGACGCGGAAGCCGTTGAACGTGCGATGACTGTCCACCTGCAGGAAATTGGTGAGTCCGTACAGCTTATTCGCCAGGAAAACAGCGAATGGTTTAGCGAAGAATAATTCCCCTCTCACCCCGCCCGGGGTGAGTTCCCACTCCTCTTTTTCTCCCCGCACATCCTTAGCCAAAAAGCCGTGAGCTTGATCAAAAACAAAAAAAAACCTTCACAAGAGGCGTATTTATATGACGCCCGTTACGTGGGACTAAAAGCCCACGGGCTTTGACGGTAAGTTAGAAAGGAGAAAACACCATGATGACATACGATCGTAACCGTAACGCAATCACCACTGGCAGCCGGGTCATGATTAGCGGCACAGGACAGACGGGGAAAATTACCTCAATTGACACCGATGGCCTTGATGCAGCACAGATCCGTCGCGGGAAAACCGTGGAAGTTGAAGGTTGTGAGGGTAAATTTGCGCCCATCGAACTGATTCGTCTCGGCATGAACTAATGGTGTCAATGCCGCCCCAGGCGGCATTACGATGAAGTGACTGCCGGGAAGCGACACCGCCATTCCCGGCTACATACAACGTCTTTCGGCTACTTCAACACGGTTATTTCTGTTTCGCGACGTACGCTGCAACAGTCGCTTTCGCACCATCCGCCAACAAAGACAGGTACGCTTGCGTCACTTTGCGGGTAAACAGACCTTCATGCGGCAACTCATTGCCGAAGATCGCGTCAATGCCCAACAACGCCTGAACGCGGCTTTCACCTTCCTGACTCTCCTGAACCGCTTGCTGAATGACAGGCAACAGCGGATCGTTGACTTCGATCGCCTTGCCCTGCTCGTCCACACCGCCGACGTAACGCATCCAGCCTGCCACGCCCAGCGCCAGCAAATCAAAGCAGCTGTTATGCGCCAGATGCCAGCGCACAGAGTCCAGCATACGCTGAGGCAGTTTCTGGCTACCGTCCATCGCAATCTGCCAGGTACGGTGGCGCAGCGCCGGGTTGCTATAGCGTTCAATCAGTAAGTCGGCGTAACGCTTCAGATCGACGCCTGTCACTTTCAGCGTTGGCGCCTGTTCCTGTAGCATCAACGCATGAGCCGCGAGACGGTAGTTTTCGTCTCCCATACAATCATTAATATGCTGATAACCGGCCAGATAACCAAGATATGCCAGGAAAGAGTGGCTACCGTTCAGCATGCGCAGCTTCATCTCTTCAAACGGGATAACATCGACAACCAGTTCAGCACCGGCTTTTTCCCATTCCGGACGCCCTGCAACGAAATTATCTTCAATAACCCACTGGCGGAACGGCTCGCATGCCACACCGGCAGGGTCGCGCACACCGGTTAACTGCTCAATTTTGTCCAGCGTATCAGGGGTGACGGCAGGAACGATTCGGTCAACCATCGTGGAAGGGAACGTGACGTTTTGTTCAATCCACTGCGCCAGTTCAGCATTAACCGCGCGAGCATAAGCCGTCACCACATTGCGCATTACATGCCCGTTCTCAGGCATGTTATCGCAGGACATCACGGTGAATGCCGGCAAACCTGCCGCTTTACGGCGCGCAAGCGCTTCAACGATAACCCCTGGTGCTGATTTAGGCTGCTGAGGGTTTTGCAGATCGGCGGCGATCATCGGGTGATCCAGCATCAATTGCCCTGTCGCCGGAGAATGACAGTAACCTTTCTCAGTAATTGTCAGGGAAACAATCGCTACCTGCGGTTCGCACATTTTTGCGAGAACAGTCTCCAGCCCCTCGACCTGCGCATGCAGGGCTTCTTTGACCACACCCACAACGCGCGCAGTCCAGGCATCAGCAGACATTTCTGCCACGGTATACAAATTGTCCTGGTTTTTCAGGTCAGCAATCTGCTGCTCACCGCCAATCAGGTTAACTTCGATGTAACCCCAATCACTGCCGTGCTCTGTGGCAAGGATATCCGCATAGATAGCCTGGTGGGCGCGGTGGAACGCACCGAAACCAAGGTGGACAATGCGTGGCACCAGTTTGCTGCGATCCCAGGTCGGGAGTGTTGCCTTAGCGGTTAATAGCTTGTTTTGCATCTTTTTGACTCACTGTAGAGAACGTTGATTGCCATACTAGATTAACGAGTTCATTTGGCGTGTTCTTGATTTGAGTTAATTTATTGTCGATTGGTATGACATGTTTTTAAGTTGTGTAACAAGAATGGGCGTTTCAGTGAAGCGCACCGTCATGACAGTGCGCTTTCTTATTATCAGGACATTTTCGTTGCAGCCTGTGGTTTCATGGATGGCACGGTATCTGCGGCATCATGTAGCAGACTCAGATCGCGATCGCGAACTTCCGGCATGAAGAACGCTGAAATGAACCCAATGATCGAGTAGCAGATAATCATCACCACAATCGGCATCCAGGAACCGGTCATGTTGCAGAAGATCCCCGCCAGTAACGGTCCAAAACCAACCGCCACCAGACCACCCACCTCTTTTGAAATCGCCATCCGGGTAAAACGGTTTCTTGAACCAAACATCTCCGCCATGGTGATGTTTTCCAGTGCGAACAGCCCCAGCACCGCAAAGTTATGAATGATAATAATGGAAGCCATAATCGTGCTAACGCTGTTGCTCTTATCAACAATCATCGACAGCATCGGGTAAGCCAGGATCATCGCCGACAAACTCATCACCATATAAGGTATACGGCGACCATATTTATCAGACAACCAGCCCAGTAGCGGGATTGTTAAAAAGCCAAGTACCGAGCTAATCATCAGCGCATCGGTGGGGATCGCTTTATCAAACAACAGTGTCTGTACGAGATACCCTGCCAGGAAGGTCTGAATCAGCCCTGAGTTGCCCGCCTGACCAAAACGCAGCCCCGTAGCCAGCCAGAAAGATTTACTGCGGAACATCGCCCCAACAGTATTCTCATCCGCAACCGCTTTTTCTGGAGCGAGTTCCGTATCGTTCACTTTTTCAAAGACCGGACTCTCCTTCAAATTAAAGCGCAGCCATATTGCAAAGAGCATGACCACGACACTGGCGAGAAACGGTATACGCCAGCCCCATGCGACCAATTCTTCACGATCCAGAACAAAGAACATAAATGCCCAGATCGCTGTCGCACTCAGTGTGCCGCAGTTCGTCCCCATTGCCACGAGTGAAGAAATAATCCCGCGCTTACCTTTCGGCGCATATTCCGCCAGCATGGTACCCGCACCAGAAATTTCCGCGCCAGCACCCAATCCCTGAACAATACGCAACGTCACCAGCAGAATCGGGGCAAAAATACCTATCTGCGCATAGGTAGGTAGTACGCCAATTAAGGTTGTACAGATCCCCATCATCGTAATGGTAATAAACAGGACTTTCTTACGGCCCACCCTGTCACCCATTTTGCCGAAGATAAACGCACCGACAATACGTGCAATGTATCCTGCACCATAGGTTCCCATTGCCAGTATCAGCGCCATCGCCGCCGATTGTTCCGGGAAAAATATCTCGTGAAAAACCAGTGCAGCACCTAATGAATAAAGCTGAAAATCCATGAACTCCAGGGCGGTACCGAGCCAGCCTGACAGGGCCGCTCGCACGAGGTCAGATGTACTTCTTTCATGTTTAATTTGAGTCATCGCTTTCATCTCGGATGTTAAGATGCGGACTACTTACTCGCATTTTTTATTATTAATTGAAGGTCAATAGCACTTTGCAGCACGACTTCTGGTCTTTCTCAAATAACTCAATTGCATCGGTGACTTGTTGGTAATTAAAACGGTGTGTAATTAATTTATCAGGGTCGATCAATCCTTTTTGCAACCAATCCAGCACGACCGGGAATTTATTCGCATTGAGTCTGGAAGAGTAAATGGATATTTCTTTTCCGGTAATTCCCTGCTGTATAATACTCGAAGGCTCGCTGGAGAATCCCATCAGAACAATACGCGCTGCAGGGGACGCAAGGGAAATAGCCTCCTGCAAAATAGAAGGATGGCAAGCCGCATCAACAATGAGCGTTGGCTTAATTCCTTTCTCTTGCAGAAGTGTTGATAAATCGTGTTCGCCATTATTGATAACCCAGTCTGCACCGCTATTTTCGGCCATGACTAAACGCTCATTAATGCGGTCAGCGACAATCACCTGTTTGACCTGGTAGACATTTTTCAATGCCTGTAACGTGGTCAGCCCCATTGGACCTGCGCCATAGATCAGCGCAATATCCTCTTTCCCGGGATTGACCTGCCCGGTCACATTGGCGGCAATCGTGAACGGCTCAACCATAACAGCATGATGGTCGCTGACATTTTGCGGAACCGACCAGGCATTTTTAGCGGGCACGACAGCATATTCGCTAAAGCCCCCATCCCGGTGCACACCCAATACAACCAGCGAGGTGCAGACATTCGGCTTCCCGATTGAGCAGGGATAGCAGTGACCACAGCTTATTACCGGGTCGACACAAACACGTTCACCGGGGGATTTATCTGTAACGCCTTCACCAATAGCATCAATCACACCAAAAAATTCATGGCCGATCACCCGTGGATATTTTGCGAAGGGGTTGTGTCCACGATAAATATGGCTATCGGAACCGCAAATCCCGGCAAGGCTTATTTTAACGCGAACTTCATTCATGCCAGGAACAGGCAGCGGTCGCTCTTCAATAATCAGTTCATTGGGTTGTTTAATGACGACACTTTTCATTTTATTCTCCGGTGATTACCAGTTCCACAAGGTGCCATCTTCCAGACGAGCCACAGGCAAATAAGCCGGGTCGTACGGATATTTCGCAGCCAGTTTTTCATCAAACTCAATGCCCAGACCCGGTTTATTACCTGGGTGCATATATCCGTTATCAAACGTCCAGTTATGCGGGAAGACTTCCAGCATTTGTTCGGAGTACCCCATGTATTCCTGAACCCCGAAATTCGGCACCCACAGGTCAAAGTGCAGCGCCGCCGCCATACAGACCGGTGAGAGATCGGATGGACCGTGTGAACCGGTACGAACCTGATACAGGGAGGCAAAATCAGCGATACGCCGCATGCCGGTAATGCCGCCTGCGTGCGTAATTGTGGTACGGATGTAGTCGATCAACTGCTCTTCAATCAGCTGTTTACAATCCCAGATGCTGTTAAAGACTTCGCCGACCGCAATAGGCGTGACCGTATGCTGGCGGATCAGGCGGAAGCATTCCTGGTTTTCCGCAGGGGTGGGGTCTTCCATCCAGAACAGACGGTGATCTTCAATGCTCTTACCAAACCGAGCCGCTTCAATGGGCGTCAGGCGGTGGTGCATGTCGTGAAGTAAGTGCTCATTAAAACCAAATCTGCTGCGTACGGCTTCAAACAGTTTGGGAGTAAAGTCGAGGTATTTTTCGGTTGACCACAGTTGTTCTTCTGGCCACTGCCCTTTCGTCGCAGGCTCGTAAGCCAGCCCTTTCCCCTTCGCCATTCCATATGTGGTTTTCATCCCTGGTACGCCGCACTGCACGCGGATCGCTTTAAACCCCATCTCTTTATGACGCGCATAATCTTCCAGCACATCATCGACCGTGTGACCAGTGGTATGGCAATACACCATCACGCCTTCACGAGAAGCGCCGCCCAACAACTGATACAGCGGCATGTTGGCAGCTTTCGCTTTGATGTCCCACAGCGCCATATCCACAGCGGAGATGGCCGACATCGTCACCGGACCACGACGCCAGTAGGCGCCTTTGTAAAAGAACTGCCAGATGTCTTCAATACGGTGCGCGTCACGGCCAATCAGCTGCGGGCAAAGATGATCTTTCAGATACGATGCGACCGACAACTCACGCCCATTGAGCGTGGCGTCGCCAAGACCGGTAATACCATCCTCGGTCGTAATCTTCAGCGTAACAAAGTTACGTCCCGGACACGTGACAAAGACTTCAGCCCCTACAATTTTCATTTTTATTCCTTACATCTCTTTTGCGATGCAGGAAATTTACCCAACTGAGCTACTACCATACAAGTTAAATGAGTAAAAAATCACTTACCTGTCACAAAAAATGGGACGCTTAAACGCGCCCCCAGCCCGCCACGATAATCAGCATTCCACAGAGAGCAATCGCAGCGCCTGACCAGTCATACACACTGAGCTTGATACCGTCGACAAAACGCAGCCACAGTAACGCCGTACAGACATAGACGCCGCCATAGGCCGCATAGACTCGCCCGCTGGCCGCCGGATGTAATGTCAGCAACCAGACAAACAGCGCCAGTGAAACGCCCGCCGGAACCAGCAGCCAGTCCGTTGCGCCGCGCTTAAGCCAGAGCCAGGGTAAAAAGCAGCCGATGATTTCGCATAGCGCCGTAACAAAAAAAAGAAGCGTAATTTTTAACATTATTCATTTTGAGTGACTGTCGATTTAACCATGATACTTCAGAATATCCTCAGCGTATCCATGCCCTTAAGGCGGGTATGCCCTGCGAGCGGAAATAGTGTAGAATTTGGACGCATTAAATCGCTTTTAGCCCATTCATTTAAAGGAACTGACAATGAACAAAACACTTAGCCAACGCCTGTGCCTGACGGCAATGCTTACGCTGGGTGCCGTCATGTACACCACTTGTGCAATGGCAGAAACCAGCAAACTGGTGATTGAATCCGGGGACAGCGCGCAAAGCCGTCAGCAGGCCGCGATGGAAAAAGAGCAATGGAACGACACGCGTAAGCTGCGCAATAAAGTGAATACCCGCACAGAAAAAGAGTGGGACAAAGCTGACGCGGCATTTGATAAGCGCGATAACTGTGAACAAAGCGCGAATATCAATGCCTACTGGGAACCGAATACCCTTCGCTGCCTGGATCGTCGCACCGGCCGCACGATTGCACCCTAAAATGACTGTTTAAGAAGGAATGTAAGGATACCGTATGACCAGCGCCCACAGTGTCAAACTCCGCCCGCTTGAGCGCGAAGATTTACGATTTGTACACCAGCTCGACAATAACGCCAGCGTGATGCGGTATTGGTTTGAAGAACCCTATGAAGCCTTTGTCGAGCTTTCCGATCTTTATGACAAACACATTCATGACCAGAGCGAACGCCGCTTTGTTGTGGAATGCAACGGTGAGAAAGCCGGTTTAGTTGAACTGGTCGAAATTAACCATGTGCATCGCCGGGCCGAATTTCAGATCATCATTTCTCCGGAATATCAGGGGAAAGGTCTGGCCTCTCGCGCAGCAAAACTGGCGATGGATTACGGTTTTACCGTGCTCAATCTCTACAAACTTTACTTGATCGTCGATAAAGAAAACGAGAAAGCGATTCACATCTATCGCAAATTAGGTTTTATGATAGAGGGCGAATTAATTCATGAATTTTTTATCAACGGCGAATACCGCAATACCATTCGGATGTGTATATTCCAGCAACAGTATTTGGCGCAACACAAAACGCCAGGTTCTCAGTTGCTAAAACCCACCGCGCAGTAAACTGCGGTTTAGTAATACTCAATGGTATTTTTAATGGTGTAACTCCGTTCAACTGCTGGTTTAGCGCTTTCATCGACAATAATAAGCTGGCAGTTGATCGGGTTAGCGTGGGCGTCATATTCGCAGGTTTGCTTCACATGACCCACGGGCCGATCGTTAAGCAGGCTCACGGCGGTATAATCCATTTTTTTTAGCGGGTCCGGCGACGGTTTAGCGCTGACCGACAATTTACTGTCTTTGGTGACCGTGGTCTTACCCAACGGGTATCCATCGGCGTCGTAGCGGTACTGTATTTCCATCTCTTTACCCGCAGCGCTCACGACGAAACCGTTATCATCGGTATCCCAGACAACCCCTGCCGAAGGCAATTCCGCCAACTGGCATTTCCCCTGCAGGCGCACCCGTTTTTCCAGCGTCTCGGCATCACGGTAAAAATTGGCATCCAGCACTAATGCCACCCCGGTATTATTTTCCAGATCGTGAAGCTCAAGCGTATCAAAGCAGCCTTCCTGCGATAACGTGCCGCTGACCCGTTTTGCCACTTCGCCTTTATCATTCATCAACGTCTGGCTGAAATCCTTCACCGGACCACGTAACGGATCAAAATCAAATTCATTGGAAAAGCTGGCCATTTCCGGCGTATACGACACCAGGCTGGTCGCGTTATCACAGCCAGCAAGCATCACGCACAGAAAACTCAGTAGCGCCTTTTTCGTCACATTATTCACCGCGTTACAGGGAAGATTTTCAATCATATTAGCAAATACAGAGAGTTACGCCATAGCGTAATGAACCCCAAATAACACTCAAGAAAAGGCCCACTCTACAGAATGGGCCCTATACACGATGATGAATGATGAGCATCGTACTGGTGTTCGATAACTTTTTTGCTTTATGGCGAGTCGGTGCAACCACTCTCTTTATGTTTAGCCCAATCGACCATTCCCTGGAAGTCAACAATGACCACGGATTCATCCCCCACAACCCAGGCATCGTGACCGGGGGGAATACGTGACAAGTTACCAGGCAGACAATCGAATTCAGAGCCATCGTCCATTTTTACCCGCAGCACCCCGGCAACGTGATACTGAAAATGAGGCGCTTCACAACTCTTCGTCCCGGCGATAGGCTGCACGGATGTCGCCCATCGCCATCCAGGCTCCAGCACCGCCCGACCCACTATCGCTCCCCCGATATTCAGGAGCTCCAGTCGTCCATTCGGAAACTCGCGAACTTCGTCTGGTGTACCAAATGATTTCACTTCTGCTATGTCCATTGCGCACCTCCTTAGATTGAATACGCGCATGGTCGCTCTCAAAGTATACCAACAGCGGTTATTTTTTGTTCACTCTCGGGGCGGCGCACCGCAATAATGATGGGGGCAAACTGGCAGTATCGGTTTGGGGATATTTTGGGAAGTCGCGCTATTTTAAGAACCTTCAACGGGTTGCGTTCAAATACGGAGGGGTATACTACAAATGCTATGCTTTATTTATCGTTTTCTATAGAAGGAGTGAATGATGAACCTAACCAGAGGAATTGCCGTCTTGTTACTGGTGACCGCCTCCCCGTGGGTCATGGCTGCACCGGAATCGTGCGAAAGAGTCAAAAGCGATATTGAGCAGCGGATCATTAACAACGGTGTGGCGGAATCGAGTTTTACCTTAAATATCGTGCCGAACGATCAGGCCGATCAGCCTGATTCGCAGGTTGTGGGGCATTGCGCAAACGACACCCACAAAATCCTCTATACCCGCACGAGTAGCGGAAACGCCCCGGCAAATAGCAGCCCAGCTCAGGACGGCCCCACCGTCGAACCGCAGTGATCCCCTTTTGCCCTCCGTTCCTGGAGGGCATCCCTTATATTGACGTGGATTAATACCCCTTGACCTTACAAGGGTAAACTCATTGCATTATTAGCAGAGTACTAATTCCCATATAAAACAATTTATATAACGATTGCGATAATGGAGTGAATGATGTCCAGAGTTGAGCAACATGGAGGCATTAGCCGCAGAACGTTGGTGAAATCCACAGCCATTGGCTCACTGGCGCTTGCCGCGGGTGGCCTCGCTTTACCCTTCGGTGTACGAACTGCAGCGGCGGCTGTGCAAAAGGCAATACAACCGGAAGACGATAAAGTCGTCTGGGGTGCGTGCTCGGTTAACTGTGGCAGTCGTTGTGCTCTGCGCCTGCACGTCCGGGATAATGAAGTCTGGCGGGTTGAAACCGACAACACCGGCGACGATGTTTACGGCGATCATCAGGTACGCGCCTGTTTGCGTGGTCGTTCTATTCGTCGACGGATTAATCATCCAGACCGCCTCAATTATCCGATGAAACGCGTGGGCAAACGTGGGGAAGGAAAATTTGAGCGAATCACCTGGCAAGAGGCCCTTGATATCATCAGCGATAGCCTCAAAAGTACCGTAGAAAAATACGGTAATGAAGCCGTTTATATCAACTACTCCTCCGGCATCGTCGGCGGCAATATCACTCGCTCCTCCCCTTACGCCTCACTGGTGGCCCGGCTGATGAATTGTTATGGCGGTTTTCTCAGCCACTATGGCACCTACAGCACAGCGCAAATCGCCGCTGCCATGCCTTATACCTACGGCTCCAATGACGGCAACAGTACCTCGGATATTGAAAACACCAAACTGGTGGTGATGTTTGGCAATAACCCTGCTGAAACCCGAATGAGCGGCGGCGGAGTTACCTATTTTCTTGAACAAGCCAGGGAACGCTCGAATGCCAGAATGATCGTCATTGATCCGCGGTACACCGATACCGCAGCGGGTCGTGAAGATGAGTGGATCCCCATCCGGCCAGGTACGGATGCTGCACTGGTCGCGGGAATCGCCTGGGTGTTGATTAATGAAAATCTTGTCGATCAGCCTTTTCTCGACACCTGTTGTATCGGCTACGATGAAAAAACACTCCCCGCTGGCGCGCCAGCCAACGGGCACTACAAAGCCTACATTCTGGGTCAGGGAGAAGACGCCACCGCCAAAACGCCGCAGTGGGCATCGCACATTACCGGCATCCCGGTCGATCGCATTGTGAAACTCGCGCGTGAAATTGGCACAACCCAACCTGCTTATATTTGCCAGGGATGGGGTCCCCAACGCCAGGCGAATGGCGAGTTAACCTCACGCGCGATTGCCATGCTGCCGATTCTTACCGGCAACGTCGGAATTCATGGTGGCAACAGCGGTGCCCGCGAATCCACATACACCATTACGATTGAGCGCATGCCGCTGCCGAAAAATCCGGTTAAAACGCAAATTTCCTGTTTTAGCTGGACCGACGCCATCTCACGAGGCCCGGAGATGACCGCCCTACGTGACGGCGTTCGTGGCAAAGAAAAGCTGGATGTGCCGATTAAATTTATCTGGAACTTCAAGGACTTGAAGCGGACCCTTAGTAGGCCTGAGGTCCTGCATTGAGTCAAGACCTTGTGTCATTCTTTGTGCCAGACTTGTGTCATTAGACGGGATGTCTAGACGGCTGGTCAGGACCCCCGGTGGCCTCGGTCTGGACTTGAGGTGGGCCTATGGGGGGAAGTCTGCTGGCTTAATGTATTAGATGGTCATTCACATTTTTCTGTCAGAAACCATCGGTCCCACTGTGAGTCCAAACCTAAGGACCTAGAAGTCCACCCACAGCCTTAGACAGAGTGTCGAACACATCCACACCGAGTCGACCAGAGAGGACCATGTAGAGACCCACAGAGAGGAACACGAGTTTATAGACCAGAGTCAGGAGGGACTTCAGGTCTGCGGAAGTCATAGACATAAAGCTCCTATCTGTTATGTTATATTATTGCATTAACAACAGGTCCAGACCATAGTTAGTTAATCACAGTGATAGCCCACCACCTGAAGTCCTGCTGATATTCAGTCCAGACTTACCTCTGCTCATGGTCTTACCTCCCTCGGTCTCCTGACCTTGGGTATCGACTACAGCTTGCTGAGCGTCATCTGGAGGAGCTACAGGAGGAGCTACAGGAGGCGGGACCGAAGCCCCACCTTGAGTCCCACCACCACCTGTCAGGCCCTTGGCGATGGACCTGAAGCCTTTACTAATGCTCTTACCCATTGGTCTTACGCTTCGGTCTTGGTGAACTTCAGGCGTTTGACTACAGGCAGGACGGCAGTAGCTGAGCCAGTGCCCATCTTGACGGTCGTAGCAGCTTCAGCGACAACGAACACTTTACCGAGGATTTCCAAGTCATGGGACTGAGAGTCGCCATCACGTGAAAGGACGACCGTAATATTCTCACCGTCGTGACGGAAGCAGCCGAAGCTCAGGGCCGTGAAGCGTTTAGCCAACATGAACACACCTTTGTCCTCACCGTTGTAATATGCGATGTCGGTACCCAGCATATCCACGATAGCGTCTTCACCAGAGAAGCCCTGCTTAGCAGCCAGACGAGAGAGAGCCTTGATGTGTGACTCATGGGCGATAATGCCATAGTCAGAAACCTCAGAACCGAAAGAAGACTCGGTGTTCTCATACAGCGCGTCCATGATAGTGTCTGCCTTAGCTGTCAGGCTACCAGTCAGGACCGGAAGCTCTACAGTCTTCAGTAGCTTAGAGGATTCCAGC
>NZ_JANEWG010000004.1 GCF_028069725.1 Citrobacter sp. Awk 4
TTTACGGGCCGTAAGTAACAAAGTTGGATGCAAATGTCAGATCGTATGCGCCTGTTAGGGCGCGGCTGGTAACAGAGCCTTACAGGCGCATTTGAAAAACCTCCGGCTATGCCGGAGGATATTTATTTATACTGACTTAGCGGACGTTCAGCATCCGGGCAAGTTCAGCCTGCCACGGTGCTAAATCACCGATATGTGCGCTGATCCATTGCGGATTGTAGTAGGTGTCGAGATAACGTTCGCCGCTGTCACACAGCAACGTAACGAGAGAACCTGTTTCTCCGGCATCACGCATACGGGCCGCGAGTTGCAGTGTTCCCCACATATTGGTGCCGGTTGAGGCGCCGACTTTGCGACCCAACTGCGTTTCCAGCCAGTGCGCGGTCGCGATGCTGGCGGCATCCGGCACACGCAACATCTCATCCACCACGTCCGGAATGAAAGATGGCTCCACGCGTGGGCGGCCGATACCTTCGATTTTGCTGCCGACCGGACTGCGTAATGCGGCATCACGTTCCTGCCAGTAGGGTAAAAAGACCGAGTTTTCCGGGTCAACGACCATCAGGCGCGTGTCGTAGCCCTGGCAGCGAATGTAGCGGCCAATGGTGGCCGAAGTTCCGCCCGTGCCTGCGCTCATGACAATGTGTTTAGGCACCGGGTTTGGCTCGCACTGCATCTGGCGAAAAATACTGTCGGCAATATTGTTATTCCCGCGCCAGTCGGTAGCGCGTTCCGCGTAGGTGAACTGATCCATATAGTGACCGTTCAGTTCACGCGCCAGTTGTTCTGAGGCGGCGTAAATCTCGCAGGCACTTTCCACAAAATGACAACGGCCGCCGTAAAACTCTATTTGTTCGACTTTGCGTTTTGCCGTACAGGAAGGCATGACAGCAATAAAGGGCAGCCCCAGAAGGCGAGCGAAATAAGCTTCGGAAACGGCGGTTGAACCCGATGATGATTCAATGATTGGCGTGCCTTCTTTGATCCAGCCGTTGCACAGTCCGTACAGGAACAGTGAACGCGCCAGTCGGTGTTTCAGACTGCCGGTGGGGTGCGTACTTTCATCTTTCAGATAGAGCTGAATCCCCGGAAACGCAGGCAGCGACAGCCGGATGAGATGCGTATCTGCTGAACGCTGATAGTCAGCGTTAATTTCATTAATGGCGTTTTTAACCCAGGCGTTATTCATCGGTGTTTTCCATTTGTCATTTTGTGCCCAGATTAGCGAAAAGCACGGAAAAAATTGTTGCCATTTAACCTTTAAAATAGAATGTAAGGAGAAAATTCTTCTCTGTGAGGTGGGCATGTTAGATAAAATTGACCGTAAGCTGCTCGCCTTGCTGCAGCAGGACTGTACCCTCTCTTTGCAGGCGTTAGCCGATGCCGTTAATCTGACCACCACTCCCTGCTGGAAACGCCTGAAACGGCTGGAAGATGACGGCGTTCTGGTGGGAAAAGTCGCGTTGCTGGACCCCGAAAAATTGGGGCTGGGCTTAACGGCCTTTGTGTTGATAAAAACGCAGCATCACAGCAGCGAATGGTACTGCCGATTCGTGACCGTGGTCACCGAAATGCCGGAAGTGCTGGGCTTTTGGCGCATGGCGGGTGAATACGACTATCTGATGCGGGTCCAGGTGGCGGATATGAAACGCTATGACGATTTCTACAAACGCCTGGTGAACAGCGTTCCCGGACTGTCAGATGTCACATCAAGCTTTGCGATGGAACAGATTAAATATACTACCGCTCTACCCATTGAATAATTCTCCCGGCGCTGATTGCCGGAAATCATGTCAGGACAAAATACGTGCGATTATTTGTTCAATTAAGCTGGTACTTTCGCCGGGAGTGGCGTCGCTATCTCGGTGCTGTTGCCTTGCTTATCATCATTGCGATCCTGCAACTGATCCCGCCTAAGGTGGTCGGCATTGTTGTGGATGGCGTAAGCGCACAACGCTTTACCCCTCAGCAGGTGTTGATGTGGGTGGGAACCATCGCGCTGATTGCCGTCGTGGTCTATCTATTACGCTACGTCTGGCGCGTTCTGCTGTTTGGGGCGTCTTATCAACTGGCCGTTGAGTTGCGTGAAGATTATTACCGTCAGCTCAGTCGTCAGCATCCTGAATTTTATCTACGACATCGCACCGGGGACTTAATGGCGCGCGCCACCAATGATGTGGACCGCGTGGTGTTTGCCGCCGGGGAAGGGGTGTTAACGCTGGTGGACTCATTGGTCATGGGGTGCGCCGTATTGATCGTGATGTCCACCCAAATCAGCTGGCAACTGACTCTGTTTGCCTTGTTACCGATGCCGATAATGGCGCTGATGATCAAGCGCTACGGCGATCGGCTACACGATCGTTTCAAACTGGCGCAGGCGGCATTTTCCAGCCTGAACGATCGGACTCAGGAGAGCCTGACCAGCATTCGTATGATCAAAGCGTTTGGTCTCGAGGATCGACAGTCGGCGCTTTTTGCGGCCGATGCGGCGGATACCGGCAAGAAAAATCTGCGGGTTGCACGTATCGACGCCCGATTTGATCCGACGATTTATATCGCCATTGGTATGGCAAACCTGTTGGCGATTGGCGGCGGCAGTTGGATGGTGGTCCATGGCGCGTTAACGCTCGGGCAACTGACCAGCTTCATGATGTACCTCGGCCTGATGATTTGGCCGATGCTGGCGCTGGCGTGGATGTTTAATATCGTCGAACGAGGCAGCGCCGCTTATAGCCGAATTCGCGCCATGCTGGCAGAAGCTCCGGTGGTGAATGACGGCACAGAACCCGTACCGGAAGGGCGCGGTGAACTGACGGCGGCGATTGACGAGTTTCGTTATCCGCAGGCGGCGCATCCTACGCTGGAAGAGGTTCATTTTCACCTCAAACCCGGTCAAATGCTGGGGATTTGTGGACCGACCGGCGCCGGGAAAAGCACGGTACTTTCGTTGATTCAGCGTCATTTTGACATCACTCAAGGCGATATCCGTTTTCACGGCATTCCGCTGACGCATTTACAACTGGATAGCTGGCGTAGCCGACTGGCCGTGGTCAGCCAGACGCCGTTCCTGTTTTCAGATACGGTCGCTAACAACATTGCGCTGGGGCGACCAAACGCGACCCAGGACGAAATTGAACATGTGGCACGTTTAGCCAGCGTTCATGAGGACATTTTACGTCTGCCGCAGGGTTATGACACCGAAGTTGGCGAACGTGGGGTTATGCTTTCCGGCGGACAAAAACAGCGCATTTCGATTGCCCGCGCGTTGTTGCTCAATGCGGAGATCCTGATTCTGGATGATGCCCTCTCGGCAGTAGATGGTCGTACGGAACATCAGATTTTGCATAACCTGCGCCAGTGGGGAGAAGGGCGTACGGTGATCATTAGCGCACACCGCTTGTCCGCCCTGACGGAAGCCAGCGAAATTATCGTGATGCAGCATGGGCATATTGCTCAGCGAGGCGAGCATGACGATTTAGTCCTGCAATCCGGCTGGTATCGCGACATGTACCGCTATCAGCAGTTAGAAGCCGCACTGACGGACGCCCCTGAAATGCCAGAGGAGGCGGCGAATGCGTAGTTTTGCACAGTTATGGCCAACGCTGAAAAGGCTGTTAGCGTACGGTTCTCCGTGGCGAAAACCGCTTGCCATTGCAGTGGTGATGCTCTGGGTCGCCGCGGCGGCAGAGGTGAGTGGACCGCTGCTGATCAGCTATTTCATTGACCATCTGGTGGCGAAAAACAATTTGCCGCTGGCTATGGTGGCGGGGTTGGTAGCAGCCTACATTGGCTTACAGCTGCTGGCGGCTGGCCTGCATTATGCGCAGTCGCTGTTGTTTAATCAGGCCGCCGTTGGTGTTGTACAACAACTGCGTACCGACGTAATGGACGCAGCGCTCCGCCAGCCGTTGAGCGAGTTTGACACTCAGCCCGTCGGGCAGTTGATCTCCAGGGTGACTAATGACACTGAAGTGATCCGCGACTTATACGTCACGGTTGTGGCGACGGTGTTGCGCAGCGCCGCGCTGATTGGCGCGATGTTAGTGGCGATGTTCAGCCTGGACTGGCGCATGGCGTTGGTGGCGATGGCGATGTTCCCCGCCGTGCTGGTGGTGATGGTGATTTACCAGCGCTACAGCACGCCGATCGTACGCCGTGTGAGAGCGTATCTGGCGGATATCAATGACGGTTTCAATGAAGTCATCAACGGCATGAGCGTCATTCAGCAGTTTCGCCAACAGGCGCGTTTTGGCGAGCGGATGGGCGAGGCCAGTCGTTCTCACTACATGGCGCGAATGCAAACCCTGAGGCTGGATGGCTTTTTACTGCGTCCGTTGCTGAGTCTTTTCTCGGCGCTGATTCTGTGTGGGCTGCTGATGTTGTTCAGCTTTACCTCAGCCGGCACCATTGAAGTTGGGGTGTTATATGCGTTTATCAGTTACCTCGGGCGGCTGAACGAGCCGTTGATTGAATTGACGACGCAACAATCCATGTTACAGCAGGCGGTTGTGGCGGGGGAGCGCGTTTTTGAACTGATGGATGGCCCTCGCCAGCGTTATGGTGAAGATAACAGACCGCTGCGGAGCGGGAGAATCGACGTTGACCATGTCTCTTTTTCCTACCGTGACAATCATCTGGTGCTACAGGACGTCAGCCTGTCAGTGCCGTCCCGCAGTTTTGTGGCATTAGTCGGGCATACCGGGAGCGGTAAGAGTACGCTCGCCAGCCTGCTGATGGGCTACTATCCGCTGACTGAGGGCGAGATCCGTCTGGACGGGCGACCACTCTCTACGTTGGGGCATAGCGTTCTGCGTCAGGGGGTGGCGATGGTTCAGCAGGATCCGGTTGTGATGGCCGATACCTTCCTGGCAAACGTCACGCTGGGTCGCGATATCTGTGAAGCGCGCGTCTGGCAGGCGCTGGAAACCGTCCAGTTGGCGGAACTGGCGCGCGGTCTGAGCGACGGTATCCATACGCGTCTGGGTGAGCAAGGGAACACCTTGTCGGTGGGGCAAAAACAACTCCTGGCGCTGGCGCGCGTGCTGGTTGAAACGCCGCAGGTGCTGATCCTGGATGAAGCGACGGCCAGCATCGACTCGGGAACCGAACAAGCGATTCAGCAGGCGCTGGCGGCCGTGCGTGAGCACACTACGCTGGTGGTGATTGCGCACCGGCTGTCGACGATCGTCGAAGCTGACACCATTCTGGTACTGCATCGCGGCCAGGCAGTTGAACGTGGCACCCATCAACAATTGCTTGCCGCGCAAGGGCGTTACTGGCAAATGTATCAATTACAGTTAGCCGGCGAAGAGCTGGCAGCCAGCGCGCGCGAGGAATCGCTTACCGCCTGATGCACCAGCGTCGCCCGCCACTCTCGCGGGTGGTGCAAAAATGAAACGCATCATGCACTGGCATGGTGCGTTTTTCGTTTCCCGCTTCGCATCCGACGCACTTCACATTTATCTCCTCCTGTTTTGCTGCCTGTTTTTTGTGCAATTCCGTGTCGGATTGACACATTTCGCAATGTGGCACACCCCTTGCAAAAGATTCCTCGTGTCGTTGCAGTTATTACCCATTTCTGACTGGAGGGGATCTATGAAGCTGGTTACCGTGGTAATCAAACCGTTCAAACTGGAAGACGTTCGTGAAGCGCTGTCTTCCATAGGCATTCAGGGGTTAACGGTCACTGAAGTGAAAGGTTTTGGGCGTCAGAAAGGGCATGCCGAGCTGTACCGCGGCGCGGAATACAGCGTCAACTTTCTACCAAAGGTAAAAATTGATGTGGCCATCGCGGACGATCAGCTTGAGGAGGTGATCGATATCATCAGTAAGTCTGCATGGACCGGAAAAATTGGCGACGGCAAAATTTTCGTTGCTGAACTGCAACGCGTCATTCGTATTCGTACCGGTGAAGCCGACGAAGCGGCACTGTAACTTTCAGGCTACACAGTGATAGGAACGAAAAAATGAAGATAGCAACGATGAAAACGGGTCTGGCTTCACTGGCGCTGCTGCCAGGTCTGGCGATGGCGGCTCCAGCCGTTGCTGACAAAGCCGATAACGCCTTTATGATGATTTGTACTGCATTGGTGCTGTTCATGACGATCCCCGGCATTGCCCTGTTCTACGGTGGGTTGATTCGTGGAAAGAACGTGCTGTCAATGCTCACTCAGGTCACCGTGACGTTCGCGCTGGTCTGTATTTTATGGGTGGTTTACGGCTATTCACTGGCCTTTGGTGAAGGCAACAATTTCTTTGGTAACTTCCACTGGACGATGCTGAAGAATATTGAACTTACGGCGGTGATGGGCAGTTTCTATCAGTATATTCACGTTGCGTTCCAGGGATCGTTCGCCTGCATCACTGTTGGGCTGATCGTGGGGGCACTGGCTGAGCGTATTCGTTTTTCGGCGGTGCTGATTTTCGTGGTGGTCTGGCTGACGCTTTCCTACATTCCTATTGCGCACATGGTGTGGGGCGGCGGTTTACTGGCATCGCATGGCGCGCTGGATTTTGCGGGCGGCACCGTGGTGCATATCAACGCGGCGATTGCCGGTCTGGTTGGCGCTTATCTGATTGGCAAGCGCGTCGGCTTTGGCAAAGAGGCGTTTAAACCGCATAACCTGCCGATGGTCTTTACCGGTACGGCGATCCTGTATGTTGGCTGGTTCGGTTTTAACGCCGGTTCTGCCAGTGCGGCGAACGAAATCGCGGCGTTGGCTTTCGTCAACACGGTGGTGGCAACAGCAGCGGCGATACTCGGATGGATATTTGGCGAATGGGTGCTGCGCGGTAAACCGTCTCTGCTGGGGGCCTGTTCTGGTGCCATTGCCGGTCTGGTTGGGGTTACACCAGCCTGCGGTTACATCGGTGTCGGCGGCGCGCTAATTATTGGCGTGGTGGCGGGGCTGGCGGGATTATGGGGCGTGACAATGCTTAAACGCCTGCTGCGCGTTGACGATCCTTGCGATGTGTTCGGTGTTCACGGTGTCTGCGGTATCGTCGGCTGCATCCTGACCGGGGTCTTCGCTTCTCGCTCGCTCGGCGGCGTGGGCTTTGCCGACGGTGTCACAATGGGACACCAGGTGCTGGTACAGTTAGAAAGTATCGGCATTACGATCCTCTGGTCCGGCGTGGTCGCGTTTATCGGTTACAAACTGGCGGATTTAACCGTGGGGCTGCGCGTACCGGAAGAACAAGAGCGCGAAGGGTTGGATGTGAACAGTCACGGCGAGAATGCCTATAACGCGTAATGCAGATTGCCCGGTGGCGCTGTCGCTTACCGGGCCGACAAAAAGCCGGATAAGCGTCAACGCCATCCGGCTTTTTTCAGTTGTGATTCCGCATGACTCCTTCTTGCACGGTAGACGCAACCAGCACACCGTCCTGCGTGTAAAACTCACCGCGCACAAAGCCGCGGGCGCTGGAAGCAGAGGTGCTTTCCACGCTGTACAGCAGCCATTCATTCATATTGAAAGGACGATGGAACCACATGGAATGATCGATAGTGGCAATCTGGATCCCTTTTTCGAGAAAACCAATACCGTAAGGCTGTAATGCCACAGGCAGGAAATTAAGATCGGAGGCATAGCCCAGCAAATATTGATGCGCGCGGAGGCTGTCTGGCATCGTGCCGTTTGCGCGGATCCAGACCTGACGCGTCGGCTCCGAGACATGGCCTTTTAGCGGATTATGAAATTCGACCGGACGAATCTCTAATGGGCGATCGCAGAGAAATTTCTCTTTTAACATCGGTGGTAGTAAATGCGCCACTGAGCGGGCAATTTCGGTTTCTGATTTCAGGGATTCTGGCCCCGGTGCAGCGGGCATTTGTTTCTGGTGTTCAAATCCCTCTTCCGGGCCCTGAAAAGAGGCGGTCATGTAAAAGATCGGCTTCCCGTTCTGAATCGCGGCCACCCGGCGGGCGCTAAAACTGTTGCCATCGCGCAGCACTTCTACATCGTAAATAATCGGTTTTTGCGTATCACCCGGACGTAAAAAATAGCTGTGGAAAGAGTGTACATGGCGCTCTTCAGCGACGGTTTCCTTGGCGGCACACATTGCCTGACCGACGACTTGTCCGCCAAAAACCTGACGTAACCCCAGGTCCTCACTTTGTCCCCGAAAGAGTCCTTCTTCAATTTTTTCCAGATTTAACAATGTCAGCAAATTCTTCAGTGCCAGACTCATACTTACTCTCCAGGTAATGACGGCGCCGCAGCGAGATAGCCACAGTATAACGCAATTTTAAAAGTGGTCCGATGGGTGCAATAGTCTGAATAACTGACTAATTTCAGGAAAAAATAGGTGATTTGTGCCAAACTTAATAACGTTATGTGTTTGTTAACCAATCTCCGGCGAGTAAATAACTTACTGGGGCTCTGGTGAGAAGGAGAATTTAATGAAACTTGTGCACATGGTAAGTGGTTTAGCGATGGCGGTTGCTCTGGCGGCTTGCGCAGACAGAAGCGCAAATGTCCAGACACCCACGCCAAACCCGGGCACTTCAGGTGTGGCTACACAGCCTGCAATTCAGCAACCCTCGGTTTCGGGTACCGTCTGGATCCGTCAGAAAGTGGCGTTGCCGCCGGATGCGGTATTAACGGTGACACTGTCGGATGCCTCACTGGCTGATGCGCCGTCAAAAGTGTTGTCGCAGCAGGCGGTGCGTACTGAAGGCAAACAGGCGCCGTTTAGCTTCGTTCTCCCGTTTAATCCGGCAGATGTACAGCCAAATGCCCGGATCCTGCTGAGTGCCGCGATCACCGTCAATGACAAACTGGTATTCATTACCGATACCGTTCAGGAAGTGATCAATCGCGGTGGGACAAAGGCCGATCTAACGTTGGTACCGGTTCAGCAAACGGCCGTGCCGGTGCAGGCTGGCAGTGGGGCGATAGCAACGCCACCTACAGAGTACTAATCTGAAATAAACCCTCTTCGATATGGAGAGGGTTAATACATCCAGCGGTATCGTTGTAAATCGATCTGCCCGCTCCCTGACACTATCACCCCTTCCGATAACAAAGCCTGGCGTTGACGCTGAAGGTCAGGGCCGGTCAGCGAGATCGCGCCGTGGCGATTGACGACTCTGTGCCAGGGGAGGGTGCTGCCTTCCGGTAACCGTTTTAATACGCCGCCGACCTGGCGAGCGGCACGGGGTGAACCCGCAAGCCGTGCGACATCACCGTAGGTGGTCACAAATCCTTCGGGTATGGAGGCGACAATTTGCCAGACGCGTTGAGGGAAAGAGTCTTGCATATTCATGGTGTATTCCTGCGCTAATCTCTCAGCATAATCCTCAATAGAGGCGGAGTGAAGTCACATTGCGCAAGAAACCAGCATCCGGTGCAGGATCGGTTGCATTTACCGGGGACAGCAGTGATAATGCGCCTGCGCGTTGGTTAACAACGCTCTCAATGGGGGCTCTGTTGGTTCTCCCGCAACGCTACTCTGTTTACCAGGTCAGATCCGGAAGGAAGCAGCCAGAGCAGACGACGTGTGTGCCGGGATGTAGCTGGCAGGGCCCCCACCCAATTCTGCCGTCCGGCACGTCAAATAATCTTACGCATTTTTCCCACACCGGTTTGAAAACGCAATCCGTCCCACAGGGGCTGTAACGTGCTGAATGCTGCGCGTAATGTGTCGTCCGGGTGGGTAAATGGCATCCGCAAGAAGCGATCGAAAGCACCATTCAGACCAAAACGGGTGCCGGTACCGAGCTGAATACCGGCGCTTTCAGCGTGTGTCGCGAACTGGGTGGCTAAGGTGTCAGGCAGTTCCACCCAAAAAGATAATCCCCCCGCAGGCTGAGAAAACGTCCATTCCGGAAAGTGTGTTCGCATCAGTTCACCGCATAACGCGCGCCGCCCGGCCAGTTGTTGCCGCCGTTCGGGAAGGAAGGTTCCAGAATGTTCAATCAGCCAGGCAGTCGCCAGTTGTTCCAGTACCGGCGAGCCCAGGTCGAACGTATCACGGGTTTGCACGAGCGCAGCAATGGTGCGTGACGATGCGCGAACCCAGCCCAGACGCAGTCCTCCCCAGAAGCTTTTGCCTGCTGACCCCAACATAATAATGGGCGCATCGGCGTTGTAGCAGGCGAGCGGCGGTGGTGGAGGGGCATCAAACCAAAGATTCACCATCGTTTCATCCACCACCATGGTGGTCCGCGTTCTGGCGGCAATATCCGCCACTGTCTGGCGCGTCGCGTCGTCCATGCAGCGCCCGGTGGGGTTATGAAAATCAGGCATCAGATAGGCCATTCCTGGCGACGTTTGCGCAATGGTGGCGACCAGACCGGCGGTATCCCAACCATGCTCCGGTAGAGAGACGCCCACCGGACGACACGACGCGCCCTGAATGGCTGCGATGGCGAGCGGGTAGGTGGGGTGATCCACGACGACACGGTCACCTGGTCCGGTCAGCAGACGCAGGATCAACGCCAGACCACTCACCGCGCCATTGACGATCATTATCTCATCCGGCTGGGTGGGTAACCCACGTTCGCAGTAGTGTCCGGCAATGGTTTCACGTAGCGACAATAATCCCTGTGGTAGATAACCCGAACTCAGCAGGTGCTGGGGCATTGCACACAGAGCCTGCTGGTAGGCCTGATGAATTTCCGGGCCGGCGCTCAGCGCGGCGGTGGAAAGATCCAGCGCCATGCTGGTGCTGGTGCGGGTGGGTACCCGGTGGATATGCTCTGGCAGGATGACCCGCGAACCACTCCCCTGGCGGCTTTCCAGATAGCCTTCTTCACGCAGTTGCGCCAGCGCGCTGGCAATAGTGGTTCGGCTCACGTCCAGCACGGTGGCCAGTTCGCGCTCGCCGGGAAGGCGGCTATCCAGTGCCAGGCGACCATCCAGAATGAGCAGACGCAGCGCGCCGGCGAGCTGACGCCAGAGTGGGGTACGTGAAGCGGTTTCCTGCCAGTGTCCGAGCAAGCGCTGCAGAGATTGGCTTCCATGACGGCGAGATGACATAACAGTCCACTTTTTGAAAACTGGACATTAATCATAGTGCCAATTGCGCAGAAGATGAACGTTATCTGGCGAGGAAGGGGGAATTATGTTGCGTCGATTGGTTCAATTGTATCTGGGGCTGGCGCTTTACGGTGTCTCAACCGCTATGTTTGTGCGCGCGGATTTAGGTGCCGACCCCTGGAATGTCTTTCATCTTGGCGTGGCGAATCTGCTGTCGATGAACATCGGTATTGTGATGATTGGCGTTGGCGTTCTGGTCTTGCTGTTATGGATACCCTTGCGACAACGCCCAGGGCTTGGAACACTGAGTAACGTTATTGTTATCGGCCTGGCGGCAGATGCCGCTCTGGCTATCATGCCTGGCGTTGAATCCCTGCTTGTACGCGCTGTTTTGTTAGTTTCTGCGGTGATCGTCAACGCGCTGGCAACCAGTATGTATATTGGCGCAGGCTTTGGTGCCGGTCCGCGTGACGGCCTGATGACCGGGATCCATGCGCGCACTGGTTGGCCCGTGCACTCTATTCGTACTGCGATTGAGGTTTCCGTTTTGTTGAGCGGTTGGCTACTTGGGGGGGCATTGGGTGTCGGAACCGTGCTGTATGCGCTGGCGATTGGACCGTTGATCCAGATTTGTCTGCCCTGGTTTCATTATTCGCCCGCGGCGCGCATTCCGCTGCGCAATGCTTCTACAGCACAGTACCGCAATGGCGACTAAACTTAACTGCGACTGACGCGGCCAGAATTGTCTTGCCGTGCAGTAACACTTCGGAGGTTTATCTCATGAAGTATGTTGATGGTTTTGTGGTTGCCGTACCTGCCGAAAACAAGGAGGCCTATGTGGCAATGGCGGCAAAGGCTGTCCCGCTCTTTAAAGAGTTTGGGGCATTACGCGTCGTGGAGTGCTGGGCCGATGACGTTCCGGACGGCAAACTGACCGATTTTCGGATGGCGGTGAAAGCAGAAGAACACGAGGAAGTGGTTTTTAGCTGGATTGAATACCCCTCGAAAGAGGTCCGCGACGCGGCGAATCAAAAGATGATGTCGGATCCACGAATGAAAGAGTTTGGCGAGTCGATGCCGTTTGACGGCAAGCGCATGATTTACGGTGGATTCTCTCCCATTCTGGATGACTGATGCGACTGGCTGTGCGGCGTGCCGCCAGCCACCCTGACATCACCGATGCTGTTCAGCCCACAGAATAAATTCTGACTTACCCAGGGCTTTACTGTATAGCCAGCCCTGACCGTACTGCACGCCGTGCTCACGTAACCAGCTCTCCTGGCGGGGAGTCTCAATACCTTCGGCTACCATCTCCAGTTTGAGGGTTTTTGCCATCTCAATGATGTGCGTCGTGACATTTTTGTATTCCAGCGCATCGACAAACGACTTGTCGATTTTCAGGATATCCACTTCCAGATTCTGCAAATAGCTGAGGCTGGAATAGCCCGTACCAAAATCGTCGATATAGATTGCGTGTCCCGCTTTACGGTATTGGGTAATGATTGGCGCGCAGGTCTTCGGGTCGGCAAATTCGCGTTCTGTCAATTCCAGTGCGATTTGCGATGGGGCAACGTGATGCCGATTCAGCAACTTGCTTAGATGCGACGGCAGCGTCTGCGAGGTCAGATCGCTGGACTCAAGATTGATCGAAATATGCAGTCCGGGATGCAGTTGCAACCATTTTCCCAAATCCTCAAAGACCGTGTCGATAATCAGATGGCTGAGCGATTCTGTCAGTCCTGTCTCTTCTGCCAGCGCGATAAAAATGTCTGGTGAAAGGTAGCTGCCATCGGTTTGCGGCCAGCGGGCCAGCGCTTCGGCGCCTACAACTTTGCCGGTACTTAATGAAACAATAGGCTGGTAGTGGACTTTTATATCGCGATTTTGAATGGCATCCTGCAGGCGATGGTGGGGCGACTGTATACGGCGCAGAATGCGCAGAATAAACGCGGCACTCAGAAGACCTATCACAAGACCGGCCGGGAGCCAAATAAAGGCCTGACGATACCAGTTTTTTTGCAGTGAAAGCGCGGAAGACCAGGCAACAATAGAAATACGCATTTCCGGAACAGGCTGAATATTGTAGAAAGTCCCGTCATGCTCCATATACTGGTCAGAGGCTTGCTGTAATTGTTGAACTATCTCGGGTTTGAGGTGATCATTACTGGTGATCACGATATTATGCGCTTCCCCAATAATGGCCGCATCAATGCGCGAAGAACTAAAAGGGATCACGTCAATAAAGGAGGCTGGGTCAATCATCACGATATAATGATTGGTGCCCACCGCAACCATATAACGTTTTATCCCTAAATCATTTTGTGACGTTATCCATACACGATAGCCGTCCCGGGAGATTTCTCCGGGTTCAGGCAGTGCGGCGGCGTGACTTTTTTGCTCCAGCGATGAACAGGCGGGAACGTTATTCTCCAGATATAAGACTTCCTGGACGTAGCGGTTGCTATAGGACACCCGGCGCATCGCCAGTAAATGCTCATTACTGCAAGGTGCGCCCTCAAAGCGTTCCATCTCCTTTAGCGCGAGCTTTCCCTGATCGGCGACTTTATCAGCACGTAAAGCGACGCGTGATGAATAGGTATTGAGCTCTTCGATAAATTTCTGTTCAACCTGACGATGTGCCAGCCAAAGGCTTAATCCAACAGGAACAAGGACAGATAAAATAAGTACACCCGTCACCAGGCTGGCCAGATGTCGTGTTGTCACGTTACTACCTCTATTTACGAAGCGTAGGCAAAGTATATCTGATCGTGAACGATCTCCTTTCGTTGATACCGTTATTCTATGATTTTTTGGGAAAACGTGTCTTTCATCGCCAGATAAAGCGCCATTCTGGTTCAATTCCCTTTTCATTAGTAAGGTTGAATTGTCGCTGCTGATAAAGTATTGTTATGTTATAACATAAATGTGAGGCAGCTATGAAACCAGATATACATCCTGTTTATCGCACGGTGGTTTTTCATGACACCAGCGTGAATGCATATTTTCATGTCGGTTCGACCATCCGAACCGAACGTGAAATCGAACTGGGGGGCGTGGTATATCCGTATGTCACGATTGATGTTTCCTCCAAATCACATCCGTACTACACCGGAAAACAGAAAACGTTCGACAATGAGGGCAGCGCAGCGCGTTTCCAGAAACGTTTTGGACATTTTATTGGAACAAAGCGGGGATAAGATGAAGGTAGTGAATTCACTTCGCAGTGCAAAGCAACGGCATCCGGATTGCCAGGTCGTCAGACGCAAAGGACGCGTTTATGTGATTTGTAAAACAAATCCGCGTTTTAAAGCGGTGCAGGGGCGTAAAAAAAGACGTTAATCGTTTTGCCAACATTTCAGGGAACCCGGTGCGCTCCAGGGAAGGGCGCACCTTTTCCGGCTGTATTCGGACTACGGAGTTGCCTGCGGGCGTGCAAGCGTAAAAATATCGTAGAAAGAGAGTTCACCTTTACGCGATATCATTTTTTGCAATTGCGCTTTATGGTCGCTGTCTACACGCGGTGAATGAAGAATGGCAGTGATAAGCGAGGAGGGGACAAAACGTGTGTTATACCACTCACCGTTATAACAAACTCTAAAATCCAGCACGTCGATATCTTCATAACGGTAGCGTGGCGCGACGTCAAAAAAGAAAAAGCCATTTAGCAATACAAACAAGACCACCAGCAACCAGACGGAATCCACCAGGGTTTCAGACTGGAGCATCACTGCCAGCGTGGCAAACCAGGCGATATACATGCCGACAAACAGTCCAGGATGTTTGCGAATGAAGCTAATGCTAAAACGCGGTCTGTTATCGCGCTTTTCACGCGTGTTGAGGTCGTCAATGGTTTCTGTAAGCAGGCGTTGTATCTCTGTCATCTTTTGCCTTCGTGATATCAGCAACATTCAGGGGAACAACCCATTTTAAAAGGGAGTACCGGATGAAAAAAGTAACAGATTAACCTCAATTTAGCATAACAGTTACATTTCACTTTACAGTGTTTTGATAACACGAGCAGGATTCCCGCCAACCACCACATTTGCCGGAACGTCTTTCGTCACCACAGCGCCTGACGCAACAACCACATTATCGCCAATGGTCACGCCAGGATTAATCACGGCGCGTCCGCCGATCCAGACGTTGTTTCCGATGCTGACGGGTTTTCCAAATTCCCTGCCGCCGTTGCGTTCAGTGGCGTCGAGCGGATGTGTGGCCGTGTAGATATGCACGCCGGGTGCAAGCATACAGTTATCGCCGATATGAATGGGGCAGACATCAAGCATCACGCAGTCGAAGTTCGCGTAAAACGCTTTCCCGAGATAAATGTTATAGCCGTAATCGCAGCGAAACGAGGGTTCGATACAGACGCCATTTGCGCGCCCCAGTAATTCATTCAGGATTGCCTGACGTTCATGCTTTTCATCAGGCGCGGTGTGATTGTAACGGTGGGTTAACTGACGCGCCCGCAGGCTGTCTCTGCGTAAAGTCTCGTCTGCCGGGCTATACATCTCGCCAGCAATCATCTTTTGTTTTTCTTCACTCATCATGCGCTCTCCTGTGGGTTGCCTGAATGTCGCAATACAGTAAAACGCAGTATGCTGAAAGGGAACGTTCCCATTAAGCCGGTGTGATCCTGCTCACGTGAATAAACGTTAGAATTAACAGTAAATACGGAAAATCAGCCTGTCTGATTGCACGCATGTCATCCCTGAAAAATGCATAACCAATTAACGAATAAATTTCCAGACCGAGGTGGGGATCTTGTCGTAAAGCTTATTCATCGTCAATTCTGCAAGACGATGGTCTGCTGCTGAGTAAAATACAGCCAATTCATTGTCAGATAATTCATATTTATTTTTCTCAATAACACGTTCAAGCGTGTCAATAGTCTGACAGCGTCGTAAGCGCATCAAATAATCAGTTTTAGTTAATGGTTTATCGGACATAAATCTTACCTATGATTGTAATATTTTTAACAAGACAAACTAACAGGATTAGCCCTGGTGGCGTTGACAAAACAGCGGAACAGGCGGTTACCCGACTTTCGCCATTTCTGAAGATCCTGCGCATTAATGCCATAACTGCTGAACAACATAAACGTGTCGTCCAGATATTCATCTATCTGTGCAATCAGCTTATTGTCTTCATTGTACTTAATTTTATAATTAAGTGCGAAGGTTGCAATATGCTCTATCAGTTCATTAAGCTGAAGATTGATCGCCGATGTCGGGTCGTTAACCCAGCCATGGTTACTTTCTTCAAGGTTTGCAAGACAGTCATGATACAGGGTTTCACAGAGAAACTTAAGCTGTGCGATATCATGTCTTTTGGGTGAGTATTCATCCATAACGCATCCCCTTCTTAGTGGCTTGAACAAACCGAACACCTTTCGGGATGGATACAACTTACTGACCTGGAACTTACCCTCATCTCCTGATGATTTAACTATAATCCACTCTAAAAAAGATTTCATCGTCATATTACGAAAAATTACAATTAGGGCGAATTAGGTCACTGCAGCCAGGTTTTCTCATTTTAGCAGTCATATGCACTGGCACAGAATGAAGAAAAATCTTTATTACGTTTGTAATTCATAAAGTTATCCCTTTTTAACATTACAACCTGCGGCCACTGCTTGTTGCAACGTAGAAACTACCAGGAATAGTCCTAATATTTCTTAATTAATAAGAATATAAGAAATAACCAAACAGTTCGGGAATAGCCTTTGGCAATCTATGGATTATATGCCTTATTTATACTACAGAAAATAAATGAACTGACAATAAGCGTTTTTTATGAATTTTATCCAATAAAAAGGCCGCTTACGCGGCCTTTGTTCAGAGGATGAATTAGTGATTCTCTACCGAATGACTATGTTCAATGTCTTCATTCTTGCGGCTAAAGCGGCGGCGAACCACCACAAAGAAGACCGGCACGAAGAAGATTGCCAAAACGGTTGCGGTGACCATCCCACCCATTACGCCTGTACCGACGGCGTTCTGCGCGCCGGAACCTGCGCCGGAGCTGATAACCAGCGGCATAACCCCCAGGATAAACGCCAGAGACGTCATCAGAATGGGGCGTAAACGCATACGAACGGCGTCCAGCGTTGCCTCGATCAGACCTTTACCTTCTTTATCCATTAAGTCTTTGGCGAATTCGACGATCAATATCGCGTTCTTCGCCGACAACCCAATGGTTGTCAGAAGACCTACCTGGAAGTAAACGTCGTTAGTCAGGCCGCGGAAGGTGGCGGCAAGCAATGCACCGATAACACCCAGCGGAACGACCAGCATAACGGAGAACGGAATTGACCAGCTCTCGTACAGCGCTGCCAGACACAAGAACACGACAATAAGTGAAATTGCATACAGGGCAGGGGCCTGGTTGCCTGATAAGCGTTCCTGATAAGACATACCTGTCCAGTCATAACCAATACCGGATGGCAGTTTGCTGGCCAGCTGTTCCATCATCGCCATGGCTTCACCGGTACTCTTACCTTCTGCTGCCTGGCCAAGAATTTCCATTGAAGGCAGGCCGTTATAGCGTTCCAGACGCGGTGAACCGTATTCCCAGCGAGAAGTGGAGAAGGCGGAGAACGGTACCATCTGTCCATTGCTACCACGCACATACCAGTTATTAATATCTTCCGGCAACATACGGTATTTGGCTTCAGACATGACGTAAACTTTCTTCACACGACCACGGTCAATAAAGTCGTTTACGTAGCTTCCGCCCCATGCGGCACCCAGCGTTGTATTAATGTCGCTAATAGATACGCCAAGCGCCTGCGCTTTTTCCTGATCGATGTCGATCTTGAATTGCGGGGTATCTTCCAGACCGTTAGGACGTACGCCAACCAACAGATCAGGATGCTTAGCCACTTCGCCAAACAGCTGGTTACGTGCCTGAGTCAGTTTCTCGTGGCCCAATCCCGCCTGGTCAATCAACTGGAAGTCAAAGCCGGTTGCCGTACCCAGTTCAACAATCGCAGGTAGGTTAAAGGCAAATACCATAGCGTCTTTAATCTTCGAAAACGCGCCCATGGCTCGACCCGTAATTGCCTCTACCTTGTTCTCTTTACCAGGACGTTGACTCCAGTCTTTCAGAGAGACGAACGCGATACCGGTGTTCTGACCACGACCCGCAAAACCGAAGCCGTTAACGGCAAAGACCGATTCAACGTTGTCTTTTTCTTTGGTCAGATAGTAGTCCGAGACTTCGTCCAGCACCTTCTGCGTACGCTCCTGTGTCGCACCCGCCGGTAGCTGGGCCATCGTCATGAAGACCCCCTGATCTTCATCAGGTAAGAAGGAGCTTGGCAGGCGAACGAACAGATATGCCATACCGACCACAATGATCAGATAGAGCAGCAAATAACGACCGGTACTGCGCAGAATGTTGCCTACGCTGTCGGTGTAATGGTGCGTACTCTTATCAAACATGCGGTTAAACCAGCCGAAGAAGCCTTTCTTGCCTTCGCCGTGATCGCCTTTGGCGATGGGTTTGAGCATGGTGGCGCACAGGGCTGGCGTCAGAATCAAGGCCACCAGTACCGACAAGGCCATTGCCGAAACGATGGTGATAGAGAACTGACGATAAATTGCACCAGTGGAGCCGCCAAAGAAGGCCATCGGAATAAATACCGCAGACAGTACCATCGCGATACCGACCAGTGCGCCCTGAATCTGGCTCATGGATTTACGCGTGGCCTCTTTCGGCGGCAGGCCTTCTTCCGCCATAACACGTTCAACGTTCTCGACCACCACGATGGCGTCATCCACTAACAGGCCGATGGCGAGCACCATCCCGAACATCGTCAGGGTGTTTATCGAGAAGCCGAATATCGCGAGGATGGCAAAGGTACCCAGCAGAACCACCGGAACGGCAATGGTCGGAATCAACGTCGCGCGGAAGTTCTGCAGGAACAGATACATGACCAGGAACACGAGGATGATAGCTTCCGCCAGCGTTTTCACCACTTCGTGAATAGAGATCTTCACGAAGGGAGTGGTGTCATACGGGTAAACAATCTTCAGACCCGACGGGAAGAACGGCTCCATCTTTTTCAGCTCGGCGCGGATCGCCGCAGCGGTATCCAGCGCGTTTGCGCCGGTTGCCAGTTTGATCCCCAGACCGGAGGCCGGTTTGCCGTTGAACTTCGCAATAATGTCGTAGTTCTCGCCGCCCAGCTCCACTTTCGCGACGTCACGCAGGCGAACCTGAGAACCGTCCTGATTCACTTTCAGCAGAATTTTGCTGAACTCATCGGCGGAAGTCAGACGCGTTTGCGCGATAATTGATGCGTTAAGCTGCTGACCTTTCACCGGCGGCGTACCACCTAACTGACCGGCAGCAACCTGGGCGTTCTGCGCTTTGATCGCGGAAATCACATCAACGGGCGTCAGCTGGAAGTCGTTCAGTTTATTCGGGTCCATCCAGATACGCATGGCGTACTGAGAACCGAACAACTGAACGTCGCCCACACCGGACGTACGGCTGATGGCGTCTTTCATGTTGGCGCCGACATAGTCCGAGATATCTTCCTGAGTCATGGTGCCGTCAGTGTTAATGACGCCGACTACCATCAGGAAGCTACTGGATGATTTCTCAACGCTAACACCCTGTTGCTGTACTTCCTGAGGAAGTAACGGCATTGCCAGCTGCAGTTTGTTCTGCACCTGAACCTGTGCGATATCCGCATCGGTACCAGACTGGAAGGTTAAGATGATCTGCACGGTACCCGTGGAGTCACTGTTTGAGGACATGTACATCAGGTTATCGATACCGTTCATATTCTGTTCGATAACCTGTGTCACAGTGTCCTGTACTGTTTTGGCATCTGCGCCAGGGTAGGTCGCGGAGATCGATACTGCTGGCGGCGCAATCGTAGGATATTGCGCGACCGGCAGCTTGAGGATCGCGAGTCCCCCTGCCAACATGATGATGATGGCGATCACCCACGCAAAGATAGGGCGATCGATAAAGAAATTAGGCATGTCTTAACGGCTCCTGTTTAAGTTAAGACTTAGACTGTTCAGGCTGGCTTCCGCTCGCGGCTTGCTGTTCGTTATCAGCAGTCACTTCTTGTGCTTTTACCTGCGCGCCAGGACGCACTTTTTGCAGCCCACTGACAATCACGCGGTCGCCTGACTTAAGACCTTCTGTCACCAACCACTTATCGCCGATCGCCTGAGTAGCGACGATTTGACGTGTTTCCACTTTGTCATCCGCACCAACAACCAATGCACTGGCTTCACCACGCGGGGTACGAGTAACGCCCTGCTGCGGAACCAGAATTGCGCTTGGATTCGTCCCTTCTTCCAGACGAGCGCGAACAAACATGCCTGGCAGCAAGGTGTGATCCGGGTTCGGGAAGATGGCGCGTAATGTAATTGACCCTGTGGTTTGGTCTACGGTCACGTCAGAGAACTCCAGCGTACCGGACTGCGGGAATTTAATGCCGTCGTTGGTGACCAGATCGACTTTGGCTTTCCCGTTCTCCTGCTTCAGCGTGCCATTCGCCAACTCTTGCTTCAGACGCAGGAAGTCATTGCTTGATTGCGTTACATCAACATAAATAGGATCGAGTTGTTGAACGGTGGCCAATGCGGTGGCTTGACCATTTTGTACCAATGCACCTTCTGTGACAGACGATTTACCAATACGACCGCTGATCGGCGAAGTCACTTTGGTGTAGGCCAGATTGATACGAGCGGATTCGACGGCGGCTTTTGCAGCTACGACAGCGGCATTCGCCTGTTGTGCATCAGCCAGCGCAGTATCGTAATCCTGTTGACTGATGTACTTGGTGCCCAACAGTTTCTGGTAACGCTTAACGGTCAGCTGTGCGATGTTCGCCGCCGCCTGCGCTTTGGCTAAATCACCTTTTGCACTTTCGTAAGCTGCCTGGTAAGTCGCAGGATCAATCTGATAGAGAGACACTCCTGCTTCGACGTCACCGCCTTCCGTGAAATTACGCTTCAGGATAATACCGCTTACCTGAGGGCGAACTTCCGCAATACGGAAAGCGCTGGTGCGACCCGGGAGTTCAGTCGTTATCTGCAGAGGTTCAGTTTTGAGCGTCACAACTCCAACTTCTGGCTTCTGCTGGCCCCCTTTTTGGGCCTCTTTGTCGTCACATCCTGTTAGCGCTAAGCTGCTTGAGAGCATCAGAACGACCGCCAGAGGCGTTAACCCTCTGTTTTTGTTCATATGTAAACCTCGAGTGTCCGATTTCAAATTGATCAATGGTCTAGCCCATAAACCCATTACTGCGTTTATATTATCGTCGTGCTATGGTACATACATTCACAAATGTATGTAAATCTAACGCCTGTAAATTCACCAACATATGGCACGAAAAACCAAACAACAAGCGCTGGTAACACGACAACACATACTGGATGTAGCTCTGCGTTTGTTCTCGCAACAAGGTGTATCATCCACCTCGCTCGTGGAGATTGCAAAAGCTGCTGGCGTCACACGCGGTGCAATCTATTGGCATTTCAAAAACAAGTCGGATTTATTAAGCGAAATCTGGGAACTATCAGAATCCAATATTGGTGAGCTTGAGATTGAGTATCAGGCAAAATTCCCCGGCGATCCACTATCAGTATTAAGAGAAATTCTAGTCTATCTTCTTGAAGCCACTGTGACAGAAGAGCGCCGACGGTTGCTGATGGAGATTATATTCCATAAATGCGAGTTCGTTGGGGAGATGGTTGTTGTTCAGCAGACCCAGCGAAGCATTTGTCTGGAAAGTTATGATCGCATTGAACAAACGCTAATGCATTGTATCAATTCTAAAATGTTGCCCGAAAATCTTAATACCCGCCGGGCGGCGATATTAATGCGCAGTTATATCTCAGGCATAATGGAAAACTGGTTATTCGCTCCGCAGTCCTTTGACCTTAAAAAGGAGGCGCGTGATTATGTCGCTATTCTGTTGGAGATGTATCAATTCTGTCCAACGCTTCGGATACCGTTATCTGGCGAAACTCCCTGAGACCATTCCCAGGATTTTTCCTGGACGCTTTCCATCCTGCTATTTTGTCTGCCAGAGCCGTGATATTCTGGCGCCCAGGCTATTTTCGGTCGTTTTTTCGGTTCAGAAACCTTCATTCTCATGACTATGTTGCAGCTAAATAAACGTTTACAGCATCTTGTTTTTATTGCTATTTTTTTCTTCATCCTGTTACTGGCCTGCCAGTCATCTGCCTTTGCGCGCGCGCAATCGAACGGTGACCTGCCGACGAAAGCCGATGTGCAAAGCCAGTTAGATGCACTGAGCAAACAAAAAGACCTCACTGCGCAGGATAAGCTGGTGCAGCAGGATCTTCTTGAGACACTGGAGACGCTCGATAAAATTGAGCGGGTGAAAGATGAGACCGTTCAGTTGCGTCAGAAAGTGGCGCAGGCTCCGGAAAAAATGCGCCAGGCGTCCGATGCGCTCAATGCGTTGAGCGACGTCGACAATGATGATGAAACGCGAAAAATATTGAGCACGCTCTCATTGCGTCAGCTTGAATTGCGTGTTGCGCAATTGCTGGATGAATTGCAAAGCGCGCAAAACGATCTGGCGGCCTATACCAGCCAACTCGTCTCCCTCCAGACGCAGCCAGAGCGCGTGCAAAACGCCATGTACACCGCTTCGCAGCAACTGCAACAAATTCGTAATCGGCTGGATGGCACTAATGTGGGTGAAGCGGCGTTGCGCCCAAGCCAGCAAGTGTTGCTCCAGGCGCAGCAGGCATTGCTCAATGCGCAGATTGATCAACAGCGCAAGAGTCTGGAAGGCAATACGGTGTTGCAGGATACCCTGCAAAAGCAGCGCGATTATGTGACGGCAAACAGCAACCGACTGGAACACCAGCTTCAGCTTTTACAGGAAGCCGTAAACAGTAAACGCCTTACGTTGACGGAGAAAACGGCGCAGGAAGCGGTCAACCCGGATGAGACCGCGCGTATCCAGACGAACCCGCTGGTGAATCAGGAGCTGGAGATCAACCATCAACTGAGCCAGCGGCTGATTTCGGCCACGGAAAACGGCAACTCGCTGATGCAGCAAAATATTAAGGTCAAAAACTGGCTTGACCGCGCGCTGCAGTCGGAACGCAATATTAAGGAACAAATCGCGGTCCTCAAAGGCAGCCTGCTGTTGTCTCGTATCCTTTATCAGCAGCAGCAAACCCTGCCGTCAGCGGACGAATTGAAAGACATGACCAACCGCATTGCGGATTTACGTCTTGAGCAATTTGAAGTCAACCAACAGCGTGACGCGCTGTTTCAGAGCGATGCCTTTGTCGCCAAACTGGAAGAAGGGCACACCAAAGAGATTAATGAAGAGGTTCACGACGCGCTGCTACAGGTGGTCGAAATGCGTCGCGAACTGCTTGATCAGCTGAACAAACAGCTGGGCAATCAATTAATGATGGCCATTAACCTGCAGATCAACCAACAGCAGTTAATGAGCGTCTCCAAAAACCTGAAAGAGATCCTCACCCAGCAAATTTTCTGGGTTAACAGTAACCGCCCGATGGACTGGGACTGGATTAAAGCCTTCCCGCAGACGCTGAAAGATCAGTTTAAGTCGATGAAAATCACCGTAAACTGGGAAAAGGCCTGGCCTGCGGTGTTTATTGCTTTTCTGGCGGGATTACCGTTATTGCTGATCGCCGGACTGATACGCTGGCGACTGAAATGGCTCAAAGCCTACCAGCAGAAATTAGCTGCCGCGGTGGGATCGTTACGTAATGACAGCCAGCTCAACACGCCAAAAGCGATTTTCATTGATTTGATTCGCGCCTTACCGGTGTGTCTGGTCATCCTCGCTGCTGGCCTGATCCTGCTCACCATGCAGCTTAACATCAGCGATCTCCTGTGGGCGTTCAGTAAAAAAATGGCGCTTTTCTGGCTGGTGTTTGGTTTGTGCTGGAAAGTGCTGGAGAAAGAGGGCGTCGCAGTACGTCACTTTGGTATGCCAGCGCAACTGACCAGCCACTGGCGCCGCCAGATAGTGCGTATCAGCCTCGCGCTACTGCCTCTGAACTTTTGGTCGGTGGTGGCGGAACTCTCACCTCTACATCTGATGGACGATGTGCTGGGTCAGGTGGTGATTTTCCTGAACCTGCTATTGATTGCTTTCCTCGTGTGGCCGATGTGCCGTGAAAGCTGGCGCGACAAAGAGTCGCACGGTCTGCGACTGGTCACCATTACGGTGTTATCAATCGTTCCTGTTGCGCTGATGGTCTTAACGGCGACCGGTTATTTCTATACGACGCTGCGTCTGTCTGGCCGCTGGATTGAAACGGTCTATCTGGTGATTATCTGGAACCTGCTGTACCAGACGGTACTGCGTGGATTGAGCGTTGCCGCGCGCCGTATTGCTTGGCGTCGCGCACTGGCGCGTCGTCAGAATCTGGTCAAAGAAGGCGCAGAAGGTGCCGAGCCGCAGGAAGAGCCGACCATTGCGCTTGAACAGGTCAACCAGCAAACGCTGCGTATCACCATGTTGTTGATGATCGCACTGTTCGGCGTGCTGTTCTGGGCAATTTGGTCTGATTTGATCTCCGTGTTCAGCTATCTCGATAGCATTACGCTCTGGCATTACAACGGTACGGAAGCGGGCGCGGCGGTGGTGAAAAACGTCACCATGGGAAGTCTGCTGTTTGCCATTATCGCCTCAATGGTGGCTTGGGCGCTGATCCGCAACTTACCGGGATTACTGGAAGTATTGATCCTCTCGCGGCTAAAATTGCACCAGGGGGCGTCTTACACCATTACCACGATCCTCAATTACGCAATTATTGCCATTGGCGCAATGACGGTGTTTGGATCGCTCGGCGTATCGTGGGACAAACTGCAGTGGCTGGCAGCGGCCCTCTCCGTTGGTCTGGGTTTTGGTTTGCAGGAGATCTTCGGTAACTTTGTTTCGGGTCTGATTATTCTGTTCGAACGCCCGGTGCGCATTGGGGATACGGTCACGATTGGGACTTTCTCTGGCACGGTAAGCAAGATCCGCATTCGCGCCACCACCATTACCGACTTTGATCGTAAAGAAGTGATTATCCCGAACAAAGCGTTTGTGACCGAGCGCCTTATCAACTGGTCACTCTCGGATACCACGACGCGTCTGGTGATCCGCATTGGCGTGGCCTACGGTTCGGATCTGGACAAAGTGAAAAAAGTGCTGTTGCAGGCGGCGATGGAACACCCGAAAGTGATGCACGATCCGGAACCTGACGTCTTCTTCACCACTTTTGGCGCCAGCACGCTGGATCACGAGCTGCGCTTATATGTGCGTGAACTGCGCGATCGTAGCCATACGGTAGATGAACTGAACCGTGCGATTGATCGTCTGTGTCGTGAAAATAACATCGACATCGCCTTTAACCAGCTTGAAGTGCATCTGCGCAACGAGAAGGGAGATGAGGTGACAGAAGTGAAACGCGAGATCAAAGACAACGAACCTGCGCCAGCGATGGGCTAAACGCGTTTTTTGCTTTCAGCAGCTCCCTTCCTGGGAGGAGGCGAGCTGCTGAGTTTTCCTTTCATAGTCCCGCTTTATAATCTCCAGCGCTTTCAGCACCGTGTCGGGTGCGACGTTGTGCTCTTCTAATAACATAATCAAATCAACGGCCAGTTTGACCTCGTCAGGGGCGTTTTCAAGCGACATAGATTCTCCGGGTGTTAACGGGTTAAACGTGCCAGAACGTTTTCGATTTTTTCCAGTGCGTGGCGACAGCGCGCCAGACGTGCCTCATAGGCTTCCACTTCACGATGCAATCTCTGTTGATCATCCAGACGGGTAGCCCTGGCGAGCAGGGCTTTACGCTCTTGCGTCATTTCCAGCAAACGGCGCTCAAATTGCTGGTGCTGAACACGCTTGCGTTGCCAACGGGTGAGTGTCGGAGAGGCGCTGTCCCATACCCTGAGTGACCACGAGGCGGTTTCACGTGAAATCGCTTCCATCTGGGAGGCAAGATGTTCAGCAAGCCAGGCGATTTGGGGCAACTGCTGTTGATCAACAGCATGGCGCAGGGCGGTCAGGTTTTCTCCGGCTTCCTCCAGATAGTCCTGTAGCAATGTGCTGCGTGTATGAAAAAGATGACGGTCAAAGCGAGGGCTAAGCGTTGCATGCAATGCCTGCGGAGCGCAACGCTGACGCAGGTTAATGAGTTGCTCTTCCAGCTTCTGTAACAGCATGTCGGTTTTCAATTTAACACTCCGATGAAAATGATAACCGTTATGCTAAAGTAGCATTCAGGTGTTCCAGATACTCTTATTATGCAACGTATTATTTTAATCATTATTGGCTGGCTGGCGGTAGTGCTGGGAACATTGGGTGTTGTACTGCCGCTGTTGCCCACCACGCCTTTTATTTTGCTGGCGGCCTGGTGCTTCGCCCGTTCATCGCCGCGTTTTCACGACTGGTTACTTTATCGCTCGTGGTTTGGCGGATACCTTCGCTATTGGCAACAGCATCACGCAATGCCTCCTGGTGCCAAGCCACGGGCGATCATCCTTATATTGATAACCTTCGGTGTTTCTCTGTGGCTGGTCAATATGATGTGGGTCCGGATACTGTTACTGGCCATTCTAAGCTGTCTACTCATTTTTCTGTGGCGGATCCCGGTGATTGATGAAAAGCAACAAAAGCACTGAAGCACCATAATCTCTGTTGCAATTGTTGCCAACAGTCAGTAAATTCGACCGTTTTCGAGCACAGGCGCAGGCGGTCAAAGGTTATACAATCGTTACTTTTGACCCGATATGATTGCGCCGTGAGTAACACCGTTCTTAGCAGGCATATATCCATGACCGCGACTGCACAGCAGCTTGAGTTTCTTAAAAATAGCATCAAAAGCATTCACGACTACCCAAAACCGGGCATTCTTTTCCGTGATGTCACCAGCTTACTGGAAGACCCGAAAGCGTACGCGCTTAGCATTGAATTGCTGGTTGAGCGATACAAAGATGCGGGCATCACCAAAGTCGTCGGCACTGAAGCGCGCGGCTTCCTGTTTGGCGCGCCGGTAGCTCTGGGCCTGAACGTTGGCTTTGTTCCTGTGCGTAAACCGCGTAAATTGCCACGTGAAACGATCGCTGAGAGCTATGAACTGGAGTACGGCACCGACCAGCTGGAAATTCATGTCGATGCCATCAAACCGGGCGACAAAGTTCTGGTGGTTGATGATCTGCTGGCAACCGGTGGAACCATTGAAGCGACCGTAAAACTGATCCGCCGTCTGGGTGGTGAAGTGACGGATGCGGCCTTTATCATCAATCTGTTCGATCTCGGCGGCGAGCAACGCCTGGAAAAACAGGGACTGACGTGCTATAGCCTGGTGCCTTTCCCGGGACATTGATTCAGGCTATCTGCGTCTGATGCATTAGCAAGAGACACAACCTCGCTGTATCTGCGAGGTTGTGTTAGCATTACCCCTTCGTGAATCCACCTTCCAGCGTTTCAGAGCCTGCCAATGAGTTATCAGGTCTTAGCCCGAAAATGGCGCCCACAAACCTTTGCTGACGTCGTCGGCCAGGAACATGTGCTGACCGCACTGGCGAACGGCTTGTCGTTAGGGCGTATTCATCATGCTTATCTTTTTTCCGGCACCCGTGGCGTCGGGAAAACCTCTATCGCCCGTTTGCTGGCGAAAGGGCTGAATTGTGAAACCGGCATTACCGCCACCCCATGCGGCGTGTGTGATAACTGCCGTGAAATCGAGCAGGGGCGTTTTGTCGATCTGATTGAGATCGACGCCGCGTCGCGCACCAAAGTTGAAGACACCCGTGACCTGCTGGATAACGTTCAGTACGCGCCTGCGCGTGGTCGCTTCAAGGTCTACCTGATCGATGAAGTGCACATGCTGTCGCGTCACAGCTTCAACGCGCTGCTAAAAACCCTTGAAGAACCGCCAGCACATGTGAAGTTTCTGCTGGCGACGACCGATCCGCAGAAGCTGCCGGTGACGATCCTGTCGCGTTGTCTGCAATTTCATCTCAAAGCGCTGGATGTCGATCAAATTCGTCACCAGCTTGAGCATATCCTCAACGAAGAACACATCAGCCATGAACCGCGTGCACTGCAATTGTTGTCCCGCGCGGCGGACGGCAGTTTGCGCGATGCGCTGAGTCTGACGGATCAGGCGATCGCTAGCGGCGACGGTCTGGTCTCCAATCAGGCGGTGAGCGCGATGCTCGGTACCCTGGACGACGACCAGGCGCTTTCTCTTGTAGAAGCTGTGGTGGAAGCCAACGGCGAGCGTGTGATGTCGCTGGTAAACGAGGCGGCCGCGCGGGGGATTGAATGGGAAGCGCTGTTGGTTGAGATGTTGGGCCTGCTGCACCGCATTGCGATGGTACAGCTTTCACCAGCGGCGCTCGGTAGCGACATGGCGGCTATTGAACAGCGCATGCGTGAACTGGCGCGGGTCGTGCCGCCAACCGATATTCAGCTCTACTATCAGACGCTGTTGATCGGTCGTAAAGAGCTGCCTTATGCGCCGGACCGGCGGATGGGCGTTGAAATGACGCTGCTGCGTGCGCTGGCGTTCCACCCGCGTATGCCGCTCCCGGAGCCTGAGGTTTCGCAACCCGCTTTTGCGCCGGTCGCCCCGACAGCAATCGTGACCCCGACACCGATGTCACAACACGCTGCTCCTGTGCATCAGGCACCTGAGGCTCCGTTACCGGAATCCACCAGTCAGGTACTGGCGGCGCGTAATCAACTGCAGCGTGCTCAGGGAGCAACCAAAGCAAAAAAGAGTGAACCGGCAGCCGCTACCCGCGCGCGGCCGGTGAATAATGCTGCGCTGGAAAGACTGGCCTCCGTGTCCGAACGTGTTCAGGCGCGTCCGGCACCTTCTGCGCTGGAAAAGACGCCCGCGAAGAAAGAAGCCTATCGCTGGAAGGCAACCAATCCGGTTGCTGAAGTGAAAGAGGTTGTCGCCACGCCAAAAGCGCTGAAAAAAGCGCTGGAGCATGAAAAAACGCCGGAGCTGGCGGCCAAACTGGCGGCGGAAGCGATTGAGCGCGACCCGTGGGCGGCGCAGGTGAGCCAGCTTTCACTGCCAAAACTGGTGGAGCAGGTCGCGTTAAACGCGTGGAAAGAGGAAAACGGCAATACCGTGTGTTTACACCTGCGTTCCACGCAGCGGCACCTCAATTCCAGCGGCGCGCAGCAAAAGTTAGCCGAGGCGTTAAGCGCCTTAACGGGCTCGTCGGTTGAACTGACCATCGTTGAAGACGATAATCCGGCGGAGCGAACACCGCTCGAGTGGCGTCAGGCAATTTATGAAGAGAAACTCGCGCAGGCGCGTGAGTCGATTATTGCGGATAATAACATTCAGACGTTGCGCCGTTTCTTCGACGCAGACCTGGATGAAGAGAGTATCCGCCCCATTTGATCGTAAGCTGTGCTTATGGTCGTCATCCCTTAACGTGATTGAGAGAGAAGCCTATGTTTGGTAAAGGCGGTCTGGGTAACCTGATGAAACAGGCCCAGCAGATGCAAGAAAAAATGCAGCAGATGCAGGAAGAAGTTGCGAAACTGGAAGTGACCGGCGAATCTGGCGCTGGCCTTGTGAAAGTGACCATTAACGGCGCGCATAACTGCCGTCGCGTGGAGATCGATCCAAGCCTGCTGGAAGACGACAAAGAGATGCTGGAAGATTTGGTTGCAGCGGCGTTCAACGATGCTGCTCGTCGCATCGAAGAGACCCAGAAAGAGAAAATGGCATCCGTCTCCTCCGGCATGCAATTGCCGCCAGGCTTTAAGATGCCGTTCTGATGCAAACCAGCCCGCTGTTAACACAGCTGATGGAAGCGCTGCGTTGCCTGCCGGGCGTTGGCCCCAAGTCAGCGCAGCGTATGGCGTTCACGTTACTGCAACGCGATCGCAGCGGCGGGATGCGTCTGGCGCAGGCGCTGACGAAGGCGATGTCGGAGATCGGTCACTGCGCCGATTGCCGCACCTTCACCGAGCAGGACGTGTGTAACATCTGTTCGAATCCGCGTCGTCAGGAGAACGGTCAAATTTGTGTCGTAGAGAGTCCTGCGGACATCTACGCCATTGAGCAAACCGGGCAGTTTTCCGGGCGTTACTTCGTACTCATGGGGCACCTGTCGCCGCTGGACGGTATTGGACCGGATGATATTGGTCTTGACCGTCTGGAGCAGCGACTGGCTACCGAGCAACTCAGTGAAGTGATCCTCGCGACCAACCCAACGGTCGAAGGGGAAGCCACCGCGAACTATATTGCCGAGCTTTGCGCGCAATATGACGTTGAAGCCAGCCGTATCGCTCATGGCGTGCCGGTCGGCGGTGAACTGGAGATGGTCGATGGCACCACGCTGTCGCACTCTCTTGCCGGGCGTCATAAGATTCGTTTTTAACCAAACGGGGGCGGTTTTCGCCGCTTCCGCTTGAAATCCATTCCGTTCGTCCCCATTTCCCCCTCAACCTGTTTTTTACCATTAAAAATGGCATTGTTGAGGTAGATCTACATGAAAGGACAAGAAACCCGTGGTTTTCAGTCAGAAGTAAAACAGCTTCTGCATCTGATGATCCATTCTCTGTATTCCAATAAAGAAATCTTCCTGCGTGAGCTTATCTCTAACGCCTCGGATGCGGCAGACAAGCTGCGTTTTCGCGCGCTGTCTAACCCGGACCTGTATGAAGGCGACGGCGAGCTGCGTGTGCGTGTCTCCTTTGATAAAGAAAAGCGTACCTTGACCATTGCCGATAACGGCGTGGGGATGAACCGTGACGATGTTATCGATCATCTGGGGACCATCGCGAAGTCCGGCACCAAATCTTTCCTCGAATCTATGGGCTCCGATCAGGCGAAAGACAGCCAGCTTATCGGTCAGTTCGGGGTCGGTTTCTATTCCGCGTTTATCGTTGCCGATAAAGTGACCGTACGCACCCGCGCGGCGGGTGACAAGCCGGAAAATGGCGTGTTCTGGGAATCGGCTGGTGAAGGCGAATACACCGTTGCCGATATTACTAAAGAGGATCGCGGAACGGAAATCACCCTGCACCTGCGTGAAGGTGAAGACGAGTTCCTCGATGACTGGCGCGTACGTTCCATCATCAGCAAATATTCCGACCATATCGCACTGCCGGTAGAGATTGAAAAACAGGAAGAGAAAGACGGTGAAACCGTGGTTTCCTGGGAAAAAATCAACAAGGCGCAGGCGTTGTGGACGCGTAACAAGTCTGAAATCAAAGACGACGAATACAACGAATTCTATAAGCACATTGCTCACGATTTCACTGACCCGCTGACCTGGAGCCACAACCGCGTGGAAGGGAAGCAGGAGTACACCAGCCTGCTGTACATCCCGTCGCAGGCGCCGTGGGATATGTGGAACCGCGATCACAAGCACGGTCTGAAACTGTACGTTCAGCGCGTGTTTATTATGGATGACGCAGAGCAATTCATGCCGAACTACCTGCGCTTTGTCCGTGGCCTGATCGACTCCAACGATCTGCCGCTGAACGTTTCCCGTGAAATTCTGCAGGACAGCACAGTGACCCGCAATCTGCGCAGTGCGCTGACCAAACGCGTATTGCAGATGCTGGAAAAACTGGCGAAAGACGACGCGGAAAAATATCAGACATTCTGGAAGCAGTTCGGTCTGGTGCTGAAAGAAGGCCCGGCGGAAGATCACGCTAACCAGGAAGCGATTGCCAAACTGATGCGTTTCGCCTCTACGCACACCGACTCTTCTGCGCAGACCGTTTCTCTGGAAGAGTACATCTCCCGGATGAAAGAAGGGCAGGAGAAGATCTACTACATCACCGCCGACAGCTATGCGGCGGCGAAGAGCAGCCCGCATCTGGAACTGCTGCGTAAGAAAGGCATCGAAGTGCTGCTGCTTTCTGACCGCATCGATGAGTGGATGATGAACTACCTGACCGAGTTCGACGGCAAGCCGTTCCAGTCTGTTGCCAAAGCGGACGAGTCAATCGATAAGCTGGCAGATGAAGTGGACGAAAGCGCGAAAGAAGCTGAAAAAGCGCTGACCCCGTTCGTTGAGCGCGTGAAAACCCTGCTGGGCGAGCGCGTGAAAGAAGTGCGTCTGACGCACCGTCTGACGGATACGCCAGCCATCGTGACGACCGATGCGGACGAAATGAGCACCCAGATGGCGAAACTGTTTGCCGCTGCGGGCCAGGCAGTACCCGAGGTGAAATACATCTTTGAACTCAACCCGGATCACGTGCTGGTGAAACGCACGGCAGATACCCAGGATGAAGCGCAGTTCAAAGAGTGGGTCGAATTGTTGCTGGATCAGGCGCTGTTCGCTGAGCGCGGCACGCTGGAAGATCCTAACCAGTTCATCCGTCGTATGAACCAACTGCTGGTGTCGTAATTTTTACCCGCCACTGAGCATCACAATGAGAAGGGCAACGCAGGTTGCCCTTTTTTCGTTTTAGCGCATCGACACCGTCGTAACGCTATTTGTCGCCAGCGTTTCCTGGGTGTATTGCGCCAGTTGACCGCTTTGCAAATAGACCTTGTGGGTGATGCAGAGACTCACTTGTCCTTCCGGTAGCCGTAAAAGCCAGCCCTCATCCGCATTGAGTATTTTTCCCGACCATATTTTGACGTCGTGACTGATGGCGTAACCACAGGTTTGTTCAATGTAGTGGAGTACTGACTGGCGGCAGTTTTCCTGCGTAAACTCCGGAAATAGCGCCTGCGGCATCCAGGTTTCTTCAATGATGGCGGGCTGTTGGTTGATGATTCGCATTCGGCGATAGTGAATCAATGGGGTCTCTGGCGGTAAGTCGAACAGCGCCGCTACCTCAGTAAAGGTAGACTGAATATCATAACTGAGCACCACGTTATCCAGCGTTTGATCGCGGTGAATACGTTCCGACAGCGTAATGACATTGTTGTCCTGGTAAAACTCAGGTGGATTAACGAAGATCCCTGAACCTTGTCGGGTATGGACGAACGATTCCCTTTTCAGGCGCGCAACGGCTTTCTGAATGGTAGGGCGGCTGACGCCATAGCGCTCAGCAAGGGCATGTTCACCTTCTACCGGTTCACCGGCAGCGTATTCACCTTTAAGGATTTTCTCTCTTAACAACAGATAGATATCAAGATACTTCATGGCGTCCATTGTGGCGCGTCTTACGACGCGCCCTATATTTTAGGCTTGTGGTTGAGCTAAAAACTGCTGCTTTTTCGTCATTCTAAGTCGTTTGAGCGCAATAGCAATGACGGCAGTGGTGATAATACCGCAGCCCATCGCAACGAGCGCCATTAACGGCTGATCAAAACCACCCAGCAATACAATAATCGGACCGCCATGCGCGACATTGCAGTGCAGGCCGAAAACAAAGCCGAGGATGCATGCCACCGCAGAGCCAATCATGTTCGCCGGGATCACAGACAGCGGATCGCGGGCGGCAAAGGGAATCGCGCCTTCCGAAATACCGACCAGCCCCATCGCTGCCGCAGCTTTGCCGTTTTCGAACTCTTCATCGTCAAACAAATTGAAACGCTTGCCGATAAAGGCCGCCAACGCCATGCCCAGCGGAGCCACCGGGATAGCTGCCGCCTGCGCGCCCATAAACTGCGTTTGCCCCTGAGCGATAAGACCCACGCTGAACATGAAGACCACTTTGCCAAAGGGACCGCCCATGTCAAAGCCCTGCATCAGTCCCATCACCAGGCCAATCAGAATAATATTGCCCGTGGAAAGGTTGGTCAGCATATGGTTAAGGAAAGCCATCAGATCGGCTACCGGCGCACCGATGACAAAGATAAATAACGCGGCAATGAACGCGGTGCCCGCGATGGGGGCAATCATGATCGGCACCAGCGGTAGTAACATTTTGTGCCATGAAAGTTGGGTCAACCAGCGGATGAAATAGCCCACCAGCAGCCCGGCAATGATCGCGCCGATAAATCCGCATCCTGCGCTGGCGCCGTAAAACGAACCGGTATTGGCGATCCAACCGCCGATAAGACCAGGCGCTAGCGCAGGCCGTTCACCAATCGCGTAAGCAATATACCCGGCAAGGACTGGGATCATCAGGGTGAACCCGACGACGCCGACATTCAGCACCTGGTTCCATAAACTGCCTTCCGGGATCGCCAGTCCTGACGGCGTCGGCACGCCGCCCAGCGCCAGCGCCAGCGCGATCATTAATCCGCCGGTCACGACAAACGGGATCATGTACGAAACACCGTTCATCAGCGATTTGTATAACTGGCTGCGTACCGTGGTCGTCGACGCCTGCGTTTTGACCGTACCTTTCGCCTGATAAGGTTGTGCCGCCAGCGCCTGATGAATTAATCCCTGCGCATCTTTAATGGCGGCTTTGACGCCCGTGATGACCACTTTCTTACCGTTAAAGCGGTCCAGATCGACCTGCTTATCGCAGGCGACAATAATGGCGTCAGCCCGGGCGATATCGTCCGCTGTCGGCGCATTTTTTACGCCAATAGAGCCGTTGGTTTCGACAATGGCCTCATAGCCCATCTCAGCGGCCGCTTTTTCCAGCATCTCAGCGGCCAGATAGGTGTGTGCAATTCCCACCGGACAACCCGTCACGCCGATGATCAGCCCGCGTGAGGCAGCGGTGGTTGTCGTCCCGGAGCACGCTTCATTGTGCTGGCAGAAATAATCCATAACCGCCTGAACATCCTGACAGGCGAGGATCTGGCTGACGCTGTCATCTTCCACCAGGCGGGAAGAGATCTGCGCCAGAACCTCAATGTGGGCTTCACTGGCCTGCTCCGCCGAGGCGATCATCAGGATCAGGTGGGTTGGCTGCCCATCTTCAGCGCCATAATCAATGCCCTGACGGCTGATGCCGATGGCGACGGCAGGTGATACAACACAACTGCTACGGGCGTGCGGAAGCGCGACGCCGCCTTCAAATCCGGTATTTCCCGTCTCTTCTCTGGCCCAGACCTCCTGGAGGAATTCCCCGGTGTGGCGAATTTTATTCTCGCGGAATAACAGGTCTGCGAGTTCAGTCAGCGCAGCCTCTTTTTGGCTTGATTTGAGATCCAGACAAATCAACGCCGGTTGAATAAGGTCGTTTATCTTCACAGTAGACTCTCACGATTATTTGTATTTACAACTTTCGCAGAGGCTAAAAGTTTACCCTGTAAGGGATCTTGATATTGATCATGAGTTATGGTGCGTTCCATACCGTTTGTGTGGATTTGCTGGTGATTTCACACATTCTGCCTGGCGATGATTTGCTCATTTCAGAATTTTTGATTTAGGTCAAAGACGGATATTTGTAATTACAAGTTAATGGAAGGACGATTTTTATGGAGGCAGGACAGTGAGCAAACAACCGATTATCGCCGAACAAGTCGACGTGAATAAAAAGATCCCATGTGAAAAAAGCCCGGAAGAGCAACTCGCGATCATGGAAGCCTACACCAGGGCATTTCAGTCAACGCCGGAGCGCTTTGCGCGTGAAGTTCGCTGCCTGCAGGAACTCTACCCCACGCTGTTCCGCCGTCCCTTGGCCGACGATCTTATTCTGGGGCGTGTCGACGCGTTGCCGATTGGCTTTGGCTGCGTCACCTCTGTGGGCGGCGTTGGACACTACTGCAATTTTGCAAAGTTAAGCCAGTTACGTGAAACGCTGGAAACAGAGGCTCAGCGGGAAAGGGTTGATGCGCTTGAGCATTTCTGGCGCGAGCATGACACCCGTACGGTCTATTTCCGCCAGGCGCTGACCGACGACACGCTGGGCAAGTTTGTCGATGTTAACTTCCCGGCGATTGCCACTGCGCGTTTAAGCGGGATGTATCTGGATTATCCGCAACTGATGGAGCTGGGGATTGGCGGACTGCTTCAGCGCATTGACCAACAGCAGAAGCTGGCCGAGAGCGTGAAGGATGAGACGGCGGTTCAGTTGTATCACGCTTTTCGCGATGTGCTGGGCATTTTGCAGCAGGTGATTGACCGACACATTCAGTTGGCCGCAGACGAAATGGTCAATTGCACGGATACCGATCGCTGTCAGCACCTGGTGTTGTTAATGAGTGAACTGGCTGCCATCCGCAATGATAAACCGGCCACCTTTATTCAGGGGATTGAATTGAGCTGGCTGTATAGCCTGTGCGCAGGTGTGGTGAACTATGGGCGCATGGATGACTATCTTGGCGATCTGCTGGTGGCGGATCTGCAGGCCGGACGACTCACTGAACGGCAAGCCATTGACTGTATTCGTTCCCATTATCGTCTGATTGAAGCGCGTAAAACTACGGTGAATGGCCGTGTTGTTGTCGGCGGGAAAGGGCGACGTAACCCGAAAAATGCCGATGTTTATTGCCGCCTGGCGATTCAGGCTGTCGAGGAAAATGGCGATACGGAACCGCAATTTACGTTGCGTATTTATGAGGGGATGGATACCGCTATCTGGCAACAGGCGTTGGCGGTGATTGGTACGGGGTTAACCTATCCCATTCTGTATAACGATGATGTGAACATTCCGGCGGTGATGAACGCCATGCAGGTCGCGGAAGCGGAAGCTGAGCAGTATGTCCCCTTTGGCTGCGGCGAGTTCGTGCTGGCCGGAAGGAGCGTCGGCACGCCGAACACCTGCATGAACTTACTCAAAATACTCAATATTTCGCTCAGCGGCGGCATTGATTTTTGGGATGGTAAAGAGAAAAGCGGTGGTGTGGCATTAATTCAGCCAGAACAGATAACCTGCTTTGATGATGTGCTCAGTAACTACCAACGGTTACTGGATTACTACATTGACACCACGGCGCGCGCCCAGGCGTTGTCTTATCAGGTGATGAATGAGCAGATCGGCTTTTTATTCACCTCGCTGCTGACGGCAGACTGCGTGGCGCGCGGCAAAGCCCTTCTGGATGGCGGCGCGCGTTACCTGGGCGGGACTAACGAAACCTACGGCAATACCAATGCGGCGGATTCCCTGACCGCGATTAAACAGGTCATTTTTACCGAGCAACGCTACAGCTACATGACGCTGATTGAGGCGCTGAAAGCGGATTTCGAAGGGTATGACGATCTGAAGCGTTCGCTGATTGCCGCGACGAAGTTCGGCAATGACGACGATGCAGCCGATTGTCTTGCGGTGATGCAGCATCAGTATGTCTGCAACGGCGTGCGTGATGCGGCGAAGCGGGTTGGGCTGGACAGCTATCTGGTGGTGATTATCAACAACCAGGTGAATACCGAATGGGGACGTGCGACCAGCGCCTCCGCAGACGGGCGACACAAAGGCATTTATATGAGCAATGCCAACAACCCACAAAGCGGCGCGGATAAAAATGGCCCGACGGCGATGCTTAACTCGTTGTTGAAACTGGATGCTAAATATCACGCCGGTTCGGTACAAAACATCAAATTCAGCAAAGGGCTATTCAACACCCGTCGTCCGCTGGTTGAGGCGTTAATGCACTCTTATTTTGAGCGTGGCGGGCCGCAGCTCATGGTTAGCGTGGTTGGAAAGGGCGAACTGGAGGCGGCGTACCAGCACCCGGAAAAATACCCCAATCTGATTGTGCGGGTCGGCGGATTCAGCGCGCGTTTTGTGAATCTGGACAGAGACGTTCAGCAGGAAATCCTCAACCGTACGCTGAATGACTGAGGTGCGTGATGAGCGAGACGGGCACGATTTTTGATATTCAGAAATTTTCTCTCCACGATGGGCCAGGGATCCGTACCACGGTATTTCTGAAGGGGTGCCAGATGCGCTGCGTCTGGTGCCACAACCCAGAGTCTTTGAGAGCGGAAAAGCAACTGGCGTTTATGGAGCATAAGTGCCTGCAATGTCAGCGATGTGCTGAGGTTTGCCCGCACGGTTGCCACCAATTCGCACAAGGGCGGCATGAGATTGATTATGCTGCCTGTCAGGCGTGCGGACGCTGCGTTGAGGCGTGCCCGGCGCAAGCGCTTAAAATCTACGGCCAGACCAGAGATGTTGACGGTATTATCGCCGAGGTCATCAAGGACAAGCCCTACTTCGAGAAAACAGGGGGCGGGATAACGTTATCCGGAGGGGAGGCGATGTTCCAGTTCCCCTTTGCGTTAGCGCTTGCAAAAGCGGCGAAAGCCGCAGGGTTGCATGTCTGTATCGAAACAAACGGCGCATCACGCCCTGAGCGGTATCGCGAGATTGCCCCCTGGGTGGATCTTTTTCTGCTCGATTATAAGGTGACCGATGTGCGTGCGCATAAATCGCACACCGGTATTGCCAAACGCGTGGTGGAGACCACGCTGGAGACGCTCAATGAGATTGGCGCAAAGGTTGTCCTGCGCTGCCCGCTCATTCCGGGGTATAACTTCAATGACGAGCATCTTGCTGCGATCCGCGCTATCACTGACCGTTACGACGCGATCCTGCATAGCGAAATATTGCCATACCATAATTTAGGGATGGCGAAACATCGTGAGTTGGGACAGATCCCGGTATGCACGATTACCGTACCGGACGATGCGAGCGTGGCGAAAGCGCTGGATGTTCTGAATCAGGAGGGAGGAAAAGCGGTGCGCCGGGGGTAGGGGCAGATTCCGCAAGCAGAATATTACTCGTCATACTTCAAGCTGCATGTGCGTTGGCTACGTTTGCTCACCCCAGTCACTTACTTAGGTAAGCTCCTGGGGATTCGCGCACTTACCAACTTCCTGCAACTCGAATTATTTAGAGTATATAAAAGCGTGATTCAAAATATTTCACGATATCCTACTGTTAACCGTTTCAGCGGAAGGCGCCTTTCTTGAGCCAATTGCGTGATGGTGGTATCGTTTAGCGCTTTTTAAAAAATATCGACAACCTTTAAGGGGATTTTCGTAATGCGTATCATTCTGCTTGGCGCTCCGGGCGCGGGTAAAGGCACTCAGGCTCAGTTCATCATGGAGAAGTATGGTATTCCGCAAATCTCCACCGGTGATATGCTGCGTGCCGCAGTGAAGTCGGGTTCCGAGCTGGGCAAACAAGCAAAAGACATCATGGACGCCGGTAAACTGGTGACCGATGAGCTGGTAATTGCACTGGTGAAAGAACGCATCGCCCAGGAAGACTGCCGCAACGGTTTCCTGCTCGACGGTTTCCCTCGCACGATTCCGCAGGCTGACGCCATGAAAGACGCGGGTATCGTGGTCGATTATGTTCTCGAGTTTGACGTACCGGACGAGCTGATTGTTGATCGCATTGTGGGTCGTCGTGTTCACGCGGCATCTGGCCGTGTATACCACGTCAAATTCAATCCGCCAAAAGTGGAAGGTAAAGACGATGTGACCGGCGACGAGCTGACCACACGTAAAGACGACCAGGAAGAAACCGTACGTAAGCGTCTGGTTGAATACCATCAGATGACCGCGCCGCTGATCGGCTACTACCAGAAAGAAGCCGAAGCGGGTAACACCAAATACGCCAAAGTTGACGGTACTCAGGCTGTGGCTTCTGTGCGTGCCGATCTGGAAAAAATCCTCGGTTAAGTTTTACCGCATTCACTGCCGGATGGCGGTGTGAACACCTTATCCGGCCTACCGTCTTCGCGTAGGCCTGATAAGCGTAGCGCCATCAGGCATAATCTAATTACCTCTCGCAGCAATTAGTTCTTCTTCCTCACTTTTCCGCTACAATTCTCCGCAATATGAATGGAGAAGAGGCGGTAATGCGTCAGACGAAAACCGGTATTTTACTGGCTAACCTTGGTACTCCCGATGCCCCAACGCCTGAAGCGGTCAAACGCTATCTAAAGCAATTTTTAAGCGACAAGCGTGTGGTCGATACCTCCCGGCTATTATGGTGGCCGCTGCTGCGTGGCGTGATTTTGCCGCTGCGTGCGCCGCGCGTGGCGAAACTTTACCAGTCTGTCTGGCAGGAAGGCGGCTCTCCGTTGATGGTCTACAGCCGCAGGCAACAGCAGGCGCTGGCCGCAAGGTTGCCTGACATCCCTGTTGCGCTGGGGATGAGCTACGGTTCGCCTTCGCTGGAAAGCGCGGTGGACGAACTGTTGGCCAATAATGTGGATAACATCGTGGTCTTGCCGCTTTACCCGCAATACTCCTGCTCGACGGTTGCCGCAGTCTGGGATGAACTGGCGCGCATTCTGGCGGGGAAACGGCGTATTCCGGCGATCTCTTTTATTCGCGATTATGCCGACGATCGCGCGTACATTGATGCGCTGGCAAACAGCGCGCGCGCCGCCTTTGCACAGCATGGCGAACCGGATTTACTGCTGCTCTCTTATCACGGTATCCCCCAGCGTTACGCCGATGAAGGTGACGACTACCCCCAGCGTTGCCGAGATACCACCCGCGAGCTGGTTTCTGCGCTCGGCGTCGCGCCTGAAAAAGTGATGATGACCTTCCAGTCCCGCTTTGGCCGTGAACCGTGGTTAACACCGTACACTGACGAGACGCTGAAAATGCTGGCTGAAAAAGGCGTGGGGCATATTCAGGTCATGTGCCCGGGATTTTCGGCAGACTGTCTGGAGACGCTGGAAGAAATCGCGGTGCAGAATAAAGAGATCTTTCTCGAGGCGGGCGGTAAAAAATATGAATATATTCCGGCGCTTAATGATGCGCCAGAACATATCGAAATGATGGTGAAACTGACGGCGCCTTATCGCTGAGCGCCATCCAGTTGCTGCGTGAAGTAATGCGCGCCATCGCGCAGAGCGTCATCGGCGGTTTTCATCATCCGCGAGTAGTGCAGAAAGGCGTGGAGCGTGCCGGGGTACATTTTGTATTCGCAGGGCTGCTGATGCGCCTGTAACGTCTGGTGCAGCAGTCGGCTGTCATCAATTAAAGGATCAAACTCCGCGCCGGCAATAAAACAGGGCGGCACATCGCGCGTCAGATCGTTGTTAAACAGGCAGTAGTACGGCGATTCGCGATCGTTTTCGTCACGCAGATACGCCTGTTCATAGCTCTGTAGATCCTGACGGGTTAACCCATCCCAGTCGCCGCCAAACAAACGGCGGCTCACCGAATCCTGCAAGCCGTACAGCCCGTACCAGAGCAGAACCCCGACCACATGACCGCACGCAATTCGCCTGTCGCGCAACCACAGCGCACTGGCGAGCGACAGCATGGCGCCTGCGGAATCGCCGGCAAAACCGATGTTCCGCATGTTGAGCGAGAAGGTGTCCGCGTGTTGGTGGAAGAACTGACATACGGCGGCAGTTTCTTCAATTGCCTGCGGGTACCGGGCTTCTGGCGACAAGGTGTAATCGATGCCAATGACCGTACACTGGGTGTAATGTGCCAGTAGCCGCATAATCCGGTCGTGGGTGTCCAGATTGCCGAGAATAAATCCACCGCCGTGCAGGTAAAACAGGGTGGCTTTGCTCTCGGATTGGGGAAAGTAAAGGCGCGTGGCGATCGCACCAAACGGGGTCGGAACGGCGCACTCCCGGGTGGCCATTTCTGGCGCATCGGCGTTCCAGAACTGCCGTTCGCGGGTGTAGTGCTGGCGTTGAGCGTTGATATCGCCGTTCACGGGCCAGGGGGGTAGACCTTCTTGTTGAAAGTTTGCCACGGCTTTCATCTCAGCGGAGATGCTGTCGAGGACGGGGATTTTGTTTTCCGGTTTCATAAAACGCTCCTTGTGAAAGGCATCCATTGTAGAAACTGTCGCCTGACAAACTGCGATCCCGTCGTCCGATATTGAAACTCGGCCTCACGTCGCGCGAACAGGAAGGAATGTGCTACCATTCTTCGCTCCGTTATCCACCCCGTAAAAACGACCATGAAATTTCCCGGTAAACGCAAATCCAAACACTATTTCCCCGTTAATGCGCGCGATCCGCTGCTGCAGCAAATTCAACCCGAAAACGAGACCAGCGCGGCATGGGTCGTGGGTATCGATCAGACCCTGGTGGACATTGAAGCCAAAGTTGATGACGACTTTGTACAACGTTATGGATTGAGTGCCGGACATTCGCTGGTCATTGAAGATGATGTGGCGGAAGCGCTGTATCAGGAACTGGTGCGCGAGGATCTGATCACCCATCAATTTGCCGGCGGCACTATCGGCAATACCATGCACAACTACTCTGTGTTGGCCGATGATCGTTCCGTACTACTCGGCGTGATGTGCAGCAATATCGAAATTGGCGGCTATGCCTATCGCTATTTGTGTAATACCTCCAGCCGTACCGACCTGAACTATCTGCAGGGCGTTGATGGGCCGATTGGTCGTTGTTTTACGTTGATTGGCGAGTCCGGTGAACGCACGTTTGCGATAAGCCCCGGGCACATGAACCAACTGCATGCGGACAGTATTCCGGAGTCGGTGATTGCCGGAGCCTCTGCGCTGGTCCTGACCTCCTATCTGGTGCGTTGCAAACCGGGTGAGCCGATGCCGGAAGCCACCATGAAGGCGATTGAATACGCCAAAAAGCACAATGTCCCGGTGGTGCTGACCCTCGGGACGAAGTTCGTCATTGCCGACAATCCGCAGTGGTGGCAGGCGTTCCTGAAAGAGAATGTCTCTATCCTTGCGATGAACGAAGAAGAAGCGCAGGCGCTGACCGGGGAAACCGATCCGCTGCTGGCATCCGATAAAGCGTTGGATTGGGTTGATCTGGTGCTCTGCACCGCCGGTCCGATCGGTCTGTATATGGCCGGTTTTACTGAAGATTCTGTTAAACGCAAAACACAACATCCGCTGCTGCCGGGCGCGATTGCTGAGTTTAACCAGTACGAGTTTAGCCGTGCAATGCGCCACAAAGATTGCATCACCCCACTGCGTATTTATTCGCATATCGCGCCATACATGGGGGGGCCGGAAAAAATTATGAACACGAATGGGGCGGGCGACGGTGCGCTGGCGGCGCTGTTACACGATATCACCGCCAACAGTTATCACCGTGCCAGCGTGCCGAATTCCAGCAAACACCAATTCAACTGGCTGACCTATTCGTCATTAGCGCAGGTGTGTAAATATGCTAACCGCGTGAGTTATCAGGTGCTTAATCAGCACTCGCCACGTTTAACGCGCGGTCTGCCGGAGCGTGAAGATAGTCTCGAAGAGTCGTACTGGGATCGTTGATGTTGTTTGCCCGATGGCGCTTCGCTTATCGGGCAATCATGTAGGCCTGATAAGACGCATCTGCGTCGCCATCAGGCAAATAACAACGTTATCCCGTCACCACTTCACCAGCGGGAGGCGTTTCCAGCAGTTCCAGCATGGTACGCGCGATTTCACGCTCGCCCATGACTACCTGATTCGCTCCCCGTTCGGTAATGTATTCCACTTCATCGTCATAATGCGCGCGGGCGATAATTTCGATATCCGGGCATTTTTCACGCGCCGACGCGACAATCTCACCCGCTTCATACCCATTTGGAATGGTCAGAAGCAGCCAGCGGGCGCAGTCCAGATGCGCCAGATTCATGATCTCTTCATTAGCGGCGTTGCCTAACACGGCGCGGATCCCGCGTTCACGTAGCTCATCAACACGGGTACGCGAGGTTTCGATGACCACCAGCGGAATACCCGCCGCCATTAATTTCTCGCCCAGCAGGCTGCCAACGCGACCAAAGCCGACCAGCAGCGCGTGATTGCAAATATCCACCGGGATCTGCTTCTCTTCTTCGATGGCTTCTTCCAGGGTTTGTTCTTCGAGGGTTTCGGTTTTCGCGAGATATTTTTCCAGCACGGCAAACAGCACCGGATTGAGCATAATCGAGAGGATCGCCCCTGCCAGAACAAGATTCTGCCCGGCTTGCGGCAGCAGATTCAGCGCCATCCCCAGTCCCGCCAGAATAAACGCAAACTCACCAATTTGCGCAAGGCTGGTGGCAATGGTTAACGCGGTACGCTGCGAGTGGCCAAACAGGCGCACGAGGAAAAAGGCGGCGACGGATTTACCGAAAATAATAATGACCAGCGTCGCCAGAACGGCCAGCGGTTGTTGAATCAGAATCAGCGGATCAAACAACATACCGACGGAAACAAAGAACAGGACGGCAAACGCATCGCGCAGCGGCAGCGTGTCATGTGCCGCGCGGTGGCTCAGTTCTGACTCGTTCAGCACCATCCCGGCGAAGAAAGCCCCCAGCGCAAAGGAGACGTCAAACAGTTCGACCGCGCCAAAGGCGATCCCCAACGCCAGCGCCAGCACGGAAAGGGTAAACAGCTCTCTTGAGCCTGTCGCTGCGCTACGCGCCATAATCCACGGCACCAGGCGACGCCCGACCAGCATCATAATGGCGATAAACGCGACCACTTTACCGATGGTAATGCCCATGTCGATGGCCAGGGACGCAAAACCGACATTGTCCTTTTCCATCATGCCGGCAACGGCAGGCAGCAGAACCAGCGTCAGCACCATCACCAGATCTTCAACAATCAGCCAGCCAATGGCGATTTGCCCACGCTGGCTATCGATAAGCTGTCGTTCTTCAAGTGCTCGCAACAGTACCACGGTACTGGCGGTGGAAAGACATAACCCAAAGACGATGCCGGTCATTGGCGACCAGCCCAGCACTGCGGAAAGCGCCATACCCAGTAACGTCGCCACGGCTATCTGGGCGATCGCACCGGGAATGGCGATGGCCTTTACCGCCATCAAATCCTTCAGAGAGAAATGCAACCCGACGCCGAACATCAGCAGGATAACGCCAAGTTCCGCCAGTTCAGGCGCAAGTTTAGTATCAGCCACAAAACCAGGCGTAAAAGGACCGGCCAGAACGCCCGCTAACAGATATCCCACCAGAGGAGAAATACGCAGTTTATTGGCAAGCATGCCAAATATAAAAGCGAGCACAAGGCCGCCTACAATGGTGGTGATAAGCGGGGTGGCGTGATGCATTCCGTCTCCTTTCTGGGGTGTGTTGATCCATTTTTGGCCTGGAAACCAAAATTCCAGGTAATAGTTTATGACAATTTTGATGTTTATGTTTATGAATAATTATTGAAATTTGATGAAAAATGGAATTTAGACTGTAAAGCGCACGGATCGGAAAACGAAGAGAGTCTATGAGCAGCAAAGGCTTATGGTGACTGGAAGTGAGTGTGGCCAAAGTTTGCCTTTGGCCACAGGAAAATCAGGCTTTATGCCGGTTATCAGGCAAGAATATGGTCAGTATCCCCAGAAGAGGCAGGAAAGCGCAGATTTTGTAGACCAGGTCGATACTGGTATGGTCGGCAATCAGCCCTAACACGGCAGCGCCAAGGCCACCCATACCGAAGGCAAAACCGAAAAACAGACCGGAAACCATGCCGATACGACCCGGAAGCAGCTCCTGAGCATAGACCAGGATGGCAGAAAAGGCAGAGGCGAGGATAAAACCAATGATCACGGTTAAAACGCCCGTCCAGTAGAGGGTTGCATAGGGTAAAACGAGGGTAAAAGGCGCAACACCCAGAATAGAGCCCCAAATTACATATTTCCTGCCGATCTTGTCACCCAAAGGCCCGCCAATCAATGTTCCCGCGGCAACGGCGAACAGAAAGGCAAACAGATGTATTTGCGCGTTTTGTACCGATAATCCGAATTTTTGCATCAGATAAAAGGTGTAATAGCTGCTGATGCTCGCCATATAGAAGTATTTGGAGAATATCAGGATTAACAGGATGCAAACGGCGAGTACCACTTTGTTGCGTGGGAGCGGATTGGTTATCACCGCTTTAGGTTTTCCTTTACTCATCCGATGCTGCGCGGCATACCAGCGGCTTATCTGCGCCAGCACCACAATCGCCAGCAGTGCGGCCAACACAAACCAGGCCACATTCCCTTTGCCGTAGGGGGCGATGATCACCGCAGCGAGCAAAGGGCCAAGCGAGCTGCCAAAGTTACCGCCCACCTGGAAGATTGACTGCGCGAGGCCGTGGCGCCCGCCTGAAGCCATTCGCGCCACGCGGGAGGATTCCGGATGAAACACCGACGAACCGGTGCCGACCAGCGCCGCAGCTAACAGTACCGTGCCATAACTGCCGGCCATCGCCAGTAATACCAGACCGCTCAATGTGAAACACATCCCAATCGGCAGCGACCACGGCATGGGGTATTTATCCGTCCAGTAACCGACCACTGGCTGGAGCAGAGAAGACGCTAACTGATAGGTGAGGGTGATCATCCCTACCTGCATAAAAGTGAGCGAGAACTCGGATTGTAACAGTGGGTAAATCGCCAGGATCAGCGACTGAATCATATCGTTTAGCAAGTGGGAAAGGCTGATGGCGCCTAAAATGCGAAACGACGTACGTGCCTGAGCAACGGGCGCAGGCGCGCTCGCTAACGGCTGGGTTGGTTCACTCATTGCCATAGAACGTCACTTCTGTTGTTTTGTTTGCGATGTCGGAGATAGTCTGCGTTGTAATTATTACCTGACTAACATACCTGCGGATGGTGTTTGAAGGAAGTCTCAATTCTGAAAACATTTTCGGCTATTATTTCATATCATTGTCATTTCAGCGGTTGAGATTGGGTCAGGGAGAGAAACATGAAATTTTTGAAGCGGGGCGTGGCGCTGGCGGTGTTCGCTGCGTTCGCACTGGCGGGCCAGCCTGCGCAGGCTTATGAGAAAGATAAAACCTATAAAATAACGGTTCTGCATACCAACGATCATCATGGTCACTTCTGGCGTAGCGAATACGGCGAATACGGTCTTTCAGCACAAAAAACGCTGGTGGACGGCATTCGTAAAGAGGTTGCGCAGGAAGGCGGCAGCGTGCTGTTGCTCTCAGGCGGTGATATCAACACGGGGGTTCCAGAGTCAGATCTGCAAGATGCAGAGCCCGATTTCCGGGGCATGAATCTGATTGGCTATGATGCGATGGCCGTCGGGAACCACGAATTTGATAACCCGCTCACTGTGCTTCGCCAGCAGGAAAAGTGGGCTAAGTTTCCTTTTCTGTCTGCCAATATCTATCAGAAAAGCACCGGTGAACGCCTGTTCAAACCCTGGGCTATTTTTAAGCGACAGGATCTGAAAATCGCCGTTATCGGTTTGACCACGGATGATACGGCAAAAATTGGCAATCCGGAGTTTTTCACCGACATCGAGTTCCGCAAACCGGCTGAAGAAGCCAATCTGGTGATCCAGGAGCTGCAAATCAATGAAAAGCCGGATGTCATTATCGCCACCACACACATGGGGCACTATGACAACGGCAATCACGGGTCGAACGCGCCGGGCGATGTCGAAATGGCGCGCAGTCTGCCAGCGGGGGCGCTGGCGATGATTGTGGGTGGTCACTCACAAGATCCGGTGTGTATGGCGGCGGAAAATAAAAAGCAGGTTAATTATGTGCCGGGTACACCATGCGCGCCGGACAAACAAAATGGTATCTGGATTGTGCAGGCGCATGAGTGGGGGAAATACGTCGGGCGGGCCGATTTTGAGTTCCGTAGTGGCGAGATGAAAATGGTGAACTACCAACTCATTCCCGTGAATCTGAAGAAGAAAGTGACCTGGGATAACGGGAAAAGTGAGCACGTACTTTACACCCCGGAAATCGCTGAGAACCCGCAAATGCTCTCTTTGCTGACGCCGTTCCAGAATAAAGGTAAAGCGCAACTGGATGTGAAAATTGGCAGTGTGAACAGCCGTCTTGAAGGCGATCGCAGTAAAGTCCGTTTTGTGCAGACCAACATGGGGCATCTGCTGCTTGCCGCGCAAATGACGCGCACCAGCGCTGATTTTGGCGTGATGAGCGGCGGCGGTATTCGGGATTCCATTGAAGGCGGCAATATCACTTATAAGAGCGTGCTGAAGGTACAACCGTTCGGCAACATCGTGGTGTATGCCGACATGAGCGGGCAAGAGGTGATTGACTATCTGACCGCCGTGGCGCAGATGAAGCCGGATTCAGGCGCTTATCCGCAGTTCGCCAATGTCAGTTTTGTGGCGAAGGACGGCAAGCTCAATGATTTAAAAATCAAAGGAGAACCTGTAGATCCGGCGAAAACCTACCGGATGGCGACGTTGAGTTTTAACGCTACGGGCGGCGACGGTTATCCGCGAATAGATAATAAACCCGGTTATGTGAATACCGGATTTATTGATGCGGAAGTGCTCAAACAGTACATTGAGCAGAACTCGCCGCTGGATGCGAGTACTTACGAACCTCAGAATGAGGTCTCCTGGCAGTAGCTCCGGGTTGCCGGATGGTGCTTGCGTCGCCATCCGGCAAAACACTCAATCCCGGCGCGCAATATCCGCAAACTTAGCGTCGAGGATCTTCGCCAGATCGCCCGCCGCGAGTTCAATATCCAGCCCGCGTTTGCCGCCTGAAACATAAATAGTGGCGAACGTCTGGGCTGGCGCATCAATCAGCGTTGGCAGCCGTTTTTTTTGCCCCAGCGGGCTGATACCGCCCACCAGATATCCTGTCGTACGTTGCGCCACCATCGGGTCAGCCATATCGACCTTTTTGGCGCCCAGCGCTTTGGCGACTTTTTTCAGATCTAACTGTCCGGCTACCGGTGTGACGGCGACAGCCAGTTGTTTCATGTCGCCATTCACGGCAACCAACAGCGTTTTGTAAACCTGATCGGCATTTAATCCTAATTTACGCACCACCTCATCACCAAAATTGGTTTCATTCGGGTCGTGATCGTAGGTATGGATGTTAAACGGGATCTTGTTCTTTTCGAGTAACTTAACGGCGGGAGTCATAACGGTCCTTCTTACTACAAACGTGATATGCCATCAGCATACGCCCGAAGGCAGACGAAAAAATAGTACAATCTTGCGCAATAGATCTTGGCAGTTGCAGCAACTTTGAGCGACAATCGGAAGATCCGGACCCGAGTCCGGCATAATAATAAAGATGAAATTCCTCTTTGACGGGCCAATAGAAATATTGGCCATTTTTTTAGCGCATCAGTTCCGGTAAGTTCCCTTCTCCATAAAGATGCAGCGCCCCCACCGCGACGACGTACTGGCCGGGAGGCATGGCGTAGAGTTGATCCCGCCAGGCGATATTACGCTGATGCATAAGCACATCATATAACGACTGACTGAAGGTATTCGGCAGCGTGAGATCGTTATTTTGCGGTGGCGTTTTCAGCCACCAGCTCATCATCTGCTGCAGCAACCTGGCGTTGGTGTGCCAGTGTGTCAGCGTATCGTTCAGCAACGCCAGACCGTTATCGGGCAACTGGCACAGGAGCGCAATCTGGCTGGACGCCCCTTCCAGCTCAATAATGGTTTTTTGTGCCTGCTTCGCGGCCTTCAGCAATTGGTAGTCGATGCCGTATTCAGCGCGCAATCCCAGCTGTTGCGCCTGGGTGGCCTGTAAGACCATCGCGATTTGCCACAGCGGCTGGGTTGAAAAGAGAGACGCAGAGATCCCCAGTTCATCGGTGACTTTATGCAGATGATGCAACTGCTCTTCACTGATGCGTTCTTCCAGCGCGGCAAACGTGGGGAGATTCACAAATGGGGTATCGTCGCCGGAGACGTCGGCTTCAACGATCAACGCATCGGCTTGCCTGAGCTTTTTCAGTAATTTGGCGGGGAGGGGAGCCATATCGCGACTGCCCATATGGATACTGCCGACCAGATGAAAATGGCGATTACCGGGAAGGACAACGTCGATGGCAGGCCAGGTATAATGGTTGCCGCGCAATGCGCGCCAGAACGATTTTACCCAGTACATCAGATCCATACGACCTCCCTTAGTAGAACGTCATGCTAACGCGTGGGGAGAGAAGGCGCAATGCGCGAATTGCCGGATGGCGCTAACGCTTATCCGGCTTACAACGTTCGCGCAAAATGGATGGCGGGACAGCCATCCGACAATTGATCACTCTTTCGGTTTAAACCGTAACAGGCGGTTGGCATTGCTCACCACGGTAATCGAAGAGAGCGCCATTGCCGCACCGGCGACGACCGGGTTGAGCAACGTTCCGGTGAGCGGCCACAGAATACCGGCGGCTACCGGGATACCGATGCTGTTATAGATAAACGCCCCCAGCAGGTTCTGCTTCATATTACGCAGCGTGGCGCGTGAGATGGCAAGCGCATCCGCCACTCCCATCAAACTATGGCGCATCAACGTGATAGCCGCGGTTTCAATCGCCACATCACTGCCGCCGCCCATCGCGATACCCACATCAGCCTGCGCCAGTGCCGGTGCATCGTTGATGCCATCGCCCACCATCGCCACCTGGCGCCCCTGACTTTGCAGGCGCTTGATAGCATCGGCTTTACCGTCCGGTAATACGCCTGCAATCACCTCATCAATACCGGCCTCTTTCGCAATCGCGTTGGCGGTTGTGGGGTTATCACCGGTTAACATCACCAGACGGTAGCCCGCACGGTGCAGCCGCTGGAGCGCTGCCACGCTGTCGCTACGCAGGGGGTCACGTACCGCCAGCAATGCCGCCGCTTTACCGTCAATCGCCAGCAGCACCGGGGTGGAACCCTGGGAAGCACGGGCTGCAATCTCCGCATCCATTTCCGTGGTATCTACCTGCTGTTCATTCAATAATGCCTGGTTGCCCAGCAGCAAGGTATGACCTTCCGCTTCTCCACTCACACCCAGACCGCGCAGCGTCCGAAAGCCATTCACCTGCGGTAGCGTTGCCTCTGCGGCTTTTTCCAGAATGGCACGAGCCAGCGGGTGGCTGGAACCTTGTTCAAGGGCTGCCGCCAGGCGCAGCGCCTGTGCTTCGTCTGTTGTGCCAAAGGTTTTGATCGCGACCACCTGCGGTTTCCCTTCGGTCAGCGTGCCGGTTTTATCAAAGACCACCGTATCCAGCGTACTGGCACGTTGTAAGGCATCGGCATCGCGGACCAGCACGCCAAATTCAGCGGCGCGACCCACGCCAGAAATAATCGACATCGGCGTTGCCAGCCCCAGCGCGCAGGGACAGGCGATGATCAGCACCGTCGTGGCAATCACCAGCGTGTAGACAATTTGCGGCGCCGGACCAAAGAAATACCAGATAGCGGCGCTCACCAGCGCAATCACCACCACCACGGGGACAAAGACGGCCGAAATTTTATCGGCCAGTTGACCGATTTCCGGTTTGCTGCTCTGCGCCTGGCGTACCATGCGGATAATCCGCGACAACGTAGTGTGGCTGCCGACTGCGCTTGCGCGAAACAGCACGCTACCGTCCTGAACAACCGTCCCGGCATGTACGCTATCGCCTTCGCCTTTCTGTTGCGGGATCGGCTCGCCGGTGAGCATTGCTTCATCCAGCCAGGCTTCGCCCTGGGTGATTTCACCGTCTACCGGTACCCGATCGCCAGTGGTCAGTCGCAGCAGCATACCGGCCTGCACGTCGGCCAGCGGCACGCTTTTTTCACCCTCTTCGGTGACAACACGCGCCGTTGGTGGCGTTAAATCGAGAAGTTTTTCCAGCGCCTTCGAAGAACGCTGACGGGCGCGCGCTTCCAGCATGTGTCCGAGGTTAATCAGACCGATGATCATGGCGCTCGCCTCATAATAGAGATGGCGCGCTTCCATCGGGAACCACTGCGGCCACAGGTTGACGCTCATCGAGTAGAGCCAGGCCACCCCGGTACCGAGGGCAACCAGCGTATCCATCGTGGCGGTGCCGTTCATCAGGCTCTTCCACGCGCTGCGATAAAAATGGCCGCCCGCAAAGACCATCACGGCGAGGGTAGCGAGGCCAATCGCGAGCCACAGGCTGCGGTTATCGGCGGTGACCATCATGTTGTCGCCGATCATCCCCCAGACCATCACCGGTACGCCGACCAGCAGCGCGACAATCGCCTGCCAGCGAAAGCGTTTCATGGTGGCGACGGCGGTCTCCTGCTGGCGTTCACGGCGTTTCGCATCATCTTCAATGGCTTCTGCGCCGTAGCCGGCTTTTTCCACCGCCTGGACTAAATCTGCGGCAGACGCGCTGCCCATCACCAGCGCAGTGCGTTCCGCCAGGTTTACCCGTGCCTGCGTGACGCCCGGTACGTTTTGCAACGCATTTTGTACCCGGGAAACACAGCTGGCGCAGCTCATGCCGCTTAACAACAATTGTTGACTGTCATCATCGGCCGTTGCTGCCGGAAGCTCAGGAGGGACCGCTGCCAGCGCTTCCGACGGGGTTGATGACTCCGCCAGCGGTTTAGCCTTTGGGTGGCTTAACTCTGCACCATAACCGGCTTGTTTGATGGTTTCGATCAAGGCTTCGGCGCTGGCGCTACCGGTAACGTGCGCTTCCGTCACAGTGACGTCCGCCTGTTCCACGTCCGGGCGTTGCTCAAGACTTTCTTTTACGCGTTTGACGCAGTGACCACAGGACAGGCCGTCCAGGGTCAGGTCGATGGTTTGAGACATAACAAAACTCCTTTAAAATGGTCAGAGACTTATTGACCTTAGCAATCGTATTGACTAACTGTTATAAAGGTTAAACCTTCCATCAAGGGTAAGGTCAAGGGGGAAATGTGAATATTAGCGATGTGGCGAAAAAAACCGGATTAACCAGCAAAGCGATTCGATTTTATGAAGAGAAAGGGCTGGTGACGCCGCCGCTGCGTAGCGAAAATGGATATCGCACGTACACCCAACAACATCTGAATGAATTGACGTTATTACGTCAGGCGCGCCAGGTGGGGTTTAACCTGGAAGAGTGCGGCGAACTGGTGAATTTATTTAACGATCCGGGGCGGCACAGCGCCGATGTGAAAAAACGTACGCTGGAGAAAGTCGCCGAAATTGAGCGGCATATCAGTGAACTGCAGGCGATGCGCGGGCAACTGCTGGCGCTGGCGGATTCCTGCCCTGGCGACGACAGCGCAGAGTGCCCGATTATCGATAACCTTTCTGGCTGCTGCCATCACAAAATTCAGGCTTAACGTTCAGGTTGTTTGAGCATAAATACCACCGTGCCGCGATACCAGGGCGAGGCCTTTAGTTTCGCTTCGTCCTGCGGCATCCACTTTCCGTTTTGCACCAGCCCGAGCTTAAAGGGAATGCGTAGCCGCTGTAGCGCGGGCAAATAGTGCGCGTAGTTATCGACCGTATGACGCCCCTGATAGCTTTGCACCACCAGTTCATCCACCGGCAGTGCGTTGAGGGTGTCAATATCGCCCGTTTTTGCCCAGTCCAGCAACCCGGTTACGCCAAGGGCGAACTCGGGCGGTAACTGCTGACGCAACTGACGCAAAAAACGGGCGTAGTCCGCCAGTTGATGGGTGGCGGCGTCAAAATCGACCTGCAAACCGATAACCTGGTTGCCTGTTTTTTGCCAGCGCTGCATCAGGTGGATAATCCGCGCCGGGATCGCCTCCGGCACGTCAAGCGTCGTAAAGCGCACCGTGAGCCAGAGGGTCGGAAACGTCAGGCGACTCACCGGCAATCCCAGACGCTGAAAGACCACCTCGCCTGAGCGTGTCAGTACCTCGCCCTGATGCAGGTAGACCGTTTGCGCATTTTGCAGGTCAGCGCTGGCTTTCACGCCAGACCACAGCCAGAACGCTTGGTGTTCGCGGGCATTGACGGTCTCTGCCGCCTGCGACTGACCTGTCAGCAGTGCGACTACCAGTAATATTTGAGCTTTTGTGCCCACGGGCTACCCGGATACGCTGTTTTCAACTGTGTGAACCAGCCTTTACGCTGTACTTTATCGACCTCTTCACCGCCGCACTCGTTTATCCCGGAAGGCGAATAGCACATGATGGCCCGGTAGAGGGCATAGCTTTTATCCTCGGGTTCCGCTTTCGGTGAGGCGATGACCTGCTGGTAGTAGCTCTGGCGATCAAACTGGCCATACGGATGTTTGCGGTCGATAGCCGCCTCCAGCGCGTCGTTTCCCCCTCCGTCTTTCCATAAATCGACATGCGTTTGCGTGGTGCGGAAGAACTCACCCAGACAGTTGAGGGCGTGCGCGTCGTTGGCTTTTTTGCTCAGGACGCCAACCGTTTCGCTCAGGCCACGACAGACGTATCCGGCATCCGCCGCGCTGCCATTCCAGTCAAAAACACTCAGATTCACGTCGTCGAAGTCTTCACCGATGACCGGCGGCGTAATCGCCTGCACAAGTTTGATATCGGTTAACCAGTCGCTAAAACGGTTTTCGGTGAGATCACGCACCAGTAGAGTGTGCAGGGCGATAGTGCGTTCTTCATTATTCGTTCCCTGAGTCGCCAACTGGCGCAACAGGTCGAGAGGGGCCTGCGTTTTCAGAACCCGGGAGCGGAATCGCAGGTTGGTTACGGGACTTTGCGGGGCAAAAATCGCGTTAATCTCGTTGTTATATACCAGCGTTGCGGCCAGTTTCGCCTGCAGATACTGTTGCTGCTCGTTGTCTTTGCTGAGTTTCAGCAACTGTTGCCAGAAATCACGCGCCGCCTGCCACTGTTGTTGTCCCATCAGCGCTTCGCCGTACAATACTTGCTCGCTGAAGGCGAGAATATCCTGCGCCGGAAGCTGTTGGGCTGGGGTGACGGCCTGAACGACAGCGGCATAGTTGCCTGTTGTCATCCACAGATTGAGCTGCAGGTTGCGCCACAGCGGCGCTTTTCCGCCTTGCTCAAATGCCGGTTTACTGCTGTCGAGGTCGGCTTGCGTCAACGTTGGTTTATTGTCACTTTTCAGACGCAGTGCGCGTAACAATTCGATGTAACTTATCTGTAGCGCATCGGGGAAGGCTTCCGTGAACGGGGCGTTGTAGAAGCGCATGCCGTACACGTTATCGTATTCGGTTACCAGACGACGCAGTGCGTCAGGATCTTTCGCCTGCTGGAAGGTCTGTTCATACAATGCCGCCAGTTGCGGCCACGCTTGCTGATACCAGTTGATACGGCGCAGCATGCCGTGTGCAGAATCGGCGTAGCGCCCTTGCGGCCAGCGTTGCAGATAACGCTGCGCCGCTTCTTGTGCCTGGTTGGCGAACTGCTGGTCTATCTTGCTGATATCAAAATCGCCGTACTCGCCGGTACTGTTCTGGCTACTTTTGTTCAGCGCCGTACGCATCAGCATGTATTGTGCCGTCTCTTCCAGCCACGGATGCTTGCTGTTTGCCAGGGTGGTGAAATCCTGCTCTGCGGATTTGTAGTCTTCAGTGTAGAAATAGGTAGCACCGATCAGATACGTTTTGTACAGCAGGGCAGTGGAATCTGCCGGAAGTGTTGCAAGCGCTTCAGAGACCTGCCCCGTTGTGGCGCCATCCCAGATTGCCATGCGCGCCTGCGCCAGCAGATGACGTTGTTCCGGCGTAAGGGTCTCGTCATCGATGAGCGCCGTAAAAAACTGACTCACGCCGTCACTGCTATTCGAAACGTAGCGGTTTTCCAGTCCGCTATCTTTTTCACTCAGCCGTAGTATCTCTGCCGAATCAAGTTGCAGCGCCGTCGCTTGCTCAGTCAGCGTTGGGTTCTCTCTGGATACCACGGTTGGCGCAGAGGGGGCGCTCACGGCATCCCATTGCGGATGATAGGCAAAATAGTAATCGCGGGAACGGGTGATATCCGCAGGCATCGACTGCACGGGGAGGGCAAACGACTTTGCTTCGCTGAGTAACCGCAGCAGGTTGTCGCGGGTATCATTTCCGGGAGTGAGCACCGGTACGCCTTTCAGCAGGCAGTTTTTGCTGCTCCATGTGCAGTCCTCGATATCGAAAGAGGCGAATGCCTGTGGCGCACCCGCCAGCAGTGCACAGAGAGCGAGTGTAAGGGGAGTCTTCCTGGCCATAATTGTATTTCCCTGATAATTATTGTTCTGATGGTATCGATTTGATTTTCAGCGTAATGCCTTCTACCGCGATAACTTCGACATGCGTACCGGCAGTGAGATCCTGATCGGCGCTGACGGGCCAGGAGCTGTCGCCAACCCGCATGTGACCCCGCCCGTTGCTCAGCGTTGTGTCCAGAATAAACCGGCGCCCAACCAGTTGTTGTCCGCGTTGATTGAGATGGCTGTCTGATGGTTTTTGCTCACTGACGCGCCGCGTCAGCCACTTCCACCAGAACCACGCCGCCAGCAGGGTTAAGATGGAAAACAGCGTCCCTTGCCACTCCCAGCCGAAAGGAAACAGCCAGACCGTTAATCCGGTGATCACAGCCGCCACACCGCTCCACAGCAGATAGCCGTTACCGCCGAGCATCTCGGCGGCCAGCAACAGACCGCCGAGGCTGAGCCAGAAAAGATGCGGATGTAACAGAATCATCTCTATCATGGGTTTTTCCGTTCGCTGGCGCTGTCCTTAATCAGTTCGGTGATCCCGCCAATGGCGCCCATCAGACTGCTGGCATCGAGCGGCATCATCACCACTTTACTGTTATTAGCAGAACCAATTTGTTGCAGCGCTTCGGTGTATTTCTGCGCCACGAAATAGTTGACCGCCTGAATGTTCCCGGAGGCAATCGCATCAGAAACCATTTGCGTAGCGCGGGCTTCCGCCTCGGCGGAACGTTCACGGGCTTCTGCCTGTAAAAATGCCGACTGACGGTCACCTTCCGCTTTCAAAATCTTCGCCTGTTTTTCACCCTCAGCTTTGACGATCTGCGCCTGACGGATGCCTTCAGCCTCCAGAATGTTGGCGCGCTTGGTACGTTCCGCTTTCATCTGAGCATTCATTGCGTCAATCAGTTCTGCCGGTGGGCGTACATCGCGGATTTCGATACGGGTGATTTTAATACCCCACGGATTGGTGGCTTCATCGACAATGTGCAGCAGGCGTGTATTGATGTTGTCGCGCTGGGAGAGCATTTCATCAAGCTCCATCGAGCCCAGCACCGTACGGATGTTGGTCATGGTCAGATTGATGATGGCCAGCTCCAGATTACTGACTTCATAGGCGGCTTTCGGCGCATCAATCACCTGAATAAAACAGACGGCATCAATGGCGACGTTGGCGTTATCTTTCGAGATAACTTCCTGTGATGGAATATCGAGAACTTGTTCCATCATATTGATTTTTCTGCCAATTCTGTCCATAAACGGCACGACGAGACTCAGGCCTGGCTGTAGTGTTTTGGTATAGCGGCCAAACCGCTCTACGGTCCACTGGAACCCCTGCGGTACAATTTTGACGCCAGCGCCGACAATCACCAGTGCGACGAAAATAAGAATCGGGATAAAGATAAGCATCGATAAACCTCCTGTAGTGTTGTCCATGTCAAAAACGATTTTTATTGTTTCTGTGAATTAATTATACCTGATTAATCATAGTGAGTTACCTCCTGGTCATTAGAGGGATACACTACATTTTCGCCAGAAACATGAAAAACGGATGCGTAATGAAAGAAGAAAGCATTTTGCTCCAGCTTAACAGGGTTGGATACCAGACAGGGGTTACCAACATTCTGAATAACATCAGTTTTAATCTTAAGGCGGGTGAGTTTAAGCTGATTACCGGCCCTTCAGGATGCGGTAAGAGCACGCTGCTAAAAATTGTCGCATCGCTGATTAGCCCGAGTCGTGGCGAGATCTTTTTTTCCGGGGATGAGATCACTACCCTGAATCCCGAACACTATCGCCAGCAAGTCTCTTATTGCGCCCAGACGCCTGCGCTGTTTGGCGACACGGTTTACGATAATCTGATTTTCCCGTGGCAGATCCGTCATCAACAACCCGATCCGAACGCATTTGCCGCCGATCTGGCGCGCGTTGAATTATCGCAAGCGATCCTGACCAAGAGTATTACTGAACTTTCGGGCGGCGAGAAACAGCGGGTCGCCTTAATTCGCAACTTACAGTTTCTGCCTAAAGTGCTGCTGCTGGATGAAATTACCAGCGCGTTGGATGAGCGCAATAAACGCAATGTGAACGATCTTATCCATCATTATGTTCGCGATAAAAATATCGGCGTGTTATGGGTCACTCACGATAAAGATGAAATAAACCATGCGGATAACGTGATCACACTCCAGCCTCATGCCGGGGAAATGCAGGAAGCAACTTATGAACGAGCATAATATTACCAATGAATCTCTGGCCTTCGCGATGATGCTGGTGGTGGTGGCGATGATGATTAGCCACAAAGAAAAACTGGCGCTGGAGAAAGAGATTCTCTGGAGTATCTGCCGGGCGGTGGTCCAGCTTGTCATTGTGGGGTATGTCTTAAAATACATATTCGGCGTGAATCATGCCGTGTTGACCATTTTGATGGTGTTATTCATCTGTTTTAACGCGGCGTATAACGCACAAAAACGCAGTAAATATATCGACAAAGCCTTTATCTCATCGTTTATCGCTATTACGTCCGGCGCGGGTTTAACGCTGGCGGTATTGGTGCTTTCTGGCTCCATTGAATTTGTTCCCATGCAGGTGATCCCCATTTCCGGGATGATTGCGGGGAACGCGATGGTGGCTGTCGGTTTGTGTTACAACAACCTTGGGCAGCGATTTACGAGTGAACAACAGCAGATTCAGGAAAAACTGAGCCTCGGCGCAACGCCGAAAATGGCGTCTGCCGGACTTATCCGCGACAGCATTCGCGCGTCGCTTATCCCGACGATAGATTCGGCAAAAACGGTGGGATTAGTGAGTTTACCAGGGATGATGTCGGGACTTATTTTTGCCGGTATCGACCCGGTGAAGGCGATTAAATATCAAATAATGGTGACCTTTATGCTGCTCTCAACCGCCAGCCTGTCGACCATTATCGCCTGCTATTTAACCTACCGGAAGTTTTACAATTCGCGCCACCAACTGGTGGTGGCGCGGTTGAAGAAGTCGTGATGTTTTAGCGGATGGCGCGGGCCTACGGGGGGATTTGTAGGCCCGATAAGCGTCAGCGCCATCGGGCAAAATGCAGCGAATTAGTACAACAGCGCGTACAGCTGGCGGCGGTACTTTGAGGCCAGGGCATCACCGGTACCCAGCGCCGCAAGAATTTCCTGGAACGTTTTACGCGCCTGACCCTCAGCGGCAGAGAGATCTTTCTTCAGATGGCTGAATAACAGCTCCAGCGCTTCTTCATTACGACCCACCTGATGCAGTTGTAACGCCAGTTGCGCGGCCAGCGCAGCATCCTGCGGATTATCCGCAACCTGCTGCTGCAAGTGTTGAATTTCCGGGGTATCCGCCGCTTGTTTCAGCAGTTCAATTTGTGCGACCAGCCCTTGAAAACGGGTATCCTGATCTTGTAATGGGATGGTCTTCAAGACCGCTTCGGCATCTTCCGAGCGGTTGAGGGCAATTTGCGTTTCCGCCAGCAGCAGTCCGATCTCGCTGTTCTGGCTGGAAAGCTGCCAGGCGTCTTTCAGCAGCGGCAGCGCCTCAGCGTAGTTGCCTTCCTGCATCAGTTGCATCGCCTGCTGCGCTTTCAGCTCTTCTTCTCGTGGCAGAACTTTGTCGAGCAGCGCGCGGATAACCTCTTCCGGCTGCGGCCCCTGGAAACCATCCACCGGCTGACCGTTCTGGAACAGATAAACGGTTGGAATGGCGCGCAGACCAAACTGGGAGGCGATCATCTGTTCCGCGTCACAGTCCAGTTTCGCCAGAATAAACTGACCGTTATATTGCGCAGCCAGGCTTTCCAGCACGGGCGTCAGCTGCAGACAGTGCTGGCTACGCTCAGACCAGAAATAGAACAGGACCGGGGTGGTCATTGACTGTTCAAGGGTCTGCTGCAAATTGGATTCGTTAATGTTAACAATATTCTGTACGGACATGGAGTCGCTCTCTTTTGTCTATATTTCTTTTTACATGGGGGCGCAGAGGTGTGCTTCCAACTCACCCTTGTAAAATTTTGTCCATTATGCGCCCTGGCAACAGGCGTTTAAGTAACATGACGGCCCACGTCACCATCGTGACGGGATAGCGTAATTTCGGTTTATCGCTTTCAAACGCGTGCCGCACTTTGGCGACAACGGCCTCCGGCCCGAGCGTAAAACGCGCGGCGATACCGGGGTTTTCGACCGGTTGGTCATTTTGCGTCTGGTTAACGTTTTCGGTGAAACGAGTGCGGATGGGACCGGGTTCGATCAGACTGACTTTGATGCCGGTGTGGCGCAATTCCATCCGCAGTGCGTCTGACCAGGCTTCCAGCGCATATTTGCTGGCAGCGTAGGCGCCGCGACCTGGCGTGGAAATCAGTCCCATCACCGAGGAGGTCATCACAATACGACCTTCACGGTGCGGCAACATTGCGGGCAGCAGACGCATGGTGAGCTGATGCGCGCCAAAGAAATTGGCGGAAAACTGCTGTTCCATCTGCTCGCGGCTGATGGTCGAGAGCGGGCCATAAACGCCATAGCCGGCATTATTAAAGATCCCATACAAACAATTATCGGTCAGGGCGAGCACTTCTCTGGCGGCACTGTCCACACTTTCGGGGGAATCCAGATCCAGCAGAACACCGGTGAAGCCCATACTGTTCATGCGAGCGACGTCTTCAGGTTTACGGCAGCCTGCCAGAATTTGGAAACCCTGGCGCTTGAGTTCAAGGGCGCTTTCCAGGCCGATTCCGCTGGAACATCCTGTTATTAAGACCGATTTTTGCATAACTTTACCTGTCAGGATCTCCGATGATTTACGAGTCGTGGTTAACTAATGGTGTCAATTGTTTCGCCATCCAGTCGGCGATAAACGGTTGCGCGTCGCGATTTGGATGAATGCCGTCGTCCTGCATCCATTGGGGTTTCAGATAAACCTCTTCCATAAAAAAGGGCAGGAGCGGAATATCGAACTCTGTGGCAAGTCTGGGATAGATGGCGCTAAAGGTTTCATTATACCGACGACCGTAGTTTGCGGGCAGACGTATTTGCATCAGAAGGGGTTTGGCGTTGGCGGCTTTGACGTCTTGCAAAATTTTACGCAGCGTTTGCTCCGTTTGCTGAGGCTGAAACCCGCGTAAACCGTCATTGCCACCCAGCTCTACCAGCACCCAACGGGGTTGATGTTGTTGAAGTAACCCGGGCAGGCGCGCCAGCGCTTGTTGCGAGGTATCACCACTGATACTGGCGTTGACCACCGTTGTTTTGGTCTGCCATTTATCATGCAGGAGCGCCGGCCAGGCGGCATTGGCCGACATGCGGTATCCGGCGCTCAGGCTGTCGCCCAGAATCAGTAACGTCTCCGCTGCGGCGGCGCGGAAGGTTAACAGAATCAGGAACAGGAAGGGCAGATGCCAGCGGAAAACATTGTTGAAGTTCATCATCTTAAGAAGTCCGTCGGTCAGGGGGAGCATGAGCTTTCCATCCTTACCGGAGTTGAACTGGTTGTCAAACGCGGCGATACCCTCGCGCTGATTGGTGAGTCGGGGTCGGGGAAATCCACGTTACTGGCGATTCTCGCCGGTCTGGATGACGGCAGCAGCGGTGAAGTGAGACTGGTGGGAAAACCGTTGCACACGATGGACGAAGAAGCGCGGGCGCAACTGCGCGCCCGGCATGTCGGCTTTGTGTTTCAGTCTTTTATGTTAATCCCCACGCTGAATGCGCTGGAAAACGTCGAACTGCCCGCGTTGTTGCGCGGTGAGAACAGCGGTCAAAGCCGCGCTGGTGCGAAAGCGTTACTCGAGCAACTCGGGTTGGGAAAACGACTGGACCATCTCCCGGCGCAGCTTTCCGGCGGCGAACAACAGCGTGTGGCGCTGGCGCGGGCTTTTAATGGTCGTCCGGACGTGCTGTTTGCCGATGAGCCAACGGGCAATCTCGACCGACAAACCGGCGATAAGATTGCGGATTTACTCTTCTCCCTCAACCGCGAACATGGCACGACGCTGATTCTGGTGACGCACGACCTTACACTGGCGGCACGCTGCGACAGGCGTCTGCGGCTGGTCAATGGGCAGTTGCAGGAGGAGGCATGATTGCACGCTGGTTCTGGCGCGAATGGCGCTCCCCGTCATTACTGATTGTCTGGCTGGCGCTGAGTCTGGCGGTGGCGTGTGTGCTGGCGCTTGGCAAGGTAAGCGATCGCATGGAAAAGGGGCTCAGCCAGCAAAGTCGCGAGTTTATGGCGGGAGACAGGGCGCTGCGCAGCTCTCGCGAGGTGCCGCAGGCGTGGATTGAACAAGCGCGCAAACGCGGGCTGAAGGTGGGAGAGCAACTGACGTTCGCCACCATGACCTTCGCAGGCGATACGCCGCAACTGGCGAATGTCAAAGCCGTAGACAGTGTCTATCCAATGTACGGCGAACTGCAAACCGACCCGCCGGGGCTAAAACCACAACCCGGTTCTGTGCTGCTGGCGCCGCGTCTGATGGCGCTACTCAATCTGAAAACCGGCGACACCCTTGATGTTGGCGACGCAACGCTGCGCATTGCCGGGGTGGTGGTTCAGGAGCCGGATGCTGGTTTTAACCCTTTCCAGATGGCGCCGCGGCTGATGATGAATATCGCCGATGTTGAAAAAACAGGGGCGGTGCAGCCGGGGAGTCGCGTCACGTGGCGCTATAAATTTGGCGGCACGGCGCAACAACTCGACGGTTATGAAAAATGGCTGCTGCCGCAGCTTAAACCCGAACATCGTTGGTACGGACTGGAGCAGGACGAAGGGGCGCTGGGTAAATCGCTGGAGCGCTCACAACAATTTCTCCTGCTTTCGGCGCTGTTAACGCTGTTACTGGCGGTGGCTGCCGTTGCCGTCGCGATGGGCCATTACTGTCGTAGCCGCTACGATCTGGTCGCTATCCTCAAAACACTGGGGGCCGGTCGCGCGCAATTACGTAAGCTGATCGTCGGTCAGTGGTTAATGGTGCTGGCGCTTTCTGCGATAACGGGCGGCGGCGTGGGGCTGCTGTTTGAAAGTGCGCTGATGGTGTTGCTCAAACCGGTTTTACCTGCCCAGTTGCCTCCCGCCAGCCCCTGGCCGTGGCTGTGGGCGCTGGGGACGATGACGGTGATTTCTCTGTTGGTCGGGCTGCGTCCTTACCGGCTGCTCTTAGCGACACAGCCGCTGCGGGTGCTACGCCGTGATGTTGTGGCGAACGTCTGGCCGTTGAAAATCTATCTTCCGGTCGTGAGTATAGTGGTCGTCGCTCTGCTTGCCGTGTTGATGGGCGGCAGCATGCTGCTGTGGGCGGTTCTGGCGGGCGCGGTGGTGTTGGCGCTCCTGTGCGGCGTATTAGGCTGGATGTTGCTGAATGTTCTGCGTGGACTGACATTAACCTCGTTGCCGTTACGGTTAGCGGTGAGTCGACTGCTGCGTCAGCCCTGGTCCACCCTGAGCCAGCTCTCCGCGTTTTCACTCTCCTTTATGCTACTGGCGCTACTGCTGGTGCTGCGCGGCGATTTACTTGACCGCTGGCAGCAACAAATGCCGCCGGAAAGTCCGAATTATTTTCTGATTAACATTGCGCCTGAACAGGTAACGCCGCTGAAAGCGTTCCTTGCAGACCATCAGGTGATCCCTGAAGCGTTCTACCCCATCGTGCGGGCGCGACTGACGGCCATTAACGGGAAGCCAACGGAGGGGAATCAGGATGAAGCGCTTAACCGGGAACTGAATCTGACCTGGCAGGATATCCGCCCCAATCACAATCCGATCACTGCTGGAAACTGGCCGCCAAAGGTCGGGGAAGCCTCAATCGAAGAGGGGCTGGCAAAACGCCTGAAGATAGGTCTCGGGGATTTCGTGACCTTTATGGGCGACACCCAGGAGTTCAGCGCGAAGGTCACCAGTCTGCGCCAGGTGGACTGGGAAAGTCTGCGTCCCAATTTCTTCTTTATTTTCCCCTCTGGCGCGCTGGATGGGCAACCGCAAAGCTGGCTCACCAGTTTCCGCTGGGAGAACGGCAATGGCATGCTGACGCAGTTGAACCGCGAGTTTCCTACCATCAGTTTGCTGGATATTGGCGCAATCCTGAAACAGGTGGCTCAGGTATTGGATCAGGTCAGTCGGGCGCTGGAGGTGATGGTGGTACTGGTGACCGCCTGCGGCATCCTGCTGTTACTGGCGCAGGTGCAGGTGGGTATGCGCCAGCGCCATCAGGAGCTGGTGGTCTGGCGAACACTGGGGGCCGGTAAAAAACTGCTGCGTACCACATTGTGGTGCGAGTTTGCCATGCTGGGGCTGGTTTCCGGGCTGGTGGCGGCCATTGGCGCTGAAACGGCGCTGGCGGTGTTGCAAACCCGCGTTTTTGACTTCCCGTGGGAGCCTGACTGGCGACTGTGGATTGTTCTGCCGTTTTGTGGCGCGCTGTTACTTTCAGTCTGCGGCGGAGGATTAGGCGTGCGTCTTTTAAAAGGTAAAGCGCTGTTCCGCCAATTCAGTAATTAATTCATATGTGTGATGAGTACGCGCCGGTTTTTATACTGGCGCGTACCCATTATGTGGCACAAATTGATAACCCCTTGATATTTAGTAGCACAAATCATTAAAAACCCGCCAACACAGCAGTATCAATAAAAGTTAATATTCACATGCTGAATAATTAGCAGGCTATCCCCGTCAGAAATCATGTCGCCTGGCGACGCGTGTGCGTCTGCCAGCCGCGTGAATTTTTCTGGGTAAATCTATCAAGGAAAAATGATGACTATAAAAACAACAGCGCTGGCGGCATCGATCGGCGCAGCAGTGGCATTGACGTCTTTCGCCTCTCAGGCGGAAATCACGGTTCTGAAACAGGATCCTCAGGCGGGTGATCCTCTGAGCCGTCTCAACTTCACCGTCGGCGGGAGTATCCGTCCGCAGTTCCAGAATATGGCTGGCGATGACGGTGCGAATGGTTATAAACGTAATGGGTTTGATGGCGGTACGCGTTTTCGTTTCGCCGCGGATTACTACCTGTTTGATGACATTAGCTGGGTCAGCTACTACGAGCTGGGCGTGAACTTCCCGGCGATGTTCAACTGGGACAACCACTACGCGGATGGCGCCAACGATACGACCCGTCGTATGCTGTACACCGGTCTGAAAAGTGATACCTGGGGCACGCTGACCTTCGGTCAACAGAACAGTATTTACTATGATGTGGTCGGGGCGAAAACCGATATCTGGGACTACGACATGATCGGTCAGGCGCCGGGTAACGGGATTAACGGCGACTACGATGGTTCGTACCGTACCCGTAAATCTCTGAAATATAAGAAAGCGGTGGGGGATGTTGATCTCTACGCCTCTTATCTGTTCAGCGACGATTACAACCCGAACAATGGCCTGAAATACAAACGTAAAGGCGGCGGCTCTCTGGGGGTGGATTATCACATTACTGACGATCTGACCTGGGGTACGGCGTGGAACTACACCCGCGCCGAGATGCGCGGCAACGACAGCAAAACCTACGACCAGAACATCGTCGGTACGGCATTAAGCTGGACGCCGGACAACTGGACCTTCTCCATGGGCGGCGGCTGGTATCAGAACTTTATGACCACTAAAAAAGTGTCTGTGAATGATTACTTTGCTGGTGATGCGTGGGGTCTGGAATACTTTGCGGGCTATAAATTCCCGATTGGCCAGTATGCGGTGAAATCCATCCAGCCTTACTTTATGGGCGATCGTATTGAATACGTAAATGGGCGTGATTATCTGCGTACCGACAACGGCGTGGGGGTAAGCTTCCAGCTGGATTATGGTTTCCGTGTTGATTACGAACACGTCTTTACCTCCAGCACCGACGATCTGGGTGATATGAACCTGGTGCGTCTGCGTTACGACTTCTAAGTCTGCTGCTGTGCCCGGTGGCACTGCGCTTACCGGGCCGACAAAATATATGCTGGATGAGGCAACTGCCGCCATCCGGCATTTTTTAACGCCTCAACCACTCTCCAACGTCATCAAACGTGCCGCGAAAGACAATTTTCTCTGCTTTCTTTTCGAGCTGATAGCGATACATCGGATCGTAATACTCTTCCAACAAAGGAATAAGCCAACGGAAATGCCCTTCGGTGCTGCCGCTGCTCTGCTGTTCAGCCAGAGCGCCATCGAGCGTTGCAGTCAGTTCTTTAAATCGTTGCAGACCCAGCCGACGCTGAATGGCTGATAGCCCGTGGTGCAGATATTCGCTGTATTCCTGCCAGCCGCGCTCTTCGCCATACGCGTGAGTAAAGTCATGATGCATACGCACGAAATACTCTTCACGCAGCCGCTCCAGACGCAACTCAAAGGGATCGTCGACGACCGCAATTGCTGCCTGCGCCATACGCTCGCGTAAACATTCCGGCAAATGGTTCGAGCCAATCATCCGGCCTTCGTCCTCCAGCACCCATAAACGCGGTGTCTGGCGCGCATCGACCTTGAGTAACTCGCAGGCCAGCAGGTTTTCAAAACTGGCCTGACTGAGTTGCGGCAACAGCGTGCGGCCAAACGAGGAGCCGCGATGGTGCGCCAGCCCTTCCAAATCGACACCGTTGGGCTGTTGTTGTACCAGTTGCGTTTTGCCGCTGCCGGTACAGCCGCCAATTAAGATGATCGGTTTTTGCACCAGCTCTTCGGTGAGGCGGATCGCAGACTGGCGTAACGCTTTATAGCCGCCCTTGATCAGCGGGTAGTCAATACCTGACTCGCGCAGCCACTGCTGAACAATGTGCGAGCGTTGGCCGCCGCGCGCGCAGCAGAGATAGCCTGTAGGCCGCTGTTGACATGCTTCTCGCCAGCCATCGAGCCGCTGTTGGCGAAGTTCACCAGAAACCAGTTGATGACCCAGTTTGAGTGCGGCCTCTGGCCCCTGACGTTTGTAGCAGGTGCCAACGGTGGCACGCTCTTCATCATTCATCAAAGGCAGGTTAACGGCGGCGGGCATGGCGCCCTGCGTGAATTCTATTGGTGCGCGTACATCGATTAAAGGCGTATCGGCGGTGAGGATCGCGCGATAATCCGTTCCATCGTTCATGAGAGATCCTGATAACACAAAACAGCAATGGGCAGGATTTTACGCGCTGAGAGAGGGGCCGGGAAAGGAGAAGTTCGATTTCCCGGCATTTTTCTGGGTTATATAAGCTTACTTTGCGCCCAAATGATGCCGCTGGCGTAGTCTGGCGGCAGTAATGGCGCCAGTGCCTCCAGTGTTGCGTTAAGGCGCGCGGTATCGCTGTCGGTCAGGTTCAGGTGCCCCACCTTACGCCCTGGCCGCACCTCTTTGTCGTACCAGTGCAGATGCACTAATGGCAGTTTCAGCCAGTCATAATTCAGATGAGTGCCAATCAAATTCACCATCACCGATGGGCTGTTCACCACCGGCGTCGGTAATGGTAGCCCTGTAATCGCGCGCAAGTGCAGCTCGAACTGACTGATGCTGGCGCCGTTTTGCGTCCAGTGCCCGCTGTTATGCACGCGTGGGGCCAGTTCGTTGATCAACAACCCTTCTGAGGTGATAAAACACTCCATCGCCATTACGCCGACATAACCCAACTCCTGCATGATGGCACAAAGCATGGATTCTGCCTGTTCCTGCAGCCGGGTGTTGGCCTGCGGAAACGCCACGCTGGTGCGCAGAATCCCGTCCTGATGCAGGTTGTGCGTCAGCGGATAAAATACGGTGCTGCCATCGTGCCCGCGTGCGCCAACTAATGAGACTTCGCCGGAGAAGTTAATGCCCTGCTCGACAATGCACTCGCCGTAGCAGTCATCCGGCAGTTGGTCAGTTTCATCATTGCGTAAGCGCCATTGCCCGCGCCCGTCATAACCACCAACGCGGCGTTTGACAATCGCCAGTTCGCCAAGCTTGTCAAAAATGCGCGGCCATTCGTCGCTTGCAGCCAGCAATTGCCACGGTGCGGTGGCAAGGGAGAGTTTGTCAAAAAGCTGCTTTTGCGTGAGGCGATCGGCGATGATTGGGAACACATCTCGGTTGACAAAGGCCGGGTGGCGCGCCAGTTCGCGGGTCAACGCGGTTTCTGGCCAGCGCTCAATTTCTGCGGTAATCACACTTTGCTGAAAAGGAACGGCGGCAGGTTCGGCGTCGAGTCCCACTGGCCAGACTGCGATGCCTAACGGTTCACCGGCCTGACGCAGCATCCGTCCTAATTGACCGTTGCCCAGCACGCAGACCTGCTTCATGCCGCACCCCGCGGATCTGGATTCTCCAGCACCTCATCCGTTTGTGCCTTACGCCAGTCAGCCAGACGTTGATGCAATGCGTTGTCATGGGTCGCCAGAATTTGTGCTGCCAGCAGTGCGGCGTTCGCCGCGCCCGCTTTACCAATGGCCAGCGTACCGACCGGAATACCGCGCGGCATCTGAACGATAGAGTAGAGGCTGTCAACGCCGCTCAGCGCAGCGCTCTGTACCGGAACGCCCAGTACCGGCACCAGCGTCTTTGCAGCAATCATGCCCGGCAAATGTGCGGCACCGCCAGCACCGGCAATAATCACCTGATAACCGTTCTCTTCAGCGTTTTCGGCGAAGCTGAACAATTTGTCGGGGGTGCGGTGAGCGGAAATCACTTCAACATGGTGTGGAACGTTCAGGATTTCAAAAATTTCGGCGGCAAACTGCATGGTAGCCCAGTCGCTTTTGGACCCCATCACGATGGCGACACGCGCCGGATTATTGCGGGAAGACATGCGTCTGAAAACTCCTGTGGTGCGGGACACACTGCTTTTGAGGCCACAGAGAATAGCATGATAATACGGCAAGGAAAACGGTTGCGCGGTTAAAGTTACGGCAAATGGCAGTGAGAATTTAAAACGGGAAGGCGATCAGTTCAACGTTGTCCTGCGTGACTTTTACCATCGAGCCTTCGTGGTGCCAGGCGCCTAAAACGACCCGAAAAGCAGGTTGTCCGTCGAGGGGGAGTTCATGCACAGCCGGGCGATGGGTATGGCCGTGAATCAGCCATTGCACAGGGTGTTTCTCCATCTCAGCCACGACGGCCTGCGGGTTAACATCCATAATGTCCAGTGACTTGCTGCTGTTGGCGGATTTGCTGCCTGCCCGCATTTTGGCGGCAATGCGTTTACGCACAAACAGCGGCAGCGCGAGGAACAGCGTTTGCAGCCAGGGTTTGTGCACTTTGGCGCGAAACGCCTGGTAACCGGCATCGTCGGTACACAAAGTATCGCCATGCATGATCAACACGCGTCGGCCATACAGATCAAGGACCATTTCCTGCGGTAGCAGGGTCATGCCGCTTTCACGGGCAAAACGTTTACCGAGCAGAAAGTCGCGATTGCCGTGAATGAAAAAACAGGGCACGCCGGAATCGACCACCGCTTTAATCGCAGCGGCTATCTCGTGGTGCAGGGGGTTGGGATCGTCGTCGCCTATCCAGGCTTCGAAAAGATCGCCTAAAATGTACAGCGCGTCCGCCTGACGCGCTTCACCGGCTAAAAAACGCAGAAAACCGGCGGTGATCGCCGGTTCTTCTGTGCAGAGGTGAAGATCTGCAATAAACAGTGTCGCCACGATTACTCGCTGACGGTCACGTTTTCGACGATAACGTCTTCTTTTGGTACGTCCTGATGCATGCCGCTGCGACCGGTGGAAACCGCTTTAATTTTGTCTACAACGTCCATACCTTCAACGACTTCAGCGAATACGCAGTAGCCCCAGCCCTGCATGCTTTCAGCAGAGAAGTTCAGGAAGTCGTTGTCGACAACGTTGATAAAGAACTGGGCAGTTGCGGAGTGCGGAGCCTGAGTACGCGCCATTGCCAGCGTACCACGGGTGTTTTTCAGACCGTTGTTGGCTTCGTTTTTGATCGCCTCTTTGGTGGCTTTTTGCTTCATGCCCGGCTCAAAACCGCCGCCCTGAATCATAAAACCGTTAATGACACGGTGGAAAATGGTGTTGTTATAAAAACCTTCGCGGCAGTAGTCCAGGAAGTTTTTAACTGTTTCAGGCGCTTTGTCATCAAAGGTTTTGATTACGATATCGCCGTGATTAGTGTGGAAAGTAACCATTTTTGCATCCTGTTCCGATAGAGTGGTGCTTCGACCCAATGCTGGGTCACAGATAGTGGGGTGTTATAGCATAACCGCAAGACGGGATCATCTTGCAATGTGTGCTGATTCCAGTCTGAATTATGGGTATTATACAGACTTTATTATCCACACACGTCTATACGGAATCTTCGATGTTAAAAATCTTTAATACACTGACGCGCCAAAAAGAGGAATTCAAACCTATTCATGCCGGGGAAGTCGGCATGTACGTGTGTGGTATTACCGTTTACGATCTCTGCCATATTGGTCACGGACGTACGTTTGTTGCCTTCGACGTGGTGGCGCGCTACCTGCGTTTCCTCGGCTACAAACTGAAATATGTGCGTAACATTACCGATATCGATGACAAAATCATCAAACGCGCCAACGAAAACGGCGAAAACTTTGTGGCGCTGGTCGATCGCATGATTGCCGAGATGCACAATGATTTCGATGCGTTGAACATTTTGCGCCCGGACCTTGAACCGCGTGCAACACATCATATCCATGAAATTATTGAAATTACCGAACAGCTGATTGCCAAAGGCCACGCTTACGTGGCAGACAACGGCGACGTGATGTTTGATGTCCCGACGGACCCGAACTATGGCCAGTTGTCACGCCAGGATCTCGACCAGCTCCAGGCCGGGGCTCGTGTGGATGTCGTTGATGTGAAACGCAACCCAATGGACTTCGTACTGTGGAAGATGTCGAAAGAGGGTGAGCCAAGCTGGCCGTCGCCGTGGGGCGCAGGGCGTCCGGGCTGGCACATTGAATGTTCGGCGATGAACTGCAAACAGTTGGGTAACCATTTTGATATTCACGGCGGCGGTTCTGACCTGATGTTCCCGCACCATGAAAACGAAATCGCCCAGTCGACCTGTGCGCATGACGGCGAGTACGTAAACTACTGGATGCACTCCGGTATGGTGATGATTGATCGCGAGAAAATGTCTAAGTCACTGGGCAATTTCTTCACCGTGCGCGACGTGCTGAAATACTACGATGCCGAAACCATTCGCTACTTCCTGATGTCCGGCCACTATCGTAGCCAGTTGAACTACAGCGAAGAGAACCTGAAGCAGGCGCGTTCGGCGCTGGAACGTCTTTACACCGCGCTGCGCGGAACGGACAAATCCGTTGCCCCTGCGGGTGGCGAAGCGTTTGAAGCGCGTTTTGTTGAGGCGATGAACGACGATTTCAACACGCCGGAAGCCTACTCGGTGTTGTTTGATATGGCGCGTGAAGTGAATCGCCTGAAGGGTGAAGATTTGGCGGCGGCGAACGCGATGGCCTCACATCTGCGTAAGCTTTCTGGCGTGCTGGGTCTGCTGGAACAGGAGCCGGAAGCGTTCCTGCAAAGCGGCGCGCAGGCAGACGATGGCGAAGTTGCTGAGATCGAAGCGTTGATTCAACAGCGTCTCGATGCCCGTAAAGCGAAAGACTGGGCGGCGGCGGATGCGGCGCGTGACCGTCTGAACGAGATGGGGATTGTGCTGGAAGATGGCCCGCAAGGAACCACCTGGCGTCGTAAATAATTGTCTATAGCCGGATGCGCTGATGCGTGTCCGGTCGACAAAGTATGATCCGCTCGTAGGCCGGGTAAGGCGAAGCCGCCACCCGGCTTTTTAACGTCTACGCCACCACAACATTCCCATCACCACTACCCCCGGCAACCACACCCACATCAACTCAGACATTATGACCTGATGCCCGTAAGGCGTGGCATAGCGTGAGAGCGCAAACGGCGCGACCTTGATCACCTGCCAGGGGGCAAAGAAACGTTCATCAGACCACGGCCACAACCAGCCGACGCCTTTTCCACCGGTGGTGACGGAGTCCAGCAAACTGTGCGACAGCAGGGACACAGTCAGAAACAGCCAGCAGCGAACCAGACCCGCCCTAAACCATCGTCGCCCGATCAGTACGCATAAAAAGGGCACGACAAAGGCAAATAACAGCGAGTGGGTAAAACCCCGATGGCCAAACACGTTGCCGTAGGCAATCCCAAATTTAAACGACAGTACGTCGGCATCGGGCAACATCGCCAGCGCGATCCCGGCGAAGAGTAACCGAGGGGGAATAACCTTGAGGCCGAGGCCTAATCCAAGACAAAGAGGAACGGCGGCGTGGGTGATAATGGTTGGCATGAGGTTCGCTTCGTATGAAAAACAACATGCTAACAGTTTACTGTTTAGTGTGAAGGGACGATGAAGTTAATTATCTGAAATGTAGGGAAACAGGCCGGATAAGGTGTTAACCGTCATCCGGCACTGTCGATTACGCGACGACGTTAATGCTGTGACCTTCATAGCTCACGGTGTGTCCCGCGACGATTTTGCAGCGTTTACGGGTTTCCACCACGCCATCAACTTTAACTAAACCTTCAGCAATGGCAATTTTCGCCTGGGCGCCGCTTTCACACCAGCCTTCCAGTTTGAGCAAATCGCACAGTTCCACGTGCGGATGCTTGCCTAAAGAAAAATTCGCCATATTAATTACCTTGTGGATCGTGATATTCAACACACGCCTGCAGCGTGTTTTCGATAAGTGTTGCGACGGTCATTGGACCAACGCCGCCCGGCACTGGCGTGATGTATGACGCACGCGCCGCCGCATCGTCAAAGACGACGTCGCCGACAACTTTACCATTTTCCAGACGGTTAATGCCGACATCGACAACGATAGCGCCTTCTTTTATCCACTCGCCCGGGATAAAGCCCGGTTTACCGACCGCTACGATCAGCAGATCGGCATTTTCGACGTGATGACGCAGATTTTTGGTAAAGCGGTGAGTGACGGTGGTGGTACAGCCTGCCAGCAGCAGTTCCATGCTCATCGGGCGACCGACGATGTTGGATGCGCCAATCACCACGGCATTCAGCCCGTAGGTATCGATATTGTAACGCTCAAGCAGGGTAACAATACCGCGCGGGGTACACGGACGCAGACGTGGCGCGCGCTGGCACAAGCGACCTACGTTGTACGGATGGAAGCCATCCACGTCTTTGTCTGGCGCAATGCGCTCAAGCACTTTGACGTTGTCGATGCCCGCCGGTAACGGCAACTGCACCAGAATACCGTCGATGGTGTTGTCTGCGTTAAGCGTATCGATAAGCTCAAGCAGTTCCGCCTCGCTGGTGGTTTCAGGCAGGTCATAAGAGCGGGAGACGAACCCCACCTCATCACAGGCTTTACGCTTGCTTGCGACATAAATTTGCGAAGCCGGGTTGCTACCTACCAGCACAACAGCCAGTCCTGGGGCGCGAAGTCCGGCCGCTAAACGCGCTTGAACTTTATGAGCAACCTCAGAGCGCACCTGCTGCGCAATCGTTTTACCGTCAATAATCTTTGCTACCATCAGAGAGAAGATTCCATCTGTTACGTTAAGTCAAAGGGGATGTGACTATTTTGTCAGAAGCGGGGCGCGCTGTCAGTTTTCGTTTGCGTCTTTCGATGCGATCGCCGCTGTGTGGTCTTCCGACAGAAGCCTGGTGAACTGTCAGCATGGCGGTGAATTTTATGTGAGCAGGCTAATTAAAATTAACCAGATAGAAACAATTCATCACCTTAGCATTTTAAGAGTAAATCCCACAGAAACCAGAGTGTTATCTGTACCCACCCCCTTCTTCATATAAAAATGCCCTGGAACCGTCCTGGATCTTAATAAGAATTCGCTTAGGTCAATAAAAGGGTTTGCGCGTTTTTTTCATTTATTGAAATGTTTAATTTAGCGCTGTGACAAATTGTCATATTCGTAAAGATTAATTAGTGAATCCGCGACTCAGGAGAGTTGGGTAAAGATTAGCTAATTCTCTTTCGGAATATATCTTTACAGGATGCAGAGATAATTTGCCTGACATTTTATGTCGATATTGATTCAAACGGATCCCGCGGGAAGTCGGAACCGAATGTGTTTAATACAAGGGAAACTCATGAAACGTAAATTAATAAACTCTTCTGTTATTGCTGGTCTGATGCTCGTAGCGAGTTCCGCTGTTGCCGCCGATCCGGTGAGCGTCAGCGGCGGCACCGTTCACTTTGAAGGTGAGCTGGTCAATGCGGCATGCGCTGTTAGCACCCAATCGGCGGATCAGGTCGTGACGCTGGGCCAGTACCGTACGGCCAGCTTTGCTGCTGTGGGTGACACTACCGCACAGATCCCATTCAGCATTGTCCTGAATGATTGTGATCCCAGCGTAGCGGCGACCGCAGCAGTTGCGTTTTCCGGTCAAAGCGACCTGACCAACGATGCTCTGCTGGCGATCGTTTCTTCCGATAACAGCACAACGGCAGGCGGTGTGGGTATCGAAATTCTGGACAGCAAATCGTCTCCGTTGAAGCCGGATGGCGCGACCTTCTCAACGGCTCAGGCGCTGGTAGAAGGCACCAACACTCTGCGTTTCTCCGCACGTTATAAAGCCACCGCAACAAGCGCAACGCCGGGTCAGGCTAATGCTGATGCCACCTTCATCATGAAGTACGAGTAAGCGTTCAAGCTGGAGCAAGGATGACGCGTGCCTCAACGGATGAGGCAACACCGGGGATTATAAGGGATGTGGCTGATGATGAGGAAAGGCGTGGCGCTGGCGGGAGTGCTCTGCGCGATGTCGGTAAGTGCGCATACGGTAATACTGGAGAGCGGACGTCTCCATTTGCGCGGAAAACTGGTCAATGGCGCTTGTACGGTAGCCTCAGAAAGTGAGGATTTACGCGTGCAAATGGGGCAATACCGCACGAATGCGTTTGCGGGACCCGGCAGTTTCGCCCCTGTCAGCGTGCCTTTTTCGTTACGCTTAACGTCATGCAGTTCGGATGTTTATGACCACGTCGGCATTGCGTTTTCAGGCGTCACGCCAGTGGAAGATCCGCAGGTATTCCTTGCCAGCAGTGACGCCGCTTCTGCATCCGGAATCGGTCTTGCATTATTTGATGAAGAACAACGGCAAATTATACCGAACGCCTTACCGCTCCATTACGCCCCTATTTTAACGCAAGAGATGACGTTTCATTTCACTGCTCGTTACCGGGCTATCTCGGAAAATATGACGCCGGGAAATATTCGTTCAGATGTGTGGTTTACGTTGGTTTACCCCTGATTTATTTCCGCGACGCTAATAACACGCAAAAGGTATTTTTTGCCATGCTTACATTTATTAAATCAGGCTTTATTATTTTTATTGCCTTAATTTCTTCATTTAGCGCACAGGCCGCGGGAGGCATCGCATTAGGTGCGACGCGGGTTATTTATCCGGCAGAAGCGAAACAAACATCGTTGGCCATTAGCAATAGCGACAGTAAAGAACGTTATCTGGTCAATTCCTGGATTGAAAACAGCGCAGGTGTCAAAGAAAAAGCGTTTATCGTCACGCCTCCCCTTTTTGTCAGCGAACCCAAAAGTGAAAACACGCTGCGTATCATCTACGCCGGACAGCCGCTACCGACCGATCGCGAATCTCTGTTCTGGATGAATGTGAAAGCGATACCGTCAGTCGATAAAAACAATCTTGAAGGGAAAAACGTCCTGCAACTGGCGATTTTGTCGCGCATCAAGCTGTTTGTCCGTCCGGGCAATCTGCCACAGGTTTCAGATGACGCGCCAGGTCTGCTGCATTTCTCCCGTGTCGGCAACCACCTGAAAATTGCCAACCCGTCGGCTTATTACCTCACGCTGGTCAACCTGAAAGTAGGAAGCCAAAAAGTGGATAACGTTATGGTGGCGCCAAAAAGTGACACCCAGATCCTGTTGCCTGGCGGCGCGCAGGGAAACGTGACGTTCCAGACGGTCAATGATTATGGCGCAGTCACTACGGCCAAAACGGTTAGCCTGCGCTGAACCGTGAGAAAATGATGAAGAAGACAACGTATTTTCCCGGCCTGCTTCCGGGGTTTACGCCACATCTGACGGGGGTGGCACTGTCGACGCTGGCTGCACTCTATCCCCCTTTAAGTCAGGGGGAAAGTTACTTTAACCCGGCTTTTTTGTCATCGGATGCGGCATCCGTGGCGGATTTGTCACGCTTTGAGAAAGGCAATCATCAGCCTCCCGGCGTTTACCGTGTCGATATCTGGCGCAACGATGAATTTGTCGCCACCCAGGATATTCGTTTTGAAACGACAACGGTGAAGACCGGTGAAAAGTCGGGCGGGCTAATGCCCTGCTTTAACCTGGAGTGGGTTAAGCGCCTGGGCATTAACACCGCCGCGTTTCCTGCGTTGAGTCAGGAAAAGGATAACGCCTGCATCAATTTACCCGAAGCCATACCGGGAACGGAAATCGCCTTTGATTTTGCTGCCCTGCGGCTCAACGTGAGTTTGCCGCAGGCATCCATGCTCAATAGCGCGCGCGGATACATTCCGCCAGAAGAGTGGGATGAAGGAATCCCCGCGGCGTTAATCAACTACAGCTTTACCGGTAGCCGCGGAAACGACAGCGACAGCTATTTTTTAAGCCTGATGAGCGGACTCAATTATGGCCCCTGGCGGCTACGCAATAACGGCGCATGGAGTTATAACAAAGGCGACGGATACCACTCACAGAGCTGGAAAAACATCGGCACCTGGCTGCAACGCGCCATCATTCCCCTGAAAGGGGAGCTGGTGATGGGCGACAGCAATACGGGCAATGACGTGTTCGACAGCATCGGGTTTCGCGGGGCGCGGCTCTACTCTTCCGACAATATGTATCCCGATAGCCTGCAAGGTTATGCCCCGACGGTCAGAGGGATCGCCCGCACACCCGCGAAACTGACCATTCGTCAGAATGGGTACGTGATTTATCAGAGTTATGTCTCTCCCGGCGCATTTGCCATTACCGACCTTAACCCGACCTCTTCAAGCGGCGATCTTGAGGTGACGGTAGACGAGAAAGACGGCAGCCAGCAACGCTATACCGTGCCGTATTCCACCGTGCCGCTTCTGCAGCGTGAAGGGCGAATCAAATATGATCTGGTGGCCGGGGATTATCGTAGCGGCAATAGCCAGCAATCTTCGCCGTTCTTTTTCCAGGGAACCGTTATCGCCGGGTTGCCGCAAGGCTATACCGCCTATGGCGGGACACAACTGGCATCGCGCTATAGCGCGATGGTGCTGGGCGCCGGACGAAATCTGGGCGACTGGGGGGCGGTGTCTGTCGACGTCACTCATGCGCGCAGCCAACTGGCGGATGACAGCACGCACGAAGGGCAGTCGCTGCGTTTTCTGTACGCCAAATCGCTCAATAATTTCGGCACTAACTTCCAGTTGCTGGGGTATCGCTATTCCACCAGGGGGTTCTACACCCTTGATGATGTAGCGTATCGCAGTATGGAAGGTTACGAGTACGAAGATGACAGTGAAGGCAATCGCCATGACGTGCCGGTGGTGCAGAGTTATCACAATCTGAGCTACAGCAAAAAAGGGCGTTTCCAGGTCAATATTTCACAGAATCTGGGGGATTACGGTTCGCTGTATGTTTCCGGCAGCCAGCAAACCTACTGGAATACATCAGAAGCCAACAGCTGGTATCAGCTTGGCTATTCCAGCGGCTGGCAGGGAATTAGCTATTCCCTCTCGTGGTCGTGGAACGAATCCGTCGGTATTTCCGGCACCGACCGTATTCTGGCATTCAATATGTCTGTCCCGTTTAGCGTCCTGACCGGACGGCGTTACTCGCGTGATAACGCGCTGGATCGTACTTACGCCACCTTCAACGGCAGTCGCAACAGCGATGGGCAGAACAGTTGGCAAACCGGTGTCGGCGGTACGTTGCTGGAGGGGCGCAACCTGAGCTACAGCGTGAACCAGGGACACAGCAGCACCAACGGCTACAGCGGCAGCGCCAGCGCGAACTGGCAGGCTGCCTATGGCACGCTAGGGGTGGGCTACAACTACGATCGCGATCAGCACGATTACAACTGGCAGCTTTCCGGCGGTATGGTCGGGCATGCTGACGGTATCACCCTCAGTCAGCCATTGGGCGACACCAACGTACTGATTAAAGCGCCTGGGGCTGAAGGCGTTCATATCGAAAACCAGACCGGGGTACAGACCGACTGGCGCGGCTACGCGGTGATGCCCTATGCCACGGTGTACCGTTATAACCGTGTGGCGCTGGACACCAACTCCATGAATAACCACACCGACGTGGAAAACAACGTCAGCAGCGTGGTGCCGACGCAAGGGGCGCTGGTCCGTGCGGCGTTTGAGACGCGCATTGGCGTACGCGCGATGATTGCGGTGAAGCAGGGGGGCAGACCTGTCCCGTTTGGCTCTGTTGTCCGTGAGACCGCCAGTGGCGTCACCAGCATGGTCGGTGACGACGGGCAAATCTACCTGAGCGGATTACCGCTGAGCGGAGACTTGCTTATTCAATGGGGGGAAGGGGCGAACTCACGCTGCGTGGCGCACTACGTTTTGCCTGATGAGAGTCTGAAACAAGCGGTCACGCTGACTAATGCGACTTGTGAACGCCCGTCGCCGTGAGAAGGAAAAAGAAGATGAAACTAAAAACAGGATTATGGCTGGGAGGCGTCGCGTTACTGTCGGCAAACCCGGCACTGGCGACGGTCTGTTATAACTCAAACGGTACGCCGACGGATGTTTTTTACGATCTGTCGAATGTCTTTACCAGCAGTAATAACCAGGTGGGACAAGTCGTGACATTGCCGGAAAAGTCAGGCTGGGTAGGCGTGAATGCCACGTGCCCTGCCGGGACCACGGTTAACTATACCTACCGAAGCTACGTGAGCGAACTCCCCGTGCAAAGTACGGAAGGCGGGTTCCAGTATCTGAAACTCAACGACTACCTGCTGGGGGCCATGAGCATTACAGACAGTTATTCGGGGTTGTTTTATCCGCCCCGCAACTACATTCGCATGGGGACGCATCCCAACGTTTCACAACAGAAACCCTTCGGTGTGATGGATTCAAAGCTTATCTTCAAATTGAAGGTGATTCGTCCTTTTATCAATATGGTGCCGATTCCCCGCCAGACCATGTTTACAGTCTATGTAACGACCAGTACCGGTGATGCGCTAAGTACGCCGGTTTACACCATCAGCTACAGCGGAAAAGTGGAAGTGCCGCAAAGCTGTAAAGTCAATGCCGGAGAAGTGGTGGAGTTTGATTTCGGCGATATTGGCGCGGCGTTATTTAGCAAAGCGGGCGCAGGGAACCGTCCGGAGGGGATCACGCCGCAAACGAAAACGATCGCCATCAAATGTACCAACGTGGCGGCGCAAGCCTACTTATCCATGCGCCTGGAAGCAGAGAAAGTGTCGGGGAAAACGATGGTCTCTGATAATCCGGACTTAGGGTTTATCGTGTCAGATGGCAGCGGCGTACCGCTGACCCCCAACGATCTGGCGAGCAAAATTCCGTTTCGCCTTGATGATAATGCTCAGGCGAATGTTGGGATCCGCGCGTGGCCAGTGAGCGTGACCGGAAATAAACCCACCGAAGGTCCCTTCACCGCGCGGGGGTATCTGCGCGTCGATTATGACTAAGGAGAACGCATAATGCTCCGACTCTTTTTTGTCATGGTGTGTAGTATGCTGCTCAGTCCGTTTTGTCAGGCAGAGTCGTCGCTGGGTGAGATCAACATTGAACTGCGTGGAAATGTGGTGGATTTTACCTGCGCAGTCATTGCCGGAGACAGCAATAAAACGGTTCAACTTGGCGTCTGGCCGACGAAACAACTGCGCACAACGGGGGACACGACACAGCCGATCCCCTTTAGCCTGAAACTTGAAGGGTGTCCGCCCGGTTCCGCCTCAATGACGTTTTCTGGAACGCCCGCGCCGGGGACATCGCTTTTGGCTCTGGACGATGCGGTGATGGCGCAGAAGGTGGCGATTGAAATTCGCGACAGCGATCGTGCCCGACTGCCGCTCGAACAAGCCAGTCAGCCCGTCAGTATTGATGAAAACGGCAATGCGACGCTGAACTTTTTTGCCAATTACATCGCATTAGCCGACGGTGTTCAGCCGGGAGCGGCAAAGGCGGATGCGACATTCATGATTAACTACAACTAAGATCACGCGTACTCAGCACTCCCGAACGACGTCTCGTCGGGAGTGTCATTACAAAAGTTCGTGTACTTTCGCGTAATCAATAAGCTCCACTATTGTGTTCAGACCGAGCTTAGAAAAGATGTTGGCTTTATGTGCGCTGATGGTTTTGTTGCTGAGTAAGAGTTGCTCTGCAATTTCTTTATTTGATAATCCGTTTGCCAGATAACGTAAAACCGTGACCTCGCGATTTGAAAGCGGCATATCATTTAGTTCTCCTTTTCGCATGTTAATATTGCTGATGAAATTAAGCGTATCCGAAGGAAAAAATGAATATCCTGCGAGGATCATTTTTACCGCATTATAAATGTCATTCAGATCTTTTCTTTTGCTAACAAAACCATTCGCGCCAGCCCGGATTGCCCGACCTGCATAAAATGACTCCGATTTAGACGATAAAAACAGAACCCGTGTGTTTTCCTGTATCGATTTTATCCTTTTTAGCAGCGTAAAACCGTCTGTACCTGGGAGTTCGATGTCCAGAATAACGAGATCTACGGGGTAAGTGCGCAGGTAATCGATCGCTGTACGATTGTCGTCTGTTTTCAGGACAACCTGAATGTTGTTATTTTTTTCGAGAAGCACTTCTATCGACATTCTGACAATAGGGTGTTCGTCCATAATAATAACGGATGCTGGTTTCATTGTTGTATGCCTCAGACTGTTCGTGCGTCTTTCATTTGTTGATAAATGGAGACGTCGTAAGTATTGTCAAATAGCCAGAAAATTCCCCCATGAAATCAGGTCATGGAAAATGCAATGGCATCCCTGTTATCTGGCTATTTTGCGTAAGAGCAATGAGTGTGTGGAATATCCATTTCGCACCAACAAAAGAAATTTAATTTTTAACTAAAGAGCAAGAAAAAAGAACAAGACGGATTATACCTGGTCTGTTTTTTCGGAAAAGACTTATAGAACACCCATTACCCCAGTCAGTTACGATATTCTGCGTAGTTTAGGTAGTTCAATAGCCATTGGGATTATTATCTTAAGATTTTGATTATGTTGGTTTAAAATATTTTTTTAAATATAAAAAACAAAACAAAAAGTCGATTGTTCAGCTAGTGTTATGCTTTGTTGTGCTGTTTTTCCACCGAATAAAATGGAAAGTCCCTATAAATTAGGTGTGTATGGGATATTGTTGGCGTAAGAAGATTCCAGGAATAGTTGTAAATATTAAGTTTTTGTGAAAAATTTACATTATGGCGCTATGTAAAATAAGTAATTTCCTAAAAAATCTTACGACATAGTAGCTTAGGGTGTTAAATTAAGTGAGGAGAAGTAACGCTGAGACGATGAATCAGATGCAGTAAACTTTGGCGATGGGGAAGCCCAAGCTGTGTCGTCAGGCGATTAATTCGATAGATCACCCGATGGTATGGCGTATTTTGCAAACGTGCGATTGTCTTTAATGAGGCGCCTTGCGATAAAGCCGAAATTATCTTCCAGTCGGTGTGGCTGAAGGCGTCAGACTGGAGAAAACCTTCTGGCGGGAATAATAATGCTTTACGCAGTGAGGGGAGATCCTGATGGCGTGACAGGATCTGAAAATTCCCGGCCATTCGCATAAACTGAATCAGGCTGGCGTCTTTGCCAGAAACCAGAAAATAGATGTGAATATTATTCCTCTCGCGAGTGAATAAGCGTAAATGTTCGAGCGCTTCGTAACGGGAAATCGCCAGCCCTTCCATATCGATCACCAGTTGGCGAAGTGGTGACCTTTCTGGTCCTAACGCGGTGGGTTCAAACGTGTTGAATACCGCAGCGTGTTTACCTGAAAATAGATAGCGGCTGAGTGTATAGCCCAGATAGCGATCGGTGGTAACGATCGCGTGTGAGAAAGTGCTGTCTGGCAACGCATAATTGAGCCTTTGATCCAGATATTCAATCTGGTCAAATACCTGTCGTGTTGTCTGAGGGGGATTGCGTGTGCAACTGGCGTTCCTTAAACGACGATGCCGTTCTCTGCGCATCCTTTCTTTTTCCGTTTTTTACTTTCTGTCCGGCAATAGCGCTGGCCAAAAATACCCCTGACCCAGATCGGCGCCAGAGCGCAAAGCAATGTCTTTTTGCTGATGATTTTCAATGCCTTCAATCAGTACAGCCGTTGCAATGTTATACCCCATAAGAACAACCTGATGCAGTTTATGAGGGGATGCGCTCAACGCCCAGAACGCATGTTTATCCAGTTTTATGCCGCTCAGACGCCAGTTTGCGGCAGCAAATGTCGCGATTAAAGACGCATCGACATCATCCAGCCATACCGGGATGCCATTTGCTTCAATATGCTGAACTTTTTCAAATAATTTAGAACGTTGTGGTAAATCGAGGGTGAAAAATGTTTCCGGGTCCTGGATTTCAATAATGACATTCGGCGGGTAGTAAACCATTTCCAAATTAAACAAATCCCAATGCAACAGCGCATTCATTGGGATATTCAGGAAATACCAACGATCCTGTGGATAATGCGCAATAGCGGTGAGTTGCTGGAAAAAGTGCCTCAGCAGACGTTCAGGCGGAAGTTTGCCAAAAAAAAGTTCAGTATTTGTACAGTTATGAAGTTGTGTTAACACTTCATAGCCGAACGTTTGTGCAGAAGACAAATTAACAATCGGCTCGAACTTAAACGTAAATTCAGAGTGACAGGCATGACCTGTTTTGGTGAAGAACGCAGTGTAGTTGAAATGACTGTTCTGCAGTGACCGGCTATTTGTCACAAGGCACCTCCTGTAAACAGCGTCAATGCTGCGGGATATCTTCGATTCCTGAATATTCATGGCGCTGAAACATTATCAGTCTGATAGTGTGACAGCATTAAAAGAGTATCTGGAGGTGAGGTTACTTAATGATTGATGAGATATTTCGCAACATGCTAAGAAAAACCGACTAGAGTCTATTCCTGCAGAAAATTCAAATTGACCCTGATGTAGTTCAGAAATTGCTGGTCATTTTTGATATGTAGTTTCCTCATAATACGACGGCGAAGTGATTTGGTTTGTTCTTCAGTCAGCGATAGCTGTTCAGCGCTTTCTGCTAATGGGTAGCCTTTAGCGATAAATTTTAATAACTGGCGTTCTAAAATAGAAAAGTGGCGAGTGGTACAGTAATGACAGATTGCCGGGGGAACTCGGTGACGGAGCGCGCGCTTTTGCAGAATAAGAACCATTTTTCGGGTTATCTCATCCACATCATCTTCGCGATAAATATGCGGCAGCATGTAAAGACAGGGCCTGAACATCAATTTTTCTTTTTCAATTTTGTTACAGATAATGATCCTTTGCTGATGCCGGGTATGCAGCGGAACCTGATAACAATCTGCACTGAACCAGTCTTCATCCAGTGATACGAAGGCGATATCCGCAGTATCCAGAACGTCAACCGGGAGAAACTGAATTTCCTGATGCCACTGTTCGGTCAGACGCGTAATAATGATTTTCAGGCCATGTTCGAAGTGACTATTCTGTTCCTTGATTACGACGCTCAGCATAAAAAATATCCAAAATAGCAGAGAGAAAGTAGACCAAATATTAATAATATTTATTAATATTGAAATACATTTATCCTTAAATCCCACTTTACGGGGGCTGAGATCTTACCAGGCGATTTCCTGGAACCCAATGAATGACCGGAAAGAAGGGGCATTCGTACACTTCATCAGCAACCAGAACGAAAGCCATTGACTCGGCAGGTGCTGACCGTATAATTCACGCGTTTCACCCGCATGAAGTCTCAACTTCACAATGCGCCCTTAGCTCAGTCGGATAGAGCAACGGCCTTCTAAGCCGTGGGTCGCAGGTTCGAATCCTGCAGGGCGCGCCATTTCGACGTCAGCTGACGTCTTTTTTATGCCTCAAATTCAGATTAAGCGCGACAGGATCCTCTAAATCTGCCTGGCGCTCCCCGTATCAAGTTTTACCTGTTGGTCGCTGTGCGGGTGTATCCCGTTCAATAACGTCGTCTCCCTATCGCCAGCAATGTCAGGGAGCGGTGTATACCGCCCCCTTTTAGCATCAGGATTTCGGGAATATCCAGACATGTTTTTCCGGTAACGACAGATGGCAATGCTGCGGATCGCGAACGTCATTGCCATAAGCCCGGATGACAAAATCATCCCCGGAGGTGCGGAAAAGATATTCCCAGCGATCGCCAAGGTACATGCTGGTGAGCAGAGGCAGTTCAAGCTGATTTTCGCCGGGACCGTCGACTAACGCGACACGCTCGACACGAATCACCGCCGTAGCGGGTTGACCCACTTGCACGCCTTCACCCGCGTGTCCCCATAATGTCCAGCCGGACCCTTCAATGCGCGCTCTGCCATCACGCAGCTCAGTGACTTTGCCATGCAGACGGTTATTGCTGCCCATGAATTCTGCCGTAAATAACGTTTTCGGGTTACCGTACATCTCCTGCGGCGTACCCTGTTGTTCAATCTTGCCGTTATTGAGCAGCAAAATCCGATCAGAAATGGACATCGCTTCGTTTTGGTCGTGCGTCACCATCAACGCGGATAACCCCAGATTGATGATCAGTTCACGCAGGAATACGCGGGCTTCTTCCCGCAGTTTGGCATCCAGATTCGACAGCGGTTCATCGAGCAGGATGACGGGGGGGTTGTAGACCAGAGCCCGGCCAATGGCGACGCGCTGCTGTTGACCACCGGAAAGCTGATGCGGATGGCGTTTACCCAGATGACCGAGCCCCAACTGATCCAGGACATCCTGAACCCGCTGGGTTACCTCTTTTGCGGCAACTTTGCGAAGCTTCAACGGATATGCCACGTTCTCAAAAACGGTCTTATGTGGCCACAGCGCATAGGACTGGAATACCAGCCCAAGATTACGTTCTTCAGCCGGGATCTCGCTGCGAGGCGTGCCGTCGTAAACTTTATTTTTACCGATGACGATTGCGCCCTGGGTGGGTTTTTCCAGCCCGGCGACCGCACGCAGCAACGTCGTTTTGCCGCTGCCTGAAGGGCCGAGCAAAGAGACAACCTCGCCGCGTTTCAGGTTCATGGACACCCCCTTTAACACCGGATTGTCGCCATAGGTTAAGTGCAGGTTCTCGACCGATAATTCAATCATGTAATTTGACTCCAAAACGAAGGGCAATACCCAGACCTACCACCACCAGCAGGATGTTAATAAAGGAGAGCGCCGCCACGATATCAATCGCGCCTGCCGCCCACAGAGAAACCAGCATGGAGCCAATGGTTTCCGTGCCTGGCGAAAGCAGGTATACGCCGGTTGAATATTCACGCTCGAAGATCAGGAACATCAGCAGCCATGAGCCGATAAGACCGTAGCGCGATAATGGGATCGTCACGTGACGGGTAATTTGCCCGCGTGTGGCGCCAGTACTGCGCGCGGCCTCTTCAAGCTCTGGTCCCACCTGCAGTAGTGTTGAGGAGATCAGTCGAAGCCCGTATGCCATCCATACGACGGTATATGCCAGCCAAACGCTGAAAATGGTACTGCGCAACGATCGCAGCCAGACAATCAGGTTATCGCGCAGCCACTGCGACCACGGCATACCGGAAAGCCAGCCGGATTTCAGGGCATTATCGAGCCACATCGGCAGGAACAGAAATACCCACAGAAACGCCAGTCCCGCGAGAAGACCGGGTACGGCGCGAGGCACCAGTACGCTGTAATCCAAAAAGCGGGTGGTGCTGTCGGGTTTACGGTGCATGGCGATGCCGACAAACAGATAACAGGCGACCGCCAGCGCGCCGCCAATAACGCCGATGGACATAGAGTTCACAATGGCGCGTAGCAGGTTGGGCTGTGACCAGATAGTGCGGAAGGTACTGAGTGAAAGTTCATCCCAGAGAGATACCCCAACGCCCCAGTTGGAGATAAAGGCGCGCAGCACGACTCCCAGCAACGGAACGCCGATGGTCACGGTCAGCCAGAACGCCACGACGCCACCGGCGACCCAGCGCCATTTCCCCAGCGGTAACGCACGCGCCTGGGAGGCTTTGCCTTTCATGGTGACAAAGCGGTTGGCGGTGCGCATCAGGCGACGCTGTAACATGACCAACGGAACAGTTATGCAAATCAACACCACCGCCACGGCGGCCATCAGATGATAAGACGGCGTGCCGAGTTTATTGGTCAATTGGTACAAATAGGTCGCCAGCACCATATTGCCTTCCGGATCGCCCAGCACCAGCATCAGACCAAACACTTCCAGTCCGAGGAAAAACAGCAGCACGGTCGCATACAGAATCGACGGGCGAACCATCGGCAGACTGACTGAGGTCATCACCTGAAGCGGCGATGCGCCTGTGATACGCGCGGCTTCCTCAACATCGGAACCCACGCTGCGCAATGCCGACGAGATGTAAAGATAGGCGTGGGGGACATGCGTCAGGCCCGCAATCACCACGATGCTCGACATGTCGTAGATATTCCAGGGAACAAAGCCAATCAGTGACTGCGCCCATAAAGAGAGGAACCCCACCGGTCCGGCCGCCACCACATAACCAAACCCCAGCACCATCGGAGAAACAAAAATCGGCACCAGAATCAGCGGCTCAATGAGACGTCGGCCGGGCAAATCGGTGCGTACCATCAGAAAGGCCAGCACGCCGCCGAGCGGAATGGCGATGGCCACCAGGCCGAAAGCGAGAATAAAGCCGCTTTTGAGGGCTTTATAGAAATCGGGATCGGTGAAAATGAACCCAAATGATTCAAGACTCCAGGCTTTTGTCGGGGAAAAGAAGGGCGCCGACAAGAAACTCTGTATCATAATAAACGACAGTGGAATGTAGATAACCAGTGCAGTTATCAGCACCACCGCGCCACGCGGCAGACTTTGCCACTTTCTGTGTAAGGCATTCATAGTGTGTCCCTGGCTGCGAAACCCAGAATTACGACATCAGGAAAGCGAAGCGCGCCGGGTGAGCCGCGCTTCTGTGAAGGTAGGTCTTATTTGGCGGCGGCTTCGCGCCACAATTTGATGTATTCCAGACGTTTTTTCGGCTGCAGGTATTCCAGCAGGCTTTCATCCACCGGGATCGGTTTCAGGGCCTGGCCGAGCATGTTGGTCATCCCGTTAATGTCATTATCCCCTTCAATATCGTTACGAATTGACGGGATATCAGCCTGATTCGCCAGAATACTTTGCCCCTTTTCAGACAACACATAGTCCAGCCACAGTTTGGCGGCATTGCTGTTTTGTGCCTGCTGACTGATAAAAGAAACGCGTGACAGAACGAGGGTGTAATCCTTTGGATACGAGATACCCAACGACGGATCCGTTTTAGCACGCGCTTCAGAGTAGGAACCCAGGATATTGTAACCAATCAGGTTTTCGCCCGAGGAGACCCTTTCCATCATGGTGCCGGTGGACGATTGCACCGCTAAGCCCCCTTTGGCGACCTCTGCCAGCGTTTTGAAATAGTTCGGGTCGGCTTTGGAATCCTGGACAGAGAGCATGAAGCCAACACCGGATTTCTCTACATCATAGGTGGTCACTTTGCTTTTGAATTTGTCTGTCTGACTGGCGACCAGTTTCGCCAGCGCAGCGTGGGAGTCGGGGACGTCATTTGCCGGGATCAGGCGTTTGTTATAAATGAAGACCACTGGCTCGTAGGTGGTGCCATACGCCTTATTCTTCCAGATGGACCATTTCGGCAGTTGGCTTTGCTCGGGGGTGATGTATTCCTGCGCATAATCGGCGGCGAGCTTCAACGCAGTATCCATTGATGAGCTCCAGACCACGTCGCCGCTACCGCTACCAGAGGCCTGTTCGCTGATAAAACGGTTGTACAGTTCGGTACTATTCATATCGTTATATTCAACTTTAATGCCGGGATACGTGGCTTCGAAACCCTTAATCAGCGGGTCGGCGGATTTGGTATCGGTGGTGGAGTAGACCACCAGTTTGCCTTCTTTGGTCGCAGCATCGACGACGTTTTGATAGTCAGCCGGGTAGCCTTGCGGTAATGCAGACATTGCAGAAGTAGAGATCAGCACAGCAGTAGCGATCAGAGAGATGCGGAATGTGTTCGACATTATAATTAACCTTTTAGTTACATTTGAGGAACTAATGGTCAACATAGCGTATGGCGTAAGTCAGACAATAGGGGGGCGATGACTCCGTTTCCGAAGTGTGATTATGGGCATTGTTTAGACAATTAACACCATTAAAACCACGAAAAATGATCCGCAAGCTGACGCGTTTTGTCGTCGATCACTCTGTGGCGGACGCCTTGCGATATAGCCGTCTCGGATGACCAATGTTGCCATATTGCATTTCGACGCTGATAAACCCCACTTCCACGCAATATTCCAGGTAGCGACGACCGGTGGTTTTGCTGATCCCCACCTGTTCGACAACCTCTTCAACCGACCAGTTATTTGCCGGGTTGTCGGTAAAAAAGCGCTTAATACGCTCCAGCGTATTGGGCTCGATCCCTTTGGTGGAGGGGGTGGGCGGGACGTCACCAGTGGGCAGATTGAACAACCGATCCAGAGCATGTTGATCAACCACTTTTACCTGGCGCATGGCGTTGACCAGCAGCATAAATCGCTCCAGTGATGCGCGCAGACGCTGGAAGAATACCGGTTTAATGAGGTAATCAAACGCGCCGCTGCGCATCGCATGACTGCAGGTTTGCATGTCGCTTGCTGCGGTAATGAAAATCACTGAACACTCAATACCTTTCAGCAATGGGCTGTCGATGAGGTCGACGCCCTGACCATCCGGCAAATAGTTGTCGAGCAGGACCAGACGTGGTCGATGTCGGCTTATCAACGTGCGGGCTTCTTCGAGAGTGGTGGCGATACCCACAACACGTAAATGAAAATGCTGTTCGATATACTCGCGGTGGAGTTCGGCGAGATGGGGTTCGTCCTCAACAATGACGACATCAAGCGCCCGGGAAGTTGTCATGCTTTAGCCCTGTCGAACGGGTATGAGTGTATGGAATAAACACCGAAAATATAGTGCCTTGCGGTATGTTGTTGGTGATTTCGATGCTGCCGCCCGCCTTACTAATATAGCCTGCTGCCAGATACAGGCCGATACCGTGTTCTGATCCGATGATGTCATCGTCGTTTGCGGGTTTACTGCTGAACCCTTGCTGGAAGAGATGGGGTTTGGTCGCATCATCCACGCCGCAACCCCTGTCGGCGACTTCGATCAACAGTTCCTGATTTCTGTCCGAAATATACAGCTCCACGGGGGCGGTGGGATCGGCGGCTTTTAGCGTCGCATCGACGGCATTATCCAGCAGGTTGCCAATGACAGACATCAGTTCTGTTTCGCTGAGCATGGCCGGAGGGCGGGTTAACTGGCAGGCAGGATCAAACTGGAGTTCGATGCCTTTCTCACGCGCGCTGACGTATTTCCCCAACAGCAGTCCGCACAACGCCGGAGACGCGAAATGGGCCGAGACGAAATCCAGCACTTTCTGCGCACCTTCGGACTGCGCCTGAATATAGCGGATGGCTTCGTCATAATGTTGCATCTGCAACAGGCCAACCAGCGTCGCAGTCCAGTTCAGCTGTTCATGGCGCATGATGCGCAAGTTGTCGGCGTAGCGTTTTACCTGGCTTAACTGACTACTGAGCGTGTTAATGTCGTTTTTATCGCGAAAACTGAATACCCAACCGCTTTCAATGCCGGGTTCCAGTTCAATGGCGACGCGGTTGACGATTACCTGGCGCTGATTTAGCACGGCAATATGGTCGTGGCGATCGCTGCGTTTTGAGGCCGTAGGCTGAGTAAAAAAGTCCGGAGACGTTTGTAATACATTCTCCAGTGGTTTTCCGATAAGCTCTTTTTCTGACTGGTGAATATCCAGTAATTCTCTGGCGGCATGATTGATCAATATCAGTTGCCGTTCGCCGTTAACCGCAAATACCCCTTCATACATGGCTTCAAGCAACGCTTTTTGTTGGCGGACCAACAGGGCAATGTCTTTGGGTTCGAGTCGGAACATCTGTTTTTTGAGATTGCGGGTAAACAGCCAGGAAAAGAGAAACAACAGGAGCAAAAGGGCGATGCCATATAATCCCGCCTGCCAGAGAATGCGGGCATTAATATTGGCGATATACGACGTGAGATAACCTACTGAGACGATACCGATGACCTGATGATTAGCATCGAAGACCGGGGATTTGCTGCGTAATGAAACGCCGATTCCACCTTTGCGCACCGAAATAATGGTTTTTCCCTGTAACACTTCCGCATTATCCCCACCAATCATGGGTAAATTAAGACGCTCCGGGGACTCTGAATGGTAGAGATGCTGTTCGTTGACGTCGCCTATCACAATATAACTGGCGTCACTTTGCGCGCGCAGCGGCTGAATTAAACGGGCAATTCCGGCGATATCCCGGGCAGCAATTTTTTCCGCAAGCCCCGGCATTAACGCAATCTCGCTGGCCTGAACGCGTGCGCGTTGCCCGAGATCGTGGTGCAGTTGCCGGTCAATAAAATGAAACAGGATCGCCCCCAACAGAATTAATAACAGGCAGGAAAAGGCCACCAAAGACAAAAAAAGCTTCACCTGAAAAGGGAGTCTGCGTTTCATACGACCTGCGGCAGGAATACAAAAAAGAGACATTCGCGGAGCCTACCATGTCGCAATGTGGGGTGTAATCAGACAAAAGCAGAGTTGTGAGCTGGCTGGATTCTCTGAGCCGTTACCACCTGCCGGGCTTTCTTTCCTCAAACATTAAATGTCATTTATTCAATGATGCTATTTTATATTATCCACATAGAGGATTTGTTAGGTAAACCGGAGAACAATGGATATCGCTGCAAATAGGGTATTGCCAGCAAGGCACGATTAGCGGTGAAAGTCAGCCCAGGATAATTTGTAGTTGACGAATTAATATCGGTATAGAAAGAATATTTACGCACGATAATCCTCATATTTCATTCTTGCTTTTCATGCTTCTGACGGTATAGTGCTTTTCTGCCAGGAGAAACTAACTGCTTGACAGAATTGATTTTTTATCGATGAAATAAAATAAGACGACAGTTGGTTTTATGGAAAAAACACGCTCAGCCTCGCCTGTCACAACGTGCAAGATTATCGCTACAGGTATTGCTCTGCCGTCAACGTGCGTCACCTCTGCTGAACTGGATAGCAGGCTCGGCAAAGCGGCGGGTTATGTGGAAAAACGTTGTGGCATTGTCCATCGTTATCACGCCGCGAAGCACGACAGCCAGGCGGGACTGGCGGCACAGGCGTTACATCAGGCGCTAAAAGCAGGCAGCCTCGCCCCCTCTTCAATTGATCTGTTGATTTGCGCCTCTGCGGTGGCGGTACAGGCGCTGCCGTGTAGTGCCATTCATATTCTGAAAGCGGCGGGTATGCCGTCCGGCGTGGCGGGATTTGATATTAATAGTAGCTGCGTCAGCTTTATTTCTGCGCTGGAAGTGGCCGCCGGGTTGCTGAACAGCGGTGCTTACCGGCGTATCGCCATTGTTTCTGCGGATCTGGCGTCGCGTGGCATCGACTGGAAGCACGAAGAATCTTCACTCATTTTCGGCGATGGTGCGGCATGCGCGATTGTCGAACGTGGCAATGGGCGCAGCGGGATTGTCGCCAGTCTGATCGAAATGTACCCCGATGGCAGCGAGCTATGCGAAATTCGCGCCGGTGGCACTCGCTGTAATCCACGTGTGGGTATGACTGACAACGATTTTCTGTTTCATATGCAGGGCAAGCCGTTGTTTCGTTATGCTTCTTCGCTGATTGAAGACTATTTCGTCCGACTGCTGCAAAAAAGCGGTCTGACGCTGGCGGATATCGCCACTGTGGTGCCGCACCAGGCGAGCCATCTCTCTCTTGAACATATGCGCAAGCGCCTGCATGTTCCACAAGCGGCATTAATCGATATCTACCGCTACTATGGCAACCAGGTTGCCGCCTCGATCCCAACGGCGATGCATGAGGCCGTTACCCGCGGTCGGTTCACGCCGGGTGATCCGGTGATGTTGATAGGCACGGCAGCGGGTTTGACGCTGGCAGGAATGGTACTACTGCCATGAAAATTCTGGTGACCGGCGCAACCAGCGGCCTCGGACGCAACGCGACGCACTATTTGCTGGAAAACGGTCATCAGGTTGTGGCGACAGGACGTAATCGACGGGTGGGCGAACAACTGGCGCAGGCAGGGGCGCATTTTGTCCCCCTGGATCTGACGCAAGCCCATCAAAATGATTGCATCCGGTTAATGACGGACTGCGACGCGGTATGGCACTGTGCCGCCAAATCCTCGCCCTGGGGCAAACAGGCCGAATTTTTCCTCGCCAATGTGCAGGCAACACGTCTGTTGGCGCAGGCCGCTGGGCGCGCCCGGATACCGCGCTTTATCCATATTTCGACCCCCGCAGTCTACTTTGATTTTCAGCATCATTACGTGCTGACGGAAAACTATCGTGCGCGCGCTTTTTCCAGCCATTACGCCCGCAGCAAATTTCAGGCGGAGCAGGAGATTAACGGCGCAGTCACCCGTTTTCCTGCCACTACCTTTGTCCTGTTGCGCCCTCGCGGGTTGTTTGGCCCGCATGATAACGTCATTGTTCCACGCATTTTGCAGCAACTGCAGCGTAGCGGTGGGGTGTTGCGTCTGCCGCGCGGCGGCGAGACGCTACTGGATTTAACCTTTGTACAAAACGTGGTGCATGCAATGGAACTGGCGACACGTCAGCCGGGGCTGTGTTCCGGTAGCGTGTATAACGTGACGAACCATCAGCCGCAGCGACTGGTCGATATGCTGGAGGCGCTACTGCATCAACAACTGCAACTGAATTATCGCGTTAAAGACGTGCCCTGGCCGCTGTTGTCACTGGTCGCGCGCGGGATGGAACTGGCAGGGCAATGCCTTGACAGGGAGCCTCCCGTTACCCGCTACAGTGCGGGAACACTCAGTTTTGATATGACGTTGAGTACGGAAAAAGCAATCAATGAACTGGGATATCGACCCCGATTTTCGATGGTGGAAGGGATCGCATTAACCGGTGAGTGGCTGAGGGCACATGGCAAAAATCAGCGAATTTGACACAGGTTACTGCACCCACATTGGCTGTATGGCGGTAAAAGGTGCCGGATTGCGGGTGTGTAAATTTCCCGCTCGCGCCTGGCTGTTGGAGGTCGGCGATCGTCGCTGGCTATGGGATACGGGCTATTCTTCGTGGTTTGAACGCTACACCCGTTCCGGCATTTTTCGCATTTACCGCCATCTTACCCCGGTCTATTTCGACGAGAAGCTATCGTTAGTGAATCAACTGGATGCGCACGGGCTGGCGGGTAAGGATATCGACGGCATCATTCTTTCGCACTTTCATGCCGATCATATTGCCGGGTTGCGTGATTTTCCGGATGTTGCCTGTATCTGTTCTGGTGAGGGCTGGCGGCATGTCCGCACACTACGGGGTCTGGCGGCGCTACGCGAAGCGTTTATTCCGGAGTTGATCCCCTCTGATTTTGAATCCTCATTACGCTTTATTGAAAGTTTCGCCCCCCTCACGCTCCCCTTTGCACTGGCACCGTTTGAACGGGGCTATCTGCTGCCCGACAGCGACGGGCAAATCATCCTGGTCGATCTCCCTGGGCATGCGGCGGGTCACATCGGTGCCTTTGTATTGACGGATGAAGGCTGGGTACTGCTGGCAGGCGATGCCGCGTGGGCTCCGGCTAACTATCAGGAGCTGCGCGGTCCGTCGCGACTGGCTAATCTGGTGCTGGCCGATTCTGCCGTTTACTGGCGCACTCTTGAAAAAATGAACCAGCTATGGCGTGCGGGTGAAGTGACAATTCGTTTGTGTCACGAGGGGGATTTGTGACCCCATTGATGACGCTGTGGCGATATTTTCGTACTCGCCAGCTACGCTTTACCGAACGCGAGAAACTGGAGGCGTGGCAGGAAAAAAAACTGCGCGCGTTTCGGCGTCGGGTGTTGATCAACAGTCCGTGGTTCCGGCGCTGGATCTCGCTGCCGTTTGAGCAATGGCCGCTGATGGATAAAGCGCTGATGATGACCCATTTTGATGAGATGAACACGGCGGGTTTGCGCCAACATGAGCTGATGGCGTGTGCGTTGGACAGCGAGCGTAGCCGTGATTTTAAGCCGAAGGTAGGCCGGTTCAGCGTTGGGTTGTCGTCGGGCAGTTCTGGCAGACGCGGGTTGTTTGTTGTCAGCCCACAGGAGCAACAAATTTGGGCTGCGGGCATACTGGCGAAAGCGCTGCCAGATGGCCTGTTTGCCGGAGAGCGCGTCGCGCTATTTCTGCGGGCAGATAACCATCTCTATCACAGCGTCAACAACCGCTGGCTAAGCCTGGTGTTCTACGATCTGTTTGCGCCGTTTCGACAGCAGTTGCCGTGCCTTGAACAGCAATCACCTACGCTGATTGTCGCACCTGCTCAGGTATTGCGTGCGCTGGCGCTGGCGGTGATGGCGGGGGAGTTGTCGCTGAACGTCAAAAAGGTCATTTCCGTGGCGGAAGTGCTGGAAGCGCAGGATCGTGACCTGTTGCAACGCGTGTTTGGCGAAGTGGGGGAAATCTATCAGGCCACTGAAGGCTTTCTTGCCGCAACCTGTCGTTGTGGCACGCTGCATCTGAATGAAGAGTTTCTTTATATCGAGCCAGAGTGGCTGGATGAGCGGCGATTTGTCCCGATTATTACCGATTTTACCCGCACCACGCAGCCGATTGTGCGCTACCGACTGGATGATGTGTTGGTCGCCAGCGATAAGCCTTGTGCGTGTGGCAGTGCGACGCGCGCGCTTGAACGTATTGAAGGGCGTCAGGATGACCAACTGTTACTGCCGGGTTGCGACGGGCGCGCGCAGATAGTGTTTGCCGACCCCTGTAGCCGCGTGCTGGCGCAGATGTTGCCGTTGACGGCGGATTATCGGCTGGTGCAAACCACGGCCAGCCATCTCCAGTTGATGGCAAATTGCGACCAGACTCTGATAGAACAGTGCCGTATTTCACTGGAGCGACTGTTTGTTCGTCAGGGCATCGACATTTCACGTCTGGCCTGGTCGCTAATATCGCAAACCCCGCCGACGCAGTTTGACAGTAAACGTCGGCGAATTATTTGCCAGTGGAGAAGGGAATGAAACTGACTGCACGCTGTTTGCCCGCTTGTCGTGAAGCGCGTTATCACACGACGGGAGCGCGAGGGTGAAAATATTGCTGACCGGCGCATCGGGGTTTATCGGCAGCACGTTTCTGCGCCGATTTGCTGACTGTGCCGATCTCGAACTCTGCGGCGTCGGACGGCGAGCGGAAAACGACTTTCCCCCCACGGTACGCTATCAAGCGCTGTCACTGGAGAGGCTTACGCAACTCAACTTCGTGCCCGATGTGGTCATCCACGCCGCAGGCAGAACCTCGCCCTGGGGAACGTCGCAGGAGTATGAACGCGACAATGTTGAAACGACCCGGCAGGTGATCGACTTTTGCAATCAACACGGTTTTCCCCGCTTGATTTTGCTGTCGAGTGCTGCGGTCTACTATCGCTTTGCCCATCAATTCAACTTGCGTGAGAGTGAGGCGTCCGGGGCGGCGTTTACCAGTGAGTATGGCCGTAGTAAGTATCAGGCGGAAGCGTTAGTGAAGGCGTATCGTGGTGAGAAAACGATTTTTCGCCCATGCGCAGTGTTCGGCGCGGGCGACCGGTTACTGTTCCCGCCACTGCTGAGCGCAGCCAGAAAAAGACAACTGGTCAGATTGCGCAATGACATCACGCCAGCGCAGGCTGAGATTATGCCTGTTGGAATGCTGTGTGATTATCTGCTGCGGGCGGCTCGCCATCCTCAATTGAGGCACTGCTATAACATTTCGGCGGGACAACCGGTGGAGACGGCCGCATTTTTGGATGATGTGCTGAAGCAACTGGATCTGCCGTTACCTGTAAAAAAGGTGCATCCCGGAACCGCGTTGCGCGTTGCGGGGGCGCTGGAGTGGTTATGGCGCTGGCTGCCACTGGCGGGGGAACCGCCGATTACCTGTTTTGGCGTTGCGGTGTTTAGCTATTCCGCCACGCTGGATATCACGGCGATGTGCGAGGATTTTGGCGCGCCAAACGTCGATCTTCGCTATTGCGTGCAGGACTTTTTACAACATTATCGGACGATGAACGGATGCTGCTGATTGCTCTCCTCTGGCTGTTTATTCTGCTGTTTAAGCTCTTTTTTGCGCTCAGGATCCTGCGTGCTGCGCATCGCCAGTGTAGTGGTGATTTGCATGCGGTAACGATCATGCAGCCCATCCTTAGCGGCGATCCGGCGCTGGAAAGCGTTCTGGCTTCGACGGTGGGGCAGTTGCGCGGCGCGGAATTTCTCTGGTTGATTGACGATGACGACGTAGCGGCCTTGCAGGTAACGCGGCGGTTGCAATTACGCTATCCCCAGCAGCATATTACGATTCTTTCCTATCCTCAGGCGCCAGAAGGCGTTAATCCCAAGCTGTTTAAGCTGGAGCAGGCGAGGGCGCAGGTTACACGTGAGGTGATCCTGGTGCTGGATGATGACGCGGTATTGAGTGCGGAGTCATTGTGCAACATGTTGGATGCGTTGACGGAGAGCACGCTGGTGACGGCGCTGCCCTGGTATTATGCGGCGGATAATTCACCTTCCCGTCTGCTGGCGCAGTTTGTTAACGACAACGCCTCGCTGACCTATTTACCGCTGCTCCCTTTCTCGCCGCCACTGACGCTAAACGGGATGTGTTATGCCATTCGCGGAGAAACGCTGGAACGTGTTGGCGGTTTTGCGCCAGTGCTCCGTCATCTGACGGACGATCTGGCGATGGCGACATTGTTAACCCGTCATGGCGTGCGTATTGTGCAGTCCGTTGCGCCAGTGCGGGTGCAGACCAGCATTGCTGACGCTAAAGGCTATTTCCGCCAAATGCATCGCTGGTTCTTGTTTGCCACGCTGCTGATGCGTGAAAAAAGCGCGGCAATCAATCTGACCATTTTTCTGCTGCAGGGTCTGCACCCGTTGCTGCTGTGGGCGTTGTTGATTCTGGCCTTTGGCGGTACGGCGCAATGTGCTCTGCTGTTGGGCGTCTTCGTGATACGCCATCTGGCGCTGCGTTACGTTCAGCGCGCGGTTGCGGCGGAGATCCCCTCGCATCCGTTCTTGTCATTGCTCTCCGAGTTACTACAACCTTTCCATTTGCTGAATGCGCTGGGGAACCGGACGATTTACTGGCGCTCTCGTCGCTACCGTATTTTCAGCAACGATTGTTTTACGTCGCGATGAGAAAACCAGATTTGCAGATTGCCTATATTACCGGTCGCAGCCGCCGGGATAACGGGGCGCTCAGTCCCTCGCAGGCGGCGTTTATACAGCAGGTTGTCGGCCATCATCAGCAGGTTACGGTGAATTTTCCGTGGACCGCACAGTCCGCGCCGTGGCTGGCGACCGGCCTGCTGCGCGCCAGTGTTAACAATGCGCGGGAATATCTTGGCGCACAGCGCGTCAGCTTTGCGCTGCGCTATCGCCAGCAGGCGCTGGAGATGCTGGCGTCAGCAAATCATACGCTGTTGCTTTCCGGCAGTTGTGGACTGGAGTTATTTAACCAACTGCACTTACCGCAGGAGTGGCTGGCGCGCGTCAGCGTGTTTGCTTTTGGCCCGGTGGCGAGCCGCCGACCGGACTGTCATCACCTGCTGGTACAAGGCGATCAGGACTGGATATCACGCTGCTGGTTTCGCCAGGCAGACCAACGCATTACCTGCGGTCATATGAATTATCTTGCCCAGCCGCAACTGACGGCGCTGTGTCAGCGCTTTATTGATGATATTGGCAAGCAAGGAGCGTAGATGCAGCGTTTATTTGATCTGATCCCTGCGGGGGTTACCCGCATTGATTTGCTGGCACCGCCGTTTTCCGGCCATTTACATCCGGTGCTGGCGATGGGACGGGCGCTATCCAAACGCTATCAGGTGCGCATTATCAGCACGCAAGGCGTTGCCTCTTCGGTGGCGGCGGCGGGGCTGATGGGGCTGTCTCTGCCTGGCGATTACGATACGCCGCTGTTGGGGGTTGTGAATCCGCAATATGCGGTAGGTTCTCATCCGCTGCGGCTGTATCGGCAGTTTCGCCATGTGGTGGGGTTACTGAAAAATTTCGCCGATGAACTGGAACAATTGTGGCGGCAAGAAGGCACGCCCGATCTGGCGATAGCGGACTTTACACTGCCCATTGTCGGCGAGGTCTGTCGTCGGTTGGATGTCCCGTGGTGGAGCAGCCTGCCATCACCCTGTGTGCTGGAAACTCCTGATGGCGTCCCTGCATACTGCGGTGGGTTAATGCCCGCGCATAACGCGATTCAGCATATATGGCATGCCTTTCACCGTAAAAAAGTGCGACTGTTCAAACAGACCGTGTTCTGGCTGTTTCGCGACGTTATTCGCCAGACCGGTATCACGCATCTGTATCGACAAGACGGCAGCGAAAGCGCTTACTCGCCGCTACGTATACTGGCGCTCAGCGAAGAAACATTCGAATTCCCGCGCCGCTGGCCATCTGCGGTCAGCTTTATCGGTCCGGCACTCTACACACCGCCATCACCAAGCGCTGCGCCGCCATTTGAAACGGATAAACGCCATGTGCTGGTGACGCTCGGCACGCATCTGGACTGGCATAAAGATGCGGTAATGCAAGCCGTTATCGCGTTGGCGAGCACGTTGCCTGAGTGGGTTTTTCATTTCACCGATGGGCATCAGGCCGTCGCGGAACAACAGCGGCAGGAGAATGTTTATCGTGTATCCTGGGTAAACTACGATAACTGGCTGACGCACTATGATGCGGTCATTCATCATGGCGGTGCCGGAATTATGTGGCATTGCTTGCAAAAGAATATTCCGGCGCTGGTATATCCGGTGGACTACGACCAGTTTGATCATGCTGCGCGGCTGGCATGGCGTGGAAAAGGGGTTTGGATTAAGGGCGGATTAAAAGGACTGGAAAAAGCGGCACCGTTGTTAATGGCGTTGGTTTATGCAAGTGGTTCAGAATTTCGACAATAAATCCAACAAAACTGGCCTGGATTACGATTGACTAAACTGTATGAAAGCCTTTAATTATTAGCCTGTTATAAGGAATGCTATGCTAAACTGGATTTTTAATGATAATAAACTCACGCTACGGCAAATTTGCTTAGACGACAAATTATCGACAGCTAAAAAAATACAAAAAATTGATAAATATCTGACTAATGGCGGTGATATCAATTTTATTGACCCCGATATTTCCCCGTGTAACGTGCTGGTTCCCCTGTCTCGCAGCCCAGAATCAGATGTATCTCTGGTGCAATACCTGCTCGATAAAGGGGCACGTATTGAGTGTAATGGTTTCAGTGCGTTTCATTCTGCCATCGAGTTTAATAATACGCAGTTAGTGAGTCTTTATCTCACCTCGGGTGCGGATCTTTATTATCAGAATCAATTTAATAATTGTTGGCTCAACTACCTTTTTCACCCTGAGCCACACTATATTTACGGTGATGAACAACGCAGAGAGATGGTCGATCTTCTGCTTGATGCTGGCCTGGATATCAACAGGGTAGTGAGTTTTTGGACTGATGGTGAGTTAAATCACCCGCTGGAAATATTATATTCTGAACGCAGTAAAGATCTTTTTGTACACATCATAAATAAAAATATTACGCTGGATATCGAAAAATCATCACTGATCGAAAATATTATTTTTTCGAGTGATTTTTGGGGGCTGGAAACATTTGCACCGTTGGTGAAGCGTTTTCCAGACTTTAAAAAAGAACGCTACATTATGGCCAATGATAGCAGTTTCTGGGATGACGCCAATCTGCTGGAATTGTGTGTTTATGCCAAAGCACAGAACTACTGTGAATATTTACTCGACAATTACCCACAACTGAAAGCGGATTCTCGCGCTAAAAGCCTGGTCTACGCGGCGCTGACATCAGAGTTTGATCTGCGAATTATCGAGAAACTGCTTAAAGTCACTGTCGATATCAATCGCATCTATAAGATGACGCCACAAGACGCTTATCAGGCGCCGCTTCTCAGCCAGTATCTGAATGCTCCTCATTTTACCGATCCCAATAAGCGCGATTACATCTATCAGGCTCTTGAACTGTTACTCAAATATGGCGCAGATCCCAACAGTGAGTTCGTCAACAACGGTAAACCGTATGAGATGTTAATCTGGTCAAATCTACGCTTGCTCATCTACCCAATGGTCGAAAAAAGAACGTTTTTACCCCAGTTCCTCGATCTCTTTTTGCGCTATGGGCTGGATATCAATAAGAAATTTGGCGCCGTAGAGGAACCGACATTACTGACTATTACTCAGCGTGGGTCATGGAAAGAAGATCAGGAAACGATCATTAAGGTGATGGAGTATTTGCTTCCAAAGGGACTTGATTTAAATCTCACCAATATTTACAACACGAATTTTGTTTCGGCCGCCGCGATTTCTTGCCGCACTCAACTGCTTGAATGGTTGATTCACCAGGGTGGGGATATTCATACCCATTGTGGGCACGATAATTCCCCCATCTTACATAAAGCTATTTCTACCTACTCGTTAGATGAAATAACCGGCCCCATACGCCGCCAGACCGTTTTGCTTCTGTTGCAACATGGCGCGAAACTCGAAGAGTTTTCTGTCGATGAACGATTTACTCCGTTGATGTGCGCCTGTTACTACGGTGCTCAGTCCTGTGTCGAGGCTCTGTTAGAGCAGGGGGCTAACCCTAATGTCCTTAATGTTGAGGGCACTACGCCTGCCTTGTGTGCTGTCATCGGCGGTAGTTCAAATGAATTTCCCCGTTTCGAATCCACGGCGGTGCGAATCCTTAGGTTGTTACAGCACTATGGCGCTGATTTGACGGCCGCGAATTGCCGGGGCAATAGTCCGCTGGTCGCTGCAATTGAACTGGATTACAAAGAGATATTTGAAGCGCTTCTCCAGATAGTGCCTTATAGCCAGGAGCAACTTGAACAGGCGCTCGCCATCTCTGAGCCAGAGGTCTATTACCTCCGTCGTCTACAGCAGCAGATCAAGGGTGAAACTGCGCCCATTCTCACTCAGGCAGAAAGCGAACCAGAGCCGCCAGCCTTGCCTGTTGGCGAAGAAAGCCCGGTTATAGAGCCAACAGAAGCACCACAACAGGTAAAAAACGTAAGCCCTGAGGCCAGCAGTGCGGCCTCGCAGAGACTGCATATTCCGACGATTATCGAACTGAAAGCCAGGGTTAACAGTTTCTTTAAACCGGTCGCCTGCGATCCCGATGTGACGGCTGCCCAGTTAAAGGGTATTGAAGAGCAGATAGACCTGTTAATTGAAAAACTGGATAACTTCAGCTTTTTTCGCAATCAGGCCAGCAAAGAGGAGTTTGAAGAGGGCGTTCAGGACTATATCGATGAAGCCGTCGATCAGATGATCAACACCCTCATTGAGGATGATTATCCGGCACTGACTGAAGCATTGGTCGATTCTGTATGGGTTATTTTGCAGTTCTACCGGGTGGATATCGAGATTGAAACCGCACTCAGAAAACGCTTCTGGTAAGGTTTCTTTTTCGGTCAGAGCCATCTGGGGTGGATGGCTCTGGTTTCATAAACAATGGCTTCATGAACAACGCGGTATTAAGACGCCGCGTGTTTCGGTAGCGTCAGAATAAAACGCGTGGCGCGCAAATCAGAGGTGACGGCGACGTTTCCCTGATGGGCGATGACGATCGATTTCACAATCGCCAGTCCAATACCGCTGCCTTCGCCTTTACGTTGACGGGAAGGATCGACGCGGTAAAACCGGTCAAACAGGCGCGGTAAATGCTCTGGGGCAATGGGCGTTCCAGGGTTTTCAACGATAATCTGTACCTGGTCCTGCGCCTCAAAAAGCCGCACGGTGACGGATTCTCCCTTCGGCGTGTAACGCATCGCATTGGAGAGTAAATTACTTAACGCCCGGCGTAACATAAGGGGATCGCCGGATACCCAGCATGCGTGGCCTTCAAAGCGTAAACTCACTTCGCGCTCTTCCGCCCAGGCTTCGAAAAAGTCGAAGACTTTGCTCACTTCATCCGCCAGATTCAGCGCTTTTTTCTCCGGAATGAGCTGATTATTATCCGCCTGCGCGAGGAACAGCATATCGCTCACCATCTTTGACATACGGCCAAACTCTTCAAGATTGGAATACAGCACATCCTCCAGCTCTTTCTGGCTGCGGGGCTGGCTGAGCGCAATCTCGGTCTGGGTCACCAGATTGGTGATCGGGGTGCGGATTTCATGGGCGATATCGGCAGAGAAGTTGGATTGGCGAGTAAAAACATCCTCAATGCGCTCGATCATGTGATTAAACGAGATAACCAGACGTTCCAGCTCGATAGGCACCGCCTGCGGATCTAAGCGGACATCAAGATCTTTTGAGGTCACGTTTTGAATGCGCCGACTCACGCTGCGGATCGGTTCATGACCTGTATAAACGGCAAGCAGGACGATAAAAATAATCAGCATACTGATCAATGAGGCGGTCATTACCAGCTTGTTTTTCAGATCGTTAATATAATGCAGATGAAAATCTATCGATAACGCCATATACAGCGTCCAGGCGGGTTTGCCGTCGGGTAATTGCCCTACCGGCAGACGAATCATACGCCAGGTCGAGTGCGCGCCGTGTCCCTGATTATGCCCTTCCATATTCAGGGCCGGGCCGGAAAGTAAAAAAACGTCGCCGTTACCGGCATTTTTATCCGGCGTTGCACTGGCCATAAACTCTCGCAGGTCAGGGGCGCCAGGCGAATGAAAAATGGCCTTTTTATTCGCATCTTCGAGAGAAATAATCACGTTTGAATAGCCGGAAACCACATTCCTGAGGGTTTCCAGACGACGGGATTCCGGCTCTTCAGGCTGATTGAGAATGCGCTCAAGCGTCTGGCTTATCTCTTTTAAGTCATTAATATCCTGCTCGGCAAAATGGACTTTTACCGAGTGGATCATTATCCAGGCGAAGGCGAAAAAGGAGGCGATGGTTGCCAGACTGATGAAAAATGTCAGCCGTGTCGCCAGTGAGAAAGGGCGGCGAAACCGCTTAGAGGTCATCCGGCACCTCAAGCATATAGCCAACACCGCGCACGGTCTGAATGAGTTTCGGCTCAAATTCATTGTCTATTTTGGCGCGCAGTCGTTTGACCGCCACGTCGATGGCATTGGTGTCGCTGTCAAAATTCATGTCCCACACCTGAGAGGCAATCAGCGAACGCGGCAACACTTCTCCCTGATGGCGCAGGAAAAACTCCAGCAAGGTGAATTCTTTACTGGTTAAGGTGATCCGCGTTCCGCTGCGGGTGACTTTTCTGCTGACCAGATCCACCGTTAAATCCGCCACCTGAAACTGGCTCTCCACGATCACCGTCGCGCCACGGCGCAACAGAGTTCTGACGCGGGCCAGCAATTCGGCAAAGGCGAACGGTTTCACCAGATAATCATCCGCGCCCAGTTCCAGACCTTTAACCCGATGTTCAATGGTACCCAGTGCCGTGAGAAGGAGGATTGGCATCCCTTTGTTGGCGGCGCGCAGCATACGCACGATATCCCAACCGTTCACGTCTGGCAGCATGATGTCGAGGATGAGCAGATCGTAATCGCTGGTCATCGCGAGGTGATATCCGTTTAGCCCGTTATCGGTCAGATCTACCACAAATCCGGCTTCTGTCAGACCTTTGGTCAGATATTCGCCGGTCTTGCTTTCATCTTCGACTATCAAAATCTTCATCACTTATTCCTTCACGCATGGACTGTGCGGGGTTTCAATTCTAGAGAAGTCGGATCGGATAGCAATCGGTTATTGGGAAAATGACAGTTTTGTCATTTTCCTGTCACGGGTTAAACAGAGTCACTTCGGTAAGGTACGTAATATCAGTTCACCTTCACGTTAGGTTACGAGTCCACGACGGGCGAAAAGGATTATGTACAAATTTAAGCGTCTTACCCTCAGTGCTTTTTTTGTCCTGACAGGATGTTCACTGGCGCCGGACTACCAGCGCCCGGAATCACCCGTGCCGCAACAATTTTCCCTCTCGCAGAATGCGATGGTGCCCGCGACGACGAGTTATCAGGAGACCGGCTGGCGTACATTTTTCGTTGATGAACAGGTGAAGAGGCTGATTGGCGAGGCGTTGCTCAATAACCGCGATTTGCGTATGGCAACGCTGAAGGTGCAGGAAGCGCGAGCGCAATACCAGGTGACGGATGCCGACCGGTATCCACAGCTCAACGCAGAGTCGAAAGGTGACTGGAGCGGTAAAGTCAAAGGGGACTCCCGTACGACCCGCGAATATGAAGCCGGATTGAATTTGAGTTTCGATCTGGACTTCTTTGGCCGGTTGAAGAATATGAGCGAAGCTGACCGGCAGAATTTTTTCGCCAGTGAAGAAGCCCGTCGCGCGGTACATATTTTATTAATCTCGAACGTCTCGCAAAGTTATTTCAATCAGCGCCTGGCGTATGCGCAACTGCAGGTCGCACAGGAAACATTGCAAAACTATGAACGCTCATACGCGTTTGTTGAAAAACAACTGCTGACCGGCAGCACTAACGTGTTGGCCCTGGAGCAAGCCCGAGGCGTTATTGAAAGTACGCGGGCAGAGATTGCAAAACGGCAGGGCGAGCTGGCGCAGGCCACTCATGCTTTACAACTGCTGCTGGGGAGCTATACAACGTTACCGAATGAAAAAGAGGGGAATGCCGGAGATATCAACGGCGTCAAATTACCGCCTTCGCTCTCTTCGCAAATCTTATTGCAGCGTCCGGATATTATGGAAGCTGAACACGCATTGATGGCGGCCAATGCCAATATTGGCGCGGCGCGTGCAGCCTTTTTCCCCTCCATTACGCTGACCAGTTCGCTTTCAGGCAGTAGCAGCGATCTTTCCAGTTTATTTAATCCCAGCAACGGGATGTGGAGCTTTATCCCGAAAGTCGAGTTACCGATTTTTAATGCCGGTCGTAACCAGGCCAATCTCGATTTAGCGGAAATTCGTCAGCAGCAGTCGGTGGTGAATTACGAGCAAAAAATCCAGAACGCCTTTAAAGAAGTGGCGGATGCGTTGGCGTTACGCCAAAGCCTGGCTGACCAGATAACGGCGCAACAACGTTATCTGGATTCCCTGACCATTACGCTGCAACGCGCCAGAGCGCTCTATCAGAACGGCGCGGTGAGTTACATCAACGTGCTGGATGCAGAACGTTCGCTGTTTAGCACGCAACAAACCTTACTTGATCTCAATTATGCCCGGCAGGTGAATGAAATTAGGCTGTTCACTGCATTGGGCGGCGGTTGGGCAGAATAAAACGAAGATACATTCTTAGGAGACGACATAATGACCACGACTTTTAAAGCCACTATTTTTAGTCTTTTTACGCTCGTTGCATGGAATGCGCAGGCAAATGAACATCATCACGAAGGGATGATGAGCGCCACCCCTGCGGCTGAGCAGACGCAGGCGATCAGCGCCACTGGGGTCGTCAAAGCCATCGATATGGAAAATAAAAAAATAACGATTAACCATGACCCTATTCCTTCAGTGAACTGGCCGGCAATGACGATGCGCTTTACGCTGACGCCGCAAACGCAGCTCGGGGATATTAAGGTCGGTGACAAGGTGGCGTTTAATTTTGTGCAACAGGGAAATTTGTCGCAGCTCCTGGATATTAACGTCAGCCAGTAATTTGTATTACCCGCCAAACATATTCTTACCTGGGCTCAGCAGAGCACAGGTAAGAATAGATGAATGAATGGAAAACACTATGGCGTCTTTTAAATTCAATAATATCGCGCTTATTTTTGCCAGCATGGTCGTTGGCGGCATTATTTCTGTCGGGGGATATGCCTATTATTCTTCAACGCACAGAACGGCTGATATGACATCTGCGCCGGAAAAAGAGGCGCGTAAAGTTCTGTTCTGGTACGACCCGATGTACCCGAATACGCGTTTTGATAAACCGGGGAAATCCCCGTTTATGGACATGGATCTGGTCGCGAAATATGCCGACGAAGAGACTGCCGGTGTCTCAACGCCGGGCGTGCGTATCGATCCCAGCCAAACCCAGAATTTGGGACTGAAAACCGACACTGTCCGCCGTGGGTCGTTGAATTATGCGCAGACATTTCCGGCGAATGTCAGTTTTAACGAATACCAGTTTGTGATCGTGCAGGCGCGTTCTGCCGGATTTATTGACAAGGTCTACCCGCTGACGGTCGGCGATAAAATTAAGAAAGGCACGCCGCTGATAGAACTGACGATCCCTGACTGGGTGGAAGCGCAAAGTGAATACTTGCTCCTGCGGGAGACGGGCGGCACAGCAACCCAGGTGGAGGGGATTTTAGAGCGGCTGCGGCTGGCGGGCATGCCGGAAGAGGATATCCGCCGTTTAATATCGACCCGTAAAATTCAGACGCGGTTTACGCTCAAAGCGCCGATTGATGGCGTGATTACCGCCTTTGACGTACGTACCGGCATGAACATCGCCAAAGATAACGTGGTGGCGAAAATTCAGGGGATGGACCCGGTGTGGGTCGCCGCCGCTGTTCCGGAATCAGTCGCATGGCTGATAAAAGATGCCTCCCAGTTTGCCCTTACCGTCCCGGCCTGGCCGAATAAGCCGTTCACCATTCGCAAATGGAGCATCCTGCCAAGCCTCGACGCGACCACCCGAACGTTGCAACTGCGTTTGCTGGTGGATAACCCCGATGAAGCGCTGAAACCGGGCATGAATGCGTATCTGAAACTGAACACGAAAAGCGAGCCGATGCTGCTGATTCCGTCAAAAGCGCTGATCGATACTGGCAAAGAGCAACGTGTGATCACCGTCGATAGCGACGGGCGTTTTGTGCCAAAACGCGTCTTCGTATTTCATGAATCGCAAGGGGTGACGGCCATTCGTTCCGGACTGAGCGAAGGCGAGAAGGTCGTTTCCAGCGGTCTGTTCCTGATCGACTCGGAGGCGAATATTTCCGGCGCTCTGGATCGCATGCGGGCGCACACGCCAGCAGACACGTCTAAACCTGCGGCCCATTCACACTGAGGGAATCGTAAATGATTGAATGGATTATTCGCCGCTCGGTGGCGAACCGTTTCCTGGTGATGATGGGAGTGTTGTTCCTCAGCATCTGGGGAACCTGGACCATCGTCAATACCCCGGTCGATGCGCTGCCCGATCTTTCTGATGTGCAGGTTATCGTCAAAACAAGTTATCCCGGTCAGGCACCGCAAATTGTTGAAAACCAGGTGACCTATCCGTTGACGACCACCATGTTGTCCGTGCCTGGCGCGAAAACCGTACGCGGTTTCTCGCAGTTTGGCGACTCCTATGTGTACGTTATTTTTGAAGATGGAACAGACCCATACTGGGCGCGCTCGCGCGTACTGGAGTACCTAAACCAGGTGCAGGGAAAATTACCCCAGGGCGTTAGCGCCGAGATGGGGCCAGATGCCACGGGCGTCGGCTGGATCTTTGAATATGCGCTGGTGGACAAAAGCGGTAAGCACGATCTGGCGGAACTGCGTTCCTTGCAGGACTGGTTTTTAAAATATGAGTTGAAAACGATCCCTAACGTGGCGGAAGTGGCTTCGGTAGGGGGCGTGGTGAAAGAGTATCAGGTCGTTATCGATCCGATGAAACTCACCCAATACGGTATCAGCCTGTCAGAGGTGAAATCAGCGCTGGATTCCTCGAATCAGGAAGCGGGCGGCTCGTCTGTTGAACTGTCTGAAGCGGAGTACATGGTTCGCGCCAGCGGTTATCTGCAAACCCTTGATGACTTCAACAACATCGTATTGAAATCCGCTGAAAACGGAGTTCCGGTCTATTTGCGGGACGTTGCCCGCGTACAAATCGGGCCGGAAATGCGCCGGGGCATTGCCGAGCTGAATGGCGAAGGCGAAGTCGCGGGTGGGGTGGTTATCCTGCGTTCCGGCAAAAATGCGCGGGAAGTGATTTCGGCGGTAAAAGAGAAACTGGCGACGCTGAAAAGCAGTTTACCCGCCGGCGTCGAGGTGGTGACAACCTACGATCGTAGTCAGTTGATTGACCGGGCGATTGACAATCTCAGCTATAAATTGCTGGAAGAGTTTATTGTTGTGGCGCTGGTCTGCGCACTCTTTTTGTGGCATATCCGGTCGGCGCTGGTGGCGATTATTTCGTTACCGCTGGGATTGTGTATCGCCTTCATCGTGATGCATTTTCAGGGCATTAACGCCAATATTATGTCGTTAGGGGGGATCGCCATTGCGGTCGGGGCGATGGTGGACGCCGCTATCGTGATGATCGAAAACGCCCATAAACGGCTGGAAGAGTGGGGGCATCTGCACCCAGGCGAAAAACTGGATAACGACACCCGCTGGAAAGTGATCACCCATGCGGCGGTGGAAGTGGGACCTGCGTTGTTTATCAGTCTGCTGATCATCACGCTCTCTTTTATCCCCATTTTTACCCTCGAAGGCCAGGAAGGGCGGTTATTCGGGCCGCTGGCGTTCACTAAAACGTGGGCGATGGCGGGGGCGGCATTTTTGGCGATTGTGGTCACACCGGTTCTGATGGGATTTTGGATCCGCGGGAAGATCCCCGCAGAAACCAGCAACCCGCTCAACCGCTTTTTGATTCGCGTTTACCATCCGTTATTGTTGAAAGTATTACACTGGCCAAAGACCACACTATTAGTCGCCGCACTTTCTATCCTGACGGTGCTGTGGCCGCTCAAAAATATCGGTGGGGAGTTTTTACCACAAATTAACGAAGGCGATCTGCTGTACATGCCTTCTACATTGCCAGGGATCTCGGCGGCACAGGCGGCAGACATGCTGCAAAAAACCGACAAACTGATCATGACCGTACCGGAAGTGGCGCGGGTGTTTGGTAAAACAGGGAAAGCCGAAACGGCAACGGATTCTGCGCCGCTGGAGATGGTTGAAACGACCATTCAACTCAAGCCGCAGGATCAGTGGCGTCCGGGCATGACGATGGACAAGATCATCGAGGAACTGGATAAAACGGTGCGTTTGCCGGGGCTGGCAAACTTGTGGGTGCCGCCGATCCGTAACCGAATTGATATGTTGTCCACGGGGATAAAAAGCCCTATTGGGATTAAAGTGTCCGGTACGGTGCTTGCCGATATCGATGCGACCGCAGAGCAAATTGAAGAGGTTGCGCGAACCGTGCCGGGTGTCGCTTCTGCGCTGGCTGAACGTCTGGAAGGCGGACGCTATATCAACATTGATATTCAGCGTGAAAAAGCCGCCCGCTATGGCATGACTGTCGGTGATGTACAACTGTTCATCTCCTCAGCGGTGGGCGGCGCGATGGTCAGCGAAACGGTGGAAGGGATCGCGCGCTACCCGATAAACCTGCGTTATCCGCAAAGTTATCGCGACAGTCCAGAAACGCTGCGTCAGTTGCCGATTCTGACACCGATGAAGCAACAAATTACACTGGCAGATGTGGCAGATGTGAAGGTAGTTGCGGGACCATCGATGCTGAAAACCGAAAATGCCCGCCCAGCCAGTTGGATCTACATTGATGCCCGCGATCGTGACATGGTGTCGGTGGTTAACGATATTAAAAAAGCGATAGCGGAAAAGGTACAACTGAAACCCGGCACCAGTGTGGCATTCTCCGGTCAGTTTGAGCTACTTGAACGGGCGAACCACAAGCTGAAGCTGATGGTGCCGACGACGCTGATGATCATTTTTGTGCTGCTGTATCTGGCTTTCCGTCGGGTGGGGGAAGCGCTATTAATCATTACCAGCGTGCCGTTTGCACTGGTGGGGGGCATTTGGTTCCTGTACTGGATGGGATTCCATTTATCGGTGGCGACCGGAACCGGGTTTATTGCGCTGGCGGGCGTCGCCGCAGAGTTTGGCGTGGTGATGCTGATGTATCTTCGTCATGCCATTGAAGCCGAACCGACGCTGGAAAACCCCCAGACGTTCACACCTGAGAAACTGGATGAAGCGCTCTACCACGGGGCGGTTCTGCGTGTCAGACCAAAGGCCATGACCGTCGCGGTCATTATCGCTGGCTTGTTGCCCATTTTGTGGGGCGCAGGCGCCGGGTCAGAAGTCATGAGCCGCATTGCTGCACCAATGATTGGGGGAATGATTACCGCACCGCTGCTGTCGCTGTTTATCATTCCGGCGGCATACAAATTGATGTGGCTGCGCAGGCACCGGGAGCCGTAAGCAGAATGTGGGAAAGAATATTTTTTCAATAATTAAATAATCATCTTCTGAAACTATTTAAGACCAGCCTGTTTAAGCTGGTCTTATTTCTTTTTGGTTTCGTTAATCCATGTAAATAAGGTGGTTATTATTTGGTGCAATGAACATGCGCAATCCCTTAGCAGAGAACGCACTGATTAATAGATACTCACCTTAACTAAAATGTTATCCTTAGTTCAGGTAGCTTGATTTTCTATTTCAGGTTGCGGTTATGTTTGTTGTCCGTCTTTGATTTAAAAAAATGCTACATTAAAAATACTTTTGTGACCGAAAAGAAACCGCTGATGCCCGCTATACTGTTTATATTGCAATCTGCCTTTTTTTATTTCAAAATCATGACAGAACGAACCATTCTATTCAATTTTGTTATAAAATTTGGGTTAAGTTTAACAGGTTTGAGGCATAACTTACGCCAGACCCCCTCACATATGAATGTTTTTACATATCAATAAAACAGTAAAAATAGTTAAAAACTTAATTTTGCTCAAAATAATCGACATGAGATCCATTATGGTTATCCAAAATCAGGAGGAAGCCTGTCTCGTGTTTATCTCAAACGAGAATGAGAAGTTTCTCAAATACAAGAATAAGGATTTAATGATGAGTTTTGGTATGGCGAAGGATGATAGATTTGAAATTATTGCCATCATTCGTGAAGAGCTTCTCAAGAAAACGAAACTTGAAATAGTCTATAAAAACAATAGCATAGTAACTCAGCTGGAAAAGGTCGACTTCGAACACTTCGCCATCTCCCACCATGAAGATATCGTCACTGAAAAAATTCAAGGTTTTATTCTGCACAGTGACGCCGGAATTATTAAATTCAACGCCCGATTTGATCGCGAGTCCTCAGATGATAACGCTGGTGGATTAGTTTATTTTATCCCAGACATGATTTTTTTTGTTCAACGCAGGTAGCATCAGCGTTTCTCGTTTTTAAAGGGGTTCAGCTTTACTTGCTTTGGGCGATACAAAAACGGCGAAAATTACTTATTTAAAATTAAAAACATTTCGCGTGGCGGTTGTGCGCTTATTGCCGAAGAGGTGAATCCGCGCTTCCTGTATAAAGATGCGGTCATCAAAGGTTCTTCGCTGGAGTTCGAACAGTTTGGCAACCTGCAACTCGATATGAATGTTATTGATGTAGTAGAGATCAATGAGTTTGATGCTGATAATCACCTGTATTCCTGCCATCAAATTTCGTGCAAATTTGACTTTAAAAATCACCGTGAGGAGTCTGAAGTCGAAAAAATCATTATCAACTTTTTGATGAGCAATAAAATTAGAAGTCTATAAGGAAGGTGAGCTGGATGTTGATGTGCGGCAATGATAATTTTGTAGGGCGCGGCGTCTCTGAGTTCCTGAAAAGTAAAGATGTGTCGATTAAAACGTTCAGGCGTGAGGAGATGATTAGCCAGTCATCATTGTATCGGCATCATACGATGCTCTTCAATATCATTGATAACGGGCAGTCTTGCGCTGATTTTGTTGATTTTTTAAATAAAAATAGATTCAAGGTCTATGACCATAACATTGTCATCGTTACCGACAGTTTGGTGGCGAAACTGTGCGTTGAGTTACTCTATGTTGAAAAAGCAATCGTATTGACTGAAAAGTCATCATTACGCGATTTTACTCAAATCGCGTCATTGTCACAGGGGGCTGGTCATTCCCGCTCCTTCCGCTCACAAAAAAAACTTACCGACCGGGAACAGCAAATCCTGAGTTTATTGGTCGGCGGCTACAACGCAAAAGAAATCTCTGAGTTAGTTAACCTGAATTATAAAACAATTCAGACGCATAAAATGAAGATCGTCCTCAAGCTTGGATTAACGAACTCTGCAGACCTGAATAAATTGATCGTCAGATTTAACCATTCGTTGTCTTTTTTACCCTGAATCATATTTGACAAGACGATTTTGAATTATACTCATAAGGGCTGAGTGCGTAGTCATTTTTATATGGTGGGAATCGCCATTTTTAGCTGTATCTTTAAGGAGGAGGAGGGTGTTTAATTCCAATGAAGTCCTCAGAGCGCTACAGGGAGCGTTGAATACCAGTCAACTTTATATGGTCTATCAGCCCATTCTGAATTTACATACTCAAAAGATTTGTGGATTTGAGGCATTAATGCGCTGGAATAGTCCCGACATGGGAATGATTTCTCCTGATATCTTTATTTCTCTGCTGGAAAAAAGTGGCAGTATCGCTTCTATTGAGGAGATGGTTTCGAATCCACCCTGGGATGTCGCATCCCGATGGCCAGAAAATATTTCACTCTCAATCAATATTTCCGCACTGGAACTCAGCGATCCCCAGTTACCTGAGCGTGTCAGGCGAAATCTGGCGTTCTCAGGGCTTGCCGCCAGTCGCTGCGAAATTGAAGTCACCGAAACAGCACCGATTCGTGACAGTCTGGTAGCCTCAACGAATATGTCTGCGCTTAAAGCGATGGGGGTAAAATTGTCCCTTGACGACTTTGGTACCGGACATGCCAATCTTGATTATCTGCTGAAATATCCGTTCGATACTTTAAAAATCGACAAAGCGTTTGTCGCAGAGATTGAGCCTGATACAAAATCGGCCAAAATCGTTGAAGGTATTATTGTGTTAGCCCATGATTTTGGTATTGAAGTGTTGGCTGAGGGTGTTGAAAGCAAAGAACAGTTAGAGAGGCTAATTCGCATTGGCTGCGATAAAGCGCAGGGCTATTATATTTCGCATCCTGTCCCGGCAGAGCATATTCCCGCACTGTTAACACAATACAATTATTAGAGCCTATCCCATTAGGCTATTTCACTTGTCATTTTGGCCCAGGGTAGTGCTCACAAAGATTTACCTTTGAACGCCCCTGGGCGGCCCGTAAGGGTGAGCGTAGCGAATCAAATCCTCACGTACTCCGTGTACGCTCCGGTTTTTCCGCGCTGTCCGTGTCCAAACTGACTACGCCAATTACGCCTGTTGGGATAGGTTCTTAATCGTTCAATTCTGCAACGGCCACGTCCCCCAATTCAGACCATAAAAAAAGCCTTCTGCTAAAACAGAAGGCTTTTGGTTTTCAATGTTCACCACTTCTTATTCGAGGTGGTGAATATTCATTTTTACTGTTGATTAAAACATCTTTTTAAAGCCAATAGAGGCATTAATCGGCGCTTCAACCTGAGCTTTACTTCCGCCATTACTGAATTGGGTGCCCAATTCGCCGTAGACCTGCAGATCTCTGTCAATTGTCCAGGTCATACCGGCCGCCACTTCGGTACTGGAATACTGCTGAGAAGATTCCAGTGTCGTGGTCGTTACGGCGTTGCTGAAGTGCGTTTTGTCTTTTGAACCCAGACCCTGCCACAGGTTTACACGACCGTAAGGCTGGATTTTGCCGTGATTCGTATCGTAATCCGCCACCAGGCGAACGCCGAGGCGGGCAGTGAACGAATCTGCCGTATCCATTTTCACCTTGGTTTTGGTTGAGCCATTCAGTGTGCTGTCGTCAAAGTCACTGTACTGATAGATCAATTGAGCTTGCGGTTCCAGACTCCAGGCGCTGGCGCCTAAGCGGAACGGTTTACCCACTTCGGTTGACGCCGTCAGCGTATTGCCTTTCACGGTGTACGAATCGCTATTACCCGATGCTGCCAGGCGGGAATCATGGTTGCCGTACTGCAGAACGTTATCAACATACATGCCGGTTTCAGAGAACCAGGTGGCATAACCGCCAATGTAGAAACCATTGTCGTCGATATTGCCGCCTTTACCGGCGCTGCCAACTTTGGTGCCATTCACGCTGCTGTCGATATCCAGGACGCTGGCGTAAACCCCGGCTTTCCAGTTTGCGCCGCCGTAAAGATCGGCGCCGACCTGAATCCCGGTGGTGTGGCTGCTGGTTTCTGTCCCCGTCGCATCATCCAGTTTGGTTTTTCCGGAGTAACCGATCATCCGTGCCCAGGCGCGGTTGTCTTCATCGATGCCTGGCTTGATATCATCCCCCATACGCTGGTGCATATTACCCAGCAGGCTGAGATCACCCTGGCGTACAACGCTCGCGAGGCCGTTGATCAACATCGTTTCTGGACGGTATTCGCTTCTGAGGTACCAGTTTTCGCCCTGACCCTGTGCGTTACCGGCGTGCAGTTGATACTCAAAGGCGCCGGCCGCCATACGATCAGAGGCCAGATGGAAGGCGTCCTGCGTGCTCTGCGCGGTGGTGGTAGCGCCGTTCAGGGCGGTAACGACTTCGATACCATCGCCGACGGTCGGCGCGCCCAGCCCGGAACCGTCGACATCCAGCAATGTACTCCCGCTCGCTTTACCGCCGTCGATGATCAAACGGTCTGCAATACCGTTGCCGCTCGCATCCTGCGAAGCCGCAATTTTCAGCGTACCGCCTTTCGCGTTGTAATCCCCTTTCACGGTTAAAGTGGAGCCGACCTGTTGGCCGAGGAGTGAAACATCGCCGTTGTTAGCCAGTCCCGCTACCGTTTGGTTGTAACCCTGGGTGTTCAGAGTCGTACCTTCAAACACATAGTGCTGCGATGCCGCGCTCAGGGTGTTTTCGCCACCGGCTTGCAGTACGCCATTGGCGACCAGAGTGACGCCGCTATAGCTGTTGGAACCTTCCAGTATCGTCGTACCGCTACCGGTTTGCAGCAACTGGCCGGTACCGCTGATATTGCCGTTGATGGCATAGGTATTGGCACGGTTGATATTTAATGCGCCGTTATCAACGATGTCGCCCTGGATGCTACCGATATTGCCGCCGGTGCCCAGTTGCAATGTGCCCTGTGCGATGGTGGTGCCACCGGTGTAGCTGTTGTCCTGGGTTAACGTTAAGACCCCTTTACCGGTTTTGGTGAGCTGACCGTTACCTTCAACGTCTGTCAACAGCGCCACATTGTGGCTGTTGGTGTCGAAGGTGCCGCCGCCGGATTCCAGCGTGACCTGACGCGCGGTGTTGAAGGCTGCGCCATATTTCAGCGTACCGCCGTTAAAGGTGATGCCGGTTCCAGCCGCCCCCAGATTCTTATCACCGGAAACCTGCAGCGTACCGGCCGTAATGGTGGTACCGCCGCTGTAGGTGTTGTCGCCATTGAGGATCAACGTCCCCAAATCGCCCTTATTCAGACCGCCGGTGCCGCGGATCTGGCTGTCGATGGTGGCGATGTATTTCGCGCCATCCACGGTGCCGTCGCCGACGCGAATCAGCGTATTCGCCGTGTTGGTGGTAATCGCCTCACCACCTACGTGATAACCGTCAGTGGCGAACTGCGCCCCGCTGATGATCACATCACCTTTGCTGTTATCGACGGTCACATTGCCTGCTTCCCCCTGGAAGACGGCAAATGCGGCGTCGGTGAACGGCGCATTGAGAATGCCTTCCGGCGTGGATTCGTCGGTGGTCCAGTTGTCGTTGCCTTTGCTGGACTGCCAGATGCCGTCACCGCCGTTGATCACGCCATTGTTTTTCAGCTCGCCGTTTTCACCGCCGGTACCGTCCCAGAAACGCAGGGTGAGCCCGGCGTGATTGACCAGGTTCACCTGGTTTTTGACCGAGGTCTGCACGTACAGGCTGTCTGCCGCTTCCGGCGCATTGGCAATATCCATCACATTGTTGGTCAATGCGCCGGTGTAATTGATGACGCGGTAAACCCCAACGTCAAAACTTCCGCCCGGTGTGGTTTCAATATTCAGCTTACCGTCGAGGGTGAGATCGCCGTTCACGTTGATCAGATCGTTAAATGCGCCCCCCGGCGTGTTGGCCAGGCCGAACTGATAATCCAGCTGGGAATTGTCGCTCAGGTTCAGAGCACCGGTGGTGAGTTTACCGACGCTATTCAGCGCGGCACCCGCCGTGATGTGGCCGTTGTCTTCCACATTAACGGTACCGCCGATAATTCCGTCACCACCGAGCGTTGCGCCGGATTTCACTGTCACCAGACCCGTTGCCGCAGACTGATTCCCGTTCACCAGCAGGACGCCCTGGTCGACGTCCGTGGTGCCGGTGTAGGTGTTATCACCGGTTAGGGTCAGCGTACCATCGCCAATTTTCACCAGACTGCCGTCAGTGCCGCTGATGATGCCGCTGATGGTGTCATCAAGACTCAGATTGCCCAGCGACAAACGCTTATCGCCCAACTCAACGTTACCGGCGCCGGAAAGTGAACCGATAGAGGTCGCGCTATTGACGCCGCGAATATCGACGTTGCCGCCCGCCTGGTTTTTCACCTGGGCCATTTCCGCCAGGGCGTTATCGGCAAAGGTCATCAGCCCGCTGTTGGTGACAATCGCGTTGCCGCCGCTGGCGTCATCCTGCAGCGCCAGAGTGCTGTCGCTGGAAACGGCAATGCGTGAATTTCCTGCGGTGGTGTTGTCGGTAAACACTGCGGTTGAACCGCTGTTCAGGTTGATTTTGGCGTTTTCCGCCGTCGCCTGTTGCGAGAAGATGGCTTTCGCTTTCTCGGTTAAATTCAGGGTTGAACCGGCTGCGGTGACCGTATCGGCCAGCGTTAACAGACTGTCTGCAATGTTCATGGTGAGCGATTGCAGACTGGTATCTGCGCCGCTGACGTTGAGCGTAGCGCCTTTGTTCATCTCCACCGTGCTGCTGGCGTTGCTGCCGAATGCGCCGGTTTTGCTGACGTTTACCGTGACGTTGTTGGCTTTGCCGGTCCCGGCAATTTCGGTTGTGCCCTGGTAGCTGTTGGCCCGGTCAAACGTCAGGGTACTGCCCGCCGTGCTGGAGCTGCTGGTTACCTTCAGTTTACCCGCGCCCGTGATATCGCCAGTTGGGGTGAACTGATGCGAGTTCAGATCAAAGATCTCGGCATCTTTATTCGCGCCCAGGGTGATGGTCCGGTCGGTGCTCAGATCGGCGCCCAGTTGCAGCGTCGAGGCATTGTTAATAGTAAGTCCTGTACCGGCCTGACCCAGGTTTTTGTCGCTGGAGATTTGCAGCGTACCGCCGTCAATGCGCGTTCCGCCACGGTATTCGTTTTCGCCGCTTAAGATCAGACGACCCAAATCCGTTTTCACCAGCGTCAGTTTATCGGCGCTGTCGCCTTCGAGAATCCGCGACTCGATGGTTGCGGTAACGTCAGCCCCAGCAGCACCTTCGCCGACGCGCAGCATCAGTTCGTTGCCGCCTGCGGTGGTGGCATAACCGTTCAGCGCATCGCCTTTGACCACGTAACCGTCGGTGCCAAACTGCGCACCGGAGAACGCAACTTTCCCTGCGGCGTCATCCACCTCAACGGTACCGGCTTTGCCGGTAAAGACAGCGAACGCTTTTTGCGCCCACGGCGCGTTGCCATTGCCGTCTTGTTGCGTCCAGTTGTTGTCGCCGTTGTCGCCGATAGCCATCCACTTACCGTCGCCGCCGTCGATAGCGCCGTTGCCTTCAATACCGGATTTACCGTGATTGCTGCCGGAGGTTTGTCCGTCCCAGAATTGCAGGGTGACGCCGTTGGCGTTGACCAGGTTCACCTGATTTTTCAGGATGGTCTGCACAAAAATATTGCTCTTATCCTGACCGCTCGGCACGCTTCCCAGATCCAGCGTTTGGTTGTCCAGGCTGCCGCCATAGTTATAAATGCGGTAGACGCCAGGGCCGAACTGCCCGCCTGCGCTTTCGGTGACGTTCAGCGTACCGTCCAGCTTCAGGTCGCCTGCAACATCTACCAAATCGTTACGCGCGCCGCCGGGTACAAAAGCTTGTCCAAGCTGGAAATCGGAGGTGGTCTGGCTGCCCAGTTTCAGACTGCCGTTAATGGTCAGTGTACCTGCGCCGCCATCGCCAGCGCTGATGATCGAGCTGTTATTCATGGCGACGTCGCCGCCAATCACGCCAACCCCACCCAGGGTGGCACTGCCGTTGACGTCCGTTGCACCGGTCGCCGCGCTCTGATCGCCATTGACCAGTAGCGTACCTTTTTCAACCGTGGTCTGGCCTTTATAGGTGTTGTCACCTTTCAGACGCGTCGTACCGTCGCCAATTTGCTGCAACGCGCCAGTCCCGGAAATGACCCCATTTAACCGTACGTCGTCAGAACGGTTAATCGCCAGCAGGCCGTTATCAAGAATACTGGAAACTTCAGCAATTCCCCCATTGGTGCCGCCAACGCCTAACTGAAGCGTCCCGGTATTATCAATGGTGGTGGAGCCGGTATAGGTGTTGTTGGCAGTAAAAATGGTGGTGCCGCCAGCCGCGCGTTCAAAGCGACCGTCGCCGCTGATAATCCCGGAATACACTTGCTGTGCGCCGACGCCGTCACCCAGGGTATCAAAAATAACCCGACTGCCGCTACCGCTGGTGTTTACCGCGTAATTGTTGATCGTTGCCGCGCTGCTGCTTGTTTCACGGTGATCGCCCGTGCGCAGCGTCGCGCCATCGTTGACGGAAATGGTTTCGCTTTTCAGCTTCAGATCTTCAACGATACGCATGTCCGCCTGCGCGCCGGTGAGGGTTAACGAATCCCAGCCAGCGCCAATATTGGTGCCGGTGCTGAGGTTATCCGCCGTCAGGCTGCCAATTTTGGCCGCATCACCGTGTGTATTGGTGAAGGTGAGGGCGTTACCGCTCCCCGCCTGGGTGGTGATATGACGGGTCTCTTTCAGAGAGACGTTGCCGATTTTCGCGTTGTTGTTGCCGTTGGTGCCATCGAAATTCACTTCACCGGCAAAGGTGCCTTGATTCCAGGTAAAGTTATCGCTACCGCGACCGGTGTTAATGATCCCGACGGTTTTACCGCTGATAGTGATGGTGTCATTGCCGAGACCCGACTGGATAGCAATCGCCCGATCGCTTGCCGCCTGAAGGGTTCCGCTGTTGCTGATCGATTTACCGTTATTACCGCTGGCATCAATAACGGCTTTGCCGCTGGTGCTGTTGGAGATAATGGTGCCGCTGTTGGCTAACGCAGAGACATTTTGGGCAATGATGGCTGAACCACCGGTCGTATCCTGAACGGTGATGTTGGCCCTGGTGGTGAGATTGCCGTTGGTTTTGGCGAGGATCCCGCTACCCGTGGCGTTGTTGGTGTCGTTATGCACCAGTACGGTGTAGCCCGTGCCGATGTTCAGATTGCCAGTAGTGGCGGTGCCATCTTGTTTTTCAAAGGCAAAACCGGTGCCTGCGCCTGTTACGTTCAGTTTATTATTGGAGCCGTCTTTTACGTTCAGCTCAACGCTGGTGCGGATACCCGGACCGTCGTTGGCGGTGATGGTGACGTCGTTAAGGGTAATGTCTGAGCGTTCTGCATTGTTCTGGATCCCCGCACCGCTTCCCAGCGCTTTGATCGTAACGCCCTGTGCGCTCAACGAACCTGCGCCCGCTTCCAGACGGATACCGTCGGCGGTGCCTTTGGTGGTGATGGCGTCGGGTTGACCGCCTGTGCCAGAGGAGATGCTCAGGCGCGCGTCTTTGGCTAACAGAACACCTGCCGTGCCATCATCTACCTCAATGGTGCCGAGCTTTTTAATCTGCGCATCGCTGCCGGAAGCGCGAACGCCAATCCCATCGGCGACATGCAAAACAGACGTGGAGTTGTTGGTAAAGCGCCCGCCCTGTTGAACATCGACGCCGATGCTGTTTTTGCTGGCGAGATCGATAAGCGCTTTACCGTCGAGAATCAGATTGCCCAGATTTTTCGTGACGTAGGCAATGACGTTATTACCACCGGCGACAGAGGTGATTTTAGCGTTGGACGTCAGCGTGGTGTCCCTTGCCGAACCGTCGTTGTCTTTGCCATTTAACTTATGCGCCTGTCCGTCGACAATCCCGGCGGTGGTGTCGGTACCGGTCAAAGTAATGGTCGTTTTATCGCTGATGCTCCCGATGGCTCCGCCTTCGATGATCAGGGCAGCGGCACCAGCGCCTTCTACTGTGAAGGTGGCTTCGCCGGTATCCACCGTACTGCCCACACCGGTGGCGAGAACGCCCGTTGAATTTTCACCCTTTAAGGTCAGTTCAAGATTGGAAGGGGTATTAGTGCCTGGGCTCGTGGTGTTCCCGTCAAACATCGCGCCTTTGGCGATACGGAAAATGGTCGTCCGTGCCTGGCCGTTGTCATTCATCACCGCTTCGCCAATATTGGCCGTAGCACCCTTACCAAACAGGTAATAGCCAATCTGGTCAGTGTTATTGAATGTCGGACTACTGATGCTGTCGACGTTGGCCACGGCGTTGTCGCGCACATGCACGCCGATATTACCGGCTTCCTGCAACGTGATGTGAGAATTCACATTGGCGGTGGCGCGATTAGCATCGTTCCCCTCAACCCAAACGGCATAGTTACGGTCGGTGGTCCCGCCTTTACCGGCGACGGTAATCGTACCAGTGGCGCTGGTGGTGGCTTGAGCCTCTTTGTTCGTGGCGCTGATGTGAATACCGACGTTATCGGTGCCGTTAACGTTAATCTGACCATCATTGCGGATGACCTGATTGTTCTCTGCACCGCTGTCGCGAACGGATATCCCGTAGTTTTTGCTGACACCGCCGGACTTATCACCGTTCACCGTAATGGTGCCGGTGTTGACAATATCACCTGTGGCGGTTCCGACCAGGATACCTGCGGCATTACGCACGCCGGTGCCGAGTGTGATGTTACCGTGGTTGGTGACATCGCCTGCGCTTTTGGTCATGATCCCGGCGCTTTGGCTGGAACCGCCAGGCATTAACACATTCTGAGTCGTATCGTTGGCATCGCGTCCCAGAGAAATGGTGGCGCCTTTTTCGTTGACGAACGTGGCGTTTCCATCAACTTCAACACCGTAGGCGGTGCCTTTTCCAAAGGACTTGCCATCTTTGCTCCCGTCCACGACATTGATTTGCCCTTTGTTAACCCCGGTCGTTTCACCGGAAAGTTGCATCCCGATAGCCAGCGTCAGCGAGGTGTTGGGTCGGGTGTCGCTCCAGGGATCGGCGGCAGAGGCGGTGCCATAGTCATCCGTGGTAATGGCCTGATTGATGGTGCCGTTGTTGGTGACGGTACTGGAATTCAGCCCCTGCATCCCATACGCGCCATAGCTGTTGACATTCTGATTGCCGTTCTTGTCGATAAACAGCCCGGAGTTGATGATGCCGTTGTTGGTGGCGGTTGAATTATCGGCCAGCATACCGATTGCCAGACTCAGCCCGGCAGAGGTACGTAACGCGTTGAGTTCGCCCTGGTTATTGATGGTGCCGCCGCCAGTCGCTTTCATGACGCCATTGATGCTGCCGTCAACTGCCAGAATCGAGCCCTTCTGGATAGTACCGGTGGTTCCCTGACCGTTGGCGTAAACAGCATGTAACTCGCCGCTACTCGCCGTCGCATTGTTATTATGTGAAAGGCCGTCGGTCCAGACGTCGTAATCCCAGTTGATGCTGTCGGAGGATTTGCCAGAATTCAGCAGGCCGTCGATAAGCGACGCATATTTTGCCTGTGCATCAGAGACTTTCGTGACGACGCCAGCATCCAGCCACAGCTGAATCTGGCTGACTTTTTTGCCATCAGGAGAGACGGTTGCATCGTTGCTGGTGCCCAACAACCAGTCATTGAATTCCGCTAACCCTGCAACATCGGTAATCGAAAAGGTCCGGTTGCCGGCCTTGACAACATTGCCGTCTTTGTCATAGCCGTAAGTCATGATGGTGACGTCGTTGCCGAAGGTATCGGTTGTCGTTCCACTCTTAAATTCTTTACTGGGAACGACCGGTGCTGCGCCAAACCTGACATAGTTATCCGATTGCCAGTTGACCTGACTCTTATCGTTTTGTGCTTCCAGCAGCGAGGAGTCTTTGGCCATTAACTCAATGGTATTGGCCTTTGCGCTGGCATTCTGCGTATCGTCGCCAATGTTCAGGTTGGCTGTTGCGCCATCAGTGGCAAGAGCAAAGCCAAACTGCTTATAAATCTTTACCTGTTTGGCGTCGTAGGTATTTAAAACGACAGAACCGAGATCCATAACTTGAAGAAAGTTCGCCAAATCACTGGTGTCGAACACTTTGATCGACGCCGTATTCTCTGGGTCTGCAGGATCGGAAATACCGAAATCAACGTTTTGCGAAGGCATGGCGGATTGATAATGGAACAGGTAGCCAGACAGTTGGTCGACGGTGGTGATCTTCGAGGTGGTCTTACCATCGGCGCTGGTGCCCGTCAGGGTGATTTTTCCCGCTTTCAGGAGTTCCGCGATAGTCGTGGAATCAACGACGCCACTCTGACCGTACTCAATGTCAGGGAGAGCGCCGCTGATGTTCAGCACTTTTTGGGAGTCCAGGTCTTTATATAAGAAACCGTAGTTATCGACTCCGTCGTGCACACCTGCGGAGATCGGCGTGTTGAAATCTATGGAGATATCATGATTACCGGTGGCAATTAATGGGGCGGCAGACGCGACCACGGATACACCGGTTAATGCGGTTGCGGCAAGGATGCTCACAGATTTACGCGTGCTGCTTTTTTTCTTCCCACGGGATAATTCGGAAACGACGACCCAGAGACCGAGTGCCGCGTTCCAAATAATGCTGTAAACCTTATTCATATATAACCCTCATCTGCATTTCTGTTTTGCATGTGTTAATACGTTGAGTTGTTGGCTGTGTTTGGCTCGCGGAGTGCTGCCTGAGTGTTGATTTTTTGAAAATAGAAAGTCCTTCCGGGCGAAGCGGAATTAAAGTGGTGAAGATAAGATGCGTTATTAAAATATCTGGTGATTCATTCCTTAAACCAGTGTTCTACAGCTGGCTATACTGAGAAATCATATATTTCAGTCGGGTATTATTGTGTCCCAGCTTTTTGGCAATATTGCTTTTATAGGCGCTGATGGTTTTCTCGCTTTTGTGCGATGCTCCGGCGATTTGGGAAAGCGACCAGCCGCGGGCAAACAGCATCATCACGTTGAACTCGTTGACCGTCATTGGGTTGGCTAATGGTTTAGCCGGGCATGGCTTTTTATTATTGATAATACTGGTTATTTTTTGCAGGGTGGCGTCGAGGGAATCACGAATATTCAGAAACGCCAGGCGCATCCCGCAAACGGTCTGGAAGAGAGAGAATGTGTTTTCATCGGCTAAAACGATGATCGTCGCAGAAGGGCGTAATGACATGGCGCGGATAATTCCGGCGTATTTTAAAGCCTCACTTTCACTTGGGTTAATGATGAAATAATCCGCATTGCGTGATATTTCTTTTCCCGCCGAAAGTGTTTGAGAGGAGTGGAATTCCATATCAACAAATAGCATTGTGCCGCGCAGGATATTTCGCATGCCCAGCCAGGTGTGAAATGACTCACCTAAAAAAATAGCTTTTGGCATAACGATCTCCTTGAATTTGGGTGCAGCATATCGCCCCTTTTTTCAACCATTAAAAAAGGGTCTGTCTCACGTTATAAATACGGTTGGATACAGGCGTATATTCGTGCGCGTACTGAACGCTGTTCAGGCATCCTGATTTATTCGATATTCGCTGTCTTTAATTGAATTTGTAACTACTCATTACGATGAATATTACTCTTAGCCAAAATGTAAGATAAATCGTTTATTTCAGTACACTGGGTGTGATTGATAGATTTCGCTTATGGATGGCCTGTAACGTCTGGTGACTCATCGGCAAAAGACAGCCAAATCCTAAGTGATTAGGATGAAATTCATTAAGAGCCCTTACATTTCAGTGTGATGGTTGTCACGTTTTTGTTAGGGTGTCGGTGGCTAAGAAAATTCCTGGCATACTGAGGGAGAAGTGGAGGGGAAAAGAGAAAAACGGAGGGCGAAAAGCTATTTTTGGATGTTAATCTTGTTTTGTGTTTAATTTTTGGTGTTTTATTCTGATGTTTTGATGTTGTTTGATTTTTTAATCTGAAATTAACAATTTGTGCTAAATTTCGAAATGTAACTTGCCAGAAAATGCTTTGGCAGGTAGCGACTTTTCGAGGTTTAGCCTGCCTGAATCTCCTTCTCAGCCTGTTTCATTTGCCCTTCCAGCGTGTCACGGATGCCCGTCAGGGTGCGCTCTTGCTCAGATAGCCAGGTCTCTTTATCCAGAACGGAAGTCGCAAGACGCCACGCGTTTTCAGACTCCAGTTCAGTAATCTCTTTTCGCAAGGCGTCAATTTGCGTTCTGAGCTGCTCTATTCTGGCGCGCAGGTGTTCGGGATTGTTCAACCCGTCGCCAGCTATGCTGGGTTCCAGCCCTTGATGAAGCTGGGCGAGTAACGCGCGAATGGCCGCCAAATCGGCATTCTGACGAGCCTGGTTAAGCTGAACCATCATCTGATGCGCTTTTTCCTTCAACGCGTCGGCGACGACATCCGGATGACAGAGTCGGCTTGCCTGACGCCACAGGCGCTTAAGCTCGTTACGCTCATCCGCAGAGAGCTGTTGGTCCCGGTCATGACGATGCAGTGCGTCCTGCTGCTGTTCCCGGTATTGGGCATATTCGTTATCTGCGTTTTCGCGCGCCTGGCGAGTAGCGCTCTCCTCCTGACGGGTAAAATCATTTTCCAGTTCGCGAATTTCAGCCAGCAGGGCAGTGATAAGTTCGGTCTGTTGCTGAATACGTTTTCGCACCTCTGCCGCTTCCCGGGACGTTGAACTGAGACTCACCCAGTGCCGTTTGAGCGTCGCCAGTTGATCAATCGCCTGTGAAATGTACTGCTGGCAGGATTGGTAGTCCTTTTCTCTGCGCCTGAGTTCGGCCTCTTGCTTGCGTTGCGCGCTGGCGGCCAGTTGTTTACGCAATTCTAAAATGCGGCTCATTAATGGGCCAAGGCGGAGGTGGTACAGATCATTAAAATCATCGAGGATCTGAATACGGGTATTACGCTTGTCGATCAGTTCGTGTAACTGGGATTCGAGCGCTTTCAGTTCCAGTTTGGCGGCTGCGATAACCGGATCCTGCCATGTCGACACCGCGCGTTGTGCACCCAGCCAGGCGGTAATCTCACTCAGGGCGTCGCTGAAACGTCTCTGTTCAAGGGCGTGGGCAATCGACCCTATGGCGGCATCAAGATCGTCGTTTTTCAGGTACGTGAGCTGCTGCCAGATGATCGCTTCATCTTCCAGTTCAATGGCGCTTTTGACGATCTCTAGCCGTTTAATGATCTTATTCATGAAAACTGTGGCCTGGCATGGCTTAAAAATGAGTGACAGAGAATAGTTCTGAGACACCCATTTGAAAATACGGAAAAAATATTAAAACGCATTCTGTGGTCTGCGACGCCTTTTCGTCCACCGGAATTCATGAAAATTATCTGTTTCCCGCAATATTAGGGCTGCAATGGTGTTTTAAACGCCTGTTTTCGCGTTCTCACTTCCGTCGGATTGCGCCTTGCGACAACGAAGTTGAAATGTTAAAAGGAGCCCCTCAATAAAAACGACACAGGGGTAGGGCGTGAAAAACGCGTCAACTGTATCTGACACCAGTGCGTCAGATGCCGCGTCGAACAGTGAACCGACGCTTCATCGAGGGTTGCAAAACCGTCATATTCAATTGATTGCCCTCGGGGGCGCGATTGGTACGGGTCTGTTTCTGGGAATTGGCCCAGCGATTCAGATGGCCGGTCCGGCCGTGTTGCTGGGTTATGCTGTTGCCGGGATCATTGCTTTTTTAATTATGCGGCAACTGGGTGAAATGGTTGTCGAAGAACCGGTTTCTGGCTCTTTCGCCCATTTTGCTTACAAGTATTGGGGACCGTTCGCAGGCTTCCTTTCCGGCTGGAACTACTGGGTGATGTTTGTGCTGGTCGGCATGGCGGAGCTGACGGCTGCCGGTATTTACATGCAATACTGGTTACCCGAAGTCCCGACCTGGATCTGGGCTGCCGCCTTTTTCATTATTATTAATGCCGTAAACCTGGTGAATGTGCGTCTGTATGGCGAGACGGAGTTTTGGTTTGCGTTAATCAAAGTGTTGGCGATTATCGGCATGATCGGTTTCGGGCTGTGGATGCTCTTTTCCGGTAGCGGCGGCGAGCACGCAAGTATCGAAAACCTTTGGCGTTATAACGGCTTTTTTGCCACTGGCTGGAACGGTTTAATTCTCTCGCTGGCGGTGATCATGTTCTCGTTCGGTGGGCTGGAGTTGATTGGTATTACTGCGGCGGAAGCGTGCGATCCGCAAAAAAGCATCCCGAAAGCGGTGAACCAGGTGGTTTACCGTATTTTGCTGTTTTATATCGGTTCTCTGGTGGTGCTGCTCGCGCTTTATCCGTGGGTAGAGGTGAAATCGAACAGCAGTCCGTTTGTGATGATTTTTCACAATCTGGACAGCAACATAGTGGCCTCCGCGTTGAATTTTGTCATTCTGGTGGCCTCGCTGTCGGTCTATAACAGCGGCGTCTATTCCAATAGCCGGATGCTGTTTGGGCTGTCCGTTCAGGGCAATGCGCCGAAATTCTTAACCCGTGTCAGCCACCGTGGCGTGCCGGTGAACTCGCTACTGCTTTCCGGGGCGGTCACCTCGCTGGTGGTCTTGATCAACTACCTGCTGCCGCAAAAAGCGTTCAGTTTGTTGATGGCTCTGGTGGTGGCGACCCTGCTGCTGAACTGGATCATGATTTGCCTGGCGCACCTGCGTTTTCGTGCGGCAATGCGCCGCAAAGGGCGTGATACGCAGTTCAAGGCGCTTCTCTATCCTGCCGGGAACTACCTGTGTATCGCGTTTTTGGCGATGATTCTGGTTTTAATGTGCACGATCGACGATATGCGTCTGTCGGCGATGTTACTGCCCGTGTGGGTTCTGTTCCTGTTTGTGACTTTCAAACTGCTGCGCCGTAAAACCCGCTAAAGAATAGCCGATCTCATCAGTCAGGTGAGATCGGCATCTTCCCTGGACGTCTAATTAGCTCTGAATCGCGCCCGATAACGATCGGATATCATTGCCGGTTGGCGACTGGTGGATGCGCAAACCGAACTCTTCGATGACGGCAAAAATGTGATCGAAAATATCGGCCTGAATGCTCTCGTATTCCAGCCAGACGACGGTATTGGTGAACGCGTAAATCTCGATGGGTAAGCCGTGATCGTCCGGTGCCAGCTGGCGCACCATCATCGTCATATCTTTGCGGATCCGTGGGTGATGACGTAGATATTCATTCAGATAAGCGCGGAAGGTGCCAATGTTGGTCATCTGACGGTGATTGAGTACCGACTCCGGGGCCGCTAATTGTTGGTTCCATTGATTAATTTCCTGATGGCGCGAGGTTAAATAAGGCGCTAACAGATGCGCTTTATTCAGCTTTTGCAGCTCCTCTTCACTGAGGAAATGAATACTGGTCGCGTCAATATTGATACTGCGTTTGATTCGACGGCCACCGGAAGCGGACATGCCACTCCAGTTTTTAAACGAGTCGGACACCAGCGACCAGGTTGGGATGGTGGTGATGGTATTATCCCAGTTACGCACTTTCACCGTGGTTAAGCCGATATCGATCACCGCGCCGTCCGCGCCGTATTTCGGCATCTCCAGCCAGTCGCCCAGCTTGAGCATATCGTTGGCAGAGAGTTGGATCCCGGCGACCAGCCCGAGAATGGGGTCTTTGAACACCAACATCAACACGGCGGCCATAGCGCCGAGGCCGCTGATCAGAATCGCAGGCGATTGACCAATTAACAGCGAAATCATCAGAATACCGACCAGAATCGCGCCGATAAGCTTAATGCCCTGGAAGATCCCCTTTAACGGAAGCTGAGACGCCGCGGGGAATTTTTGCGCCAGATTTAGGATCACGTCCAGCAGGGAGAACATCGACAGCAGGGAATACATCATGATCCACAGCTGCGCACAGGTGGTCAGGATGTCTGCGGCTTCGCTGCCTTTTTGTAACCAAAGTACGGCCTGGATGTTGACGATAATCCCTTGCAGGGTAAACGCCAGCCGGTGAAAAAGCTTATTCTGCGTAATAATTTGCAGCCACAGGTGGGAACTGGCCGTCGCACGCCTCTCAAAGGCACGCAGCACACCCCAGTGCAAAACAATATGCACAATAATGGCCGTCAGAAAAATAATGCCAAAAATCATCACCAGCGAGGTGGTGTGATTCATTTCAATGCCTAACTCCTCTACCTGAGATATCAATTCCTGCATAATGTCTCCTTAATAAACAGAGACCTATGATGACGGCTGTAGAGAAATTATGCAAATGCGGGCAGGGGAGGCAAAGCGCAGGGTACTTACCGGCCGGATATCAGGCAACGCCTTGATCCGGCACGGAAAGTGCGTTTTAGACTTCTGTCAGGGTCGTTTCCTGAGGCAGACGCGATTTCGGCAGGGCCGCGTTAAAATCTTCAACACTGTGATGTCCGACGGGCACGACGACCAGACTGGTGTAGCCTTTTTCCGTCAGACCAAACTCTGCGTCGAGAATGTCGGCATCAAAACCTTCAATGGGAACCGCGTCGAGACCCATCGCCGCCACGCCCAACAGGAAGTTACCCACGTTGAGGTAAACCTGTTTCGCCATCCAGTGATTGTCGTCTTTGAGCTCTTTACGGTGCATATCGGCGAAGAACGTACGGCCTTTGTGGTTCGCGGCTTTGGCTTCCGGCGTGGCGAAGCGGCCATCGCTCTCTTCCTGATCCACGACGCGCGTCAGCCAGGCATCATCCATCGCTGTTTTGGCACAGAAGACCACCACGTGGGACGCGTCGAGCATTTTGCGTTCGTTAAACACAAAATTACCGGCGGCGGATTTCGCCACGCGTGCTTTACCGGCATCGGTGCTGGCAACGATGAAATGCCACGGCTGTGAGTTGGTGCTGGACGGGCTGAACTGCAGCAACGTTTTCAGCTTTTCAGCTTCCTCTGTGGTCAGTTTTTTGCTGGGGTCGAACGCCTTAGTGGAGTAGCGTTTTAAGGCGACAGAAACTATATCCATAAATACTCCTGAGTGTTTTGGCACCCTCTGCGGGTGCGTTACGTGCCAGCAGAGTACAGGGTTGGCGGAGAAAAGATAAGAGAGAAAAATGCAAAAACACTTATCCGCGTCGGCGATAAATCAGCCTGGACGTAACCGTTTCTGATCTTTTTTTGCCAGACCATCGACCACCTGGTTCCACGAATCATTCAGCAAATCGTGAAGCAGTGACTCGCTGATATCATCGCCAGGGTAGACGGAGATCCAGTGTTTTTTGTTCATGTGATAGCCAGGCTCAATGCTGGGATAAATTTGCTGATTAAGCAGTGATTTTTGCGGATCGGACTTCAGATTAATGATTGGGCGGCTTTGATGCACTAAGGCAATCATGAAAATCTTGCCACCCACTTTAAAGACGTCGTATTCCGGGCCGAACGGCCAGCAGAGCTCGGTAAACGGCAGTTCAAGCGCGATGCGTTTCGCGCATTCATGCAGGGTTTGCCCATCCATCATCTTTCCTCACGGGTCAGGGCGCGCCACATCGCTTCAAAACCCAGCGAGATAAATTCACCGGCGCGGGCGGGATCGCGGGCGGCGAACTCAATGGTGGTTTCCGCCAGCGAAAGAAACAGCGCATCGCCAAACGCGCGGTATTCCTCAGACATGAACACCGGCAGCACCGAGCGATGGCAGAGATCGCGCAGTTCAGGGAACATGTCATCAGCCTGCTGCTCTGTCTCTTTGGTGATCTTTTCACTGACCGCGAGCTGGCGAATGGTGCGATGCCCGCTGGTGTTGTTCAGACCCCAGTTGATGTAGCTCTTCCAGATGAAGTGGGTCAGGGCCTTGTCATCGGTAATTGAACGATCCAGTTCCGCCATCATGGACTGACAGAGATTCTGTTTCAGATGGAGATAAAGCGCGTTGATTAAGTCATCTTTTGTCGCGAAATAGCGAAACAACGTTCCCTCTGCAACCCCTGCGCCTCGGGCGATGACCGCCGTCGATGCCGCGATGCCCGATTGTGCGATCGCTGTGGTTGCGGCTTCCAGTAATGCCTGTTTTTTGTCTTCACTCTTCGGACGAGCCACTACACTTTACCCTTAAGTCTGTAAGAAAATAGGATTGAATCACGGCATGTGCAGCGCCGCAACGGCGAATGTCAAAGATTGAAAATCATCTTGACGGGAAACGTTCGCTTTCTATAATGAGTGCTTACTCACTCATAATCAAGAGTCAGCCGCGCAAACCATCGGAAAGGAGCGCGTTTTCGGGTCAGGATATGAAGCGTCTCACCGTTTGTGTGGTTTTTATTATGCTTATTGCCTCAGCAGCCAGTTTGCCGTTTGTTCTGAATCCCGGGTTTGGTCAGACGCCGCAAGGCAGCCAGTTAACCCGGGTTGAACAGTCGCCGCACTATCGCGATGGCGCGTTTCACAATACATTGCCGACGCCTGGTTATACCGGAGATAAAGGGATGATTGCCGCGTGGTGGGAGTTTCTGGTGGCGAAACGGGAAAATGCGCGCCCGCCTCAACCCTTGCCGCTGGTGCCCACCGATATTGCCGATTTGCCGCAAACGCAGGAGACGCTTATCTGGCTGGGGCACTCGTCCTGGTACCTGCAACTGGCGGGCAAACGCATTCTGATTGACCCCGTATTCAGCAACTACGCCGCGCCGTTTTCGTTTTTAAACAAAGCATTTGCCGGACATTACCCGTGGACGGCACACACGATGCCGGAGATCGATCTGCTGGTTATTTCGCACGATCACTATGACCATCTGGATTACGCCACCATCACGGCGTTAATGCCGAAGATTAAGCGGGCGATTGTGCCGCTGGGCGTTGGCTCGCATCTGCGCTATTGGGGAATGAACAGCGACATTATTGAAGAGCGCGACTGGAACCAGTCCGTCAGGGTCGACGACGCACTGATGGTGCATGTCTTGCCCGCCCGGCATTTTTCGGGGCGCGGCATTAAACGCAACCAGACCTTGTGGGCGAGTTTCATGTTTGAGACGCCGGAACAGAGAATTTACTACAGCGGTGACACGGGTTACGGGCCGCACTTTAAAGCGATCGGGGAACAGTTTGGCTCCGTGGATCTGGCGATCATGGAAAACGGCCAGTACGACCAGGACTGGAAGTACATCCATATGATGCCGGAAGAAACGGCGAGGGCCGCGCAGGATCTGCATGCAAAGGCGGTTTTACCCGGCCATGCAGGGCGCTTTGTGTTGGCGAAACATACCTGGGACGATCCGTATAAATGTCTGGCGCTTGCCAGTCGCAATAAAGATTACCGTCTGCTGACGCCGATGTTAGGCGAACAGGTCAATCTGGCTGACCCAACGCAGGCGTTTACGGCCTGGTGGGAATAAGGATTTTTTTAGAGGGGAGAGCACGATGACGATTTCTGCTCGGGTTATCGACACGATTGTGGCGTGGATAGATGACAATTTAAATCAGCCGCTACGCATTGATGATATCGCGCGTCATGCGGGCTATTCAAAGTGGCATCTGCAACGCCTGTTTTTACAGTACAAAGGAGAGAGTCTGGGGCGCTACATTCGACAGCGTAAACTGCGGCTGGCCGCGCAAGATTTACGTGATACAGATCAGAAAGTGTATGACATCTGTCTGAAATACGGCTTTGATTCGCAGCAGACGTTTACGCGGATGTTTACCCGTACGTTTAACCAGCCGCCGGGTGCGTACCGTAAAGAAAATCATAGCCGCGCGCACTAAAAAGCCGCGGGAGGCGTAATAGCGCCGCCTTTGCGACTCACTGCGCCAGTGAGAACCAGCGCCGCCAGATAAAACGAATCACAACGTATTCGATAGCACCAAGCACCAGAAACCACAGGCAAAATAACAGGGTGTAAAACTGGTTGAGATCCATCAAATGAAAGGTCGCAACCAGTTTTTGCGCCAGCACCAGGCCAAGCGACGGCGCGGGCAGCAGTAAACAAGAGAGAAACGCCATCAGCAGAATACCGGCAGCGGTCATCAACGATTCAAGGGGGTGTTTCATGGCTTTGTTAAACTTGAGTTAAAAAGCCATTGTCCGGGATATCGTCAGCTAACGCAAACCTCGCTGTTAAACGCCCGCCCAGATTTCCGCATGTTTTTTTACCAGACCGGTTAACGAACCGCCTTGTGCGACGAAATGACGCATTTGCTGCGCTTCGTTCAACCCATTTTTTACCTGCAGATGCAGTGCCTCAATCGCGCTGGCGGCATTAACCTTGTCAGCAAAGGGGGCGACTTTTTCCAGCAGACGCAGCGTGTCGTCCGCCAGTGGGTGCTGCTCACCGGTGTGTACATCCGTCACAATACCGTCCAGACCGTAACGACACGCCTGAAAACGGTTGAAATTATACAGCAGGTAATCGCGCTCCTGATATTTAAACGGGCGCTCAGAGAGTAACCAGCAGGCGGTGGCCTGAATCAATCCCGCGATATTGATCGCGTGGCTCAGGGTCAGTGGCGTATCCATCACTCTGACTTCTACCGTCCCAAAGTGAGGGCTGGGGCGAATATCCCAGTGCAAATCTTTGATGCTGTCGATCAAACTGGTGTAGCTCAAACGGCGAAAAAGGCCCTCAAATTCCTGCCAGTTGCTGACCCACGGCATGGGGCCGTTATCCGGAAAGGCAGAGAAGATATTTAGCCGCGAGGAGGCAAAGCGGGTGTCCGAACCCTGCATATAGGGAGAGGCGGCAGAGAGGGCAATAAAATGCGGCACAAAGCGGGACAAGCCGTGCAGCAGGTTGATGGCGTCATCAGCGCTGGCGCAACCGACATGCACATGCTGGCCAAATACGGTCGCTTGTTGGATCAGATAACCAAAGTTTTCCAGGTTACGTTGATAGCGTTTATCGTCACAGACTTGCTGGCGCTGCCATGTCTGAAACGGATGGGTGCCGCCGCCGCAAATGGCGAGATGCTGGCTCGCTGCGGCGTTCAGGATAGCCTGCTGCATCGCCGAAAACTGTGCGGCAGCCTGGTCGATGTTATGGCAAATACCGGTTGCCATCTCCAGCATGCTTTCGGTGATATCGTGCTTCACTTCTCCGGCCTGAAGGTGGGGGATGACCGCATCAATAAGGTGGGAGGAATCCTGGCTCAAATCATAGCCCGGCGGGTTAACCACCTGCATTTCCAGCTCGATGCCCAGCGTAAACGGTGTGGAGATGTGAAAGTCGGGTAGCGGCATAGTGGACTCGTGTGTGGGTATTTCTTCCTTATTATAGAAGACGGTATTTATTCACCGGATTGATGATTTCCTGAACGGCGTCTTTTCTTGCCACCAGCAAACTGATATAAAAATTTAACGACCAATCTGCTGGGGTGAACTGTGCCGGAAATTAATCTGTATGGACAAACGGTGGGCGACGCGCTGCCGGACTGGACGGGGGCGTCACGGCTTTCCCGTGTTGTGCTTGACGGGCGTTATTGTCGACTGGAACCCCTCGAACCAGAACGTCATGCCGCTGACCTGTTCGATGCTTATGCGCAGGCCGCCGATGAGCGTGACTGGACCTGGCTTGCCAGTGAACGCCCGGAAAGCGTGCAGGTGACAACCCGCTGGCTCGATGGCAAAGCCGGTGACCAGACGCTGGTGCCGTTTGCCGTTATTGATGCCCGATCGGCACGTGCGGTCGGGCTGGTCTGTTATATGGCGATTGAGCAAGAGCATGGGTCGGTTGAGATCGGACATGTGACCTGGTCGCCGCGAATGAAGCAGACGGTGTTGGGTACAGAAGCCATCTGGCTTTTGTTGGGCCATGCCTTTGCGCAAGGATACCGTCGCATTGAATGGAAATGCGATTCTCTGAATACCGCATCGCGCCAGGCGGCAGAGCGATTAGGTTTTGTCTATGAAGGACGGTTTCGGCAAAAAATTGTGCGCAAAGGACGCAATCGCGACAGCGACTGGTTGTCGATGATTGATGGCGAATGGCCGCAATGTGATCGCGCGCTGCAATGCTGGCTGGCGCCGGAGAATTTTGATGAGCACGGCCAGCAGAGAAAAACGCTGGTGGCGTGTCGGGGAGCATAAGTGAGACTCCGCTCTGCACCCAGAGCGGAGTTCGTATTAACGACGTGGCGTTCTTCGTACAGGCGTATCACCTGCCACATAATAATCGGCGGTACTTTTGGCCAGCGGTGTACGAGCGCGAATAAGGTCGGCAATTTTCTCGCCGATCATGATGGTGGTGGCGTTCAGATTGCCGGTGATGATTTGCGGCATAATCGAGGCATCCACCACGCGCAGATTCTCTACGCCGTGGACTCTCCCTTCACCATCTACCACCGCCATCTCGTCATACCCCATTTTACAGGTCCCGCAGGGATGAAACGCCGTCTCGGCGTGATCGCGCACAAAGGCGTCCAGTTGTTCATCGGTCTGGCAGTCAATCCCCGGACTGATTTCCCGGCCACGGTATTTATCCAGCGCGGGCTGGTTGATGATTTCACGTGTGATGCGAATCGCGTCGCGAAACTCCTGCCAGTCCTGCTCTGCCGACATGTAATTGAACAGGATGGACGGGTGTTCACGCGGGTCACGTGAGGTCAGATGTACATGGCCCCGACTGGGGGAGCGCATCGAACCCACGTGGCACTGAAAACCGTGTTCCTTGACGGCGTTCGAGCCGTTGTAATTAATGGCGACCGGCAGGAAGTGGTACTGAAGGTTCGGCCAGGCAAACCCATCACGGCTGCGGATAAACCCTCCCGCTTCAAAATGATTGCTGGTACCCGTGCCAGTGCCGCCAAACAACCATTCAGCGCCAATCTTCGGCTGGTTCCACCATTGTAGAGCCGGGTAGAGCGACACCGGTTCTTTGCATTCATATTGCAGGTACATCTCCAGATGATCCTGCAGGTTTTCGCCGACGCCGGGGAGCGGGTGTACCAGCGGAATAGCAAAGGCGGCGAGCAGCGCCGGATCGCCCACGCCGGAGCGTTGCAGGATCTGTGGCGAGGCAATCGCCCCGGCACAAAGCAGCACTTCTTTGCGTGCGGTCGCTTTGTTCGCAATCGTGCTGTCGCCTTCCAGCCACTCCACGGCCACTGCTTTTTTACCGTCAAAGAGGATGCGGTCGGTCAGGGCATGGGTGATGATGGTTAGATTCGGGCGCATCCGGGCCTGATCAAGATAGCCCCGCGCGGTGCTGGCGCGGCGACCTCGAGGCGTGACGGTTCTGTCCATCGGACCAAAACCTTCCTGCTGGTAGCCGTTGAGATCGTCGGTTCGGGGATATCCTGCCTGGACGCCAGCATCTACCATTGCATGGAACAGTGGATTGTTATTGTGCTTTGGGGTGGTGACGCTCACCGGGCCTTCACCGCCATGATAGTCACTGGCGCCGGTATCACGGGTTTCCGCTTTACGGTAGTAGGGCAGGCAATCGAGGTAGCTCCAGTGTTCGAGACCCGGCTCCTGCGCCCAGTTATCAAGATCCAGGGCATTGCCGCGGATATAACACATGCCATTAATCAGTGACGATCCGCCCAGCCCTTTTCCTCGCCCGCACTCCATGCGGCGAAAGTTCATGTACGGTTCCGGTTCGGTTTCATAGGCCCAGTTATAGCGCCGACCCTGCAAGGGGAAGGCAAGAGCGGCGGGCATCTGGGTGCGAAAGTCGGCGCGATAGTCCGGACCGCCTGCTTCCAGCAGCAGTACGGTGGTATCGTGGTCTTCTGTTAAACGTGTCGCCAGCACGTTGCCGGCGGAGCCGGCGCCAATAATGATGTAGTCAAAATGCAAATAAACCTCCTGGTTAGAATTGGGATTGAAACTGACCCATCTCAACCTGGATGGATTTCACCTGGGTGTAACTTTGCAGCGTCATCACGCCGTTTTCGCGACCAACGCCTGAGTGTTTGTAACCGCCTACCGGCATTTCGGCAGGGGATTCACCCCAGGTATTGATCCAGCAGATCCCCGCTTCCAGTTGGTGAATCACCCGGTGTGCGCGGTTAAGATCGGCCGTCACGACGCCTGCCGCCAGCCCGTAGTCCGTATCGTTAGCGCGGCGGATGACTTCGTCTTCGTCTTCGTAGGTCAGGATTGACATCACCGGGCCGAAAATCTCTTCACGCACGATAGTCATGTCGTCATGACAGTCGGTGAAAACCGTCGGGGCGACCCACGCACCGTTATCAAAGCCGTTACCTTTCAGCACGTCGCCGCCGCAGAGTAGCGTTGCGCCTTCCGCTTTACCGCTGTCGATATAGCGCAGAACGTTTTCGCGGTGCGAAAAGCTGACCAGCGGGCCAAAGTTGGTGGCCGGGTCAAACAGGTCGCCTGCGCGAATGCGCGCAACGCGGGAGAGGATGGTTTGTTCAAAGGCGCTTTTCATCCGGGCTGGAACAAACACGCGAGTGCCATTGGTACAAACCTGGCCGCTGCTATAGAAATTCGCCATCATGGCGATGTCGGCGGCGAGACTGAGGTTGGCATCCTCAAAAATAATCAGCGGTGATTTCCCGCCCAGTTCCATCGTGACCTCTTTGAGCGAGGATGCCGCAGAGTTCGCCATCACTTTTTTGCCGCTGGCGACGCCGCCGGTGAAGGAAACCTTCGCGATGCCCGGATGTTCTGTCAGCCATTGCCCGGTTTCAGCGCCGGTCCCCGGCAGCACGTTAAAGACGCCGTCCGGTAGACCCGCTTCACTGTAGATTTCTGCCAGCTTTAAGGCGGTGAGCGGGGTGACTTCACTGGGTTTGAAGATCATTGCGTTGCCTGCGGCAAGCGCTGGCGCGGATTTCCACAGGGCGATTTGGATCGGATAGTTCCACGCGCCAATACCCGCGACGACGCCCAGCGGCTCGCGGCGGGTGTAAACAAAAGAGGTTTCGCGAAGTGGGATTTGCGTGCCTTCCAGCGCCGGGATCAGCCCGGCGTAATACTCAAGCACATCGGCTCCGGTCACGATATCGACGCTGGCGGTTTCGCTAAACGGCTTCCCGGTGTCGAGTGTTTCCAGTTTTGCCAGTTCGTCATTACGTTCGCGCAGAATATCGACCGCCCGGCGCAAAATCCGCGAACGTTCCATCGCGGTCATTGCCGCCCAGATTTTCTGCCCGCGTTGGGCGCTCTTCACGGCGCGATCGACATCCTCACGGCCCGCTTCCTGCACGGTGGCCAGGATTTCGCCGTTGGCGGGATTGATAGTCTCGAAGGTGCGACCGCTGGCGGCGGCAGTGTATCTACCGTCAATATAAAGCTGTTGTTCTGCCATTCGGGGCATACGCTCTCCTCGGTTAGTCAGTGGCGTTCGGCAAATGTTGACTGATGAAATGGGTGGTCAGCGCCTGAGCGCGACTCAAATTGAACGGCTCATTGCTGAGGGCGGCGCGTAGCCACAGTCCGTCAATCAGTGCCGCCAGCCCGTAACCCGCCTGTTGCGCCTGTTGATGAGGAAGTTCACGGCGGAACTCATAAACAATGTTGGAGAGCAGGCGTTTACCGGCGATCTGCTGCAGCCGGTACAGCATCGGTTGATGCATACTGCTCGCCCAGAAGGCCAGCCAGGCTTTCATCGCCGCCTGACTGATCTGACTATCGTCAAAATTCCCGGCCACGATAGCGCGTAATCGCAGCTCGGCGCGGGCGTCTTTCAGCGCATGCAAACGACGCAAAACCGCGTGGCGAAGCTGGCTGGTGATGTCGCGCATCGTCGCCTCCAGCAGTCCATTTTTATCCTTGAAGTAGTGGCTAATGATGCCGGTCGAAACACCGGCGCGACGGGCGATTTGCGCGATGGTGGCATCGTGCATGCCCACCTCATTAATGGCGTCCAGCGTGGCGTCGATCAACTGCCTGCGGCGAAGGGTTTGCATCCCCACTTTGGGCATTTTTTACTGCTCCAATCATCAGTTGTTTTTATGTATTTAACCGTTTTTTGATTGGACGTTCAATATAAAATGTGTATTAATTGTTATATTGATTGGCGAATTTCGTTAAGGAGATCTTCAGGGTGGTTTGATTTTTTTATTTAAAAACAAATGATTATTCTTATTTCATTTCTGTGCATAAGGTTATTTTTAGTAAGCATACAATGACCTTGCAGAGTCTCCAGGAGTTTGCTGCTCAACAGAGTAGTCAGCGTTACTTAATCTGAGGTAATCGATGACGAACCTTGTTACCGACGGAGAAAAGGACAAAATCAATCCCGTTGTTTTTTACACGTCAGCCGGACTGATTTTGTTGTTTTCCCTGACCACCATTTTCTTTCGTGATTTTTCCGCTGTCTGGATCGGCCATACACTGAACTGGGTCTCCAAAACGTTCGGTTGGTATTACCTGCTGGCGGCCACGCTGTATATCGTTTTTGTTATCTTCATTGCCTGTTCGCGCTTTGGTTCGGTCAAGCTGGGCCCGGAACAATCGAAACCAGAATTCAGCCTGTTAAGCTGGGCGGCGATGCTGTTCGCGGCGGGGATTGGTATTGACCTGATGTTCTTCTCGGTGGCTGAGCCGGTCTCTCAATATATGCAGCCGCCGGAAGGGGCGGGGCAGACCATTGAAGCGGCGCGCCAGTCGATGGTGTGGACGCTATTCCACTATGGGCTGACCGGCTGGTCGATGTATGCGCTGATGGGAATGGCGCTCGGCTACTTTAGCTACCGCTATAATCTGCCGCTGACGATCCGCTCGGCGCTGTATCCGATTTTCGGAAAGCGCATCAACGGACCTATCGGTCACAGCGTCGATATCGCCGCGGTGATTGGCACGATTTTCGGTATCGCCACCACGCTTGGGATTGGCGTGGTACAGCTCAACTACGGGCTGAGCGTGCTATTTGATATTCCGGACTCGATGGCGGCGAAAGCGGTGCTGATTGTACTTTCGGTGGTGATCGCCACTATCTCGGTGACGTCGGGCGTGGATAAAGGGATCCGCGTGCTGTCGGAACTCAACGTGCTGCTGGCGCTGGGGCTGATCCTCTTTGTGCTGTTGATGGGCGACACGTCGTTCCTGCTCAACGCGCTGGTGCTGAACGTGGGCGATTATGTGAACCGCTTTATGGGCATGACGCTTAACAGCTTTGCCTTTGACCGTCCGGTTGAGTGGATGAATAGCTGGACGCTGTTTTTCTGGGCGTGGTGGGTGGCGTGGTCACCGTTTGTCGGCCTGTTTTTGGCGCGCATTTCCCGTGGACGTACGATTCGCCAGTTTGTTTTCGGCACGCTGATCATTCCGTTCACCTTTACCCTGCTGTGGCTGTCGGTGTTTGGTAACAGCGCGCTGTACGAGATCATCCACGGCGATGCGGGTTTTGCCGAAGAGGCGATGGCCCATCCTGAGCGTGGCTTCTACAGTCTGCTGGCGCAGTATCCGGCGTTTACCTTTAGCGCGTCTGTCGCCACAATCACCGGGTTGCTGTTCTATGTGACCTCAGCGGATTCCGGCGCGCTGGTGTTGGGGAATTTCACGTCGAAGCTGAAAGATATCAACAGTGATGCGCCCGCCTGGCTGCGCGTGTTCTGGTCGGTGGCGATTGGTCTGCTGACACTGGGGATGCTGATGACCAATGGGATTTCAGCATTACAGAATACGACGGTGATCATGGGACTGCCCTTTAGCTTCGTGATCTTCTTTGTTATGGCCGGGCTGTATAAATCACTGAAGGTTGAAGATTACCGTCGGGAAAGCGCCAACCGGAACACCGCCCCGCGTCCGATGGGCGTCCAGGACCGGTTGAGCTGGAAAAAGCGGTTGTCGCGGCTGATGAACTATCCGGGAACCCGCTATACCCGCGAGATGATGGAGACGGTCTGTTTTCCGGCAATGGAAGAGGTGGCGCATGAACTTAAATTGCGCGGCGCAAACGTTGTGCTATCAAGCCTGCCGCCGGAAGAGGGGGAAGCGCTCGGTCATCTGGATCTGCGGGTGAATCTGGGCGATGAACGCAATTTTGTTTATCAGATCTGGCCGCAAAAGTATGCGATCCCTGGTTTTACGTATCGGGCGCGGAGCGGGAAATCGACCTACTACCGGCTGGAAACCTTTCTGCTTGAGGGCAGTCAGGGGAACGATCTGATGGACTACAGCAAAGAGCAGGTGATCACCGATATTCTCGATCAGTACGAGCGACATCTGAACTTTATCCATCTGGATCGCGAAGCGCCGGGGAACGGGGTCCTGTTTCCTGGGATGTAGGACGCGCCTGGCATAACGTGATGACGCACTCGTCACGTGTTTTCCACTCGACGTTAACGACATGAACGACGATTTTTGCTGAAAATAGGGCGGTTAAACGCAAGCTAATACGGCTTGCGTTTATCGCGCTGACTTTCGCGCTGTCGAATCCTGGCCAGGGATTAGCCCACTCGCAAAACGCTTTATACAGGCTCTCTTTGGCGGAAAAGGCCAGCGTTAAGGCGAGCGTAAAAGGCAGGGTGCTGGAGCGTAAAATTTCCCGTTCTTCGTTATCAATGATGCTGTCTGTCAGTTCTACCGCCATCTGCGGCGTAAAAATCGCCTCCATATCCACGCCTACAGGTTGTCTCGCAACAACGGCCAGTGCGGTCGTTGCACAATGGCTGATGCTGCCCGATAAACCCGCAGGCCATACCGGCTGGCGCTGTTCACCGATGCCGGGAACAGCTTTACTGCCGTAATCGCGCAGCGCGTAGACGGCGGCGATACGCCCGGCTAAATGCTCGGCTTTACGTTTTCGTCCGGCCTCGTGTAACTGTGCGTGATGCGGGAGCCAGAAGAGATCGTGCTCATGGAAGCTGTCAGGGTCGAACGCAATACAGTGCAGCGTGTGCCCGGCAAAAGAGAGGGTTGAGTGATGAGTTAGCATGGATTTTCAGGAAATCCCCCTCCCCATAAGGAGAGAGGGAATCAGCATCAGAAGTGAGTGTTCACGCTCATAAACCACGTACGACCCGGTTCGTTATAGGTGTGCGCGCCCGCGCCAGCCATAAAATCACCGGTTTTCGTATCGCTGACGGTCTGCGCATTACCTTCACGCCATAGACGTTTATCAAAGACGTTATCTACGCCGCCGGTCAGGCTGACATTTTTCGTCACGTCCCATGTCGCGCTCAGACCGACAATGCTATACGGACTGACGGATTGTTTATCCGTACCCGTGACCGGTTTGCCCTGGTAATCGTATTTCTTCGGCTCTTGTTTGCCGTACCAGGTGAACGTTGACTGCAGAGACACATCCTGACGTACCTGCCAGCTTAAGGTTGAGTTCAGCGTGTATTCCGGAATAATCGACAGGCGTTCGCCGGTTTCTTTATTCTTACTCTGCAGCATGTAAGTGATGTTGTTGGTCCAGTTTACGGTTTCGCTCACCGGTACGTTCAACGTCCCTTCCAGCCCTTCGACCACCGCTTTTGGTACGTTTTCCCACTGATAGATATCGGTGTAGGTCGTTTTCCCTTTGTTGGTGATGGATGTTCTGCTGAGCGGTGTCGTACCGGCTTCTATCTTGTTGCGGTAATCGTTACGGAACCAGGTCACGCCCGCCAGCCAGCCGTCACGCTTGAATTCCAGACCAATCTCTTTGTTGATGCTGGTTTCGGCTTTCAGGTCATCGTTACCCATCATGTAACAACCGATGCCGGTGGCGGCCCCCGTGGCATAACAGCCCTGGCCTTTACTGTACAGAATATAGTTCGGGTTGGTCTGGTACAGGCTTGGTGCTTTGTAGGCGCGCGCGATACCCATCTTCAGGGTGAAGTCATCGCCCAGACCTTGCGACAGGTTCAGGGACGGGCTCCAGTTGTCGCCCACAATACTGTGATGATCGAAACGCAGGCCTGGCGTCAGCATGGTGCTGTCGGTCAGCTCCATGTTGTTTTCGGCAAACAGCGAGAAAATTTCCGCTTTGGAGTACGGACTGCGGTCGGTACTGCTCGATCCCGGAATATCGCCGCCCATAAAGGTTTGCGAGTTGGAGAGCATATCTTTCATGCGCTGTTGGGTCCATTCGGTACCCAGCGTCAGGTTCTGATTCACGAAGAAATCGAACGGAATGCTCACTTCGCTGTGCAGCATGACGTCATTCAGATCGGCATCAACGTATTGCTGCGAGGCTTTTGGATCGAAGATACCTTCGGTTCCCCCGGCTAAACCTTCTGGCGTTCGGGAGTTACGGGTATGTTCGTACTGCACCCAGTTGCTGGTGGTGACGCCGTTATCCCAGCCGCCATTCCAGGTGATGGCGTAATTCTGGCGATACATACGGTTGGTTTCTTCCCCGTAGCTATCTTTCACCAACTGGTTGGTGTTGGTGTTCTGCGTATCACCGGCGTAAAGGTTGCCCTGACGGCTATAGCCTGCTTCGAATTCCAGAGACTGGAGCGGGGCGAAATCCCAGCGTACAACGCCATTGATATCTTTATTGATCACCCCTTCACGACCCGCAGGCAACGTGTCGGCGTAGCTGCCAGTACGTTCCGATTGATGGCCCAGGTTGATGTCACGTGCATCGGCTTGCGTTTTGTCGAGATTACCGAACAGACGGAAACTGAAATCCCCGCCCAGCGGGCCGTTCAGACTAAAGTTGGTACGTTTGGTGGAACCTTCTTCCTTATGCTCAGGCGCGTTAAAATAGGTATTCCACGAACCGTGCCATTCGCTGCTGCCCTTTTTGGTGATGATGTTCACCACGCCACCGGCGGCACCATTGCCGTAACGGGCGGCGGCAGGACCGCGCAGCACTTCGATACGCTCAATCATCTCCGGCGGCACCCATGAAGTATCGCCACGGGTATCACGTTCGCCGCGCCAGCCAAGGCGCACAGAGTTACGGCTGGTGACCGGTTTGCCATCGATCAGGATCAAGGTATTTTCCGGGCCCATCCCGCGAATATCAATTTGACGATTGTTCCCACGCTGACCACTGGTGGAGTTACCCGTCAGGTTGACGCCAGGCATGGTGCGGATGATTTCCGACACATCACGGGCGGGAGGATTTTTGCGAATTTCATCTGCGGTAATGGTGGAGACGCCTGGTGCCTGTAAGTTTTGTTGGGCGGCGGTCACTACGATAGTGTCTTCATTGGCGACGGCAGGGCTGTCTGCTGTCTCTTCTGCCAGAGCGGGTAGCGCTACCCCATAAATCCCCAAATTGACCAGTAAGGCCAGGGAATGAATCTTCTTGTTCATTGTATGTCCTGCTTTTTTTAGCCACGTGTGCCAACCGCGCCCGATAACGGGGGATTAGCCTGATGTCGCCCGCCTCTGCGAAGACCCTCCATTCCAGAAAAAGCACGCAGTGCCAGAGCGTTGATAAGTGGTGAAAGACGGTTCGCGCTTCCCACAGCGCGACAATACGCTATTGCAAATGCAAATAGTTATCAATAATATTATCAATATATTTCAGCGATGAATGAAAAAAATCATGATAAACATGGGGTTATGTTGGTGGCAGCGTTTACGGTGGGAAGTGATAGTTGGTGGCAGTCAAAAAATGGACCTGAATGGACACGCAAGGAAAACGGTGATTGCCGGGTCACTTTCTGGTGGCGCGATCCGCAAGGGACAGAAAATCACTCCCCGATACGCCGTGTATGGGTCTACATCACAGGTGTCACCGATCATCATCAAAATGCCATTCCGCAGTCAATGCAGCGTATTGCCGGGACGGATGTCTGGCAGTGGAGCGTCGATCTCAGCGCCCACTGGCGGGGCAGTTACTGTTTTATCCCGTCCGCGCGCGACGATATTTTTACCGCATTGAGTGCCGGTGAAACGCCTGAGCGCAAGGCGCTTCGTGAAGGATGGCGACAACTTTTACCGCAGGCGATTGCCGATCCTCTCAATTCCGTCAGTTGGACGGGGGGAAGAGGGCATCCCGTTTCGGCGCTAGAAATGCCAGATGCTCCGGCGCAGCCTGGATGGGATCACCCTGAAAATCCGGAGACTCCCCCACGTTGTTTGCAATGGCGTAGCGAACGTCTGGGCAATACCCGACGCGTGTGGGTGTTTACGACTGGGGAAAATCCAGGTGAGAAACGTCCACTGGCGATTTTACTGGACGGACAGTTTTGGGCGCAAAGTATGCCCGTCTGGCCCGCACTCACTTCGCTCACGTCCCAACAGCGGCTTCCTGCCGCAGTTTATCTGCTTATCGATGCCATCGACACCGCTCACCGTAGCCGGGAATTGCCGTGCAACGCCGATTTCTGGCTGGCGGTGCAGCAGGAGTTATTGCCGCAAGTGCAGTCCGTCGCTCCGTTCAGCGATAGCCCTGAGCAGACGATCGTTGCCGGACAAAGTTTTGGCGGACTTTCGTCTTTATATGCAGGCCTGCACTGGCCCGAACGATTTGGCTGTGTGCTGAGTCAATCAGGATCTTACTGGTGGCCGCATCGCGGCGCTCATCAGGAAGGGATCGTTACTGAGCAATTGAAAACGGGCACCGTTTCCGCACAGGGGTTACGAATTGTGCTGGAAGCAGGCATCAGAGAACCGATCATTTTTGAGGCAAATCAGGCGCTTTACCGCCAATTGCTTCAGGTACAGCCGTCGGTGTGCTGGCGTCAGGTTGACGGCGGGCATGATGCGCTTTGCTGGCGTGGCGGATTAATGCAAGGGTTGATGACGTTATGGCAACCGCTAACCTCCCCCTGCGAGCACAAGAACAATCAGGCCTGAGCCGGGCGAGTTTTCACGACAGGAGTTGAGTATGGAATTCAGTAATCCCTTCGATGATCCGCAGGGACAGTTTTACATTCTGCAAAATGCGCAGCGCCAGTTTAGTCAGTGGCCTCAGCAGTGTTCACTGCCTGCGGGCTGGCAGGTGGTGTGCGAGCCGCAATCACAAGAAGCCTGTCAACAATGGCTTGCAGCCAACTGGACGACATTGACGCCCGCCTATTATGCCGATGTGCAGGAGGCGCAATGACCCAACGTTTACCTTTGGTCGCCGCGCAGCCGGGGATCTGGATGGCGGAAAAACTCTCTTCTCTACCTTCCGCCTGGAGTGTGGCGCATTACGTGGAATTACACGGTGAGCTGGATGCGCCTTTACTGGCGAAAGCCGTCGTGGCGGGAATGAAACAGGCAGACACGCTGCGTTTGCGGTTTACGGAAGATAACGGGGAGGTCTGGCAATGGGTTGATCCACAGTTACCGATTGCCGAACCGGAGGTTCTTGACCTGCGCGGTGAATCTGCGCCCGCCGCCGCCGCGCTGGCGGTGATGCACGCCGATCTCGGGCAAGATCTGCGGGCAGACGGCGGAAAACCGCTTGCGTTGCACCTGTTGATTCAGGTAGATGACACTCGCTGGTACTGGTATCAGCGATATCATCATTTACTGGTAGATGGCTTTAGTTTTCCGGCTATTACGCGACAGATCGCCGCCATTTACCGCGCATGGCAGCGTGGAGAACCGACGCCGGACTCCCCGTTTACACCCTTTACCGAGGTTGTGGACGAGTATCAGCACTACCGCGACAGCGAAGCATATCAACGCGATGGGACATTTTGGTCGCAACAGCGCACCCAGTTACCGCCTCCGGCATCGCTGTCTTCCGCTCCTCTGTCTGGCGGTGCCGCCAGCGCTGATGTGCTTCGCATGAAACTGAGCGCGCCTGAAGGATTGTTCCGCCAACTGGCTGCTCGTATGCCGCATGTGCAGCGCGCGGATCTCGCGCTGGCGCTGGTGTCGCTATGGCTGGGGCGCTTATGTGGACGTCCTGATTTTACCGCCGGTTTTATCTTTATGCGGCGGATGGGGTCGGCAGCGCTGACCGCAACAGGCCCGGTGCTGAATGTTCTGCCGCTGGGGGTGAACATCAGGGCGGCAGAAAGTTTTGCGGAACTGGCGACGCGTCTTGCCGGACAACTGAAGAAAATGCGCCGCCATCAACGGTATGATGCCGAACAGATTGTACGCGACAGCGGACGCGCGGCGGGCGGTGAGCCGTTATTCGGCCCCGTCCTGAACGTGAAAGTATTTGACTATCAGCTGGATATCCCTGGGGTTCAGGCGACTACCCACACGCTGGCGACGGGACCGGTTAACGATCTGGAACTGGCGCTATTCCCTGATGAAGAGGGCGGCCTGAGTATTGAGATCCTCGCCAATAAACAGCGCTATGAAGAAGCAACCTTAGTTCAGCATGCCTCGCGTCTGATGGCGCTGATCCACCAGTTTGCAGCGAATCCTTCGCTGCGTTGTGGCGATGCCGATATGCTGTTGCCCGCCGAGTATGAACAGCTTGCGAAGGTAAATGCGACGGCAGTGAATATTCCGTCGACCACACTCAGTGCGCTGGTGGCTGAGCAGGCGAGCAAAACGCCGGATGCCCCTGCGCTGGCGGATGCGCATTATCAGTTCAATTATCGTGAAATGCGTGAGCAGGTGGTGGCGCTCGCCAATTTGCTGCGTGAACGTGGGGTGAAGCCGGGGGACAGTGTGGCGGTGGCGTTACCGCGCTCGGTGTTCCTGACGTTAGCATTGCATGGCATTGTCGAAGCCGGAGCCGCCTGGCTACCGCTGGATACGGGATATCCTGACGATCGATTGCGAATGATGCTGGAAGACGCGCAGCCGAAACTGTTGATTACCACCGATGATCAACGTGCCAGGTTTAGCGGTATTCCCGGTCTTAAAAGCCTGTGCTACAGCGAACCGCTGGTGGCTGGCGACACCGCGCCATTAGCACTGTCTCAGCCACACCATACGGCGTATATCATTTTCACCTCGGGTTCGACGGGAAGACCGAAAGGGGTGATGGTGGGGCAAACGGCGATCGTGAACCGTTTGTTGTGGATGCAGGCTCACTATTCGCTGACGGCAGACGATGTGGTGGCGCAAAAAACGCCCTGCAGTTTCGACGTTTCAGTGTGGGAGTTTTTCTGGCCGTTTATTGCCGGCGCCAGACTTGTGATGGCAGAGCCGGAAGCGCATCGCGATCCGCTGGCAATGCAGCGTTTCTTTGCGCGCTACGGTGTGACCACCACCCATTTTGTACCGTCAATGCTGGCGGCGTTTGTCGCCTCGCTGACGCCTGAAACCGCCCGCGAACGTTGTGCCTCGTTGCAGCATGTTTTTTGCAGCGGAGAGGCTCTGCCCAGCGACCTGTGCCGCGAATGGCAACAACTGACCGGCGCGCCGCTGCATAATTTGTATGGGCCAACGGAAGCGGCAGTGGACGTCAGTTGGTATCCGGCCTGTGGCGATGAACTTGCCGAAGTGACCGGAAGTAGTGTGCCGATCGGTTATCCGGTCTGGAATACCGGTCTGCGGATCCTTGATGCCATGATGCGCCCGGTGCCGCCGGGAACGGCGGGGGACTTGTATTTGACTGGCATCCAGCTGGCGCAAGGCTATCTGGGAAGGGCGGATTTAACAGCAAGTCGCTTTATCGCCGATCCCTTTTCGCCAGGCGAACGGATGTATCGTACAGGCGACGTGGCGCGCTGGCTCACCTCTGGCGCAGTCGAGTATCTGGGTCGCAGTGACGATCAGCTTAAAATCCGTGGTCAGCGTATTGAACTGGGGGAAATCGACCGTGTGATGCAAATGCTGCCGGATGTCGGGCATGCCGTTGCCCATGCCTGTGTGTTTAATCAGGCGGTGGCGACGGGCGGTGATGCCCGCCAACTGGTGGGATATCTGGTATCACATTCCGGTTTGCCACTGGACGTAACTGCGTTGCAAGAGCAGTTACGTGAAAAACTCCCGCAGCATATGGTTCCAGTCGTGTTACTTCAACTGGCGGAATTGCCGTTGAGTGCCAACGGAAAACTGGATCGTAAAGCGTTGCCGATGCCGCAGGTGGCACCACGTACGCAAGGGCGTGCGCCGCGCCCCGGAACGGAAACGACGATCGCTAACGCTTTTGCCCGGATGTTGGGTTGCGAAGTCAACGATGTAGAGGCCGACTTCTTCGCGCTGGGGGGGCACTCATTGTTGGCGATGAAACTGGCCGCGCAGTTGAGTCTGAAATTTGCCCGCCAGGTGACACCGGGCCAGATTATGGTGGCGTCCACCGTCGCACAACTGAGTACGCTGCTGGATACCGTTGAAGACGAACATTCCCGGCAACTGGGATTCGAAACGCTGTTACCGCTGCGCAAAAGCGATGGGCCAACGCTGTTTTGTTTTCATCCGGCTTCCGGTTTTGCCTGGCAGTTTAGCGTTCTGGCGCGCTACCTCCCGCCGCAGTGGTCAATCATCGGGATTCAGTCGCCACGACCCCACGGTCCAATGCAGACGGCGGCGAACCTTGATGAGGTATGTGAACATCATTTGGCGACGCTGCTGAAACAGCAACCACATGGCCCGTACTCTTTACTGGGATATTCTCTGGGAGGGACGCTGGCGCAGGGAATTGCTGCGCGTTTACGCGCCCGGGGGGAACATGTCGCGTTCCTCGGCCTGCTGGATACCTGGCCGCCAGAAACGCAAAACTGGCGGGAGAAAGAGGCCAACGGATTAGATCCTGACGTGCTGGCAGAGATCGACCGCGAGCGTGAAGCGTTTCTCTCCGCTCAGCGTGGGCATGCCAGCGAAGCGTTGTTCACGGCCATCGAAGGAAATTATGCGGATGCGGTACGTTTGCTTACTACGGCGCGTAGTGTTCCGTTTGATGGCCAGGCTACCCTCTTTGTGGCACAACGGACGCTACCGGAAGGCGTGAGCCCTGAGCGGAGTTGGGCTCCGTGGATAGCCGAACTGGATATCTACCCTCAGGATTGCGCGCATGTCGATATTATTTCGCCGTCTGCATTTGAGAATATTGGGCCAATAATTTGTGAGCTGCTTTCCAAATAACGGCCGTTTTCTGAACGCTTTCAGATAATATCTTTATCCAAACCCATAATAAGAGCCAATTATTATGGGTTTTTATTTTCATTGACTGTGCCTTTAACAAAAAAGAAACATAACTAAATGAGTAGTAATAT
>NZ_JANEWG010000040.1 GCF_028069725.1 Citrobacter sp. Awk 4
ACATAATAGTGATGATGATATTAGTTGAAATAAGGGACTTTCTGATTGGGTATATTTTTACGAGTGAACTATACATCTATTTATTGTTTGAAATGGTTTAGTTACAAATGCGAACTATATGGCAAAATACAGTTTCAGCTGTGCACAAAATGCTATTTGTTATCAATATGGAATCAATTTAATAACATATTTAACACAAAATAAAACAATTGAATACAAAATGCGCGCATGGCGTCAAAATGAACAATCCACAGTGTATTAACTATATGGCAATAAGGCGGAAAAAAAGCAAATAAGAATTTTCTGCGTGGCGCTATTATCCGCAATGACGCTGAGATGTGAAAATGTAACAAAAAATAGGCCATCGGGTCGTTTTTCATCCAGTGGATGATATTTAGACCCGATAGTTGTCATCAGGCACGGCGTGTTGCCAACCAACAGAGCAGCGAACCGACGCACACCATAATAGCGCCTTGCCAGAACGAAAATGAAAGCGGGGCGCTTAAAAGAACCGCAGCCAGCGCAGAGGACAGTACCGGGGTGAAATAAGAACCCACGGCCATAATAGTGACATTTCCGTGCAAAATTCCGACATTCCATGCCGCGTAGGCAAAACCTAACGTTAATGCCGCCGAAAATAGCTTGATGGTGACCGGAAGGGTGAAATGCATTTCAGGCTGGAGTGTCAATAAATAGTGCACCCATAAACTTGCGGCGGTGAGCAAAACAAAGACAGTGATACCGTTAAATCCCCGTGCATATTTGTTGGTGACAGTACAATACGTCGCCCAGATAAATGCCCCGAGAAAGGCGAGAAAATAGCTTAATGGATTGCTGGCAACATTGTTGATTATTTCACCAGGATTGAGCCCATTTTCACCGCCTAATACCCAACAAACCCCGGTCAATGCCACAATTAATCCAGGAATAATCAACCAGGTTGTTTTTTGGCCATTAAACAAAATGGCAAATAGAATCGTCAGGCTGGGCCATAAATAGTTCACCATACCGACCTCAATGGCCTGATGTCGCGTAACCGCATAGCCCAGCGACAGCGCGAGGCATATTTCGTAGCTGACGAAAAGGAGGCTGCCAGCGATTAAATAACGAACAGGAAAGTGACGAATATTAGGAAAGCCGACCGTAAAAATAAGCAACAGTCCGCTTAATGAATAGATCATGGCAGCGCCGCCCACCGGACCAAGCCCTTCACTCACGCCCCGAATTAGCCCTACCATGGTGCTCCAGAGCACGATGGCAATCAGCCCTATTAGCGTTGCTTTTTGTCTTGTCATTCTGTTGGTACGCCCTCGTTCCTTTTCATTAAAGAAGCTGAAATTTATAGCACTTTTAAACAGTCTGGCGTAAATAAATCGTCCTTTCAGATACGCCTTAGTGGGTATAAATGTTAGGCAAACAGCACTATTTAGTAGCGGAACCGATTCGTTATTGATTTGACGCAAAAAAGATATGGGCATAGCTGTTAGTTTCGTCGCGAAGTTACATCCCTGTAAAAAAGAGGAAATCAATGGACGTCAGCCGCAGACAATTTTTTAAAATCTGCGCGGGCGGTATGGCAGGAACAACAGTTGCAGCGCTTGGTTTTGCCCCCAAGTCTGCACTGGCTCAGGCGCGTAATTACAAACTGCTGCGCGCCAAAGAGATCCGAAACTCTTGCACATACTGTTCCGTGGGATGCGGGCTATTAATGTATAGCCTCGGAGATGGATCCAAAAACGCGAAGGAAGCGATTTACCATATTGAAGGGGACCCGGATCATCCGGTAAGCCGCGGGGCATTATGTCCTAAGGGCGCGGGTTTGCTGGACTATGTTCACAGTGAAAACCGCCTGCGTTATCCACAATATCGCGCACCGGGTTCAGATAAATGGCAGCGGATCAGTTGGGATGAGGCATTCTCCCGTATCGCAAAACTGATGAAAGCTGACCGTGACGCTAACTTTATTGAAAAGAACGAGCAGGGCGTCACCGTCAACCGCTGGCTGTCTACCGGGATGCTTTGCGCCTCTGCGTCAAGTAATGAAACCGGTATGCTGACGCAAAAATTTGTGCGCTCTCTCGGCATGCTGGCTGTCGACAACCAGGCGCGCGTCTGACACGGACCAACGGTAGCAAGTCTTGCTCCAACATTTGGTCGCGGTGCGATGACCAACCACTGGGTTGATATCAAAAACGCCAATGTCGTGATGGTGATGGGCGGTAACGCCGCTGAAGCTCACCCGGTCGGCTTCCGCTGGGCGATGGAAGCGAAGAATAATAATGATGCGACGTTGATTGTCGTCGATCCTCGCTTTACGCGTACAGCATCAGTTGCGGATATCTATGCGCCGATCCGTTCCGGTACGGACATTACGTTCCTGTCTGGCGTATTGCTGTACCTGATCGAAAATCAGAAAATCAACGCCGAGTATGTGAAGCATTACACCAATGCCAGCCTGCTGGTACGGGATGACTTTACGTTCGAAGACGGCCTGTTTAGCGGCTACGATGCGAAAAAACGGCAGTATGATAAATCATCATGGAACTACCAGTTCGATGAAAACGGCTATGCAAAACGCGATGACACGCTAAGTCACCCGCGTTGCGTGTGGAACTTGCTCAAACAGCACGTTTCCCGCTATACGCCGGATGTTGTGGAAAACATCTGCGGTACGCCAAAAGCCGACTTCCTGAAAGTGTGCGAAGTGTTAGCCTCCACCAGCACGGCCGATCGTACAACCACCTTCCTTTATGCATTGGGCTGGACGCAACACACCGTTGGCGCGCAGAACATTCGTACGATGGCGATGATCCAGTTGCTGCTCGGCAACATGGGTATGGCTGGCGGCGGCGTGAACGCGTTGCGTGGTCACTCCAACATTCAGGGCTTAACCGATTTAGGTCTCCTTTCTACCAGTTTGCCTGGCTATCTGACACTGCCGTCGGAGAAACAGACCGATCTGCAAACCTATTTAACGGTCAATACGCCAAAAGCAACGCTGGCGGAACAGGTTAACTATTGGGGTAACTATCCGAAGTTCTTTATCAGCCTGATGAAATCGTTCTACGGTGATGCGGCGCAGAAAGAGAATGACTGGGGATTTGAGTGGCTGCCGAAATGGGATCAGTCCTACGACGTCATTAAATACTTCAACATGATGGATAGCGGTAAAGTGACCGGCTATATCTGTCAGGGCTTCAACCCGGTGGCGTCCTTCCCGGACAAAAACAAAGTGGTGCAGTCCCTGAGTAAGTTGAAGTATATGGTCGTTATCGATCCGCTGGTGACAGAGACCTCGACATTCTGGCAGAACCACGGTGAGTCCAATGATGTCGATCCGGCGTCGATTCAGACTGAAGTATTCCGTCTGCCGTCCACCTGTTTTGCGGAAGAAGATGGCTCGATTGCCAACTCCGGTCGCTGGCTGCAGTGGCACTGGAAAGGACAGGATGCGCCAGGCGAAGCCCGCAATGACGGCGAAATTCTGGCCGGGATTTACCATCGTCTGCGCGATCTCTACCGCAGCGAAGGCGGTAAAGGCGTAGAGCCGCTGCTGAAAATGCGCTGGAGCTACAAACAGCCCGACCATCCGGAATCAGAAGAAGTCGCCAAAGAAAACAACGGCTATGCGCTGGCCGATCTCTATGACGCCAACGGCGTGCTGATCGCGAAGAAAGGCCAGCTGTTGAGCAGTTTCGCTCAGCTGCGTGATGACGGTACCACGGCATCCTCCTGCTGGATTTATACCGGTAGCTGGACCGAGCAGGGCAACCAGATGGCCAACCGTGACAACGCCGATCCGTCCGGTCTCGGTAACACACTGGGTTGGGCGTGGGCGTGGCCACTGAACCGCCGCGTCCTGTATAACCGTGCCTCCGCCGATCCGCAGGGTAAACCGTGGGATCCAAAACGGATGCTGATCCAGTGGAACGGCGCGAAATGGACGGGTAACGATATCCCGGACTTCAATACCGCTCCGCCGGGCAGCGCTACCGGGCCATTTATCATGCAGCCGGAAGGGCTGGGACGTCTGTTTGCGATTGATAAAATGGCGGAAGGACCGTTCCCGGAACACTACGAGCCGATTGAAACGCCGCTGGGGACCAACCCGCTGCATCCGAACGTTATTTCCAATCCGGCGGTGCGCTTGTATGAAGAAGATGCCTTGCGCCTGGGTAAAAAGGATTCGTTCCCGTATGTCGGTACCACCTACCGTCTGACGGAACACTTCCACACCTGGACCAAGCACGCATTGCTGAATGCTATCGCCCAGCCAGAGCAGTTTGTGGAAATCAGCGAAACGCTGGCTGCCGCAAAAGGTATCGCCAACGGTGACTATGTGAAAGTCAGTAGCAAGCGCGGATTTATTCGTGCCGTTGCGGTGGTCACACGCCGTCTGCGCACCTTGCAGGTGAACGGTCAGCAGGTCGAAACGGTGGGGATCCCGATTCACTGGGGCTTTGAAGGGGTCGCGCGTAAAGGCTATATCGCCAACACTCTGACGCCGAACGTCGGTGATGCAAACTCGCAAACGCCGGAATACAAAGCGTTTTTAGTTAACATCGAGAAGGCGTAAGGGAGGCGAACATATGTCTTTGGAAACGCAGGACATCATTAAACGGTCCGCAACAAACGCCATCACGCCGCCTCCCCAGGCGCGTGATTACAAGGCTGAGGTCGCCAAACTGATCGACGTTTCCACCTGTGTGGGCTGTAAAGCCTGCCAGGTGGCGTGCTCGGAGTGGAACGACATTCGCGACGAGGTAGGGCACTGTGTTGGGGTGTATGACAACCCTGCCGACCTGAGCGCGAAATCCTGGACGGTCATGCGCTTTAGCGAAACCGAGCAAAACGGCAAGCTGGAGTGGTTGATCCGTAAAGACGGCTGTATGCACTGTGAAGATCCGGGCTGCCTGAAGGCGTGCCCGTCTGCCGGGGCAATCATCCAGTACGCTAACGGGATTGTCGATTTTCAGTCCGAACACTGTATTGGCTGCGGCTACTGCATTGCCGGGTGTCCGTTTAATGTACCGCGCCTCAATAAAGAGGATAACCGCGTCTATAAATGTACGCTCTGCGTTGATCGCGTCAGTGTTGGCCAGGAGCCGGCATGCGTGAAAACGTGTCCGACGGGGGCGATTCATTTCGGCACTAAGCAAGAGATGCTGGAAATGGCCGAGCAGCGCGTGGAAAAACTCAAAGCGCGCGGATATGAACATGCCGGAGTTTATAACCCGCAAGGGGTGGGTGGAACACACGTGATGTATGTACTGCATCATGCTAACCAGCCAGAGTTGTATCACGGTTTGCCGAAGGACCCGAAAGTCGACACCTCAATCAACCTGTGGAAAGGGGCGTTGAAACCGTTGGCGGCTGCTGGGTTTATCGCCACCTTCGCCGGACTGATTTACCACTACATTGGTATCGGTCCGAACAAAGAAGTGGACGACGACGAGGAGGGAAATCATGAGTAAGTCAAAAATGATAGTGCGCACGAAATTTATCGACCGCGCCTGTCACTGGACGGTAGTGATCTGTTTCTTCCTGGTGGCGCTGTCGGGCATTTCGTTTTTCTTCCCGACGCTGCAATGGCTGACGCAAACCTTCGGTACGCCGCAGATGGGGCGCATTCTGCACCCGTTCTTCGGCATCGCGATCTTCGTTGCGCTGATGTTTATGTTCTTTCGTTTTGTACAACACAACATCCCGGATAAGAAAGATATTCCGTGGCTGAAGAATATTGTGGAAGTACTGAAGGGCAATGAACACAAAGTGGCGGATGTGGGTAAGTACAACGCCGGGCAGAAAATGATGTTCTGGTCGATCATGAGCATGATTTTTGTGCTGCTGGTAACAGGCGTCATTATCTGGCGTCCGTACTTCGCTGAGTTCTTCCCGATGCAGGTGGTGCGTTACAGCCTGCTGATCCACGCGGCGGCGGGCATTATTCTGATGCACGCCATCCTCATCCATATGTATATGGCATTCTGGGTGAAAGGTTCGATCAAAGGTATGGTCGAAGGGAAAGTCAGCCGTCGCTGGGCGAAGAAACACCATCCGCGCTGGTATCGTGACGTCGAGAAGGCCGAAGCCAAAAAAGAGAGTGAAGAGGGGTTATAATCTCTTTTAACTCTGAACAGTAAAAATGGCGCTGAAAAAGGCGCCATTTTTTTCATCGATGATGTTTCAGCGGGATGTCGTGACCAATATCTTGCTGCTGCAAGAACGCCAGTTTCCGGGCTTTAACTGTGAATTATTGCGTTGCCAGATGACGGAGCCTTGATATATCGACGATTTTTTCTGCTTCTGCCAGACTCCAGGCGGTTTGCAGATTCAGCCACATTTGCGGTGAGCTGCCGATCACCACGGAGAGCTTAATTGCCATTTCTGGGGTTAGCGCCGCTTTTCCGGTTAGCAACCGGCTTGCTGTTGAGGGAGCAATGTCCATTGCTCTGGCAAATTCGCGCAGACTGACGTTAAGTTCGTTCAGCGCTTCCTGAATAATCTCTCCCGGACGGGGATGATTTGCCATTTTCATGCGTGATAGTCCTCGTAATCCAGTATGTAGGCATCGCCATTGACGAACTCAAAGGTTATTCGCCAGTTCCCCGAAACAGATATCGCCCAAACGCCATCACGATCGCCGCTCAACGGGTGCAACCTGTAGCCAGGCATGTCGATATCGTTAATTTGACAGGCGGCATCAATAACAGCGAGACGGCAACGCAATCGCTTTACCTGCGTTGCCAGAACGCCTGACGTGCGCCCATGAAGAAACAAGTCACGCAATCCCTTGTGTCTGAAGTTCATGATCATCCGTATCATCCTTGTTCCTTCAGGAGGAACGCTATCATTATTGTTCCGTATGACGCAACAACATTCGCTACGATTGTCGAAATTTTGTCGGGAAGGCGTTGAAAGGGAAAGCAGGAGAGGATGTTTGTGGAAAGCGCTTCGCAAAACAAACGGCGACGAGCAGTAAAGCCGTCGCCGTTTACCGATTAACGGCGGAAATCAATCACCATACGGCCGCGAATCTGGCCTTGTTCCATCTCTTTAAAAATAGCGTTGATGTCGCCGAGCGGACGCAGGGCAACTTTAGGGACGACTTTGCCTTCTGCAGCAAACTGGAACGCTTCGGTCAGATCCTGACGCGTCCCGACCAGCGAACCGACCACCTGAATACCGTCCAGTACCAGGCGCGGAATGTCCAGACTCATGGCTTCCGGCGGCAGGCCAACGGCAACCACCCGACCGCCTGCACGCACCGCATCAACCGCAGAGTTAAATGCCGCTTTCGCAACGGCAGTCACCACCGCCGCGTGTGCGCCACCCGTTTTTTCCTGCACGATTTTCGCCGCATCGTCAGTGCGTGAATTGATGACCAGATCGGCACCCATTTCTTTGGCGAGTTTAAGCTGTTCATCGTTCACATCAATGGCAATCACTTTGGCGTTAAAGACGTTTTTCGCATACTGCAGCGCCAGGTTGCCAAGACCGCCGAGTCCGTAGATAGCAATCCACTGACCGGGTTTAATCTTCGAGATTTTCACGGCTTTATAGGTGGTGACGCCCGCACAGGTGATGCTGCTTGCCGCGGCGGAATCCAGACCATCCGGCACTTTCACCGCATAATCCGCCACCACGATGCACTCTTCAGCCATACCGCCATCAACGCTGTAACCTGCGTTTTTGACGGCCCGGCACAGCGTCTCGTTGCCGCTGTTACAGTATTCACAGTGACCACATCCTTCAAAGAACCAGGCCACGCTTGCGCGATCGCCTGGCTTAAGGGAGGTCACGCCTGGCCCAATGGCGGTGACGACGCCAATGCCTTCGTGTCCCAGAATAACGCCGGTTTTGTCGCCAAAATCGCCGTTTTTAACATGGAGATCGGTATGACACACGCCACAGCATTCCATTTTCAGGAGCGCTTCACCGTGTTGCAGCGAACGTAGCGTTTTCTCAGTGATATCAACCTGATGATCTTTAGTGACAACAGCAGCCTTCATAGTCTTCTCCTTATCATGATCGTGAACTGCATAGCGAGTAAGGTGAGTGAATCTTATTCTTCTCTACCTCGTAAGGATTAATTTTTCTGATGATATATGCAAGTAAGAAGCGCGATAATTTCCCTGTTACGGGCTGTTTTTACCGGAGTCGGCCCTGTCAAAGCATAATAAATACTAATATTAATAGCTTGACGAGGCAGGCGAGAAAGGGCACCTGGACGGTGCCCCGATGTTATGCTTATTCCAGTTGCGAAATCAGCGCGTCGATTTCCTGACGCCATTGCGCCTGCAAATGTGGCTTCTGGTGTTTCGGCTTACGCGCCAGGTCATCCGCTAATTGCCGTTCCAGCAGCAGAAGCTTTTCCAGCAGGCGATCACTGTCATCAATGAGGGGATGCGCCGATTCCTGAGCCGTGATAGTTGCCGCCGACGCGACAGACGTTTCCCGGATACGCGCGTTGATCGCCTCAAGATCGTGCCATTCGCTCAATACCCCTCGATCAATAAACCAGAAGCGGTTACAGCTTTGGCTGATTAACTGTCGGTCATGACTCACCAGCAGCACGCCGCCGCTAAAGGTTTGCAGAGTGTTCGCCAGCGCCTCTTTCCCTTCCATATCCAGATGGTTGGTCGGTTCGTCAAGCATCAGCAGGCTAAACCGCGCCAGCGATAACCCCACAAACAATAACCGTGAACGCTCGCCGCCGCTTAACGTCTTGACCTGCTGCTGATGACGGATCCAGGGAAAACCCGCGCCAATCAGCGCCATCTTGCGTACGTCGGGCTGTGGGGCAAACGGTTCAAGCGCATCAAACAGTGAATCATTATCTGCGAGCTGCTGTAGTGTTTGATCATAATAGCCCACAGTGACGCGGGGGTGCAGACAGACGCTCGCATTGTCTTGCACAGACTGAAACTGCTGCCAGAGAAGCCGGAGTAGTGAAGATTTTCCGCAACCGTTACGCCCGACAAGGGCAACCCGGTCACCGCTTTTTAATCTGACTCCCGAAACAGAAAACAGCACAGGGGTTTCTGGCGCGGGTGACACGGACAGCCCGTTCATCTCCAGCAAGCGGTCTGCGCGAACGCTATCACCCTGCAATGTTAGTGACCACTGACTTCCTGCTGTGACGTCTGTCTGCGCCGCTTTCAGACGGGAAACCTGTTTTTCCATCTGACGGGCTTTGCGGGACAAATCTTCGTTGTCGTACACCCGTCCCCAGTTTGCCAGGCGTTTGGCGCTGGCGGTCACCCGATCAATCTCTTTTTGCTCGGATTTGCGGCGCAGCGCATCACTAACATCCGCGTCGGCTAATGCCTGTCTTGCCGCGCCACAGGGCAGCGCGAACGCGTGCAGGCGATGATCGCGCAGGATCCAGGTACCGTTGGTGACCGCATCCAACAGATTCGCATCATGCGATACCACAACGAAACTACCTGACCAGCGTTGTAAGAACTGTTCCAGCCACAATAAAGTGGGGAGATCCAGATGGTTGCCTGGCTCATCCAGTAACAACAGGTCGGGACGGTGCATCAACGCGCGGGCCAGTAACAGACGCGTATGCTGTCCGCCACTCAGTACTTGCGTTGACAGTGATAAATCCTCCGTAACAAAACCCATTTCCGCGAGTATTGACTCGGCCTGCCATTGCCGACTGAGGCGCTCGCGTTCCGGCAGTTGCGCCAACACCGCCTCCCGTAGGGGCAACGAGAGAATATCAGGCGGCAAATGTTGTTCAACACGGGCGAGATGACAGTAACTGGCCACAGAAACAGAACCTGAAGTCGGCGTTTCGCTGCCGTCGAGAATTTTTAGCAGTGTGCTTTTGCCACAGCCGTTGTCGCCGATAAGCCCCATACGATCGCCTTTTTTCAACGTAAAGGTGAGATCCTGGAATAACGGGCCAAACGCCGTATCAACGTGTAAAGATTGTGCGGTTAATAAAGTGCTCATTGTTGCTTACTCAAGAGTTACAGGCGTGAAAACGCCTCGTCAAACATCGCTGACGATAACCCGGTAAGCCCGAGAGAAGAGGGAAAAGTAGGTCGCTTCGCTCAAGCCGACGTTATCGCAGCACGATACCGATAACGCTTGAGCACTGGCGATCGCCTAATGTATGTGAAGCGATGAAACGTTCACAGTACAGCATAAGTATCCTCCTTTTATTTTCCGAATGTTAATGGATGGTGAAAGTGTAGGCACAAAGGGGGAGTTTCGCTACTGTAAAAATCGGCGGGAGAGGCGCCATGCTGCGACGGCTTCGGCTCTGAATCGATAGGGCGTTTATTCGAATTCGTTTCGGAGAAAACAGATATATTGAGACTAACATATTTCAGACTGAAGCGACGGTTGTTACTGCTAAATATAAAGAGGTATTATCGGTGATGTAATATACAGGGAGATTAAAAATGGATGCGGCATTACTTGATATGATGCGCTCAGGTAGGAATAAAAACTGGGCTGAAACAATGGTTAATCTTGAGGCCAGAAAGCTGATCAATACAGCGAATACACTGTCCTCTTTCCATCTTCGGGATGGTTATACCCGGCTGAAGTTTGTCCAGGAAATAAAAGAGGTTGTTGAGCAGCAGTTCGCTGTTGCACGAAGGGCTATATCAGACGAAGTGACGGTATTAATGGGATCACAAAAGAGGTCAGTCATCTCCGTTACGGCGATAAATCCAGGTCAGAGGGAATATTTGCAGACAGTTTTATGGATGTGGCTCAATATATGGGTTTTAAACCTGAGTCGGGACTGGTATTTTATAATACAGCCACGTTAAGTGCCAGTGTCTATAGTATTTTTGGGCTTGCAAGAAAACCAGGTGCCTGGCGATTATTCAGATGGCTTCCACGAGATTATTACCGAAAAGTTGAAACCATGAGCAGGCCAAAACTAACGATGAAAATTGTTGGTTATGGTGTAAAGGCAAAGGTCATTTTTGACCTTTTAGCTACAGAGATTAACTGAAACTAATTTCGGTTCAGTCTTTTAAAACGCCAGGCTTTATAGGCAAGCACCGGCGGTTGTACAAATATTGCAACCGCTGTACCGCAAAGCAGCCCAATTGAGCCAGAGAACAGGCTTTCAGCTGAACCAAACAAAACAAGTAAAATGAAGACTACAAGGCAACCAGCTACAACAAAAGTCGCTATGACGAAGCGATTTGCCAGATCCTGGATAGTATCATCAATTGAACCACCGTATTTTTCGGTATTATTTTTAATTTTCTGAATATCGGTGCTGCTGAAACCTGATTGCAACAGATTAACCTCGTTCACTTTCATCGCTCGTCTGCCTTTCATCCTTAAAAAAATAACTTCCTGCCAGCTGTAATTATACACAAAACTTACGGACAGAGCGGGATAATTCCCAGCCCACACAACGTGGATTTTATATATGGGCTCCTTATCGTGTTTTTACACCCCAGGTCTTCACCCCCACGATAGCCTAATATAGGTGAAGCGGTGAAACGTTCACAGTACAGCATAAGTATCCTCCTTTTATTTTCCGAATGTTAATGGATGGTGAAAGTGTAAGCACAAAGGGGGAATTTCGCTACTGTAAACATCGGCGGGAGGAGAGCCCGGCAACCATTCGCCGCCGGGCCTTATATTTAGTTAGATGGAGGTACGGCGGTAATCGCGGTATTCCGCCAGCCAGAAGTTATCGTCGATAGCCTGTTGCAGCGCCTCGGCAGAGGTTTTCACCGCGACACCCTGTTGCTGAGCCATTTTGCCGACGGCAAAAGCAATGGCGCGCGACACGGTCTGAATATCTTTCAACTCCGGTAACACCAGCCCTTCACCGTTAAGTACCATCGGCGAATATTTCGCTAACGTTTCACTGGCCGACATCAGCATCTCGTCGGTAATACGTGACGCGCCTGCGGCGATCACGCCCAGACCGATACCCGGGAAGATATAGGCGTTATTACACTGGGCGATAGGATAGGTTTTGTCTTTCCACACCACAGGAGCGAACGGGCTGCCCGTCGCCACCAACGCATTACCTTCCGTCCAGGCGATGATGTCCTGCGGCGTGGCTTCCACACGAGAGGTCGGGTTAGACAGCGGCATCACGATCGGACGCGGACAATGCTTGTGCATCTCACGGATGATCTCTTCGGTAAACAGCCCCGTTTGCCCGGAAACGCCGATCAAAATATCCGGCTTCACATTTCTCACCACATCAAGCAGGGAGAGCACGTCGTTTTGCGTATCCCACTGATGCAGATTTTCACGTTTTTGCACCAGTTTGGTCTGGAACGGCAGCAGGTTAGGCATCTGGTCGGTTAACAGACCAAAGCGATCCACCATAAACACGCGCTGGCGAGCGGCTTCTTCGCTTAATCCTTCACGCTGGATCTGCGCAATTATCTGCTCGGCAATGCCGCAGCCTGCGGAACCGGCGCCGAGGAAGACGATTTTTTGCTCGCTTAACTGGCTACCTGCGGCATGGCTGGCCGCAATGAGCGTGCCGACGGTGACGGCGGCAGTACCCTGGATATCATCGTTGAAAGAGCAAATTTCATCACGATAGCGGTTAAGTAACGGCATCGCGTTTTTCTGGGCAAAATCTTCGAACTGCAACAGCACATCCGGCCAGCGTTGCTTCACCGCCTGGATGAAGTCATCGACAAATTCATAGTACTCATCATCGGTGATACGCGGGTTACGCCAGCCCATATAGAGCGGATCGTTCAGCAGTTGCTGGTTATTGGTGCCGACATCCAGCACCACCGGAAGGGTGTAGGCCGGGCTTATCCCGCCACAGGCGGTGTACAGCGACAATTTACCGATGGGAATACCCATGCCGCCAATCCCCTGGTCGCCCAGCCCCAGAATACGCTCACCGTCAGTGACCACGATCACTTTGATATTGTGGTTTGGGACGTTTTGCAGGATGTCGTCCATGTTGTGGCGGTTCTGATAGGAGATAAACACGCCGCGCGAACGACGGTAGATCTCAGAAAAACGCTCACAGGCCGCACCAACCGTTGGGGTGTAGATAACCGGCATCATCTCATCGAGATGGTTATGCACCAGTCGGTAGAACAGGGTTTCGTTGGTATCCTGAATGTTGCGCAGGTAAATGTGTTTGTCGATTTCAGTTTTGAACCCCTGATACTGGATCCAGGCACGTTCGGTCTGTTCTTCAATCGTTTCGACGACTTCCGGTAGTAACCCCAGCAGGTTGAAGTTACGACGCTCTTCCACACTGAATGCGCTGCCTTTGTTCAGGAGGGGAAATTCAAGCAGTACAGGGCCGGCGTAGGGAATATATAGGGAACGCGGTTTCTTGGTTTTGATGTCCATGTCACTCACTCTTTTTTGAATTACCGTCCCTGGCATTGTCATTTATCATATGTTGCCTTGCCGCCAGGGAATCGGGCACAGAGTATAAAGCATTGTGTATGGATAGAGGGGTTTTATAAGCAAAAACACCATTGCGGTGGCAATGGTGTTGGTCGTCATATCAAAACAGGCGGTTACTTGTTGCTGTCAGCGCGGCGTTTTCTTCCGGTTGGATTGTTGACCACGCTGGTTTTGTCGCCTTCGGTCACGGTTTTACGTTGGTTGGATATTTTGTGGTCCTGGCCAAGAATATGACGGGCCTGACGGTTCGATTTCATTCTAACTCCTTAATCCTGTTAATGGTTTCAAGGATGAGCCCGCGCGATGTCGGACGAAATACAACCCCATAGAAAGCCGCTCTCAAAAAAAACGGCTTACTGGATGGTCGACCATTTTATCTGAAAGGTCAATGTTTAAGCGGCAATTAAGAAGGTTCTCTTATCTATCCGATTTACGTACAGGCGACCTATACTTGTTATCCCGATGACGATTAAGGAGAGTAGCAATGACGATCCATAAGAAAGGTCAGGCACACTGGGAAGGCGACATTAAACGCGGAAAAGGCACCGTTTCAACCGAAAGCGGGGTGCTCAACCAGCAACCTTACGGGTTTAACACGCGCTTTGAAGGCGTCAAAGGCACCAATCCGGAAGAGTTGATTGGCGCTGCGCATGCGGCCTGTTTCTCGATGGCGCTTTCGTTGATGCTGGGAGAAGCGGGGTTTACGCCAACTTCAATCGATACCACGGCGGATGTCTCTCTGGATAAAGTGGATGCGGGGTTTGCAATCACTAAAATTGCCCTGAACAGCGTGGTAGCGGTGCCCGGTATTGATGCGTCGACCTTTGACGGGATTATCCAGAAAGCGAAAGCCGGATGCCCGGTATCCCAGCTATTGAAGGCGGAAATTACCCTTGATTATCAGTTAACAGCGTAACTGATCTGTTGCCCGGTGGCGTCACGTTTACCGGGCCTACGAGCGCGTAGTCCCGGTAAAGTGACAAGTTTTACTGCGCGACCCAACCGCCATCCATATTCCACGCTACGCCGCGCACCTGGGCCGCCCCTTCAGAACATAAAAAGAGCGTCAGCTCGCCAAGCTGCTCCGGGGTGACAAACTCACGGGAGGGCTGTTTTTCTGCGAGCAGCGCATCGCGGGCGCTTTCCGGCGCTGCGCCGTCGGCAATGCGTTTGTCGATTTGCTGCTGTACCAATGGCGTCAACACCCAGCCAGGGCAGAGAGCGTTACAGGTGACGCCGCTTTGCGCTGTTTCAAGCGCCGTGGTTTTGGTCAGCCCGACCACCCCGTGTTTTGCCGCTACATAGGCCGATTTCTCTTTCGAGGCGACCAGTCCATGTACTGAGGCAATATTAATGATCCGTCCCCAGTTACGCTCGCGCATCCCCGGCAGCGCCAGTCGCGTGGTGTGGAACACTGATGAGAGATTAATCGCAATGATGGCGTTCCATTTTTCCACCGGAAAGGTTTCGATCGGGGAAACATGCTGGATCCCGGCATTGTTGATGAGAATATCCACGCCGCCAAACTCGCTTTGCGTATAGCGCATCATGTCAGCAATTTGTGTTTCATCACTCAGATCGGCGCCATGATAGCCCGGCGTGGTACCGTATTGCGCCACGCTGTCTTTAGCCGCTTCAATATCGCCAAAACCGTTGAGAATAATCTTTGCGCCAGCCTTTGCGAGCACCTGCGCAATTCCCAATCCAATACCGCTGGTAGAGCCAGTCACCAGCGCTGTTTTACCGTGTAAATTCATCATGATTCTCCTCAGACAATGCCGGTGGCGTAGAAGACACCGATAACAAACAGAACGGCCAGACTTTTAATCACGGTGATGGCAAAAATCCCGCCATAAGCCTGACGATGCGTCAATCCGGTGATCGCCAGCAGCGTGATCACCGCTCCGTTGTGCGGCAGCGTGTCCATACCGCCACTGGCCATTGAGGCCACGCGGTGTAACACTTCCAGCGGAATATTCGCCGCGTTCGCCGCCGCAATAAAGGTGTCCGACATCGCCGCAAGGGCAATACTCATCCCCCCTGATGCGGAGCCGGTGATCCCGGCAAGGGTCGTGATACTGATAGCTTCATTGAGCAGGGGGTCTGGGATCGCTGCCAGCGCTTTTGACAGCACGAGGAATCCGGGCAGGGCGGCGATCACTGCGCCAAAGCCGTATTCTGACGCGGTATTCATTGCCGCCAGAATCGCGCCGCCGACAGCGGTTCGGCTGCCTTCTGCCAGACGACCTTTAATGTTGCGATAGCCAAAAATCACGACCAGCAGTATCCCCGAGATCAACGCCGCTTCCACGGCCCAGATGGCGGTGATCTTGCCGACTTCAGTGATAATCGGCTTAGCAAGACCCGGAAGCTCCAGTTGATGGGTTGCGCCATACCAGACCGGGATCCAGCGGGTAAACAGCAGGTTAAATACGCCCACCAGAATCAGTGGCGAAATCGCAATCAGCGGATTCGGCAGGTTGATGTTATCCGGTGTTTCCGGTTCGTTAATCAGCTCGGTGCCATAGCCTTCGTTCCTGGTCTGTGCTTTACGACGTTGACGTTCAAGATAGACCAGCCCGACAAAAATAATGAACAGCGAGCCAATTAATCCCAGCCAGGGCGCTGCCCAGGCATTGGTGCCAAAAAAGCTGGTCGGGATAATGTTCTGGATCTGCGGCGTTCCCGGTAAGGCATCCATCGTGAAGGTAAACGCCCCCAGCGCCACCGTTGCCGGGATCAGCCGTTTGGGAATATTGCTTTGTCTGAACAGTTCCGCAGCGAACGGATACACCGCAAACGCCACCACAAATAACGACACCCCGCCGTAGGTCAGCAACGCGCAGACCAACACAATCACCGGAATAGCGTGCCGCCGCCCCAAAATATTGATGGCCGCCGCCACAATGGAGCGGGAAAAACCAGACAGTTCGATCAACTTACCAAACACCGCACCCAGTAAAAATACGGGGAAGTAGAGTTTGACAAAGCCGACCATTTTTTCCATGAATAGACCGGTAAAGGTCGGGCCGACGGCGCTCGGATCCGTCAACAGAACAGCGCCTAATGCCGCGATGGGGGCAAACAGGATGACGCTGTATCCGCGATAGGCTGCCATCATTAGCAGGCCTAACGCGGCCAGGGCGATTAACACACTCATCAAGACTCCTCAATATCATTGTTATAGTGGGGTACAGAAAGAGAAGTTACGGTTTTAAGGCAAACCGCAGTTGATGCTCCCGACGCTGTTGGATGTACTCTTTACGGGCGTCATCCCAGCGATAAAATCCCTGACCGCTGCGTAAGCCCGTCTCACCACGTTCCACTTTTTCCGTGACCAGCGACAGCATGTCGCTGCCGCTCGCCAGTTCAGGCAGCAGATGCCGACAGATATCCTGTACCGTGGCAAGACCGGTCATATCTGCGGCTTCGAGCGGTCCTACCATGGCGTAACGGCGACCTAACGACGCGCGCATCACCTGATCAACCACCTCCGCACTGGCGATCCCACTCTGCACGATATGCAGCGCTTCACGGAGCAGAGCGAATTGCAGGCGATTACCAACAAACCCAGGGGCGGCGCGATCGAGAACGACCGCTTCCAGTTGCATGTCGAGCAGGAGATGTTGCAGCCAGCCTGTTAGTTCGGGGCGGGTCGCGCTGCCGGGAACAATTTCAACCAGCGGAATAAAGTGGGGCGGATGCCAGAAATGGGCAATCAGCAGGCGTTCAGGGTGCTTCAGGGGGGCGGCCAGTGCGTCCGGCGGCAAGCCGCTGGTATTACTGGCGATCACCGTGTCGGGAGCGATGCACGATTCCAGTTGCGCATACAGCGCATGTTTAAGTTCGAGGCGTTCAGGAATGGCTTCGATCAGCAGGCGCGAGGAGGCGACATCCTGTAGCGCGGTGGTGCCTTTCAGTCGGCGAATCACCGGCGTTTTGTCCTCCGGTGAAAATTGCCCGGTGGCGATCAGCTCATCGAGAATGGCGCCAGCAACGGCGCTAATTTCTGCGATTCTGGCGCTATCGGTATCAAACAGCCAGACGTCATGCCCGTAGCGGGCAAAGTGTGTGGCGATCCCAATCCCCATTAATCCCGCCCCGAGGACAGCGAACTTGTTATCTGGCATGGTGGGCTCCTGTTGGGCGTTCTACCGCCAGCGCCACGCCCTGGCCGCCGCCGACACACAGCGTCGCCAGCCCTTTGGCAACATCACGCCGCGCCATTTCATGCAGCAGCGTCACCAGAATACGGCAGCCGGATGCGCCGATAGGATGGCCCAGCGCAATGGCGCCGCCGTTGACGTTGACCTTTTCACTGTCCCATTGCAGCGAATCGCCGACCGCCAGCGCCTGGGCGGCAAAGGCTTCGTTAGCTTCGATAAGATCGACGTCATTAAGCGCCCAGCCCGCACGGGATAAGCACTCAATACTGGCATTCACCGGACCGATACCCATGATCGACGGATCAACGCCAGAAACCGCATAACCGGAAATCCGCGCGAGAACCGGCAGATTCAGTGCCTGCGCTTTACGGGCGCTCATCAGCATCACCGCCGCCGCGCCGTCGTTGAGAGAAGAGGCATTCCCCGCCGTCACAGATCCTGTTCCCGGGCGAAACGCCGGTTTGAGCTGGGCCAGTTTTTCGGCGACGGTGTCCGGTCTCGGTTGTTCATCAGTAGTGACCAGGCGAGGCGGTTTTTTGCCCTGCGGAACACTCACCGGAGTGATTTCCGCGACAAAGCGCCCGGATTCGATCGCGGCGGCTGCCAGTTTTTGCGAGCGCAGGGCGAAAGCGTCCTGGCGCTCCCGACTAATGGCGAACCGATCCGCCAGATTTTCGGCGGTAATGCCCATATGGTAATCGTTGAAAGCATCCCACAACCCGTCATGCACCACGCTGTCTTTCAGACTGGCATGACCCAGGCGCAATCCGGCGCGGGCGCCGTCGAGAAAATAGGGGGCATTGCTCATGCTTTCCTGCCCCCCGGCAATGATGATTTCCGCATCACCGCAACGAATCGCTTGCGCGGCTTGCTGTACCGTTTTTAGCCCGGAGCCGCAGACCAGATTGACGGTCACTGCGGGGGTTGTCACCGGTAAACCGGCGTTTAACGCACTCTGTCTGGCAGGGTTTTGCCCGCTGCCGGTGGTGAGTACCTGACCAAAAATCACTTCATCAATCAGTTCAGGCGAGACTGCGGTTTTCTCCAGCAAGGCCTTAATGACCGCAGCACCAAGTTCAACGGCGGAAAGGGGAGCCAGCGCGCCATGAAAACTGCCAATCGGTGTTCGCGTTGCCGCGACAATAACGACGTCCTGCATGCTGTTCTCCTCAGACAAAGTGCATTTCAGGAACCTGATCCGCAACGATCAGTTTGCCTGCGGTTTTTTCAATGATCTCTTCCACGCTGACGCCAGGCGCTCGTTCACGCAGAATGAACGCGCCATCATTGATGTCGAGCAACGCCAGGTCGGTCAGCACGCGTTTGATACAGCCCACGCCGGTCAACGGCAGGGTGCAGGCGGGCAGTAATTTGGATTCGCCGTTTTTGGAAGCGTGGGTCATCACGACGATGATGTTCTCGGCGCCAGCCACCAAATCCATCGCGCCGCCCATTCCTTTCACCATCTTGCCGGGGATCATCCACGAGGCGATGCTGCCGTTGACGTCGACCTCAAACGCGCCGAGCACCGTCAGACCGACGTGACCGCCACGGATCATGGCGAACGATTGCGCCGAATCGAAAATCGCCGCCCCTTTGCGGGCCGTGACGGTCTGTTTTCCGGCATTGATCATGTCGGCGTCGAGCTCGCTTTCGGTCGGAAATACCCCCATCCCCAGCAAACCGTTTTCTGACTGCAACATCACGTCCATCCCGTCGGGAATGTAATTCGCGACCAGTGTCGGGATGCCAATCCCCAGATTGACGTAGTAACCGTCGCGCAGTTCGCGGGCGACACGCATCGCCATTTGTTCACGCGTTAACATGGTCAGACTCCTTCGGCTCGCAGGGTGCGTTGTTCGATACGTTTCTCGAAATGCCCCTGGATAATGCGGTTGACGAAAATACCGGGGGTATGGATGGCGGCGGGATCAAGCTCGCCGGGAGCGACGATCTCTTCAACTTCCACCACTGTGATTCGCCCGGCGGCGGCCATGAGGGGATTGAAGTTTTGCGCGGTATGGCGATAAATCACGTTTCCGTACCAGTCGGCTTTCCAGCCTTTAACCAGTGCGAAGTCACCGGTGATCGCCCGTTCCATGATGTAAGGGCGACCGTCAAATTCACGCACCTCTTTACCTTCAGCTATGGGCGTGCCGTAGCCGGTGGCGGTAAAAAAGGCGGGAATTCCTGCGCCGCCGGCACGCAGTTGTTCTGCCAGCGTTCCCTGCGGTGTCAGTACGGCATCCAGCTCGCCGCTCAATACCTGCTTTTCGAACAGCGCATTTTCGCCGACATACGAGGCAACGACTTTGCGTACCTGGCGGTTGTCCAACAGGACGCCAAGCCCAAACCCGTCGACGCCGCAGTTATTCGACACCACCGTTAACCCCTGAACACCCCGACGACGAACTTCCTCGATCAGGTTCTCCGGAATACCGCATAAACCAAATCCGCCCGCCAGCAGCGTCATGTTGTCGGTCAGTCCTTCCAGTGCCTCTTTATAGGTGGCAACCCGTTTATCCAGTCCAGCCATACACTTGCCCCTCCTGTTAACCTTGCCGACATCATTAGGGGCGAAAAATGATTTGTTAATTTTAAATTTGTGACTCACTCATTTGGTTTTTTTATCAATTTAATGTTAATTAAACGTATTCAATAGGTTAAAGAGAAGAAAAATGAGAATGAGCATCAAACAGTTACGCGCGTTTTTAGCGGTAGCTCACACTCTTAATTTTGCTCATGCCAGTGAGCGACTGAATATGTCGCAACCCGCCCTGAGTCTGGCCATTAAAGGGCTGGAAGATGCGCTGGGCGGGGCGCTCCTGTTGCGGACGACGCGCAAAGTCACGCTGACGCAGGAAGGGGAAACGTTTCTGACGATGGCGCGGCAGCTACTCGCCGACTGGGAAAACACCGAAGAGGCGATGCGCCAGCGGTTTACCTTACAGCGCGGGAAAGTCTCCGTTGCCGCGATGCCGTCTTTTGCCGCCAATGTTTTACCGCCGGTGCTGAAAACGTTTCGCGATCGCTATTCGGGGATCAATGTCACCGTCCACGATGTGATCAATGAACAGGTGATTGAGATGGTCAGTGAAGGGCGGGTGGAGATGGGCATTGCGTTTGAACCGGAGTTCTCCGGGCACCTCCATTTTACGCCGCTGGGGATGGATCGCTTCATCGCCATTGTGCCGCCCGACTGTAAGCTGGCCGCGCGTGAGCGCATTTGCTGGCGAGAACTGCTGAGTCTGGATTTCATTGCGTTACAACGCCCCTCGGCGGTTCGCCTGATGTTAGAAGAGAAGCTGGCGCAAAGCGGTCGGCCGCTGGAAGTGGCGCTCGAAAGCCACCAACTGGTGACTATCGGACGGCTGGTGGCGAATGGATTAGGCGGCAGCGCGGTACCGGCGTTATGCCGCACCCAAATGACCGAACTGGGCGCGACATGTCTGGATCTCGACGGGCCGGTGATCGAGCGCCGGGTTGGCGTGCTGTGCGCGGCGCATCAAAAACTGTCAACGGCGGCCCAGGCGTTGATGGAAACCCTGAAAAAAGCCTACAACGCCTGACACAGACCGGGCATCAGCGATTCTCCAGTGCCCGCCAACAGCGCACATCACGCCCCGACTCTTGCGGGAGTAACGCCTGCTTTTTCTCGCATACCTGCGTCGCTAACGGGCAACGGTCGCGAAAATAGCATCCCTGTGGCAGGGTGCGATTACCAGGGAGTTCCGTTTTGCGTAACACGAGATCTTCTGCCAGTGGCGCGCCTGTTTTCGGTACTGAATCCAGTAACAACCGCGTATAGGGATGCGCGGGCGAAGTTAACACTTGCCGGGCATCACCCAGTTCAACAATTTGCCCGAGATACATCACCGCAACGCGATCGCTCATGTGTCTGACCACCGACACGTTATGTGAGATCAACACATAGGTCAGATTTCTGCGGGCCTGAAGAGAAACCAGCAGATTAAGGATTTGCGCCTGTACGGAGATATCCAGCGCCGACGTAGGCTCATCCAGCACAATCACATCCGGCTCAGAGGAGAGCGCCCGTGCGATAGCGATACGCTGGCGTTGCCCACCGGAAAACGCATGGGGAAGGCGGTCAAGATACTCCGGACGAATGCCCACCAACAGCGCCAACTCTTCAGCCAACGCCCGGCGTTCTCGCTCGCTATTATGCTTTTGGATCCACACCGGTTCAGTGATGATCCGCCAGACAGGCAACCGGGGGTCGAGCGAAGAGAGCGGGTCCTGAAATACCATCTGCATACCGTTGTCTGAACCACGCCCCTGTACCTTTGCCCGGGAGCATTGCCCCTGACTGGGTTTCAGCATCCCCATCAACAACTGCGCCAGCGTGCTTTTGCCGCAGCCGGACTCTCCCACAATGCCGAGGGTTTCACCCTCACGGATCTGCAAATCCAGTCCGTTCAGGGCGTGAACCCGTTCGGTGACGCGCCCCAGCCAGTTGCTGCGGGCCGGGAAGTTGACGTGCACATCCTGTAGTGCCAGTAAAATATCAGACATGCGTTATCTCCAGTTGCGGGTACCAGCAGGCAGATTGCTGCGTCGTGTCGCCTGTGCGGCGCATCGGCGGGATAACATCACACTGCGCTCCTGCGGCGAAACAGCGATCGCGAAAGGCGCATCCCGTGGGTAATTGGCTGAGATTGGGTACGGTTCCGGGGATCGCCGGCAACGGTTCGCGAGGCAGGCCGTGTTCCGGGGCGCATTTCAGTAAACCGATAGAATAGGGATGCGTGGGATGGCGAATCACGTTTTCCGTCGGACCGCTTTCGATAACGCTACCGGCATACATGACATACAGTCTGTCGCACAGTTGCGACACCACCGCCATATCATGGCTGATAAACAACACGGCTGTACCGCTGGCGCGCGCTTTATGTTTGAGTAAGCGTAACACCTGAAGTTGAACCGTCACATCCAGCGCAGTGGTGGGTTCATCGGCGATGATCAGTTCCGGCTCGCAGGAGAAGGCCAGCGCGATCATCACTCGCTGGCGCATACCGCCGGAAAGCTCAAACGGAAATCGCGACATCACCTGAGCGGCGTCCGGAATTTGCATCTCTTCGAGCAGAGCGATGGCTTTCTGCCGGGCATCGTAGCGACGCATTGGCTGGTGGTGGCGGATCACTTCAACCATCTGTTGCCCAATGCGGCGGGTCGGGTTCAGCGCGGTCATCGGCTCCTGAAAAATCATCGCCACTCGCGCGCCACGCCATTGGCGCATCTGTTTTTCACTGGCGTTCAGGACATCTTCACCCAGCAACGAAACGCGTCCCTGATGAATACGATAACTGCCTTCCGGTAGCAAACGCATTGCCAGCATCGCCGTCACCGATTTACCAGAACCCGACTCGCCAACCACGCCGACAATCTCGCCGCGCTGAATCTGCAACGATACCCGGTTCAGCGCATGAACCTCACTTTTATAGCCCGGAAAACTCAAATGCAGATCTTCAATTTCCAGTACGGGTTGCGTCATGACTGTTTTCCTCCGGCTTTGGGGTCCAGCAGATCGCGAATACCGTCGCCAAACAGATTAAATCCCACGGCGGTGATGAGGATCGCTGCGCCCGGGAAGGCGCAATACCACCACTGGTCGAGCACATAATTACGGCCAATCGCCACCATTGCGCCCCATTCTGCACTCGGCTGTTGTGCGCCGAGGCCAATAAAGCCCAGCGTCGCGGCCATCAGGATCGCGCTACCGATATCCAGCGAAGCCTGAACAATCAGCGGCGGCAGAGAATTGCGCAAAATATGCCAGCTGATCAGATGCCAGCGTGATGCGCCATAGGTTCGTGCCGCCTGCACATAAGCGTACTGGCGGACAACCAGCGTTTGCCCGCGCGCAAGGCGCACATAAAACGGGATACGAACGATGGCGATCGCCATCATGGCGTTAAACAGACTGGGGCCGAGAGCCGCCGCCAGCGCCATGGTGAGTACCAGCGAGGGAATCGACAACATAATGTCCATCATGCGCATAATGACGGCATCGGCACGTCCTCCCATCACGCCCGATAAGCAGCCGAGCAGCGAGCCAATACCGCCTGCAATACCGACCACCACCAGACCGGCAACAATAGATTGCTGGCTGCCTACCAGAACGCGGCTAAACAGATCGCGTCCGACTTCATCGGTGCCAAACCAGTGGCTGGCAGAAGGCGGCAGCAGGCGGGCGGTTAAATCGATGGCGTTGGGGTTGTAGGGCGTGACCCACGGCGAAAGCACCATCAACAGCAGCATCAAAACGATAATGACGCCGCCAATCAGCGTCAGCGGACTGCCTTTGAAAAGCCACCACAACTTCGCCCAGTCGGTGCGACGACGGGTGGGCTTTGGCGGCGTCTGCGTTTCCTCGGTTAACATCATTTCGCACCTCCGCGACCAATCCGGGGATCGACCCACAGATAGAGTAAATCCACGAGCAGATTTACCAGTACGTATGCAAAAGAGACCACCACGGCAAAGCCCATCACGGCGGGGAAGTCGAGGGCCTGGATAGAGGTCACGACCCAGGCACCCATCCCCGGCCACGCAAACACCGTTTCGGTGAGAACCGCGCCATAGAGCAAGTCGCCCAACGCCAGTCCCAGAACGGTAATGGACGGAATCAACGCGTTCGGCAGCGCATAGCACAACACGATGTACCAGCCAGGCAGGCCGCTGGCGCGCGCCGTACGAATATAATCCTCGCTCAGTTGTTCCAGCATTGCGGAGCGAATTTGACGCGCCACAATCCCCAGATGCACAAAGGCGAGGGTCAGGGCGGGTAAAATCAGGTGCTGTAGGGCATTGAAAAAGACCTCGCCATTGCCTTCCAGCAGGGCGTCTACCAGATAAAAACCGGTGATGTGATTCGGTGGGTCCAGCCAGTCGTCGAGTCGCCCGCCGCCGGGCAAAATTTGCAGGTGACCGTAAAACAGCACAATCACGCCAAGCCCCAGCCAGAACGCCGGGGTTGAAATACCGGTAATGGCCATCAGACGCACCAGATGGTCCAGCCAGCGGTTGCGCCAGACGGCGGATAAAATGCCCAGCGGAATGCCAATAATCAACGCCAGCAGCAACGAGCAAAACGCCAGTTCCAGCGTGGCGGGGAAGAAGACGCGCAGTTCGTCCATCACCGGGCGTCCGGTGCGAATCGAGGTGCCCAGATCGCCATGAAAGAGATCGCTGACATAGCGAAAGAACTGGATATACAGCGGCTGGTTAAGCCCTAACTGCTGGCGAATATTTTCCACTATCTCGTCGCTGGCGCGATCGCCTGCCAGCAGGCGCGCAGGGTCGCCAGGAATCAGGTGCGAAATAATAAAGGTAATCACGCAAACCCCAGCGACCACCAGGACGAGTCCCCAGCATCGCTGACGTAAAATAGTCCAGAACGTCATTGGCTTCCCCTGGCGGAGCCAGTACGGCTCCGCATTAACGTGGCTTATTTGCTCATAGTGGAGATATTGAACACCTGCTCCAGCATCGGGTTGAATACAAAGCCTTTGACCTCTTTGTTCATCGCCAACTGGTAGTTTTTCTGGAACAGATAAACGTACGCGGCCTCGTCAATTACGATGGCTTGCGCCTGTTGGTAATCCTTCGTCCTCACCGTCTGGTCGGTGGTGGCCAGCGCGCTACGCAACAGCTTGTCGACGTCAGCGTTTTCATAGAATGAACGGTTGCCCGGCAATCCTTTCTTATCGGATTCAAACCAGTAGTTCATAAACATATAGGGGTCGGCGAAATCCGGACTCCAGTTACCAATGGCAATGTCATAATCCCCCTTGCCGACGCGGTCACGCATGGTGGCATTCGCCAGTTTTTCCAGTTTCACCGTGATGCCCAGTTTACTGAGACTGGCCTGTGTCGCGAGAGCAATCGGCTCCCAGTTCGGATCGTTATCCGAATAGAGGAAGCTAAGGGTCGTCGGTTTGGCGGCAACGTTTTCCCATGCGGCTTTGGCTTTTGCTTCGTCTGAACTGTACTGCATCGCATTGGCATCATAGCCCCACATGCCTTCCGGAATCGGTCCACGCATCTGCTTGCCGTTACCGCTCAGAATGCCGTTCACCATGCCCGGATAGTCTGTTGACCAGGAGATAGCACGGCGTAAATCGACCTGATTCAACGGCGCTTTACTGTTGTTGAGATAGAGATAAGTCACCCGCAGCGACGGATACTCGGCCACCGTCACGTTGCCTTCCTGTTTTAAGGCGGTGAGCTGATCAACCGGTAAGGCATCCGCGATATCAATGTCCCCGCGTGACAGTTGCAGGCGACGGGAGGCGCTCTCGCCAATGATTTTCACCGACACGCGTTTAAATGTTGGTTTCGCGCCCGCGTAATGGGGGTTCGGCACGAGGATCAACTGCTGGCCTTTCTGCCAACTCTTCAGCATAAAAGGTCCGGAACCCGCCGTATTCTGCGCCAGAAAACCGCGCGCATCGTCCGCCGCATGTTCCTTCAACACTGCCGGATTGATGATGGAGGCGCCATCGTTGGCCAGCGTATACAGGAACGGCGCAAACGGCTGAGTCAGCGTAAATTTGACCGTGTGATCGTCAAGCGCTTCCACTTTCAAATCTTTCGGGAAGGCTTCCGCTGGCCCCTGACCAATCTTCAACAGACGCTCAAAAGAGAGCTTTACCGCCTCGGCGGTCACCGGTGTGCCATCGGCAAATTTGGCTTCGTTATTGAGCGTGAAAGTCCACTCTTTTTGAGAGTCAGAGGCTTTCCAGCCGCTCGCCAGATCGCCTTCTACCTCCGTAGAGCCTTTACCGCCCTCTGTTTTGTACTTCACCAGGCGCTGATAAGAGGGATAGGTCACCGTCCAGTCGTTGTTGTCGATAGTGACCGCCGGGTCGAGGGTTTGCGGATCGGCCGCTTTGCCGATCACCAGCATATCTTTGGGAACGGCAGCCTGAGCAGGCAGGGCCATTGCCAGGGCTGCGGCGATCAATGCAGGGCGAAACAGCGAGGCTAATGTGATAGTTGTCTTCATGACCTTGCTCCAGAGTTAAAGTGTGTGTTGTGTTGTCGTGGGTGAAAAACAGGCAATGCAGTCGTCGAGTAAGGGGTATTTCGCGGCGGCGGGTAATTCAAAATGCCACCATTCGCTGCTGATCCCGACAAAACCGCCACCGAACATAATCGCGTTTAGCAGCAGGCGATTTCGCTGCGCCTGCGGCGGCACCGACGGGTGATAGGCGTGAGAACGGTCGTGCATTTCGTCAAAACCCGCACCCATATCAAGCACCTGACCGTTTGCATCCATCAGCGTGACGTCGATAGCAGTGCCGCGGCTGTGATTCGATCCAATCGCCACATCGACCACATACTGCGGGTCAGGGCAGACATCCCACAGGATCGATTGCGCCTGCTGGGGGCGATAGGCGTCGTACACCACCAGAGATAAGCCCGCCAGTTGCGCAATGCTGATGCTTTTTGCCAGCGCAGCAACGGCGTCTTTGTGTAACAGGCAACGCGCTTCCCGATAAATGGGCGCGCCGGTGAGGTTATCGGCCGTAGCGTATTTGAGATCGATATGCAGTGACGGGAAGAGAGCCGACACATCGCGCAGTACGGGGTTTTCAGACATAGCACAGTTCCTGTTTATTGTTCGAATTGACCAAATTCTTGTTGTAATTGACGGTTGGTGTGTAAGCGCTCGGCGAGGGTATCGCCCAACAGTTCAACCACGCTGGAAAGTAATAAGTTGAACAGACAGCTGACGGGCGCCAGGGAGTCCCAGAAATGCCCGGTATCGGTTTTTACCTGTAATAAATCAATGGAATAGTCTCTTGCCCACGGACACCAGACATCGGTGACCAGCGCCAGTGGAATCTGCCGCTCACTGGCGACGCGACAGTAGTGTCGTGCGGTGGCGGAGTAAGCCCGCGTGTCGGTGATCACCACATAGGGCTGCGTAAACCCGGAATTCAGCGATTCTACCCAACTGCCTGACAACCCTTCGGAGTAACTCACTTTAGGACGCAGGTATTCCAGGTGGCTGAAAAAAGCGTTAGCGATACCGCGCGTCGACTGGATCCCCAGAATGTAGACGGCTTCTGCGTGCGCCAGTTGCTGTGCAATACGTAAAAACGTTTCGCTTTGCGCCAGTTGATACACATGGCTAATGGCGTCAATTTCCAGCGCTAACGACTGCTGCGCGCGGTCTGGCAACCGCTGTTGTTGCTGCCACGAACCGAGACGTTCGTTCATTCCCCAGGGCTGATAGGGGATGGCGGGGAGTTCGCGCAGACTCGCCTTGGCATCCTCCAGATTGCGAAAACCGAGTTTGCGCAAATAGCGTCCCACCGTGATCCCGCTGGTGCCGGTCGCTTTGGCGATACCGTCTGCCGTTTCAAAGGGGATCTGCGCCGCATGGGTTAACAGCCAGCCGGCAACACGCTTTTCGCTTGGCGTTTGCTGACTGAAAGTACGTTCAATGCGGGAAAATAACTCAGGTTTTGCAGTCATTACCGTCTCGCTGTTAAGTCACTATCAGACACCGTGTTGCTGTTATCTGATTAACAATGCAGGACGCGTGCCATGCCATCGACAGTCGCCACGATGTGTTTTTTGTTAAATTTTGGTGATTTTTAATTAACTAATGATCAACATTTGTGCAGCGTAGTTCACTTTTGGTGCAACGGCTGTAGAAGCGGGGGCGGAATATGTTGAATTCGTAGACACGATCACAAAGCGCGGGGGAGGTTAATACCCGATACATAAAAATCAGTCACCGGAAATGTCAATAATAGCCATATCCCCACCACGGACTTTATTCATCAGGCATCTGGAGTATTATTTCTTTCGTCCTACATTAACGGTTTAAAGCGCGTGTGTAGATATTAATCAGTGTGTTTATGGAGTCACAGAAATGAATAAATTCTCCCTTTCTACAGCAGGTATTTTGGCAGCGGCGCTGTTGACCAGTGTAAGCGTAAATGCAGCAACAGATAACGCAAAAAAAGACGTCACCCCCAAAGGTATGAGCTGTCAGGAGTTCATTGATCTTAATCCGCAAACTATGGCGCCAGTAGCTTTCTGGGTGCTCAATGAAGATGAAGATTTCAAAGGCGGTGACGTTGTGAGTTTCGACGAAACCGTGACCACGGCGGTTCCGTTAACTGTTGAAATTTGCAAAAAACACCCTCAGAGTGAATTAAGCAAAATTAAAGACGAAATCAAAAAAGAATTATCTAAATAAGTTTTAGCATTATTAAAACCCGGCCAGAGTGCTGGGTTTTGCTATTTGTGACGCTGTCACTTAATATTCATTAATGTCTCATCTCGCTTTATCACTCAACCACCATAAAGATATAAATTGACGTGCCGATACTGGTTAAACGTTCGCCTTTTACATAAGGAGTTTGTATGGCCTGGTATCCCTCACGTATTTCTACCCGTCTGACCCTCGGCGGCATTTCGTTGTTGGTCGTCACCACGCTGGTCATCGTCGCGATTATGCTGTGGCGCGGTCAACCACGGGTCGTCGAGATCAACACCGCCCTTATAGAGGAAACGGGACATGGTCTGACCCAGCATCTCAGTTCTGTGTTATCCCGTATTGAAGGGGAAACGGTCGCCCTCGCGCGGATGGCCGAAGTGCTTCCCAATGATGAGGCGCTTTATCGCAGCGTGGTTCCCCATCTGATTGGCGAGCAGAATAATGCGATGATTACCGGCGGTGGGATCTGGCCAGAACCGGATGCCTTTACGCAAGGCGTAGAACGTCGCAGTTTTTTCTGGTCGCGTAACGCCGAAGGAAAGCTGATATTTTCAGATGACTATAACGTCCCTGGCGGCAACGGTTATCACAGTGAAAGCTGGTATCAGCAGGCAAAAGGACGTTCGCAGGAAAGCTGTCTGTGGTCTGACGTTTATCGGGATACGATCTCCGGCGTCAATATGGTGACCTGTAGCATTCCGTATCGTAATTCAGGCGTGTTTGCTGGCGTCGCCACTACCGATATCCGGCTGGATAATGTTGCGACGTTTATGCAACAGCAGGGTAACAGCACCGGCGGCTATGCCTTTGTGGTGGATAAGCAGGGGCAAATTCTCTATTTCCCACAGGCTGATCCGGCAAAATACAAGACGTTTAGCGATCTGCTCAGCACCTCTGACTGGCTAACACCCGTGGCGGAGAGTCTGAAATCGCTACGCGGCAGTACGGATGTGACCTCGATAGCGCTCGAACATGACCAGATCCTTAACGCGCCTTCACGGGTCATGCTGTTCCCGATGGCGGACACCGGTTGGGTGGTTGGTCTGGTCACACCGCAAGAGCGCATTGTCGGCCTGGCAAAAGTGATGATGCAGGATGTTCTTGAAGTCCTGGTCCCCATTATGACGCTGTTGCTGGTGGGCGCATGGCTGGTGGTGCGCAGGCTTATCTCCCGGCTGGATGATACACGCCGCGCACTGGATGATATTGCTCAGGGGGAAGGCGACCTCACCCGACGTCTGGATGTTCGCGGAAAAGATGAAATTTCCGATATCGCCCAGGCATTCAACCTTTTCGTCGACAAAATAGCCGCCATTTTGATCAACGTACGCAGCAGTAGCGTCGTTGTTGCCAGCAACGCCGTCAGCCTGGCAGACAGTAATACGGAGCTCTCTACACGCGTGACGCAGCAAGCCGCAGCCCTTGAGGAGAGTGCAGCAGCCATGGAGCAGTTAAATGCGACCGTGCATCAAAACTCAGGCAATACCCAGTTAGCGGATGAGTTATCCGACAGCACTGCGCAAACCGCGAACCGCTGCGGTGATGTCATGCAGGGGGTGATTTCGACTATGGATAATGTCAGCGCATCATCTGGCCGAATGGTAGAAATTGTGGCGGTGATCGACAGCATTGCCTTCCAGACGAATATCCTGGCGCTCAATGCGGCGGTTGAAGCTGCGCGGGCCGGCGATGCCGGTCGGGGATTTGCGGTTGTCGCCTCCGAAGTGCGTACACTGGCGCAGCGTAGCGCCACCGCCGCGCAAGAGATCAAAACCTTAATTGATGAATCGGTCTCGCATGTGGGTAGCGGAAGTCAGCAGATTCATCATGCGGGTGACCGACTGGCAGAGCTGGTCAGCAATGTACGGCAGGTCAGACAGTTGATGGGGGAGATCCGTGTTGCGGGGGAAGAGCAGCGTAAAGGGGTTTCTGAAGTGACGCTGGCCGTCACCGAGATGGACAGTACGGTTCAGCAGAATGCCTCGCTTATCGACGATGCAGCGACACGAACCCAGGTGCTGAAGGAAGAGGCGGAACAACTGGCACTGCTGGTCTCTTCGTTCAGATTGCCGGAACCTGCTACCGCCAGTTAACTCCAATATTAAGTGCATTAAACCGCATTAATGCACTTAATTCTGTTATTTTGGGCATTACACCCGTTTGCGCGTGCTTATATTTAACTCTATAATATTGTGTGTTAAGTGCAATTTATCGAGATAAGAACCCATATTATGGATTTAATGCTCAGAACGCCTGTTGAGATCGTCAAACTTCTCTGTGAACGATTACGTAAAGAGCGCCTGTCAAAACAGATGACCCAGGCGGAGGTTGCCGCACGCGCGGGGATTGGCGTGAATACGGTGTCGAATCTCGAGGCCGGACGAAATGTGGGCTTTGAGGGGCTGGTCAGAGTGGCCGTGGTTCTGGGGTTGGGGGATGAACTGGAAAACCTGTTCAAACCGAAAATAGAGAGCCTGGATGATATGGTGCGCTACGAAGAGAGTTCAGCACGTCAGCGCGTGAGAAGGAAAAATGACGATGCCTGAACAAATTGATGTCTTTTATGAAGGCTGGGGTGAACGCTGGCGTTGGGGCCGACTGATGTCGTCCACCGCCATGACGGGACGCCCGCTGATTGCCTTCGAATACAGTGATGAGGCTGTACGCAAAGGCTTTGAACTCTCCCGACTGACTCTGCCTCTTAACGGTCCTCGCTTACGACAGGGCTTCCCCGCACATCAACTTGGTCTGCCAGGCCCCGTTTATGACGCACTACCCGATGGCTGGGGAATGCTGCTCATGGATCGATTGTTTAAACGACGGGGACTCAATGCGGCGCGTATTGGCCCTCTGGAGCGATTAACCTGGATCGGCAGCAATGCGATGGGCGCCATGACATTCCAGCCGGTTCAACCGGATGCGGAGACCGTCAACGCACAGGAGATCCCTCTTATTCAGTTAGCCTCGGAAGTGCAAGAGGTACTGAGCGGCGAGGGCGGCGAGTTCCTACAAAAGTTACTGCAGATGGGCGGCTCACCGCAGGGCGCAAGGCCCAAGGCGTTACTTTATCGTGACACTGTCACTAAAAAATTCACCACGTCGCCGCAACCCGGGTACGAAAGTTGGTTAATCAAGTTTCCGGCACGCGATGAGCACGCGGAAGTCTGCGCTATCGAGGCCGTCTACTCTGAATGCCTGCGTCAGTGTGGCATTGACACCCCGGACACCGCTTACTTCGCGCTGGATGACAAACAGGCGGCCTTTGCCACGCGTCGTTTTGACCGCAACAATGACAGGCGTGTTCCGATGCAAAGTCTGGCCTCGTTTACCGGGGCAAATTATCAGATTCCGGGGGCTCTGGACTATCGCAGTTTTTTACGTGCCACTCAAATATGCACCAATGATGTCAGAGAAAAAGCCGTCGCCTTCGAGCGCGTGGTCTTCAACGTGGTGTTTAACAATCGGGACGATCATCCGAAGAACTTTGCCTGGCTGATGTCGGCTGAAGGCAACTGGACGCTGGCTCCCGCCTATGACGTCACCTGGTGTGAAGGGCCTGGCGGCTATCACCAGATGGATGTCATGGGCGAGGCATTAGATATCGGCAGAAAACATGTGCAGACGCTGGGTGAACAGGAAGCGGAGTTGATGCCGGAGCAGGTGGCCGAAATCATCGAGAAAATTTGTGCGGTCGCGGCCAGATTCAGCGAGATAGCGAAGGATCTGTATCCCGGACACATTACCCAGGCGACGCTTAACACAATACAAAAGCGAATCATTGAAAATATACATAGACTGAATGTATGACCTGATCAAACCACAGGTTCACCGATGTCTAAACAGCCGTGTTGAATACCCACAACACGGCTTTTTTATGGGATTTACCGTGGCTCAAAATGTGATCACGAAGCGCAGATAGGGGTTGGCGAACAGAAGAAATTGCGTTATATATACATAAAGTATTAAATCAGACATTTTGTATTATAACCCATACGGAGAATACGTATGTCTTCCGACATTATCCTCAGAAACATGACGTCCGGCGTGAGCCCTGCAGGCCACTACTCGCACACCTGCACCGCCGGGGGTTTTGTGTTTATCTCAGGGCAATTACCCGTCACCGCTACGGGTGAGATCAATCCCGCAGCTTCATTCGAGGAGCAGGTACATCAGGTGCTGGCGAACCTGGATGCCTGCCTTGCGGCGGCAGGAACAGACCGCTCCTCGCTGGTGTCGGTCAGAATCTATGTCACCGATGTCTCGCAATGGCCCTTGTTCAATCAGATTTATGCACAATGGCTGGGAGAGTTTAAACCTGCTCGCGTGGTGGCTGGCGTTAATGCGCTTCATTATGGATTTGCCGTAGAAGTTGAAGCCGTTGCCCTTGCTCGTTCATCTTCCTGAACTATTCGGAGTTAATGATATGACTTCACTGCAATTCCCTGAGTATGACGATGTGGTTGCTGCGGCAAAGCGCATCGAAGGCTATGCCAACCGTACGCCGGTGCTGACCTCGCGTACGGTGAATGACGCGTTTGCGGCGGACGTTTTTTTTAAGTGTGAAAACTACCAGCGCATGGGGGCGTTTAAGTTTCGTGGGGCGATGAACGCCCTCAGCCAGTTTACGCCGGAGCAGCGCGCGGCAGGCGTCGTGACGTTTTCTTCAGGCAACCACGCCCAAGCCATTGCGCTGGCGGCAAAGCTTTTAAACATCCCCGCGACAATTATCATGCCGCATGATGCACCAGCGGCAAAAGTGGCGGCGACGAAAGGGTATGGCGGCAATGTGGTGGTTTACAACCGCTATACCGAAGACCGCGAGCAGATTGGCCGGGATCTGGCGACAGAACATGGACTGACGCTCATTCCGCCTTACGATCACCCACACGTGATTGCCGGGCAGGGTACTGCCGCCAAAGAGTTGATCGAAGAGGTCGGGCCACTCGATGCGCTTTATGTTTGTCTGGGCGGCGGCGGATTGCTTTCCGGTTCAGCGCTGGCCGCACGCCATTTGTCGCCAAAATGCAAAATTTATGGTGTCGAACCAGAAGCGGGTAATGACGGGCAGCAGTCGTTTCGCAGTGGCAGCATCGTCCACATTGATACCCCTAAAACCATTGCCGACGGCGCGCAAACCCAGCATCTTGGGCAGTATACGTTTTCGCTAATTATGAAACATGTTGATGATATTCTGACGGTTTCTGATCAGGAACTGATTGACTCAATGGCCTTTTTCGCCGAGCGGATGAAGATGGTTGTTGAACCGACCGGTTGCTTAGGATTTGCCGCGGCGCGGGCCAATAAAGAGCAGTTACGCGGAAAACGGGTTGGGATCATTGTTAGTGGTGGCAACGTTGATATCAGCCGATTTAGCGAGCTTCTGGCGGGCTAAATACGCAGGGATATCTGGCAGCAGATATCCTTTTTCTTTAGACTGCACCGGGAATATTGCGTGGTTCGCAGGAGAGAAAATGTCTAAACCCGAGGAAAATTCACTGTTAGGTCAACTTGATATCATTGCGAAAGGGCTCAGTGAAACCTTTTCGCCATTCTGCGAAGTTGTTGTGCACGACCTTAAAAATCCCGAACATGCGATTCTCTCGATTCATAACAACTTATCCGGCAGGAAAGCAGGGCAGCCCGCAACCGAACTGGGGCTTGCACGTATTGCCTCGCCGGATTTCCCCAACATTGTGGCGAACTACGGTAATCAATTTGCCGATGGCCGTCCGGTGAAAAGCACGTCTATTGGTATTAAAGATAACGAGGGCAAGTACGTCGCGGCCTTGTGTCTGAACGTAGACATGACGTTATTCCGGGGAATGCAAAGTGCGTTAGCGCGCTTCACCGAGATCGAAAATACCTCCGTACAGGAACATATTGAACCGACAGGATCTGAGGCGATCCGCCAGCGTATCGACAGTTACGCCGCCAAACGTGCGACCACGGCACGCGCACTCAATGTTGCCGACCGCAAAGCCGTTATTCAGGAATTACGTAAAGACGGTCTTCTGGAGGTGAAAAAATCGATGGAGACCATCGCTCAGCATCTCGGTATTTCCAGAGCAACGGCGTATCTTTATGCCCGTCAGGAAAGCGATATCTAGCGCAGCCCAACAACGTGCAAACTCATGACTGCACGTTGCCAGGCGTGAAGCAGGGAAGGTTCGTTAACTGCCCCAGCGACTTCTCAGATAGTTAACCGCCTGCTGCGTTTGCGGCTGGTTGAGATAGTCTTCCCGAAACAGGATCGTGCCGCTAATTTGTGGCACCGACTCATTCAAATCAAGCTGCTTTTTAAGCTCTGGCACGCCGCCATTGATCATCCAGTCCGGTTCATTTTTGGAGGGTTCGCCAACTTTATACAGGGCAATACCGATATAGAGACGCGTGTTGGTCGGTTTCACGACATCGGCCCACCATTTTGCCAGCACATCATAACGGGCCGCGCTGCGCGAGAAAGGCCAGTAAATTTGCGGGGCGATGTAATCGAGTAATCCTTGCTGAACCCAGCGACGCGTGTCAGCAAAGGATTCATCGTAGGCAGCCGCGCCTCGCGTGTCGGAACCTGCGGGATCGTGTGAGCGATTACGCCATACGCCAGCCGGACTTACACCGAATTCGACGTCGGGTTTAAGCGTATTAATGGTGCGTGAAACTTGTTCTATCAGCTGTTGCGTATTGTGCCGACGCCAGTCCGCTTTCGACGCGAATGCACCGCCGTATTTTCGGAAAGTTTCGTTATCATTGAGCGTGGAACCTGGAGACTCCGCATAGAAGTAGTCATCAAACTGCACGCCATCGACCGGATAACGCGAGACGACTTCGGCGACAATACGGGTGATCCAGTCGCGTACCTCAGGAATACCGGGGTCGAGGACAAAACGATCGCCTGCGGTTCGGATCCAGTCCCGATGCTGCACAAAAACGCTGGAAGGACGTTGCGACGCCGTGCTGTTCAGTTCTGCGACGGTCGACGGTTTCGTGTTGGTGGAAACGCGATAAGGATTAAACCAGGCATGCACTTTCATGCCGCGTTTATGCGCTTCATCAAGCATAAATTGCAGCGGGTCATAACCCGGATTTTCGCCGATAGTGCCGGTCATGAGATCTGACCAGGGTAAAATCTCCGAGGGCCAGAGCGCCGTAGCGTCGGGCTTAACCTGGAAAAAGACGGTGTTAATACCGATGCTTTGCAGCTGATCCAGCTTATCGGTTAGCGCTTTTTGCTGCTGACTGATTCGACTGGCTGTATTACTCACATTCACGGATGACACCGGCGGCCAGTCAAGTCGGGACACCGTCGCCAGCCAGATACCGCGCATGGGCGCCTGGCTCTGATGAGATTGTTGAGATTTACCCGGCGCGACCGGCGTCGACGGAGTGACAAGCGAAACCGGCGGCTCTGAGGAACAACTGGAAAGTAAAAGAGCCATTGCGATAAATGAGAATGACTTTTTGGCCATAAGCGGGAGGCGACGAGAACAGATATCCATGTATGCCAGTTTTCCGATGATCACGTGAGAAAGTCATTCTCGTATTATTCGAGCTTAAGTCAATACGCAGCGTGTGGCATATAAGCTGGCTGGCAGAGCAGGGGATTAATCCTGCTTACTGCGCCCCTCGGTCCACGGATTAAAAGCAGGTTCATCCTTTGCTTCAGGCACCGTATCATTCAGAGAATCAAGGTACAGCGCTTCAACTTCCGCGCGGGCCCACGGCGTGCGCCGCAAAAATTTCAAACTCGATTTGACGCTTGGGTCATTCTTAAAACAGTTGATGTTGATCAGTTGACCCAACTTAACCCAGCCATAACGTGCAACAAGTGCATTAACTTGCATTTCAAGCGTCACGCCATGTAAAGGATCTTTAGAAAAGTGAGCAGTCACAGGATGTCCCGTCAATTAAGATGTGGGGTGAGGGTACAAGAAAGTGGCGTTATCAGCAATGTAGCCAGGTATAGGACAGGACATAAAAATCCCGCCTGTACTGGAGGGATTTTAACAGGAACTGTGTTTAGCGCGAAATGTGAGCATTTCGTGTCTGGCGGATCAACTGTCGCCAGGCGCGATTATGCAGGGTGAACAGTAGCATCTTATAGAAGGCCGTAGAAAGGAGACAACCACCGCTGATCAGTAGCATGAAGACACTCAGCAGCGCTGCGGTCAGATCGACACCCGGCCAATTGGTACCCTTCATCGCCCCATTCAGCGCAGAAACCAGGTAGACTGCCGTCAACAGCAGGCTTATCACTGCCAGCGTAAGATGCACCCGTAAGGCGCGCATGCTGCCTTTACCAATCATAAATGTCGTCAGGCCGTTGATGCCAGCGAATAGCAGCGCGATCAGCACAACCCAAACGAAAACCCGCTCAGCAGGCTGGTTTAGTGCGGCGAGTACGCCGTAACCCAACCACAGCTGTGGAATAGCAAAACTGACGGTTACCCCGAGGGTACTGATCGCTGCCGGAATGCCCATGGTATGTAACCCAACCGGTTTCCCCATCTGTTCGGCAAGCTGCGCTTTCAGCTGTTGCAGCTGTGTGGTGCTGGCCTTACTAATGCTTACCGCCACGTCGTTACAGTGTTGTAAGCGACGGGAGAAAACTTTAAACATATGACTACTCTGTGCTTAGTTGGGGGAAAAGGACTGTAACCAGGTTCTGCCTGTGCTCAGCGACGCTTTATGAAATAATGTGCATTCAGTACCTAATGCATGAAATAGAGCAAGCTCAGAAATCACTATCATACTGTTTTTATGAGAGAAGGGTTGGGTTTATGAAGTTATTAACCCAGGAAATCGATTTAACATAATATACATTATGCGCACTAATGCTATAGAGGCTCAATGCTAATGTATATTTGTGGCTCATTTAAGGAATGTCCAGGCTATAGTTCTCAGACCTGTATGCCTAGTCAACAACTCGCTTTTCCTGATGAGGAGTTTTCTATGGCTATACATGACGCCAGGATGTTCACCGTGAAAGAAATCAACCGCCTCAAAATCCTTCAGGATGTCATCGATCGCAATTTACGTCCCGGTCAGGCTGCGGAGATGCTCAGTATTACGCCACGTCATTGCAGCCGGCTACTAAAGCGTTATCGGCAGTCCGGGCCGCTTGGCATGAACAACCAGAGTCGTGGCCGCGCCGGAAACCGTCTGTTGCCAGCTTCACTGACTGAGCTGGCGCTAAATATCATTCGGGAACGCTACCGCGATTTTGGCCCCACGCTGGCTCGTGAAAAACTGGAGGAAATTCATGGACTCGTCCTTGGCAAGGAAACCGTCCGGCGCCTGATGATTAAAGCGGGACTGTGGATCCCCCGCAGACAGCGTCAGCCAAAAATTCATCAGCCCCGTTACCGGCGGCCTTGTACTGGCGAGCTGATACAAATTGATGGCTGCGACCACCACTGGTTTGAAAACCGGGGTCGACCCTGTACTGCCCTGGTCTATGTTGACGATGCCACCAGTCGCCTGATGCACCTGCTGTTTGTGAAATCTGAGTCCACATTTACCTATTTTGAAACACGCCAATACCAGCTCTGCCAAAGGCCGTGTTGAAGGAGCCCATCTGACTCTGCAGGATCGCCTTGTAAAGGAATTACAGCTTAACAGGGCTGCTCTTCCCTACTCCATCTATGATTGACTCTCGGAAATCAACCAGAGTGCTATTGTGGATAACAAGCGTCTCGGTAGCACACTCGAATTCATTAGGCTGGTTCAGGATAAACGTGACAATAATCGTTCACAGCTAATACCTGCCGGTGACGGCCCACGCCGCTTGCATATGGATTGGGTTGACATCGATATAGGCTATTAAATACCCCTTTTGAAATAAGGTTCTACTAATGCAAAAAACATAAATAAGCATGATTTTTTTTCGTGCCTCTGTGTTATATAAATACCATTATACATATGACAATGAGAGATAAAGGGTATGTATAAAGACATCCTGGAAGCGGCAAAAAAATTTGGATGGTCAGCTGTGATCATTATTGCCATCATCGTTTGTTCATGGATACTTGGTGTAGAGTATTATAAAACCATCACTTTACCCAACCTAAAACCCTCACGCGTCAGGGTTGATTTTAATGGT
>NZ_JANEWG010000041.1 GCF_028069725.1 Citrobacter sp. Awk 4
TCTTTTCGTCCCTCATTGGGACCCCCTGTTGATTTCTTGTTGAACATTTGCAGTTGCCAGACCGCAAGGTGTTTTAACAAATCAAAAGGGGTTTTAATAACTGGCTCAAAGCTGAAAGCTTTACTGACCCCCCAGCCTAGCTGGGGGTTTTCTATAGACAACGAAAAAGCCCGGCAGAGTGCCGGGCTTTGATATGTGGTTAGGCCTGATGGCGTTTCGCTTATCAGGCCGACGTTCTTCTGTAGGTCAGGTAAGCGTTAGCGCCACCTGACACCACGAGCCGCACCTTAGTGCGCGTCGATAAACACAATCTTCAGTATGAACAGCAACGCCACAACGACCACGCAAGGGCTGAGATCGCGCAAGCGACCAGTGCCAATTTTCATCACACAGTAAGAGATGAAGCCCAGCGCGATACCTTCAGTAATAGAGAAGCTGAACGGCATCATCACGGCGGTGATAAAGGCGGGTACCGATTCCGTTAAATCGTCCCACTTCACGCGCGCAAGGCTAGAGGTCATCAAGACACCGACATAAATCAGCGCACCTGCGGCCGCATAACCCGGCACCATTCCCGCCAGCGGCGACAGGAAGATAACCAGCAGGAACAGCAGACCCACGACAACCGCCGTCAGACCAGTACGGCCACCGACTGAAACACCAGAAGAAGATTCAATATACGCCGTTACGGAAGAGGTGCCGATAAACGAACCCGCCACCGATGATACGCTGTCGACAAACAGCGCCTGCTTCATGCGTGGGAACTTCCCTTTCTCATCGGCCAGACCCGCTTTGTCTGTCACGCCAATCAGCGTACCGGAGGAGTCAAACAGGTTAACCAGCATGAAAGAGAAAATGACGCCGGCCAGACCCAGATTCAACGAACCAGCCAGATCCACATGACCAATCACAGAAGTGACGCTTGGCGGAGCAGAGACAATACCGTTGTAGTGCACATCACCCAACATCCAGCCCAGCAACGTTGTGACCACGATAGACACCAGCACCGCGGCGTGAATGTTGCGTGATGCCAGAATAGCGATGATAAAGAAACCCAGCACGCCCAGCAGAACGCTGTGGGATGTCAGATTTCCAATCGCCACCAGCGTGTCTTTATTCGCGACAATGACACCGGCGTTTTTCAGCCCCATCATGCCAATGAATAAGCCGATACCGCTGGTGATACCTACGCGCAGACTGACCGGAATATTGGCGATCATCCAGTAACGCACGCGGAAAATAGTCAGCAGCAGCAGACCAACGGCGCCCCAGAAAATGGCGCCCATACCCACCTGCCACGGCAGGCCCATTGCCTGAACCACCACAAACGCGAAGAAGGCGTTCAGACCCATTGCAGGCGCCAGCGCGACCGGCAGGTTGGCGAACAGGCCCATCAGGATGCTACCAAACGCAGCAATTAAACAGGTGGTGACGAAGACAGCGCTGGTATCCATGCCAGCAACGCCAAGAATTTGCGGGTTAACAAAAACGATATAGACCATCGTCAGGAAGGTCGTGAAACCGGCGATCACTTCGGTGCGTGCCGTCGTGCCGTGTTCGCGCAGTTTAAACACGCGTTCCAGCATCCCCTGACCAGAAGCCTGGGTGGTGTGTTGTTGACTCATTATCAATTTCCGAACAAGGAGGGAAAATTCGTCGCTATCCTATACCAAAATGCGACAATAGGGGCGGTTGCGAGATACTTTTTTTCATTGATTTTGCTTATACGGCAACGATTGCGTCTCTCAATACTGCATTACGTAAACGTTAAACTTGTAAAAAAGGAAAGGCATGTCCCAGATTGAAGCGGTATTTTTCGACTGCGACGGTACGCTGGTCGACAGCGAAGTGATCTGTTCCCGCGCGTATGTCGCTATGTTCCAGGAATTTGGCATAAAGCTCGATCTTGAAGAGGTGTTTAAACGCTTTAAGGGCGTAAAACTCTACAAGATTATCGACCTCATCAACGAAGAGCATCATGTTGCGTTGGCGAAAACCGAGCTGGAACCCGTCTACCGCGCCGAGGTCGCACGTCTGTTCGACACCGAACTTGAGGTGATCGCGGGTGCAAACGCATTGCTGGACAGCATGGCGGTGCCCATGTGCGTAGTCTCTAACGGGCCGGTCAGCAAAATGCAGCATTCACTGGGAAAACTGGGCATGTTGCACCATTTTCCGGAAAAACTGTTCAGCGGCTACGATATTCAACGCTGGAAGCCCGACCCGGCGCTGATGTTCCACGCAGCGAAAGCGATGAACGTCAATGTGGAGAACTGCATTCTGGTGGATGACTCTTCAGCAGGCGCACAGTCAGGAATTGATGCGGGGATGGAGGTGTTTTACTTTTGCGCCGATCCGCACAACAAACCGATCGATCATCCAAAAGTAACGACCTTTACGGATTTGGCGCAGTTGCCGGAATTGTGGAAGGCGCGCGGATGGGATATTACGCGTTAACGTCGTCGGAATGGTTAATGTGTTGTAAGCCGGATAAGCGTCAGCGCCATCCGGCAAACGGCCCGGTAGCGCAAGCTTACCGGGCTGACAAATCACACAAACATCACTCTTTTGGGTCTTTCCCCGCCAGCAGTTTATCCAGCTCATCGCCCCCGACATGACGGAAATCCTGCCCTTTCACGAAGTAGAAGATGTATTCACAAATGTTCTGGCAGCGGTCGCCGATACGTTCAATCGATCGTGCGCAGAACAACGCCGTCAGCACGCTCGGAATAGTGCGCGGATCTTCCATCATGTAGGTCATTAACTGACGCACAATGCCTTCATATTCCTGATCGACTTTTTTGTCTTCACGGTAGATACGTACCGCTTCGTCGAGATCCATCCGCGCAAACGCATCCAGAACGTCATGCAGCATCTGTACGGTGTGACGACCCAACGATTCCAGGCTCACCAACAGCGGCTGATGCTGAGAAGAGAACTTCTCCAGCGCAGTACGACAGATTTTATCTGCGACGTCGCCAATGCGTTCCAGCTCTGCGATGGTTTTGATGATCGCCATCACCAGGCGCAAGTCGCTGGCCGTTGGCTGACGCTTGGCGATGATGCGCACGCAGGCTTCATCAATTGCGACTTCCATCATATTGACCTGTTTGTCGCCTTCAATCACGCGCTTTGCCAGTTCACCATCCTGGTTGTGCATAGCGGTAATGGCGTCAGACAGTTGCTGTTCCACCATTCCGCCCATGGTCATCACCTGAGTGCGAATGCTCTCCAGTTCAGCATTGAACTGGCCGGAAATGTGTTTATTGAGATTGAGGTTATCCATGTTGCACTCCTGAATCAGCCGTAGCGACCGGTGATGTAGTCTTCTGTTTGCTTTTTAGCGGGCTTGGTGAACAGATCGTCCGTGTTGCTGAACTCAATCAACTCGCCCAAATACATAAACGCCGTGTGGTCGGAACAACGCGCCGCCTGCTGCATGTTGTGCGTCACAATAACCACGGTGTAATCCTGCTTCAGCTCGGTGATCAGCTCTTCAATACGCCCCGTGGAAATAGGGTCCAGCGCTGAACATGGTTCATCCAGCAGCAACACTTCCGGACGAATAGCGATACCGCGCGCGATGCACAGACGCTGTTGCTGACCACCGGAGAGAGAGTACCCGCTCTGGTGCAATTTATCTTTGGTTTCGTTCCACAATGCGGCCTTGGTCAACGCCCACTGAACGCGCTCATCCATATCGGCACGGGAGAGCTTCTCAAACAGACGCACGCCAAACGCAATATTGTCGTAAATGGACATCGGGAACGGTGTCGGCTTCTGAAACACCATGCCCACTTTAGCGCGCAACAGCGCGATATCCTGGGTGTTGGTGAGAATATTGTCGCCATCCAGCAGAATCTCGCCTTCCGCACGTTGATCGGGGTAGAGCGAATACATTTTGTTAAAGGTGCGCAGCAACGTGGATTTACCACAGCCAGACGGACCGATGAATGCCGTAACCTGGTTCTTCGCGATATCCAGGTTGATGTTCTTCAGGGCATGGAATTTGCCATAGTAGAAGTTCAAATCACGCACCTGAATCTTACCTGGGGCTGTCTCAACCATACTCATTTCAATCTCTTCCTCATTCGACGCCGCATTCGCCGCGCCGCAAAATTGTGCCTGATGGCGCTACGCTTATCAGGCCTACAAATATGTACAATCCGTACGCCGCCATCCGGCAATGCGCAAAAAATTAACCATGTTTATTCTTCGCAAAAATGACGCGCGCCAGAATGTTCAGCAGCAGAACGCACAGAGTGATAATCAACACCCCAGCCCAGGCCAGTTGCTGCCATTCAGCAAACGGACTCATCGCAAATTTAAAGATGGTCACCGGCAAGTTGGCGATCGGCTGCATCATGTCAGTGCTCCAGAACTGGTTCGAGAGCGCGGTAAACAGCAGAGGGGCGGTTTCACCTGCAATACGCGCAATCGCCAGCAGAATACCGGTCATGATGCCGGAGACTGACGCTTTCAGGGTAATCGCAGAGATCATCTTCCACTTTGGCGTACCCAGCGCATAAGCCGCTTCACGCAGGCTATCCGGCACCAGTTTCAACATGTTCTCGGTGGTTCGAATGACGATAGGTACCTGCAGCAGCGCCAGCGCAATTACGCCTGCCCAGCCGGAGAATTGTTCCATCTGCGCGACCACAATGGTGTAGACGAACAGACCGACCACAATCGACGGCGCAGAAAGCAGAATGTCGTTGATGAAGCGAATGACTTCAGCCAGCCAGGATTTGCGGCCGTATTCCGCCAGATAAATCCCCGCCATAATACCCAGCGGCGTCCCCAATACTGTCGCCCACAGAATGAGTAAACCACTACCGGCCAGGGCGTTTGCCAGACCACCGCCTGCCGTATTGGGCGGCGGCGTCATTTCAGTGAACAGCGCCAGCGACATTCCGTCGATACCGCGTACAACGGTAGAGAACAGGATCCAAATGAGCCAGAACAGCCCGAAAGCCATTGTCGCCATAGAGAGCGTCAGCGCGATGCGGTTTTTCATGCGACGACGCGCCTGCATTTTGCGGCGGGATTCCGCCAGTGCGGCGGTAGATTGCATCTCGATCGTAGCCATTAACGTGCCCCCTCATTCTTAGCAAGGCGCATGATCATAAATTTGGACGCAGCCAGAACGATAAAGGTGATGACGAACAGGATCAGACCCAGTTCCATCAGCGCGGCAACGTGCAGACCCGATTCCGCTTCGGCAAACTCGTTCGCTAACGCAGAGGTAATACTGTTGCCCGGCATATACAGCGAGGCGCTGTCGAGCTGGTAGGTGTTACCGATGATAAAGGTGACCGCCATGGTTTCGCCAAGCGCACGACCTAAGCCCAGCATAATGCCGCCAATCACCCCATTTTTGGTGTAGGGCAGAACAATACGCCAGATAACTTCCCAGGTGGTGCAGCCAATACCGTAGGCCGACTCTTTCATCATCACCGGGGTCTGTTCGAACACATCACGCATCACCGCCGCAATGTACGGGATGATCATGATGGCGAGGATCACACCAGCGGCTAAGATGCCGATACCAAAAGCCGGACCGGAGAACAGCGCGCCAACAAACGGAATGTTGGAAAGGACGTTCCCTACCGGCTCCTGGAACCAGGTCGCAAACAGCGGGGCGAAAATGAACAAGCCCCACATGCCATACACAATACTCGGAATAGCAGCCAGCAGTTCAATCGCGATCCCCAGCGGACGTCTCAGCCAGTTTGGTGCCAGTTCCGTTAAAAATAAGGCAATGCCGAAGCTCACCGGAACGGCGATCAGCAATGCGATAAAAGAGGTCACCAGCGTGCCATAAATAGGGACCAGCGCACCGTAGATATCGTTTGGCGCGTCCCAATCTTTGGTCCACAGGAACGAAAAGCCAAACTTCTGGATACTTGGCCAGGAGGAGATGATCAGAGAGACAATAATGCCGCCCAACATCAATAGCACAAGCAGCGCAGCCAGTTTTACCAGCGCGCTGAATATCATGTCACCCTTTTTACCCGGTGGGTTAAAAGCAGGCTTAGTTGCAGCCATAAATTACTCTTTCCGTTAAACGCGTTTACGAAGTTGCCCAAGCCGGATGGCGCTACGCTTATCCGGCCTACATATTGGGCCTACAGTCTGAACCGTAGGGCGGATAAGCGTAGCGCCATCCGCCAATTCGTCAAAGAAATTCTGTTAATACAGCGCTTTACCGTTGCTGTCTTTCACGTTGGTTTTCCATGCAGCACGAACCTGCTCAACCACGTTCTCTGGCAGGCTGGCATAATCCAGGTCGTTAGCCTGTTTGCCGCCATTTTTGTAAGCCCAGTCGAAGAATTTCAGCACTTCAGCGCCCTGCTCGGGTTTTTTCTGCACTTTGTGCACGAGGATGAAGGTTGTGGAGGTGATTGGCCACGCTTCGTCACCTTTCTGGTTCGTCAGGTCCTGAGCGAACGACTTACTCCAGTCAGCGCCTTTTGCCGCGTTGGCGAAGTTCTCTTCAGTCGGGCTTACCGGCTTACCATCAGCGGAGAGCAATTTGGTGTAGGCCAGATTGTTCTGCTTGGCATACGCATATTCAACGTAACCGATAGAACCCGGCAGACGCTGTACGAACGCGGCGATGCCGTCGTTACCTTTACCACCCAGACCGGTCGGCCAGTTCACTGTCGAGCCGGAACCCACTTTCGATTTCCACTCTTCATTCACTTTCGCCAGATAGCTGGTAAAGACGAAGGAAGTACCGGAGCCATCAGCACGACGCACAACGGCAATATTCTGGGAAGGCAGTTTCAGACCAGGGTTCAGTTTGGTGATGGCTTCATCGTCCCACTTTTTGATTTTGCCGAGGTAAATGTCACCCAGTGTTTTGCCATCCAGCACCAGCTCACCAGACTTCAGGCCTGGGATATTCACCGCCAGCACCACACCACCAATCACGGTCGGGAACTGGAACAGATCTTCCTGAGCCAGCTTTTCATCAGACAGTGGGGCATCGGATGCACCGAAATCAACCGTATTTGCCGTAATTTGTTTAACACCACCGGAGGAGCCGATACCCTGGTAATTGACTTTATTACCGGTTTCTTTCTGATAGGTATCTGCCCATTTGGCATACACTGGCGCAGGGAAAGTTGCACCTGCACCTGTCAGGCTTGCCGCTGCGTTTACAGAGAAAGCGCTCATGGATAAGGTCGCGGCGACAACAGTTGCGACAGTGGTACGCATAACTTTCATAATGTCTCCTGCAAGATTCGTAAATCATTGTTAAGTGGCTACGATAAGCAAAATAGGACAAACAGGTGACAGTTAAATGTACGAAATATGACAGTTTTATGACAGCAACAAAAATGGTATTCACCCACTAAAAAACATCATAAAGAAACAATGCGTTAGGTGTTTTTATGGCACTAATATTTCGCGGAAATTTTCTTTTTATGACACTGAAACAGTAGCTGAATATGACGCTTTGTGACATGAAAAAGAGGGGGGATGCTTCAAAAAAAACGGTGATAAAAATATGCCCCGCTTTCGCAGGGCATGACTCAGATTATTCAACCGTAACCGATTTCGCCAGGTTACGCGGCTGATCCACGTCGGTGCCTTTGATCAGCGCAACGTGATACGCCAGCAATTGCAGCGGTACCGTGTAGAAGATCGGCGCAATGACCTCTTCCACATGCGGCATTTCAATAATGTGCATGTTATCGCTGCTGGTGAACCCGGCATCCTGATCGGCGAAGACATACAGCTGACCACCGCGCGCGCGAACTTCCTCAATGTTGGATTTCAGTTTTTCCAACAGTTCGTTGTTCGGAGCCACCACAATAACCGGCATATCTGCATCAATCAGCGCCAGCGGGCCATGCTTCAGTTCACCTGCGGCATAGGCTTCTGCGTGAATATAAGAGATCTCTTTCAGTTTCAACGCGCCTTCCAGCGCAATAGGATACTGATCGCCACGACCCAGGAACAGAGCGTGGTGTTTGTCAGAGAAATCTTCAGCAAGCGCTTCAATGCGTTTATCCTGAGACAACATCTGCTCAATGCGGCTCGGCAGTGCCTGCAGGCCGTGAACGATGTCGTGCTCAATAGAGGCATCCAGACCTTTCAGACGCGCCAGTTTCGCCACCAGCATCAGCAGAACGGTCAACTGAGTGGTAAACGCTTTCGTGGAGGCGACGCCGATTTCGGTACCGGCATTGGTCATCATCGCCAGGTCAGATTCACGAACCAGGGAAGAACCCGGAACGTTACAAATCGCCAGAGAACCCAGATAGCCCAACTCTTTCGATAAGCGCAGACCGGCCAGCGTATCTGCCGTTTCGCCAGACTGCGAAAGGGTGATCATCAGGCTGTTGCGACGCACGGCAGATTTGCGATAGCGGAATTCAGACGCGATCTCCACGTCACACGGAATTCCTGCCAGAGATTCAAACCAATAGCGGGATACCATACCGGAGTTGTATGACGTACCGCAGGCGATGATCTGAATGTGCTCAACCTGAGACAGCAGTTCGTTCGCCTTCGGACCCAGCTCGCTCAAATCCACTTCACCGTGAGTAATACGTCCAGTCAGCGTGTTTTTGATCGCGTTTGGCTGTTCGTAGATCTCTTTCTGCATGTAGTGACGATAAATACCTTTATCACCGGCGTCGTACTGCAGGTTGGATTCGATATCCTGACGTTTCACTTCCGCGCCCGTTTTATCGAAAATAGAGACGGAACGACGGGTTACTTCCGCAATATCGCCCTCTTCCAGGAAGATGAAGCGACGGGTAACTGGCAACAGCGCCAGCTGATCGGAAGCGATAAAGTTCTCACCCATCCCCAGACCAATCACCAGCGGGCTACCAGAGCGCGCCGCCAGCAGAGTATCCGGTTTACGGGTATCCATGATTACAGTACCGTACGCGCCGCGCAGTTGCGGGATCGCACGCAATACCGCTTCACGCAGTGTGCCGCCTTGTTCCAGTTCCCAATGCACCAGGTGAGCAATCACTTCGGTGTCAGTTTCAGAAACAAACGTATAACCACGCGCTTTTAGTTCTTCGCGCAGCGGTTCATGGTTTTCGATGATGCCGTTATGCACCACCACAATGTGTTCAGAAACATGCGGATGCGCATTCGCTTCTGAAGGTTCGCCATGAGTTGCCCAACGGGTATGAGCAATACCTGTACCGCCGTGCAACGGATGCTCTTCCGCTGCCTGTGCCAGCATCTGAACTTTACCGAGGCGACGCAGACGGGTCATGTGCCCTTCGTTGTCGACCACAGCCAGACCTGCAGAGTCATAGCCACGGTATTCCAGACGACGTAAACCTTCGAGAAGAATTTCTGCTACATCACGTTGCGCGATAGCGCCAACAATTCCACACATAGTTTTTTAATTCCGATTTTGGCGATATGCCAGTCGTTGTCGGTCAACCTGTATGCCCGTATTTTCGGGCGCCCCGAGCCTTTGTAGAGAGTGGGGTTATTTTTATTTACACGTCATCCTTCAAGCCGTCTCTGCGTTGGCTATGTTCGCTCACCCCAGTCACGTATTTATATACGCTCCAGGGGATTCACTCGCTTGCCACCTTGATCCAACTTGAATGATTTTGTGTAACGGTACTGCTTTTTGGGCGGGGGATTATGTTATCCCCTCATCCCTGTTTGCCGGATGGCAGCGTAAACGCGTTATCCGGCAAACAAAATTTGAATTTACTTCTTCTTCACCGGACGCTTCCAGCCCTGCTTATGGACCTGCGGTACACGGCTTATCACCAGTTCGTTATCAGCAACGTCACGGGTAACGGTGGTACCCGCCGCGATTGTCACTCCGTTACCTACCGTCACTGGCGCCACCAGTTGGGTATCAGAGCCGACAAACACATCATCGCCAATAATGGTTTTAAACTTGTTCGCGCCATCGTAGTTACAGGTGATGGTACCCGCGCCGATGTTCACGTTATCGCCAATTTCAGCATCACCCAGGTAGGTCAGATGACCCGCTTTCGAGCCTTTGCCCAGACGCGCTTTTTTCATCTCGACAAAGTTACCTACGTGCGCGCCTTCCAGCAGTTCTGCGCCTGGGCGCAGGCGGGCAAACGGGCCAATAGTACATGCCGTTGCCAGATGAGCATCTTCCACTACGCTGTATGGACTGATTTCACAATCGTCGCCAATCACACTGTTTTTGATAACGCAGCCCGCGCCAATCTTCACGCGATGGCCGAGCGTGACGTTGCCTTCGATGATAACGTTAGTATCAATTTCTACATCTCGCCCGTGCATTAATGTTCCGCGCAGGTCAAAACGTGAAGGATCACGCAGCATAACTCCCGCCAGCAGCAGCTTTTCAGCCTGCTCAGACTGGTAAACGCGTTCCAGACGAGAGAGTTGCAGGCGGTTGTTCACACCTTCCACTTCGCTGAGTCTGTCAGGATGAACAGCCGCGATTTCACGACCCTCCTGATATGCCAGCGCAATAATGTCAGTGATGTAATACTCGCCCTGGGCATTGTTATTGGTTAGTTTTGACAGCCAACGCTTCATGTCTGCGCCGTTGGCAATCAGGATACCGGTATTAATTTCCTGGATCTGACGTTGCTCATCGCTCGCATCTTTGTGCTCAACAATGCCGGTAACCTTACCGTTTTCACGCGTGATACGACCATATCCGGTTGGATCATCCACCTTCACTGTCAGCAAACCAATGCCGCCCTGCGGTTTTGCATCTCGCAGACGTTGCAATGTGTCGATTGAAATCAGCGGTACGTCGCCATAGAGCATTAAAATGTCTTCGTCGTCGCCAAAGAATGGCGCAGCCTGCTGCATCGCATGACCTGTACCCAACTGCTCGGCCTGCAGAACCCAATTCAGGTTGTCTTCTTTCAGTGTCTGTTTAAGCAGATCGCCACCGTGGCCATAGACCAGATGAACGTGAGATGCGCCAAGTTCATTAGCAGCATCAATGACATGCTGAACCATCGCTTTTCCCGCAAGGGTATGCAGCACTTTAGGAAGATCGGAATACATACGTGTGCCTTTGCCTGCGGCAAGGATCACAACGCTCATAGCATTATTCAACATACACATCCTGACTGTTATTTGAGAACGAATTTATACCGTCTCACATTGAAAATTCTACATTTTTTTCGCCGTGAAACGGACCGAAGATAAAACGTTCAATAGGGGGAAATTCCCCATCTGACAACTCTCTATTTTCGTCTATATCTACGTCTTTTGTCTCCCCAAAACCAGGGATATGCTCTTATTAAAACCTTAGGATAATGTTTTTGCTATTTTTTTGATCCATGAATAAAGAATCAGGTAAATCATGGTGATGTGGGAAATGCAAATTAAAGAGGGAGGGCGATTGCTTATGGCTACGCTAAGCATCGCGCCATATAGCAAACAGGGTATAGCTAAACGTTCACGCCTCTGAAAAGAGCGATGATAGTCGCTGGTTTCTATCATCGCCGTACAAGAACAATCAGTTACGAGACATAAAGATACGCAAAATATACCAGAACATGGTCGCAATTGAGGCAAACAGATGCAGCGCCGCGCCAGCCGGACGATCGGTCGGATAGTGATGAATGATGTTAGAGGTGTCGTAAAGCACAAAACCCGCGCACAATAGCACCATCAATGCGGAAAACCCTACTCCCAGGGAGAAGCCGAAAACGACGCCCGCCACAATAGTCCCTAACGCGATAAATCCCGCTAAATTTAAGAAAGAGCGCAAAAACGAAAAATCTTTTTTAGTAGTAAACGCCGTAAACGTTAGCCCCGCCACCAGCAGCACCGTTGTAATGGCCGCAGCTGGAATGATGCCTGGGTTAACGTAAGCCGCTATAGTGAGAAGCGGTGAAAAGATCAGCGCTTCAGCCAGAACATAAATCCCGAGTCCGACTAGCTGAACGTTGTTAGATACCGTGTTATCCGCTAACCGGGTTGCCAACATCCCTACCAGCACGAAGGCACCAAGAACAACCAGCCAGCTATATCTACCACCTCCAGCCAGCACGCTCAGCATAAGTTCCCCCACGCCCATCGCCATCAGCACCACACTTAAGACTATGAAGCCGGCAATGGCAGCAGAAAGATAGATATAGGCGCGACGGATAAACGTAATACGATCAATTTTTGAATCGGGTTGTGGCCCTTCGAAAGAAGGTTGATATGACATGATAATGATCCCTCATTTAATTCAATAAGAAATAATCAACTTCCGTTGTAAATAGTTTATCGAATTTAAAATTTTGGGATAAAAAAAAACCAGTCTGATTTCAGACTGGTTTTTTTGCTTTCAAGCCGGTGTTACATCGCTTTTTTGGTCAACTCGATAACGCGCAGTTTCGCGATCGCTTTGGCCAGTTCCGCAGATGCCTGAGCGTAATCCACGTCACCATGAGAGCTCTTAATGTGCTCTTCAGCCTTACGTTTCGCTTCCAGGGCTCTCGCTTCATCGAGATCCTGCCCGCGAATCGCGGTATCAGCCAGTACGGTCACGTTGCCAGGCTGCACTTCAAGAATGCCGCCGGACAGGTAGATAAACTCTTCATGACCGAACTGTTTAACGATGCGGATCATACCAGGCTTAATGGCGGTGAGCAGCGGGGCGTGACCCGGGTAAATACCCAGTTCACCTTCACTACCCGTTACCTGGATTTTTTCGACCAGACCAGAGAACATTTGTTGCTCTGCGCTGACGACGTCCAGGTGGTAAGTCATTGCCATATCACCCTCCGATTAAGGCGTTAAAGTTTTTTGGCTTTCTCGACAGCTTCTTCGATGGTGCCAACCATATAGAACGCCTGCTCTGGCAGGTGATCGTATTCGCCATCCATGATGCCTTTAAAGCCACGGATAGTATCTTTCAGCGATACGAATTTACCCGGAGAGCCGGTAAAGACTTCTGCTACGAAGAACGGCTGGGACAGGAAGCGCTGAATTTTACGCGCACGAGCTACCACCAGTTTGTCTTCTTCGGACAGTTCGTCCATACCCAGGATCGCGATGATGTCTTTCAGTTCCTGATAACGCTGCAGGATGGACTGAACGCCACGCGCAGTGTCGTAGTGTTCCTGACCAACTACCAGCGGGTCCAGCTGACGGCTGGTGGAGTCCAGCGGGTCAACGGCCGGATAGATACCGAGAGACGCGATCTGACGGCTCAGTACCACGGTTGCATCTAAGTGAGCAAAGGTGGTGGCTGGCGACGGGTCAGTCAAGTCATCCGCAGGTACGTATACCGCCTGAACGGAGGTGATAGAACCGGTTTTGGTGGAGGTGATACGTTCCTGCAGAACACCCATCTCTTCCGCCAGAGTCGGCTGATAACCTACCGCAGAAGGCATACGGCCCAGCAGTGCGGATACTTCAGTACCGGCCAGGGTATAACGATAGATGTTATCAACGAATAGCAGAACGTCACGACCTTCGTCACGGAACTTCTCAGCCATAGTCAGGCCAGTCAGCGCAACACGCAGACGGTTTCCTGGCGGCTCGTTCATCTGGCCATAAACCAGAGATACTTTATCCAGAACGTTGGAGTCGGTCATTTCGTGGTAGAAGTCGTTACCCTCACGAGTACGTTCACCTACACCTGCAAACACAGAGTAACCGGAGTGCTCGATCGCGATGTTACGGATCAGCTCCATCATGTTTACAGTTTTACCTACACCCGCACCACCGAACAGACCAACTTTACCGCCTTTCGCAAACGGGCAAATCAGGTCCATTACTTTGATACCGGTTTCCAGCAATTCCTGAGAGCTGGACAGCTCTTCGTAAGAAGGCGCTGCGCGGTGAATAGCCCAACGTTCTTCTTCGCCGATGTCGCCTTTCATGTCGATCGGCTGACCCAGGACGTTCATGATACGACCCAGGGTTGCTTTACCTACCGGGACTTCGATTGGGTGTTCGAGGTCTTTAACTTCCAGACCACGACGCAGACCGTCGGAAGAACCCATGGCGATAGTACGTACGATACCACCACCGAGCTGCTGCTGAACTTCCAGCACCAGATTCTCATTACCATTCATAACCTCAAGAGCATCGTACACGCGCGGTACGGCATCCTGAGGGAATTCGACGTCAACCACGGCGCCGATTACCTGGACAATTTTTCCAGTAGCCATCTTGAATCCTCTACGAATTAACCTGGTTATACCGCGGATGCACCACCGACGATTTCGGTGAGTTCCTGAGTAATGCTGGCCTGACGAGCTTTGTTGTATACCAACTGCAGCTCTTTAATCAGGCTGCCGCCATTGTCGGTCGCGGCTTTCATCGCCACCATACGTGCGGCCTGCTCGCTGGCCAGGTTTTCTACCACACCCTGATAAACCTGAGATTCAACGTAACGACGCAGCAGGGTATCCAGCAGCGGTTTCGGGTCGGGTTCATACAGGTAATCCCAGGCTTTTTGTTTTAACTCTTCATCTTCTGATGCCGGTAAAGGCAGCAGCTGAGTGAGAGTTGGAACCTGAGACATGGTGTTAATAAATTTGTTGCTGACAACGTACAGTCTGTCCAGACGGCCTTCATCATAGGCCTGCAGCATCACTTTAACCGGACCGATCAGTTCGGACAGGGAAGGGTTATCCCCCATACCGGTTACCTGAGCAACCACATTACCGCCAACGGAGCTAAAGAAAGACACGCCCTTAGAGCCGATCATTGCGAGTTCGCACTGAACGCCTTTTTCGGACCATGCTTTCATATCTGCCAGCAGTTTTTTGAACAGGTTAGTGTTCAAGCCGCCACACAGACCACGATCGGTCGACACCACCAGGTAGCCCACACGTTTAACGTCGCGTTCTTCCAGGTAAGGGTGCTTATATTCCAGATTACCATTCGCAAGGTGACCAATCACTTTGCGCATGGTCTCTGCATAAGGACGGCTGGCCGCCATGCGCTCCTGCGATTTACGCATTTTGGAAGCGGCGACCATCTCCATCGCTTTAGTGATCTTCTGCGTGTTCTGGACGCTTGCGATCTTACTACGTATCTCTTTTGCGCCGGCCATGAGCTTCTCCTCAATGCCTTGCGGTCTGCCCTAAGACAGACCGCCAGACGTTACCAGGACTGGGTTGCTTTGAAGGAATCGAGGATAGCTTTCAGCTTGCCTTCGATTTCATCGTTATAGCTACCGGACTGGTTAATCTCTTGCATCAGCGGAGCGTGGTCACGGTCGACGTAAGCCAGCAGAGCAGCTTCGAAACTACCGATTTTTGCCAGTTCCACATCTTCGAGGTAACCGCGTTCAGCCGCAAACAGCACCACACCCTGTTGTGCAACAGACATTGGGGCATACTGTTTCTGCTTCAACAGTTCAGTTACTTTCTGACCGTGGCTCAACTGCTTACGCGTAGCGTCATCCAGGTCGGAAGCGAACTGAGAGAACGCCGCCAGTTCACGATACTGTGCCAGTGCGGTACGAATACCACCGGACAGTTTCTTGATGATCTTGGTCTGCGCTGCGCCACCTACACGAGATACGGAGATACCCGGGTTAACAGCCGGACGAATACCGGAGTTAAACAGGTTGGTTTCCAGGAAGATCTGACCATCGGTAATGGAGATTACGTTGGTCGGAACGAACGCAGAAACGTCACCCGCCTGGGTTTCGATAATCGGCAGAGCGGTCAGGGAGCCGGTTTTACCTTTAACTTCACCCTTGGTGAATTTCTCAACATATTCCGCGTTAACGCGGGATGCGCGCTCCAGCAGACGGGAGTGGAGGTAAAATACGTCGCCCGGGAATGCTTCACGTCCTGGCGGACGACGGAGCAACAGGGAAACCTGACGATAAGCAACAGCCTGTTTGGACAGGTCATCGTAAACGATCAGTGCATCTTCACCGCGGTCACGGAAGTATTCGCCCATTGCGCAACCGGCATACGGTGCCAGGTATTGCAGTGCAGCGGATTCAGACGCGGTAGCAACAACAACGATGGTGTTAGACAGAGCATTATGCTCTTCCAGTTTACGCACCACGTTAGAAATGGTGGACGCTTTCTGGCCAATAGCCACGTACACGCATTTGATGCCGGAATCGCGCTGGTTGATGATCGCATCGACTGCCATCGCGGTTTTACCGGTCTGACGGTCACCGATGATCAATTCACGCTGACCACGACCGATTGGGATCATGGCATCAACGGATTTATAACCAGTCTGAACTGGCTGATCGACGGACTGACGTTCGATTACGCCCGGCGCGATAACTTCGATTGGCGAGAAGCCATCGTTATCAACCGGACCTTTACCGTCGATAGGAGCACCCAGAGTGTTCACCACACGACCCAGCAAGCCACGGCCAACCGGAACTTCCAGAATACGACCAGTACACTTAACCTTCATGCCTTCGGCAAGGTCAGCGTACGGACCCATAACTACCGCACCTACGGAGTCGCGCTCCAGGTTCAGAGCGATAGCGTAACGGTTACCCGGCAGGGAAATCATCTCACCCTGCATACAATCGGCAAGGCCGTGGATGCGGATAACACCGTCACTAACAGAAACAATAGTACCTTCGTTGTGAGCTTCGCTCACAACACTGAACTGAGCAATGCGCTGCTTGATCAGTTCGCTGATTTCGGTGGAATTCAGTTGCATGCTCCAGTCCCCTTAAGACTGCAAGACGTCTGCAAGGCGTTCAAGACGGCCGCGTACGCTACCGTCAATGACCATATCACCCGCACGGATGATAACGCCTGCCATTACAGACTTATCGATTTTGCAATTCAGCTTAACTTTGCGTGACAGACGTTTTTCCATCGCAGCGCTGATCTTCGCAAGCTGTGCTTCACTCAGCGTGGTTGCAGAAGTGACTTCTACCTCAGAGGTAGACTCACTGGCTGCACGCAGATGAATATACTGCTCCAGAACATCCGGGAGCGCGTTCAGACGATTATTTTCAGCCATCACCTTAATCAGGTTCTGGCCGTTTTCGTCCAACTGCTCACCGCAGACTGCGATAAACGACTCAGCGAGCGTTTCCGGCGCCAGCGCGCCAGAGAGAAGCTCTGCCATTTGTTCGTTCTTGGTTACCTCGGCGGCAAACGCCAGCATGTCCTGCCAACGTTCTACACTTTGGTGTTCGACGGCAAAGTCAAAAGCTGCTTTGGCGTAGGGGCGAGCTACCGTAATAAATTCAGACATCAGCCCCTCCCTCCTTACAGTTCAGCGACAAGTTTATCCACGATGTCGCTGTTAGCAGCTTCATCCACGGAACGTTCGATGATCTTCTCGGCGCCAGCAACAGCCAGGATAGCAACTTGCTTACGCAGCTCTTCACGGGCACGTTTACGCTCGGCTTCAATTTCCGCCTGCGCCTGTGCCACGATTTTAGTACGTTCCTGCTCTGCTTCAGTTTTGGCTTCGTCCAGGATCTGAGAGCGGCGTTTGTTCGCCTGCTCAATGATAACCTGAGCTTCCGCCTTCGCTTTTTTCAGCTGGTCGGTCGCGCTGGCCTTTGCAAGGTCAAGGTCCTTATGTGCTCGTTCTGCGGAAGCAAGACCGTCAGCAATTTCTTTTTGACGTTTTTCGATGGCAGCCATTAACGGCGGCCATACGTACTTCATGCAGAACAGAACGAACAGGACAAACGCGATGGCCTGGCCGAGGATTGTTGCGTTAAGATTCACAGCACAATGCCTCTATCTAGTTAACGTTCTGATATTGCTCTTAATTCAAGCAACGCTTACTACGCGACAGCGAACATCACGTACAGACCCAGACCTACAGCGATCATCGGGATAGCATCCACCAGACCCATAACGATAAAGAACTGAGTACGCAGCAGAGGAATCAGATCGGGCTGACGCGCTGCGCCTTCCAGGAATTTACCCCCGAGGATGCCGATACCGATCGCAGCACCGATCGCCGCCAGACCCATCATCACAGCGGCAGCGATGTACAGCAGATCCATATTCAGGTTTTCCATGACAGTCTCCAGTTTGTTTCAGTAAAAACGTAGTAGTGTTGGTAAATTAATGCTCTTCAGACGCCATCGACAGATAGACAATCGTCAGAACCATGAAGATGAAGGCTTGCAACGTAATAATCAGTATGTGGAAAATGGCCCAGGGCACATTCAGGATCCACTGTGACCACCACGGCAACAGGCCCGCGATCAGAATGAAAATCAGCTCACCGGCATACATGTTGCCGAACAGTCGCAGACCGAGAGAAATCGGTTTGGACAGCAGGCTTACCCCTTCAAGGATTAAGTTGACAGGGATGAACGCCCAGTGATTGAACGGCTGCAGCGTCAACTCTTTCGCGAAGCCGCCGAGGCCTTTCATTTTGATGCTGTAGAACAGAATGAGGATAAATACGCCCAGTGCCATAGACAGGGTGATGTTCACGTCAGCAGACGGAACCACACGCAGAGCCGGCAGACCAAAGATATGCTCGCCAATGTACGGCAGCAGGTCGATAGGCAGTAAGTCCATCAGGTTCATCAGGAACACCCAGACGAAAATCGTCAGGGCCAGCGGTGCAATCAGCTTGCTTTTACCATGGTACATGTCTTTCACGCTACCATGTACAAAGCCGATCACCAGCTCAATCGCGGTCTGAAATTTACCTGGTACGCCGCTGGTTGCCTTTTTCGCAACGCTACGGAACATAAGCAGGAACAACAGACCCAGCACCACCGAGAAGAAAATGGAGTCAATATTGAGCGTCCAGAAGGTGGCTGGGGGGTTATGCGGATCCACCAGCGAGAATGTACGCAGGTCCAACTGAAGGTTATTCAGATGGTGTCCTATGTAATCCTGCGGCGTCATATTTTCAGAAGCCATGATGCCTTTTACCCTTTGTTGTTAATTACAGCCGGCGCCAGTATCTGAACCACCAGCACCAAAACCCACGTAACGATCAGCGGTAAAAATACCGCCTTCAAAACCGCCAGCGCCACCACCAGTAAAACCAGCATCGCTAACACCTTCAACGCTTCGCCGAAAGCGAACGACCAGGCCACCCGGCCTTTTGCTGGTATCTGCGCCTGGTGACGCCAGGCAAATATCATAAACAACATATTAGGCAGAAACACTGCCATCCCTCCACATATCGCAGAGATGCCCCAGAAGGGGTCTTTGAAGCTAAACAGCAATCCACTTGCCATTACAGCCAGTAGCTGAATGAACAGAAGCTTACGAGCAACGTTTCGACTCAAGAGCGACACAGACATCACGTTTTTACTCCTGCTCCCATCGAGGTATGCCGCGTGTCGTATAAAACGTTCTTTAAGACCAGGAGTCAAGCATCAAAAAGCGGTCAAATTATACGGTGCGTCCTCGTGATTTCAAACAATAAGTAGCTAAAAGGTGAATAAATGTTTAAATATTTTTCTCTAGCCCGCATTTTTAACTTTTAGCCAAACTGTGAACGATCGTGTAAAACTGCAAACAGCGCGAAAACACTGGCAACAAAGCGTGCTTCGGATCACATATTGAGCATATTCACCCTCGCAGTATTTATTTACTTGGCAAATGATGCCTTTTCAACTTTTTGATATTTAAGCGTAAAGTCACTCACCATTTTAAAAACATCATCCCACAACATAAAAACAACCCATTGACATTCATAATAAACTTTTAACATCAAAGAGTGATTTGCAAACCCGATATTTAGCAGACTGATATTTTCAATGTTGACTACTTTTGTTATTACAAAAAAAAGGGTCGTTGTCGAAATGAAAACAGATAGTGACACCATAGTTAAGTGTAACCAGTTATAACGGCACGATACCCCACGATTTTTAACACGTGAGATACCGTTTTTTTTCTATTTTTTTTGACAAATATTAAATTTTGTTTGCCTTAACGACGACCAGGTGACGTTCACCTTCCAACTGTGGAACCCGCAGTTTAACGACCGATTCCGCACTAAATTCAGCAGGCAACGAGGCTATTTCATCCTCTGGTAGCAGCCCTTTCAGCGCATAAAAGCGACCGTTCTCGCCTGGCAGATGGTGGCACCAACTGACCATGTCATTGAGTGAGGCGAACGCACGGCTGATCACACCATCAAACGGCGGCTCGGAAGGAAATTCCTCAACACGACTCTGAACGGGCGTGATGTTATCCAGTTTAAGTTCATGCTGAACCTGGCGCAGAAAACGCACGCGCTTGCCCAAACTGTCCAGCAGGGTGAAATGCGACTCAGGGCGTACAATTGACAATGGAATGCCCGGCAGCCCCGGTCCCGTGCCAACATCGATAAAACGTTGCCCTTGCAGATACGGCGCGACAACAATGCTGTCCAGAATATGGCGGACCAGCATCTCACCGGGATCTCTGACAGAGGTCAGGTTATAGGCCTTGTTCCACTTGTTCAGCATATCAACATACGCGACCAACTGATTTTTCTGGTGAGCGGTGAGCGAAATACCTGCTTGATCCAGCAGACGAGAGAGTTTGTTGAGCACGGTGGTTACCTGTCTATAAAATTTGCCCGGTGGCGCTTGCGCGGACCGGGCCTTACGAACCTGTAGAGTGGGTAAGCGAAACGCCACCCACTAAAGCTGTAGATTTACGCGCTGCGACGCAGCATGCCTTGTTTTTTCAGCCAGACTAACAGAATGGAAATCGCCGCAGGCGTAACGCCGGAAATACGCGATGCCTGGCCAATTGAGACCGGTTTATGATCGTTCAACTTGGCGATAACTTCATTCGACAAACCAGAAACCTGCCGGTAATCCAGCGTCGCGGGCAAAATTGTATTTTCGTTACGCTGCTGTTTTTCGATCTCATCCTGTTGACGGGCAATATACCCTTCGTACTTCACCTGAATCTCTACCTGCTCTGCCGCCTGAACATCGTCCAGAGACGGAGCAAAAGGCGTCAGCGCGGTCAGTTGTTCATAGGTCATTTCCGGACGGCGCAGCAGATCTTCACCACTCGCTTCACGCGAGAGCGGCGCGCTTAGGTGAGCATTCACTTCGCCCGCAGATTCGGAGGATGGGGCCACCCAGGTTGATTTCAGACGCTGACGTTCACGTTCAATGTTTTCCAGCTTCTCATTAAAGCGAGCCCAACGCTCATCATCCACCAGGCCCAGTTCTCGGCCTATTTCGGTCAGGCGGAGATCGGCGTTATCTTCACGCAGCATCAGGCGATATTCTGCGCGAGAGGTAAACATGCGATACGGTTCTTTGGTGCCCAGGGTGCACAAATCGTCTACCAGCACTCCCAGATACGCCTGGGAACGCGCTGGTGCCCACCCCTCTTTGTCCGCAGACAGACGGGCAGCATTCAAACCGGCCAGCAGGCCCTGCGCGGCAGCTTCTTCATAACCGGTTGTGCCATTGATTTGCCCGGCGAAGAACAAACCGTGGATAAATTTGCTTTCCAGCGTGGGTTTCAGGTCACGCGGATCGAAGAAGTCATATTCGATAGCATAACCCGGACGAACGATCTTCGCGTTTTCCATCCCCTGCATGGAGCGAACGATCTGCATCTGCACATCAAATGGCAGGCTGGTGGAAATACCGTTCGGGTAAATTTCGTTAGACGTCAGCCCTTCCGGTTCCAGGAAGATCTGGTGCTGGTTCCTGTCGGCAAAGCGCATCACTTTGTCTTCGATCGACGGGCAATAACGTGGACCGATACCTTCGATCACACCGGCATACATTGGGCTACGATCGAGGTTATTACGGATCACATCATGAGTTTTCTCGTTGGTGTGGGTGACGTAGCACGGCATCTGGCGCGGATGCTGAGACGCTTTACCCAGGAACGAGAAGACCGGCAGCGGGTTGTCGCTATTTTGCTGACCCAACACGCTGAAATCGATGGTGCGCGCATCAATACGCGGTGGTGTACCGGTTTTCAGACGGCTCACACGCAAAGGTAATTCACGCAGACGTCGGGAGAGCGGGATCGACGGCGGATCGCCAGCACGGCCACCGCTGTAGTTATCCAGACCGATATGAATTTTGCCGTCCAGAAAGGTTCCGACGGTCAGTACGACGGCTTTCGCGCGGAATTTCAGACCCATTTGAGTCACTGCGCCGACAACACGATCGTTTTCGACAATCAGATCTTCAACCGCCTGCTGGAAGATCATCAGGTTCGGTTGATTCTCCAGTGCGGTGCGTACCGCCTGACGATAGAGCACGCGATCCGCCTGTGCCCGGGTTGCACGAACGGCTGGACCTTTGCTTGCGTTTAGTATCCTAAACTGAATACCTGCATGGTCGATTGCTTTGGCCATCAGCCCACCGAGCGCATCCACTTCTTTTACCAGATGTCCCTTCCCAATACCGCCAATAGCGGGGTTGCAGCTCATTTGCCCCAACGTGTCGATATTGTGTGTCAAAAGCAGGGTTTGTTGACCCATACGCGCTGCGGCCATAGCGGCCTCAGTGCCTGCATGACCCCCGCCAATGATGATGACGTCAAAAGGATCCGGATAAAACATGGTAATTGCCTCGCATTACGGCGGTGTGAAAATGGATTGAAGCCCGGGCCGTGGATTCTACTCAACTTTGTCGGCTTGAGAAAGACCCCGGGATCCTGGGTATTAAAAAGAAGATCTTTTTATTTAGAGATCTGTTCTATTGTGATCTCTTATTAGGATCGCCAGTCGCTGTGGATAACCAGGATCCGCTTATTAAGATCAACAGGTTGCTGAGGATCATTAGCTGTGAATGATCGGTGATCCTGGTCCGTATAAGCTGGGATCAGAATGAAGGGTTATACACAACTCAAAAACTGAACAACGGTTATTCTTTGGATAACTACCGGTTGATCCAAGCTTTTCACCAGAGTTACCCACAGTTGATCGCACGATCTTTACACTATTTTGAGTAAATTAATCCAGGATCCCAGCCAAATCTCTGCCGGATCTTCCGGAATGTCGTGCTCAAGGATGTTGATCTTGAGTGTCTCGCCTATCTGTTTTGCCCCACAACTCTTCAGTTCTGCCTCTATTTTATAGATAGCACCACAGAAGGTGTCGTATTCACGGCTACCGATGCCAATGGCGCCGAAATGCACCTGGGACAGATCGGTTTTTTGCGACTGGAGATCTTCATAGAAAGGAAGAAGGTTGTCTGGAATGTCTCCTGCGCCGTGCGTGGAGCTTATCACCAGCCAGATCCCGGAAGTGGGGAGATCCTCTACCAACGGACCGTGTAGGGTTTCTGTTGAAAACCCTGCATCTTCCAGCTTTTCAGCCAGATGTTCTGCAACGTATTCGGCACCGCCAAGGGTGCTGCCGCTAATAAGAGTTATGTCCGCCATACGAGCCCATCCTGATCAAGATGGGCTATTGTACGCTGTGAGCGAGCTGGGATCTACCTGTGGAAAACAAGGGGATTTAAAAAAAGGGTTATGGGCGGATGGTCCGCATAATCGGGTTCTGCAAAGAGATCAGCGTTTCAGTGGACTGAATTTCATCAATTGTTTGGATCTTGTTGATAAGTACCTGCTGCAGCGCGTCGATCGAGCGGCACATGACCTTAATAAAGATACTGTAGTGACCGGTGGTGTAATACGCCTCTGTCACTTCATCCAGACTTTCCAGTTTGGCTAATGCCGAAGGATAGTCTTTCGCACTTTTTAAAATAATGCCGATAAAACAGCAGACGTCGTATCCCAGCTGCTTCGGGCTGACGTCAATACGCGCTCCGGTAATGATCCCCGCTTGTTTCATTTTCTCAACGCGAACGTGAATGGTGCCAGGACTAACGCCAAATTGTTTGGCCAGTTCAGCGTATGCCGTACGCGCATTTGCCATTAATGCCTCAAGGATGCCGCGGTCCAGATTGTCGATCTGATAATTTTCCATTGGTTTTTCTTATGTAGATTAGAGATTCGCTCTATTTTAGACGTTTATATTAATGAATAAAAACCTAAATAGCCTTTTTGTTTGATGGTTATTGAAAATCACCTGCATTCTGTTGCTTAATCATAACCAACAGGACGCAGGAGTATAAATAATGAAAACCGCTTACATTGCCAAACAACGCCAAATTAGCTTCGTGAAATCCCACTTTTCTCGTCAACTGGAGGAGCGTCTGGGTCTGATTGAAGTTCAGGCACCGATCCTCAGCCGTGTTGGGGATGGCACGCAAGATAACTTGTCGGGCTGTGAAAAAGCGGTACAGGTAAAAGTGAAAGCATTGCCAGATGCCCAATTCGAAGTGGTGCATTCCCTGGCAAAGTGGAAACGTCAAACTCTGGGACAACACGACTTCAGCGCGGGCGAAGGGCTGTACACGCATATGAAAGCGCTTCGCCCCGATGAAGACCGTCTTTCTCCGCTCCATTCGGTCTACGTTGACCAGTGGGACTGGGAACGCGTGATGGGCGACGGTGAGCGTCAATTTTCGACCCTGAAAAGCACAGTAGAGGCGATCTGGGCAGGAATTAAAGCCACTGAAGCTGCAGTGAGCAAAGAATTTGGCCTGGCACCGTTCCTGCCGGATCAGATCCACTTTGTTCATAGCCAGGATCTGCTTTCCCGTTATCCTGAGCTGGATGCGAAAGGCCGTGAACGTGCGATCGCTAAAGATCTGGGTGCCGTTTTCCTGGTGGGTATCGGCGGTAAACTGAGCGACGGGCATCGTCATGACGTTCGTGCGCCAGATTACGATGACTGGAGTTCCGCCTCCGAGTTGGGTTATGCCGGTCTGAACGGCGATATTCTGGTCTGGAACCCGGTACTGGAAGATGCATTTGAACTTTCTTCGATGGGGATTCGCGTTGACGCTGATGCGCTGAAACACCAGTTGGCGCTGACCGGTGACGAAGACCGATTGAGTCTGGAGTGGCATCAGGCGTTGCTGCGTGGCGAGATGCCACAAACGATCGGCGGTGGTATCGGTCAGTCACGCCTGACCATGTTACTGCTGCAACTGCCACACATTGGTCAGGTGCAATGCGGTGTATGGCCAGCGCAGGTTCGTGAAAGCGTCTCTTCTCTGCTCTAAGATTTTTAACGCCGCCAGCGTCGCAGCAGGCGGCTACGCATCCCGGTATCAAAGCGCCAGATATGATCGAAAATACGCATGATGCCGGGTTTGCCATGTTCAGACATCGCCACTGCATGAAAGCGATGTTGATGCACCCGTTGTAACTCTCCTACTTTACTCACCACATCGTCCGGCAGCCGCTGCGCGATAAAATCTGAAATTACCACTGCATCCGCGTCAAACCATTCCCTGCCTTGCATGCGCTCAATAATGGCGCGAAAACAACTGGCAATATCCGTACCGCCACGAAACCGCTGGCTCAAAAAACGAATAGCTTGCTCAATACCTTCCCGGCCAGACAATTCGTAGCGCACTACTTCCGTAGAAAACAGCATGATGAAGCAGCGACGGTTATCGGCGAGCGCAATACGCATTAGCGCCAGACAGAATGCCTTGGCACACTGTTCATTAAACCCGCCCATTGAGCCGGAGGTATCCACACAGACGATAAATGGGCCGCGGGGTTGTTCGTCGAAATCCTGATGCACCACCGGGCGTTCAGTGATTTTCTCGCGCCATGCTTCACCGTGCAGTCGATAGGTGAGCAATTGTTTTTCCACCAGACGCCGGTAGAACTCATATTCCAGTTCAGTGATGCCGAGAGTCGCCAGTTCTGGTGGGAGTAAACGCAGAATGTCGTCGCTTTGCTGAATGCCGTCCACCTGCTCTGGCACCGTGGCGGGTTCGCGAACCAGTGTGCGGAACGTTTCCATCGGCGCATCTTTGCGTGGGACTGATTTGGCTTCCCGCGATCGGCCTAACTGTTCCGCCAGTTTTTTGAGTTCGGGCTGTTCAGTCAGAAAATCGCCGTACTTAACAATTAACTGATAATCCCCACGTTTGAGCTGACCTGCGCTCATATCCCACAGACGCCCTGCGGCGGTGTCGTTTTCCGCCAGTACCGGTTCCAGTTGTCCACTCAGTGTCAAACGTTCCTGAACTTCACTCAGCAATTGTTCGCGTTCTTCCTCCAGCATCTGCTGGTTTAGGGTGGTGGCCTGAACAACGAGACTCAAACGCCAGCGTTGTAGAAAAAGGGTATGCAAAGAAGGGGTAAAGACGCTATTGCTGTCCACCAACTGTTGCGCCTGTCCGGCGTAGGGAGAATGCAGCCGGTGCAGCAGCGTTAATATTTGCGGCAGCTGTACAATAAATTGCGGTGTAGAGAGAAGCTGGCTTTGCTGATAGCTCATCACCTCTTCCGTCAATTCAGGAGGAACAAGAGTCTCCTTAATTCGGCTGCGTAACGCTTCGCGCCAGCGTGGCAAATCATCGGTAATCGCATTTTTTAACCGGGGGTATCTTTCAAAAAATACCGCCAGTTTTGGTGATGCAAGCAGCGCGAGGATCATCTCTTCGACGATCCACTCTTCGCTGACAGCCAACATGATATTGAGCATATCAAGGGTTAGCATTGCAGTGCCTGACGAATTTGTGTGCCTACATCCTGCAGACTGGATTCGATACGACCTAACCAGTCGCTATGGATAAAGAGACATTTTTGTTGTTCGCTAAACAGGTTGTGCTGCTGATGCCAGTCATTGTCCAGCGCTTCCAGTTGTTGTTTGATTTCACTGGGCATATTGTCTTCCGATGAGCCGGGGAGTGCCAGGCGAGTGCCCTGCAAACTCACGTCGCGAACCACTAAATGCTGGGCGCTGTCGACTTCCATATTCAGCGTTTGGGCAAAACCGATCCCATTCAGTTTACCCCGGATTTCGCCGCTTTTTGCCAGCCACTGCTCCAGGGCACCACGATCAAACGTAATGTGGATCACTTCCATATCGTGTAGCTTCAACGGCTTTTGCAGCAGCAGTGTCAGAGTGGCGGCACTGATTTCTGGTGGTAGATCGTAATGTGGGCGACGACTGAACATGCCCCCCAGCCGCACAACGGTGAACGCGGTTTGGTCGCTTTGCTGCTGTTGTATCTGAATACGGCGTTGCGTGATCCCCCCCAGTCGCGTCAGCATCGCCTGCTGCTGCCAGGCGTGACTGGTCATCAATATTTCTAACTGTTGCTGCATCAGATTCAGACTTTGTACGTCGTACCACAGGCAATCCTTCAGCAGAATCAGGTCGATAGGCGCAACGGCTTCGCGGCCGCTGAAGAAGGCGCTGGCCTGTAACAGGCGAATGGCTTTTTTCCAGCGTCGATCCGAGACATAGGGCGCATTTGGCAGCGCATCAAGCTGCTGGCGCAGGGTAAAAATCAGTTCAAATACGAGATCGGGCAGAGAAATTGCGCCAATGGCTTTTTGCCACTGGGTATATTCTTCATCGGTAACCTGTAGTGAGGCCGGAACGGGATTTTCACTTTCATCCTGCTGGCTTATCAGCATTGAGCGGAAATTGGCTTTGTCCTGCACTTTATCCAGCCACAGACGGATCAGCATACGGTCATACAGCGCTTCAAGACTGCTGTCTGCTTCCGGCAGTTCGTTAGATGCCGCCACCAGCAGGCGCATGGGGATTTTTTCTTCGTACGCGCCGTTGCGAAAATGACGTTCGTTGATGGCCGTCAGCAATGTATTGAGTATTGCCGGGCCGGCTTTCCAGATTTCGTCCAGAAAGACGATTTCAGCTTCAGGAAGATATCCGGCGGTTAATCGCTCATAACGACCTTCATCTTTTAACGCCTGAATGGACAGTGGGCCAAAGACCTCTTCAGGCGTGGAAAAACGTGTCATCAGATATTCAAAGGCTCTGGCGTGCTGAAAAGCATATTTGAGGCGGCGGGCAATCAGGCTTTTGGCAATACCTGGAGGGCCGAGTAAAAAAACACTCTCTCCGCTCAACGCGGCTAACAGACACAAACGTACGGCATGGCTGCGTTCATAAAGTCCCTTTTCCAAAGCACTGCTCAGACGGGAAATTCTTTCCGCTAATAAATGTGGGTGAGCCATAATAGAGTGGCGTCCTTTCATCAGTTGTACCATGTAAACAGCGAGTATAGACGTTTCGCTCCAGGGGCATTAATAGACTGAAGCGCTGTTTCATTTTCTTTGCGCCAGATTAATCTGCCGCAATTTAGGGGTACGATTTTGCGATTAATCGTGCATACTTGCGCTTTTTTGTGGGCCAAGGGACTACGCACACATTTCATATATAAACGAAAGACTAGTCTATGAGCACTGATAATAAGCAATCATTGTCTGCGATTACCCTCGCGGCGATTGGGGTGGTCTATGGTGATATCGGCACCAGCCCGCTTTATACGCTTCGTGAATGTTTGTCCGGTCAGTTTGGTTTTGGCGTTGAGCGCGACGCTGTGTTTGGCTTTCTGTCGCTGATTTTTTGGCTGTTGATTTTTGTTGTCTCCATCAAGTATTTGACGTTTGTCATGCGTGCAGATAACGCCGGTGAAGGCGGGATCCTGACACTCATGTCGCTAGCCGGGCGGAATACATCGGCAAGAACAACTTCCGCGTTGGTCATTATCGGACTGATCGGGGGGAGTTTTTTCTATGGTGAAGTGGTTATCACCCCAGCAATCTCGGTCATGTCGGCGATTGAAGGTTTAGAAATCATTGCGCCGCAGCTCGATACCTGGATTGTCCCACTTTCTATTATCGTCCTCACCCTGCTGTTTATGATTCAGAAGCATGGTACCGGGATGGTGGGTAAGCTGTTTGCACCAATCATGCTGATTTGGTTCCTGGTGCTTGCCGGGCTGGGTTTGCGCAGTATTATCGCCAACCCTGAAGTGTTACAAGCTTTAAATCCGCTGTGGGCTGTGCATTTCTTTCTGGAGTTTAAAACCCTATCCTTTATCGCATTAGGCGCTGTGGTGCTGTCTATTACCGGTGTCGAAGCGCTGTACGCCGATATGGGCCATTTTGGTAAGCTCCCTATCCGCCTGGCATGGTTCTCCGTGGTATTGCCTTCGCTGACGCTGAACTATTTCGGTCAGGGGGCGTTGTTGCTCAAACACCCGGAAGCCATCAAAAACCCGTTCTTCCTGTTGGCGCCGGATTGGGCGTTAATTCCGCTGCTGATCCTCGCCGCACTGGCGACAGTTATCGCTTCGCAGGCCGTTATCTCTGGCGTTTTCTCACTGACGCGCCAGGCTGTGCGACTTGGCTATTTGTCGCCAATGCGCATTATCCACACTTCAGAGATGGAGTCGGGTCAAATCTACATTCCTTTTGTAAACTGGATGCTCTACGTCGCTGTGGTGATTGTGATTATCAGCTTCGAGCACTCCAGCAATCTGGCGGCGGCGTACGGTATTGCGGTGACGGGAACAATGGTGTTGACGTCGCTCCTCTCGACCACCGTAGCGCGTAAAAACTGGCACTGGAACAAGTACTTCGTCGCGCTGATTCTGGTGGCGTTCCTGTGTATTGATGTTCCGCTGTTCTCGGCAAACCTCGATAAACTGCTTTCAGGCGGTTGGTTGCCATTAAGTCTGGGTCTGGTGATGTTTACTATCATGACGACCTGGAAAAGCGAGCGCTTCCGTCTGCTGCGTCGCATGCATGAGCACGGTAACTCTCTGGAAGCGATGATCGCCTCACTGGAGAAATCTCCGCCGGTTCGTGTGCCGGGCACTGCGGTGTACATGTCGCGCGCACTGAACGTTATCCCGTTTGCCTTGATGCATAACCTCAAACATAACAAGGTTCTGCATGAGCGGGTGATCCTGCTGACGCTGCGCACAGAAGATGCGCCTTATGTACACAACGTGCGTCGTGTGCAGATTGAGCAACTGTCGCCAACCTTCTGGCGTGTGGTGGCCAGTTACGGCTGGCGCGAAACGCCGAACGTTGAAGAAGTTTTCCACCGCTGTGGTCTGGAAGGGTTAAGCTGTCGAATGATGGAAACCTCTTTCTTTATGTCACACGAATCGTTAATCGTCGGAAAACGTCCGTGGTATCTCCGTTTGCGCGGCAAACTGTATCTGTTGTTGCAGCGTAATGCGCTGCGTGCGCCGGATCAGTTTGAGATCCCGCCTAACCGGGTTATTGAACTGGGAACCCAGGTCGAGATTTAAACCTCACAACGCCCTCTTTCATGATGAAAGGGGGCGTTTTGTTTATCCCTTCTCAGTTTTTATTTTTCGCTATGACATGGTTTGCGAAACGTTTCGATGCTGATCACATTTCAGTAACCTCAAGGTGGTTATCTGAGCATTATTGCGACTAAACTTATCGTCAGCGAAACGTTTCGCTAGTGGGGTAAGAAAATGAAGAAAGGCACGGTACTCAATTCTGAAATTTCATCGGTAATTTCCCGCCTTGGGCATACCGATACGCTGGTGGTGTGTGATGCGGGTTTACCCATTCCGGGAAGCACATCGCGTATTGATATGGCATTAACCCAGGGGGTACCTTCATTTATGCAGGTACTGGATGTCGTCACCCGTGAAATGCAGGTCGAGTCGGCCATTCTCGCGACGGAAATCAAACAACATAATCCGCAGCTCCACGAAACGTTGCTCAAACACATTGAGCAACTGCAACAACACCAGGGAAATACCATCGAAATTCGTTACACCACGCACGAACAATTCAAAAAACAAACCGCAGACAGCCAGGCGGTCATTCGCAGCGGAGAGTGTTCTCCGTACGCGAATATTATTCTCTGTGCTGGCGTCACGTTCTGAGGCCATCATGGACGCATTACTGCAACTCAAAGGGATCGATAAAGCGTTCCCGGGCGTAAAAGCGCTATCCGGCGCCGCGTTGAATGTTTATCCAGGTCGCGTCATGGCGCTGGTGGGCGAGAACGGCGCGGGCAAATCCACCATGATGAAAGTGTTAACCGGCATCTATTCACGTGATGCGGGTTCTTTGTTGTGGTTGGGAAAAGAGACCACCTTTAACGGCCCTAAATCTTCTCAGGAAGCCGGTATCGGCATTATCCACCAGGAACTGAACCTGATCCCGCAACTCACTATCGCCGAAAACATTTTTCTGGGCCGTGAGTTTGTTAATCGCTTTGGCAAAATCGACTGGAAAAAGATGTATGCCGAAGCCGACGTTTTGCTCTCAAAGCTCAATCTGCGCTTTAAAAGCGACAGGCTGGTGGGCGAACTGTCGATTGGCGATCAGCAGATGGTGGAAATAGCCAAAGTACTGAGCTTTGAATCCAAAGTCATCATTATGGATGAACCTACGGATGCGCTTACCGATACCGAAACGGAATCTTTATTCCGCGTTATTCGCGAATTGAAGTCGCAGGGGCGCGGGATTGTCTATATTTCTCATCGTATGAAAGAGATCTTCGAAATTTGCGATGACGTGACTGTTTTTCGTGACGGACAATTTATTGCCGAACGTGAAGTGGCCTCGCTGACCGAAGATTCACTCATCGAAATGATGGTCGGTCGTAAGCTTGAGGATCAGTACCCGCGCCTGAACAACGCGCCGGGAGAGGTCCGCCTGAAAGTGGATAATCTGTGTGGTCCCGGCGTGAATAATGTTTCTTTTACGCTGCGTAAGGGCGAGATTCTGGGAATTTCGGGCTTGATGGGCGCCGGGCGTACCGAACTGATGAAGGTGTTGTATGGCGCGCTGCCTCGCACCAGCGGTTACGTCACTCTCGACGGTCATGAAGTGGTGGCGCGTTCGCCGCAGGACGGCCTGGCGAACGGTATCGTCTACATTTCTGAAGACCGTAAGCGTGACGGCTTAGTACTTGGCATGTCGGTGAAAGAAAACATGTCGTTGACCGCGTTGCGTTACTTCAGCCGTACCGGCGGCAGCCTTAAACATAAAGATGAACAACAGGCGGTCAGTGATTTCATCCGCCTGTTCAACGTGAAAACGCCGTCAATGGAACAGGCGATTGGCCTGCTGTCCGGTGGTAACCAACAGAAGGTGGCGATTGCCCGCGGTTTAATGACGCGCCCAAAAGTGTTGATCCTCGACGAGCCGACCCGTGGCGTAGACGTGGGCGCTAAAAAAGAGATTTATCAGCTTATTAATCAGTTTAAGGCCGATGGCCTGAGCATCATTCTGGTCTCATCTGAGATGCCAGAAGTATTAGGCATGAGCGATCGCATCATCGTCATGCATGAAGGGCATCTCGGCGGTGAATTCACTCGCGAGCAGGCCACCCAGGAAGTGTTAATGGCTGCCGCTGTAGGCAAGCTTAATCGCGTGAATCAGGAGTAAAAAAGATGACTACCCAGGCTGTTTCTGGTCGCCGTTATTTCACCAAAGCATGGCTGATGGAGCAGAAGTCGCTCATTGCCCTGTTGGTGCTGATCGCGATTGTTTCCACAATGAGTCCTAACTTTTTTACCGTTAATAACCTGTTCAACATTCTTCAGCAAACTTCGGTCAACGCCATTATGGCGGTGGGGATGACGCTGGTCATTCTGACGTCGGGTATCGATTTGTCTGTCGGTTCTCTGTTGGCGCTTACCGGTGCTGTTGCGGCGTCTATTGTTGGTATCGAAGTTAACGCGCTGGTGGCCGTTGCCGCTGCGCTGGCGTTAGGTGCAGCCATTGGTGCAGTGACAGGGGTAATAGTCGCGAAAGGTCGCGTTCAGGCGTTTATCGCTACGCTGGTGATGATGCTGCTGCTGCGTGGCGTCACGATGGTGTATACCAACGGTAGCCCAGTGAACACTGGATTTACGGATAATGCGGATCTGTTTGGTTGGTTCGGTATTGGTCGTCCGCTGGGTGTCCCGACACCGGTCTGGATTATGGGGATTGTCTTCCTTGCGGCGTGGTACATGCTGCACCATACCCGTCTGGGTCGCTATATCTATGCGTTGGGCGGTAACGAAGCCGCAACGCGCTTGTCCGGCATCAGCGTTAGCAAAGTCAAAATTATCGTCTATTCATTATGTGGTTTGCTGGCATCACTGGCGGGCATTATCGAAGTGGCTCGTCTTTCATCAGCGCAACCCACGGCAGGTACGGGGTATGAGCTGGATGCCATCGCCGCAGTCGTTCTGGGCGGTACCAGCCTTGCGGGCGGTAAAGGACGTATTGTTGGGACATTGATCGGCGCACTGATCCTTGGCTTCCTCAATAATGGTTTGAATTTGTTAGGTGTTTCCTCCTATTACCAGATGATCGTTAAAGCTGTGGTGATTTTGCTGGCGGTACTGGTAGACAACAAAAAGCAGTAACAACGACTATAGGACATCTTAAATATGAACATGAAAAAACTGGCTACCCTGGTTTCTGCTGTTGCGCTTAGCGCCACCGTGAGCGCGAATGCGATGGCAAAAGACACCATTGCGCTGGTTATCTCCACTCTGAACAACCCGTTCTTTGTCACCCTGAAAGAAGGGGCTCAGAAAGAAGCCGATAAACTGGGCTATAACCTGGTCGTACTGGATTCGCAGAATAACCCGGCAAAAGAACTGGCGAACGTGCAGGATTTGACCGTACGCGGCACCAAAATTTTGCTGATCAACCCAACCGATTCCGACGCGGTAGGTAATGCGGTGAAGATGGCGAATCAGGCCAAAATCCCGGTCATCACCCTGGACCGTGTAGCATCTAAGGGCGAAGTGGTCAGCCATATCGCTTCAGATAACGTGCTGGGCGGTAAGATTGCGGGTGATTATATCGCGAAGAAAGCGGGTGAAGGCGCGAAAGTCATTGAACTACAGGGGATTGCGGGGACTTCCGCCGCGCGTGAGCGTGGTGAAGGCTTCCAACAGGCCGTTGCTGCTCACAAATTCAATGTGCTTGCCAGCCAACCTGCTGACTTTGACCGTACCAAAGGCTTGAACGTGATGCAGAACCTGCTGACCGCGCATCCGGATGTACAGGCTGTATTTGCTCAGAACGACGAGATGGCGCTCGGTGCGCTGCGCGCTCTGCAAACCGCAGGTAAATCTGATGTGATGGTGGTTGGATTTGACGGCACACCGGATGGCGAAAAAGCGGTAAATGATGGCAAACTGGCTGCGACCATTGCTCAGTTACCGGATCAGATCGGCGCTAAAGGTGTTGAGACCGCTGATAAAGTACTGAAAGGTGAGACGGTTCAGGCTAAATATCCGGTTGACCTGAAGCTGGTCATTAAGCAGTAATAAGCGATTCAGGCAGTTTCCTGCCTGATGGCGACATAAATACGCCATCCTCAGAAGGTACAAACATTCTGAAGATGAAAGCGTAAAAAGAAAAGCAGGGCACGCGCCACCCTAATACGGTGGCGCACTTTGACTTGGAATTCCGAACATGAAAACCGCAGGCAACCTCGTTGTTCTTGGCAGCATTAATGCCGATCACATCCTTAACCTTAAATCCTTTCCAACCCCAGGCGAAACCGTAACAGGTAACCACTATCAGGTGGCTTTTGGTGGAAAAGGCGCCAATCAGGCGGTTGCTGCGGGCCGCAGTGGTGCAAATATTGCGTTTATCGCCTGTACGGGCGATGACGACATTGGCGAAAGTGTTCGCAAACAGCTAACCCGTGACAATATCGATATCGCGCCAATTAGCGTGATCAAAGGTGAAGCGACAGGTGTGGCGCTGATATTCGTAAATGGTGAAGGCGAAAACGTCATTGGCATCCATGCTGGTGCAAATGCGGCGCTGTCACCTGAACTGGTGGACGCGCAACGCGAGCGAATTGCCCAGGCATCTGCATTGTTGATGCAACTGGAATCTCCCATTGAAAGCGTATTGGCGGCGGCCAAAATTGCCCATCAGAATAAAACCATCGTAGCGCTTAACCCGGCACCCGCTCGTGAACTTTCCGACGAACTGCTGGGGCTGGTGGATATTATTACGCCGAACGAAACGGAAGCGGAGAAGCTGACCGGTATTCGCGTAGAAAACGATGACGATGCCGCGAAGGCTGCTCAGGTGTTGCATGCCAAGGGTATCCATACTGTATTGATAACGTTAGGAAGCCGTGGCGTCTGGGCCAGTGTGGATGGCGACGGTCACCGGGTTCCCGGTTTTAAAGTCGATGCTGTCGACACGATTGCGGCCGGTGATACCTTCAACGGCGCGCTGATTACCGCAATACTGGAAGAGACTTCGTTGCCTGAAGCTATCCGCTTTGCACATGCTGCTGCCGCCATTGCGGTAACACGTAAAGGTGCGCAGCCCTCCGTTCCGTGGCGCGAAGAGATTGAGGCGTTTTTGGGTCAGCAGAGGTAACGCTTGGCTACAATGAAGGATGTTGCCCGTCTGGCGGGCGTTTCTACTTCGACAGTCTCTCACGTGATTAATAAGGATCGCTTTGTTAGCGAGACCATTACCGGGAAAGTCGAAGCAGCAATTAAAGAGTTAAACTACGCGCCTTCTGCCCTGGCGCGTAGCCTGAAGTTAAATCAGACCCGCACCATTGGTATGCTGATCACGGCCAGTACCAACCCTTTTTATTCAGAACTTGTTCGCGGCGTTGAGCGTAGCTGCTTTGAGCGGGGCTATAGCCTGGTGTTATGCAATACCGAAGGCGATGAGCAACGTATGAACCGTAATCTGGAAACGCTGATGCAAAAGCGGGTCGATGGTTTACTGCTGCTTTGTACCGAAACGCATCAACCATCACGTGAAATCATGCAACGCTATCCTTCAATTCCAACCGTTATGATGGACTGGTCCCCCTTTGATGGTGAAGGCGAAAGCGATCTGATTCAGGATAACTCGCTGTTAGGCGGGGATTTAGCGACCCAGTACCTGATCGATAAAGGTTTTACACGTATCGCGTGTATCACAGGGCCGCTGGATAAAACGCCGGCGCGTTTGCGACTGGAAGGATATCGGGCGGCGATGAACCGTGCCGGACTGACTATCCTGGAAGGTTACGAAATCACCGGTGATTTTGAGTTTGGCGGTGGGTTTGAAGCGATGCAAACGCTACTGTCACATCAGGAACTGCCGCAAGCGGTCTTTACGGGTAATGATGCAATGGCTGTTGGTGCTTATCAGGCGTTATACCAGGCAGGATTGCGTATTCCACAAGATATGGCGGTGATTGGTTATGACGATATTGAACTGGCGCGTTATATGACGCCACCGCTCACCACAATTCATCAAGCCAAAGATGAGTTGGGCGAACTGGCCATCGATGTGTTAATTCATCGTATGGCTCAGCCCGCATTACAACAGCAGCGTTTGCAGCTTACTCCGGTTTTGATGGCGCGGGGGTCGGTTTAGACGTGCGCCGCTCTTTGATCAGATTGCGACCATCTTTGGATTTGAGCAACATGAACATGAGCGCGGATATCACAGTAACCGCGCCCATGGTCATAAAAGTATAATGGAACTGCTCGACCGTGTTGGTGCCTTCCATACCTTCATAAATGCGCAGCACGGCGGCGCTGATAGCGACGCCTAAACTGATAGAAAGTTGCTGTGTGACAGCCAGTACGCTATTACCGCTACTGGCATTGTCATCGGTCAGGTCAGCAAGCGTGATCGTGTTCATGGCGGTAAACTGGGTAGACATCGCCATCCCCAGTACAAACAGCGGCAGAATCAGCATCCACACTGGCATCGCTGGCGATTGCAGGGAAAACTGAGCAATCATCAGGCCGATAAATACGGTAATACCCACCAGGGTTTTTCTGTATCCAAGGCGACGTAGCACCTGCGTAACGGTCGATTTAGCCAGAATGGATCCCAGTGCTGTCGGTGCCATCATACAACCGGCAATCAGTGCAGGATAACCAAACCCCACCTGTAGCATGAGCGGCATTAAGAAAGGAACACATCCCGTGCCCAGGCGCGTTGCGAGATTTCCTGCAATACCGACAGAAAAGGTTCGTGTTTTGAAAATAGGCAGGGCGATTAAAGGGGTAGGATGACGACGAGCATGACGAATATATGTCAGTAGCAATATAACACTGCAGGCAATAATGCTCAGCGCGATCCAGCTTGCGACAATCTTCTCGCCAAATAACTCCATACCGCTGGAAAACAATACCAGGCTCAAGCCAAAAAGAAAGAAGCCGGTCATATCGAAGCTGCGACGTGGCGTCGTAAAGTTAGGCATGTATTTGCGTGCATACAAAATACCTGCCACGCCAATAGGAATATTAATCAGGAAGATCCAGTGCCAGCTTGCCCAGGTTACCAGCACGCCCCCCAGCACGGGACCGAGGATTGGACCAACCAGGCCTGGCATCGTAACAAAGTTGAGTACCGGGAGCAGTTCACTGCGGGGATATGCCCGCAATAATGCCAGACGGGCGACTGGCATCATCATTGCGCCACCGATCCCCTGTATTACGCGAAAAATGACGAGTTCGGTTAACGATCCCGAAAGCGCGCATGCCAGAGAGCCTAGCGTAAATAAACTGACGGCAATCATAAAAACTCGGCGGGTACCAAAGCGGTCTGCCAACCATCCACTCACAGGAATCAACATTGCGACCGTTAGGGTGTAACTGATAATGGCAGACTGCATCGCCAGCGGGGAACGGTCAAGGCTCTGCGCAATCGCGGGGAGTGCAGTATTAAGGATCGTGGCATCCAGGGCTTGCATAAAAAAGGCCATGGCTGCTATCCACGGCAACCCGGCCATACTGCGCGCTTTTTTTTCTGACATTCAGTATCTCGTTATTTGTCTGGTAGTTCGTTTGGCGCAATGAGTAATGCCTGACAAGCTTTGAAGGCGAGGTCACCATCGCTTTTTTCTATCGCATCGACAATGGCCTGGTGTAAATCAAGCTTCACCACGTCGTTATAGGTAATAGAGGTAAAGTAGGTGTGGTAGACAGAATGGAATAAAGTCGCAAAAGAGATAAGAAAGGGATTAGCACTCATCTCATAGATGTGCTCATGCCAGGCCATATCGACTTCAACCCAGCGCTCACGCTTAAAGTTCTTTTTCAGCGCGACCATCTCTTCCATTAATGTGTTCAGATATGCTTTCTGTTCAGCTGTACCAATTGTGGCTGCCAGTAAACATGCCTGAGGTTCCAGGCTAATACGCATCACCAGAAAGTGTTCAATGACCTGATGGACGTTTTCTTCTGTCATCCACCAGGTGAGTAATTCCTGATCGAGAAAATTCCAGTTCGCTTGCGGCATCACCCGCGTACCAATACGCGGGCGTGGTAAAACCATGCCTTTGGCGGTTAGTGTTTTCACGGCTTCACGCACAGCGGTACGGCTTACGCCAAATTGTGAACCTAACTCAATTTCACCTGGTAGAATGGTGCCCGGGGCGTATTCACCTTTTAATATTCGCTGCGCCAGCTTTTCGGCCAGAACATAGGACAGATTTTTCTGTGCGGCTAACTGTTGTGCGCTTAAAGGCATGAATGGTTTTCCTTTCTCGAATTCTTACTCTTTAGTATGCCACCAGGAAGTGTGATTACGGCTGCAAAAACGACAATTTGCTTATTTTGTGGCATCTTAATGGTTGTTTTGGTGAAAAAAGAGACGATTGGAGCGTTATTTCAAATTTCCGCTTGTCAGCCGGAAATAACTCCCTATAATGCGCCTCCACTGACACGGAACAACGGCACGCAAGTCGCCGGGTCAGCGGGGTTCCACTGAGAACTCCAGCAGAGAAAGCAAAAATAAAGGCTTGACTCTGTAGCGGGATAGCGTAATATGCACACCCCGCGCCGCTGAGAAAAAGCGAAGCGGCACTGCTCTTTAACAATTTATCAGACAATCTGTGTGGGCACTCAAAGTGACATGGATTCTTAACGTCGCAAGACGAAAAATGAATACCAAGTCTCTGAGTGAACATACGTAATTCATTACGAAGTTTAATTCACGAGCATCAAACTTAAATTGAAGAGTTTGATCATGGCTCAGATTGAACGCTGGCGGCAGGCCTAACACATGCAAGTCGAACGGTAGCACAGGGGAGCTTG